>JAVXNK010000002.1:154129-210950 GCA_036645835.1 Angelakisella sp. | reverse complement strand
TTGGTTGGGCTGGCAAGATTTGAACTTGCGGGATGCGGGAGTCAAAGTCCCGTGCCTTACCGCTTGGCGACAGCCCAAAATATGAAAAAAGGATTAGGGCAAGAGCGACCCTCTTAAACACCTAATCCGATTTGTTTTTATGGGGTGGATAGTGGGACTCGAACCCACGGTCTTCAGTGCCACAAACTGACGCGTTAACCACCTACGCTATACCCACCATATGAGAGAAAGCTAAAAAAAATGCCTGGCACACATAAAAAGCACAAGCGTTAGCAAAGTACTTTTATGGTGCACACTGGAACGTTGCCTTAAGGTTACTTGGCGCGCCAGAAGACGAACGCCAGTGAAAAGATGCCGGTGGCATGTTTTCACAAGTGAGAGTCCCTTCCAAGAGCACAAGTGTAAGCGCAGTACGATTGGATGGTGCACACCAAAGTGTTGCTTTAAGGTTACTTGGCGCGCCAGAAGGGACTCGAACCCCTGGCCTACTGCTTAGAAGGCAGTTGCTCTATCCGGCTGAGCTACTGGCGCACATAGATGAAGCTTAAATTGGAGCGGGTGATGGGAATCGAACCCACGTAACCAGCTTGGAAGGCTGGAATTCTACCATTGAACTACACCCGCATACATTCCCGTTTCAAGCGACGTTTGTTATTTTATCAAATTTGAATGCATTTGTCAACCTATTTGGGACTTTTTGAGAAACTATTTTTCCAAACTGGCAAAAACGAAAAGACAGATGGGGGCGTATAACCACGTCCCCACCCGCTTTACAGCTTTTACTTAACCCTTTATGACCTCGCCAAACATGTCGCCGGAGATGGCCGCTGCATTACCTTCGTCGGTATCCAAATGTGCAGCAAGAGCAAACTTGGGGGATACGCGAACAACAACATCGCCCAGGATGGTGCTGCGCTGGGGGGTAACAACCTTTATGGAAACAATTTCTTTATCGGAAACATTCAGCTTAGCTGCATCCTCGGGGGTAGCATGAATGTGACGCTTTGCAACAATAACACCCTCGGTAAGGGTAATTTCGCCGCAGGGGCCTACCAGCTTGCAGCCGGGAGTGCCTGCAATGTCACCGGACTCACGGATGGGAGCGGCAACACCAATGGCTCTGGCGTCTGTAAGGGAGATTTCCACCTGTGTAGAGGGTCTGGTGGGGCCCAGGATGGATACACCACTGAGGGTGCGCTTGGGGCCTACAACGTCAACACGCTCGGCAGAGGCATACTGTCCGGGCTGGGAAAGATCTTTCTTATGGGTAAGCGCATAGCCCTTTCCGAAAAGCACCTCAAGGTCATGCTCGCTCACATGAACGTGGCGGGCAGAAATTTCAAGCTTCACTTGGTTTTCCATAATATTGTTCCTCCGTATCGCTAAAATATGATTTTACATAATTGTACCATAAATGCAAGGCATTTTGGGACAATGGCGCATAAATACTGCCGCCCTTAGGTGGACAGCTACGTATTGGGCGCAGCCCACGTTGCCGAAGGCATCCCGGTGCAATGGCTGTATACAGATATTGTACCATACCATACAACCATTGGCAATGTGGAAAACGTTAAATTTTGGCATGCACTTTTAAAAAGCGCATAAATATGCTACAATTACAAAGATACTGTGTTAGAAAATTGAGAGGCGGAGATACTATTATAAATTTAGAATATAGCAGTTTTGATGAGCTGCGAACCGAGCTGCTTGGCTGTACCCGATGCGGTCTATGCAGCGGAAGAACCAACGTTGTGGTAGGCGTAGGCAACCCAAAAGCACGGGTAATGCTTATTGGTGAAGCGCCTGGCGAGCAGGAGGACCTGCGGGGCGAAGCCTTTGTAGGCCGCAGCGGCCAGCTGATGGACAAAATGTTGGGTTACGTGGGACTGTCCCGAAAAAGCAATATCTATATTACGAATATGCTAAAATGCCGCCCTCCCCAAAACCGCGACCCTTCTAAGGAGGAACTGGCCTTATGCATGAACTATCTGCAGAAGCAGATTGAACTTATAAATCCACAGGTAATTATCTGCATCGGCAGAATTTCCGCCACGGCTATTATAGCACCGGACTACAAGGTAACACAGCAGCATGGCACCTTTTTAGAACGTGACGGGCGGCTATATATGGGTACCTTCCACCCTGCTGCACTGCTGCGTAACCCCAACAATAAGCCTGCTGCCATGGAAGACCTTTTGGGACTACGTAAAAAGCTGCTGGAATTGGGAATATATACCGAGGAGCAGCTTGCCTTTGTTCCCTAGGGAGAATAGAAAGCCACCAACAACATTTGAAAAGGATTTAACAAACTATGCAACGAGAAAGATTTTCTTCACGGCTGGGCTTTCTGCTCATTTCCGCAGGCTGCGCCATTGGCCTTGGTAACGTGTGGCGTTTTCCATATATGGTGGGACAGAACGGCGGCGCTATCTTTGTACTATTCTACCTTATATTCCTGCTGATTTTGGGACTGCCTATTATGGTAATGGAATTTGCCGTAGGCAGAGCCAGCCGGAAAAGTGCTGCACTCTCCTTCCGTGTACTGGAGCCAAAGGGCAGTAAATGGCACTGGCACGGCTGGGCAGCCATGGTGGGTAACTACCTGCTCATGATGTTCTATACAACTATAGCAGGGTCCATGCTCTCCTACTTTGCAAAGATGCTGTCGGGAAGCTTTAGCGGTCTGGATACCGCAGGGGTAGCTGCCACCTATTCCACCATGGTACAGCAGCCTGCTGAAATGGTCTTCTGGATGGTGGCTGTAGTGCTTATTGGCAACGGTATCTGTTCGCTGGGCCTGCAAAACGGCGTGGAGCGCATTACCAAGTGGATGATGTCCTTTCTTTTTGTCATTATGCTGGTACTCTGTGTCCGTGCGGTAACGCTGGAGGGTGCATCAGAGGGTCTGCGGTTCTATCTGCTACCCGATTTCTCGGTGTTTTCGAACGGCAACTTTATGTCTATTATTGTAGCTGCCATGGGACAGGCTTTCTTTACCCTTAGCATTGGTATCGGTTCTATGGCTATCTTCGGCAGCTACATTGGCAAGGAGCGCACACTGACAGGTGAGGCTATCGGCATTACCATACTGGATACCCTTGTAGCATTTATGTCGGGACTTATCATCTTCCCTGCTTGCTTTGCTTTTGGCGTACAGCCCGATTCCGGCCCAAACCTTATCTTTGTCACCCTTCCCAATGTATTTAACACCATGCCCGGCGGCAACCTGTGGGGCGGCTTCTTCTTTCTCTTTTTGTCCTTTGCCGCTCTTTCCACCGTTGTTGCAGTGTTTGAAAATATTCTTTCCTTCTCCATGGACCTTTGGGGCTTTTCCCGAAAAAAGGCTGTGCTTATAAATGTGGTTCTCATTATAGCACTTTCTCTGCCTGTGGCACTGGAAAGTAGCCTGCTATCCGGGGTAAACCCGCTGGGAATGGGCAGCTTTACTGGCTTGTGGGATTTCATTGTAAGCAACCACCTGCTGCCGCTGGGCAGCCTGGTATACCTGCTTTTCTGTACCACGCGCTACGGTTGGGGCTGGGATAATTTTATGGCTGAGGCCAACAGTGGCAAGGGTCTTAAATTTCCCCGTGCCGCACGCTTTTATGTTACCTTCATTATTCCATTTATTGTTATTTTTATTTTTCTTAACGGATACTTTAAATTTTTCTAAGCAGAGGCCAAGCGGGTCAGTAGCCTTACTTCATGAAAGTGCATAACATGATATTGCACTGAAATTGAAATAAGGAGGCACCACCAATGCCAAAAGCTACTACATTACGCTTTTTTCTTGGCGCAAATTCCTCGCAAGGCTTTGTATCCCGATTTGACCAGCTGGGAGACCCCGAGGACAACTGGCGTTGTACCGTCATTAAGGGTGGCCCCGGCACGGGAAAATCCTCTTTGATGAAGCGACTTGCTGCTGCTATGGATGAAAAATGCTCGGTTATAGAGGAAATATACTGTTCCTCCGATGTAAATTCGTTGGATGGGGTTATCTTCCCTGACCTCAAACTATCCATAGCCGACGGCACACCGCCCCACGCACTGGAGCCACAGTACCCCGGCGCATATGAATCGCTGTTCTCGGTCTGTGACTGCTGGGATGAGACGAAACTGCACCAAAACCGTAAAAGCATTATGGAGCTTAGTGGTAAATGTGCAGGACTGCACAAGAGCGCGGCTAGCTACCTATATGCGGCCGGCTCGCTGATTACCCAACTGCAAAGCATTGCCGATGATGCCACCGACCACCAAAAGGTTCTTCGTCTGGCTACATCCATTGCCGCTAAGGAGTTCCCCAAAGCGGCACAGCGCAGAGGTACCGAGCGGGTACGGTTTGTCTCGGGCATCACAAACGTTGGTCTCCTCACCTTTGAAGACACCATTGCTGCCATTGCACCCAGACGGTACATCATCGACGACAACTGGGGCGCTGCCTCCTCCCTGCTGCTTTCCTCTCTGCGTCAGCTGGCGCTTGAAAGCGGGCTTGAGGTCATCACCTGTTGCTGTCCCCTCTTCCCCTTTACCAAGATTGATCATCTGCTGATTCCGGTACTGGGATTAGGTTTTGTCACCAGAAACAAACTGCATCCCATTACCCTTTCAGGCGACCGTATTATCCATGCCAGACGCTTCACCGACGCTGAAAAGCTGAAATCCAAAAAACATCGCATGAGCTTTTTACAACGGGCTGCTTTGGCTATGTTGGAGCAGGCAACCACCCTTATTGGCGAGGCAAAGAAGAACCATGATGTCATGGAGATCTTCTATATTACCGCAATGGACTTTGCAAAGGTAGGCGCAAAGACTGATGATCTGATTAAGCGGTTCCATGCTATGGCAGAGGAAAAATAGCCAGGCGCAAGCGCTCCAGCCCCGTCGTGTTTCATATGAAGCATGACGGGGCTTTTTACATTATCCTTTATGTACTGGGCATTTATAAACACTTTACTAAGATTGCTTTGTGCTGTCGTTTTTCTGGCCGTTTCCTTTGTAAAATCTTGATAAACTCGTATACTATATATTGACAAGCACAAAGTGATGACCTATAATGGGTAAATCAAAAGGGAGTCGCGGGTGACATGTAGTCGCTTGTTATATTCAACAACACGGCGTTTATACCATTGCGCCTGGGTATAGCATTAACGCAAGACTTTTGTCCACCGTTGTAAAAAGGGGGGCAGAAGTCTTTTTTTTGTGCTTTTTCACCGCGAGACATAATCCCAATAGTTATCTTGAAAGGAACGAAACAGTTGTGAAGCATTATTTTGAAGGCATAGACTCAGTTTTAGAGGAGACGCAAAGTACAGCCACCGGTTTACACCGGGAGGAAGCCACCCGACGCATTGCACAGTATGGCCCCAATAAGCTGGCTGAAGCAAAAAAGGCCTCCCTGCTTGTACGGTTTTTGAAGCAGCTTGCCGACCCCATGATTATTATCCTAATTGTAGCGGCAATCATTTCAGGTATCACCTCATCCTACTCAGGTGAGGGACTCACCGACGTGTTCATCATTGTGGCTGTAGTAATGATTAATGCCATCCTGGGCGTTTACCAGGAGAGCAAGGCAGAAAAAGCCATTGAAGCACTGCAAAAAATGACCTCCGCAACTACCAAGGTGCTGCGGGATGGCATAATGCTCATCGTAAAAAGCGAAGAGCTGGTGGTTGGTGACGTTGTGCTGCTAGAGGCAGGTGATGCAGTGCCGGCAGATGCGCGTATTATCGAGTGTGCCAGCCTAAAAATTGAGGAAGCCGCACTGACAGGCGAAAGCGTTCCCGTTGATAAAACCGAACATTCCCTGACGGCATCTGAAAAGGATATCCCCCTTGGCGACCGTAAGAATATGGTTTATATGGGCAGCACCGTTGTCTACGGCAGAGGCCGTGCAGTTATTACCGCAACAGGCATGAAAACCGAGATGGGTAAAATTGCAGGTGCACTTTCCGATGTAGAAGAGGAAAAGACCCCGCTGCAAAGAAAGCTTGCTGGACTTTCCAAGGTGCTTACATACGCAGTAATTGGCATCTGTCTCTTCATCTTTGCGTTTAAGCTGATTACTACCGGCGATTTCAGCGGCGCGGTGATACTGGACAGCTTTATGATTGCAGTAAGCCTTGCTGTGGCAGCTATTCCCGAAGGACTTGCAACAGTGGTTACCATTGTGCTTTCTATCGGTGTTACCAGAATGTCGGCACGCAATGCGGTTATCCGTAAGCTGACAGCGGTAGAAACCTTGGGCTGCGCACAGATTATATGCAGTGATAAAACTGGTACCCTTACCCAGAACAAAATGACCGTTATCGACTACTATGGAGCCGACCAAGCACTGCTGGCAAAGGCCATGGCTCTTTGCTGTGACGCACAGCTGGGTGAAGGTAACGAAGCTGTGGGTGAGCCTACCGAGTGTGCACTGGTAAACTATGCCTATACACTAAAGCTAAATAAAAACGAGCTGGAAGCTGCTCTTCCCCGTGTTGCAGAAGCACCCTTTGACAGCGGACGCAAACGGATGAGCACCATACACAATGTTGAAGGACGATATGTTCAGTATACCAAGGGTGCCCCGGATGAGGTTTTAAACTGCTGCACCCATATTCTTAAGAACGGCATATCTGTTCCTATAACCAACATAGATAAACATGAGATTTTACAGCAGAACAAGTCCTTTGCAGATCAGGCACTTCGGGTACTTGCTGCAGGCTATCGCGAGTATGACGCTGTTCCATCGGACATTTCTCCCGAGCAGCTGGAGCAAGGGCTCACTTTTATTGGACTTGTAGGAATGATTGACCCCGTTCGTCCAGAGGTCTGCGCTGCAATTAAGGAATGCCGTGCCGCAGGTATTCGCCCCATTATGATTACCGGCGACCACCGTGATACTGCCATCGCCATTGCAAAGACACTCACCATTATTTCCGAAGACGGTCAGGCGATTACCGGTGCACAGCTGGACGAGATGAGCGACGAGGAATACGAGCAGAATATTGAAAAGTACAGCGTTTATGCCAGAGTAAAGCCTGAAAACAAGTCCCGAATTGTAAACACATGGCGTAAAAAGGGCTATATCTGTGCTATGACCGGTGACGGCGTTAATGATGCACCCAGTATCAAAAATGCTGATATCGGAATCGGCATGGGTATTACCGGTACTGACGTTACCAAAAATGTTGCAGATATGGTACTTGCCGACGATAACTTTGCCACCATCGTGGGCGCAGTTGCGGAAGGACGTAAAATATTTGACAACATCCGTAAGGCAATTCAGTTCCTGCTTGCTTCCAACCTAAGCGAAGTCATCAGCATTTTCGTTGCCACCCTGCTGGGCTTTACTATTCTAAAGCCGGTACACCTGCTTTGGATTAACCTTATTACCGATACCTTCCCTGCCCTTTCGCTGGGTATGGAGGAGGGCGAAACCGATGCTATGAGCCGTCCTCCCCGTGACCCCAAGGAAGGCATTTTTGCCCGTGGCCTATTAGGTGACGTACTCTATCAGGGCACCATTGTATCGCTGCTGACACTGGCCGCATACTTTGTGGGGCACTATATAGAAAGCGGTGTATGGGAAATTGCCAACAGCCCCGATGGTATGACCATGGCATTCTTGGCTATGAATATGACGGAGATTTTCCATAGCTTCAATATGCGCAGCCAGACTCACAGCATCTTCGCACTAAAGAAACACAACTTATATCTGTGGGGCGCAATGTTTGCAAGCCTTGTGCTAACCATATCGGTTATCTATGTCCCCTTCCTAAGCGCCATGTTTGAACTGGAGACCATTTCTCTGTTCGAATTTATGGTAGCAATGGGTATTTCTATCTCTATCATTCCTATTGTAGAAATAGTAAAGATGATAAAATACCGCAAGGCAAGAGGATAAACCCGGCTACAGCAAGAAAAAACTTAAAGGCGAACAACTTCGCTGCATATTGTTTCACAGAAAGCCCTGTCATGCTCCACAAAGAGCATGGTGGGGCTAAACTGTTTTAGCAGCTCTTCTATCTGCATTCTGGAAAATACATCAATAAAATTAAGGGGTTCATCCCAGATATAAAGGCGTGCATGTTCACAGAGGCTGCGGGCAATAAGCACCTTCTTTTTCTGCCCACCGCTGTAGTTCTCCATATCTTTTTCAAACTGTATCCGGGAAAAATCCAGTTTACGCAGTATGGCTTTGAACAGGCTTTCATCAATATCACACTGCATAGCATAGTCGGTTAGGCTGCCACGGAGAAATGAACTGTCCTGTGGTACGTAAGAAATAATCAGGTTGCTCCCCCGCTCAAGTCTTCCGGAGAAAGAAATATCCTCCCCTTTTATTAGCTTTAGGATGCTGGACTTTCCACAGCCGTTTCGCCCCTGCAAAGCAAGCTTTTGTCCCTGCCGAAGCTGAAAGCTGACACCTTGGCAAACCACCTTATCCCCATAGCATATCGAAACGTCATCCAGCAGCACCAGCCTTTCCTTATGGTAGTGCAGAGGGGTTATCTTTAGGTTTTCTGTTTCCTCAATGTTTTTTAGCAGGGTAGCTTTTTTCTCCACTTCCCTTTCCCTGCGCAGTTCAGTGGTTTTGGCACGCTTCATCATCTTAGCCGCCTTATGGCCGATGTAACCACGGTCAGGGCGCAGACCGGAATTTCGGGTGGCATACTTGGTTTTTTCTACCTCCCCCGACCATGCAGCTGTCTGCTTGGCAGCTTTTGTCAGATGGTTAATACTCTTTTTAAGCTTTTCATTTTCAGCCAGCTCATAGCTGTCGGCAAGCTGCTTATTGTAGTACCAACTAGAGAAGTTACCCTTTTGCAGGTCAATGCCCGCCCTGTTAATGGAAAGAATGTGATCAACGCAGTTGTCCAAAAAGGTACGATCGTGGGAAACCAGTATAAAACCACTCTTGGAGCTAAGGTAACGGCTTACCAGTGCTCTTCCCTCAATATCCAGGTGGTTTGTAGGTTCATCAATAAGCAGGAAATTATTGTCCCGCAGGAAAAGGGCTGCCAGTAGCACCTTGGTCTGCTCTCCGTTTGAGAGAGTATCAAATGGGCGGTAGAGCAACTCCTCAGAAAGCTCCAAGAGACTGAATTCTCGAGAAAGTCGCCAAGCCACGTATTCGGGGACAATCTCCCCCACCACCTCTATGGTATCACGGCTTTTATCCGGCACAGGGAACGGAAAATAGTCAAAATGCACCGAAGCAGAAATGGTTCCGCTGTAGCTATGCTTCCCCATAAGCAGGCTGAGAAATGTGGTCTTCCCCCTGCCGTTACGGCCGGTAAAGCCCAGCTTCCAGTCGGTATCCAGCTGTAGCGACAGGTTTTCAAATATATTATCATAGCTGCCATCGTAGGCAAAGGTCAAGTTCGAAATGTTTATTAATGACATAAGGTTGTACCCTCCAATAACATAAAATGGGCTGCAAGAAAGCAAATTCTTACAGCCCATAAAACGCAGAAAGACATTGCACACGTGGCAATGCGACCTACTGTTTATAGAGTGAAAAAACAACATAGCTTTCTTGCGAAAGCACAACAAAATAAGCGGTATACACCACCTGTATTTATATTGTGCATCTTTTTAGCAAGAAATTCTACGCATTTTTTCACTCCGTTCACTTATTAATTTTATTATAAGTTAGATTATCGGAATTATAGCAAATTATAGTATACCTGTCAACCACATATTTTACATATATTTTCCAAACAACGCTGCACCTATAATGCCTGCATCGTTTCCAAGGCGGCATACCTCTACCTTGCTGGCACTTCCGTCGGGCAGGGGGTACTGCTCCTTCTGCACACGCTCCCGAATAAGAGAGATAAGACTTTCACCTTCACCGCTGATACCGCCGCCGATGCAAACCATCTCCGGCTGAAACAGGTTGCAGATATTGATAATGCCGCAAGCAACATAGTCCACATACTGCTCTACCACTGCCTTAGCTGTGCTGTCACCCTGCCGCATAGCATCAAATACGGTCCTACCGTTTACCTTACCGGAGGCTTCCGCCACCTTCCACATCAGGCTATTTTTATCCTGCTCCATGGCAGCCTTGGTCTGCCGAATGAGTGCTGAAGCAGAAGCATAGCTCTCAAAGCAGCCTACACGTCCGCAGTTGCAGGGTTCACCACCGTAACGGATAATCATATGTCCGCCTTCACCGGGGATAATGGTGGTGCCCAGCACTACACCGCAGCCCACCCCTGTTCCCAGCGTTATGGTCACAGAGGACCTGGTACCCTTTGCTACACCAGCTTCTGCTTCACCAAAAGCAGCTGCATCGGCATCGTTACAAAGGAATGTCTTTATACCCAGCTTTTCGGAAACTACGATACCCAAAGGGGCGTTGCGCATATGTAGGTTACAGGCAAATACCACATAACCGGTTTCCGGGTTCACCTGACCGGGAGTACCAATACCTGCGCACTCCACATCAGCAGTGCTTATGTTCATTTCGGATAGAAGCGCAAGAGAAACCTCTTTTATAGCATCTGCTATAATGTTATAGTCTTCTCCTGTGGGCGTGGGGGCAGACCTTTTCTGAAGCAATCTGTATTGCTCATCTACCACACCTACCGCTATATTTGTGCCTCCAAGGTCGATACCAAGATAGTATTTCATCTGTATGTCCTCCAACAAGCAAAATTTTCACAGCCTAATTGTAGCATATAATTGTTTCATGCAAAATGGCATATCAACTTTTTACCATATAAATTGTTTTTGCATAAATGTAGCAGAATAGACAAAAAACAGCCGTCCTTTACAGGACAGCTATTTTTTTAATATTCAGCAGCTGCCGCATATCCTCGGGAAAGGGGGCTTCTACCGTCACCATGTTTCCAGTGAGCGGGTGCGGAAAGGTTGCCCGTGCGCAGTGGAGTGCCTGCCGTGAAATAAGGTCACTTTCGGTGCCATAGAGCAGGTCACCCACAAGAGGATACCCTATGTGGGACATATGCACCCGTATCTGGTGGGTACGGCCTGTCTCCAACACAAACTCCAACAGTGCGGCATCTTCCCCCGGAGCGACCGTCCGATAGTGGGTGACAGAACGCTGTCCCTCGGGGGTAACAATGCGTTTCAGCTCCATGGGAATCTCCCGTTCTATAGGGAGGTCCACCGTACCGTCCGCCGGACTGGGGATGCCCTCCACCACCGCCACATATTGCTTGGTGACCGCTTTCCACAGCTTGCCTGCGGCTATCTGGTTCTTGGCAGCAACCACTATGCCAGTAGTGTCCTTGTCCAGTCGATTAATGGCACGAAGCGGAGCTACCTCCCCTGTTTTTGCACAGTGGGCAGCATACACACCATCCAACGTATTGAAGATGTGCCCGCCGGACTGATGAACAGGCATATCGGCAGGCTTGTTAAAGACGATAACGTCCTCATCCTCATAGAGGATGGGGACGCTAATATCGCATAGGGGGATACGCTTGGGCTGCTCCGGCAGATTAATCTCCAGAACATCCCCGGTATGCAGCAGGTCTACAGTGCGAATATGTTCCCCGCACCGTAGAAGGCCATCGGGCAGCTTTTTCAGGGTGGTTATCACCCTGCGGGAAACTCCATGCTTTCGGATAAGAAAGTCATCTACCCGCCGTCCATTGTCCTCTGCTTCTATTTGGTAGCGTATTGTTCTCATTTTGCAGAACAGACAATCTTTGACCAGCCCTTGGGGTCGGGCAGACGTCCATACTGAATACCTGTCATGGTGTCGTATAGTTTCTGGGTCAGGGTGCCAATGCCGCCGTCGCCAATTTTAAACACCTCATCGCCGTACTTAAGCTCACCCACAGGGGAAACAACAGCAGCTGTGCCGGTTCCAAACACTTCGGTAAGGCTACCGTTTCTGCCGGCTTCTGCAAGCTCTTCCACCGAGATTCTCCGCTCGGAAACGGGAACGCCCCAGCTCTTCAGTAGCTCGATGGAGGACTTTCTGGTAATGCCGGAAAGAATGCCTCCGGTAAGGGCGGGGGTAACTACCTCGCCATTGATAACGAAGAAGATGTTCATTGCGCCCACTTCTTCAATATATTTGCGCTCTACGCCATCTAGCCAAAGTACCTGAGAGTAGCCTGCATGGTGTGCCTCGTTCTGAGCAGAAAGGGATGCAGCATAGTTGCCGCCTGCCTTGGCTTCGCCGATACCGCCACGAACTGCACGGACATAGGTGCTTTCTACATAGATTTTAACGGGAGCAAGCCCGGAAGAGTAGTAAGCGCCCGAGGGGGACAGGATGATAATAAAGAGATATTCATCACCAGGCTTTACGCCCAGAACATCGTCAATAGCAATAATAAAGGGACGAATATAGAGCGAACCGTCGTTGGCTGCGGGAACCCAATCCTTTTCCAGCTCGATGAGCTGATTAAGGGCATCCAGACAAACATCCACATCGATAGCGGGGATGCAGAGCCGCTCATTGGAATGGTTAAGCCGCTTGAAGTTTTCCTCGGGACGGAAAAGACGGATGGTGTTATCATCGGCACGGTATGCCTTGGCACCCTCAAATACGGTCTGTCCATAGTGGAAGCAGGCTGCGGCGGGGTTCAGAGGGATAGGACCATAAGGTACAATACGGCCATCATGCCAACCCTTTCCGGTTGTATAGTTCATTACGAACATGTGGTCGGTAAACAGTTTACCAAAGCCCATTTTGGTTGGGTCAGCGGGTTTTGCTTTGAGTACCTCAGCAGGGGTTACAGGAAACTTGGTCATTGTTTCTACTTCCTCTCACATCTAGTTATAGTTGTGCTGCCCACCCCGCTTTACAGGATGGACAGCACACAGTAATTAATAAAACTAACATAGATTATAATACATTTTTTTAAAGGACATGTGCCTTTAAAAAATACTTTGCCCCGTACGCCGACCGCGGCGTATCCGGGGGTAACCTAGGGGGTACCGGGTACCCCCTGGGAAGGCTGTCAGAGACAGCCGCGTTTAGTACGCTACGCCTTGGGCTATCATAGAGTCACAAACCTTTAGGAAGCCTGCAATGTTTGCGCCTGCTACCAGGTCGCCTGCCTTGCCATAGGTGGCGGAGGCATCGTAGGCACTCTTAAAGATGTTAACCATAATCTGATGCAGCTTGGCATCGACCTCCTCAGCGGTCCAGCTGTAGCGCATGGAGTTCTGGCTCATTTCGAGGCCGGAGGTAGCTACGCCGCCTGCATTGGCTGCCTTGGCGGGTCCAAAGAGGATTCCGGCGGCCTGGAAAGCTTCCACTGCCTCGGGGGCGCAGGGCATGTTGGCACCTTCCGCAACAGCAATAACGCCGTTTTTGATAAGCGCTGCTGCTGCCTCGCCGTTCAGCTCGTTCTGGGTAGCGCAGGGCAGTGCAATGTCGCAAGGAACTGTCCAGATACCGGAGCAGCCCTCGGTGTATGTGGCTCCCTCTACCCGGGATACATACTCCTTAATGCGAAGACGCTCTACTTCCTTAATCTGCTTCACCACATCCAGCTTGATGCCGGCGGGGTCCACAATGTAACCGCTGGAATCGGAAAGGGCGATAACGGTAGCGCCCAGCTGTGTGGCCTTTTCGGTGGCGTAGATAGCAACATTTCCGGAACCGGAGATAACAACCTTTTTGCCTGCAAAGCTATCTGTTTTCATCTTGGCAAGCATCTCTTCGGTAAAGTAGCACAGTCCGTAGCCTGTAGCTTCCTTACGAACAAGGCTGCCGCCGTAGGTAAGACCCTTGCCGGTAAGTACGCCTGTAAAGCTATTGGTCAGGCGCTTGTACTGGCCGTATAGATAACCGATTTCCCGCGCGCCTACGCCAATATCACCGGCAGGAACATCGGTGTCGGGGCCAATGTGACGATAAAGCTCGGTCATGAAGCTCTGGCAGAACCGCATAACTTCTCCGCTGGACTTGCCCTTGGGGTCGAAGTCGCTGCCGCCCTTGCCGCCGCCCATAGGCAAACCGGTAAGGCTATTCTTAAAGAGCTGCTCGAAGCCCAGGAACTTAATAATAGAAGCATTTACCGAGGGATGAAGCCGCAGTCCGCCCTTGTAGGGGCCGATGGCGGAATTGAACTGTACGCGGAAGCCACGGTTTACCTGCACCTTGCCGCTGTCATCTACCCACGAAACACGGAAGATGATAAACCGCTCGGGCTCGACAATACGTTCTATAACACCTGCATCTATAATGTCAGGCCGCTTTTCAACGACAGGAGCCAGCGAGGTAAGAACCTCCTTTACCGCCTGTATGAACTCCGGTTCACCGCTGTTGCGTTTGCACACATTGTCAAAAATGCCTTGCAGATAACTATTCTTAAAATCCATAGGGTTTCCTCCTCTAATACTGAATATAAGTATTTTACCATCTGATGCCTATTATTGCAATAATATCCTTTGAAAGTTTCATATTTTATTACCCAAAGTTTTTACTGCAAACACCTTTGTTTTTATGTTTTTTCCCCGAACTGCCAGACTTCCTGTCCTTTCTTATATTGCTGTTTGACCTATGGATAAAATGATGATATAATAGTAAGGTTGAGTATGCTGGACAACAGCGGAAGCAGTGCCGAAAGGCCGCTTACGAGGAAAGTCCGAGCTTCATAGGGCAGGATAGCTGCTAACGGCAGCCGGAGGCGACTCTAGGGATAGTGCAACAGAGATATACCGCCGAGCCTTCGGGCGCGGCAAGGGTGGAAAGGCGGGGTAAGAGCCCACCAGTCTGCGGGAGATCGCAGAGCTATGTAAACCCTATCCGAAGCAACACCGCACTGGGACAGGCAGCTTTTGCTGCCAAACGGCGGCCCGCTGTGTTCCGACAAGGTGGCTAAAGCTGTGGGGCAACCCCCAGCGTAGATAGATTGTTGTCTACAACAGAACTCGGCTTATAGGCATACTCAAAAAAGAGCAGCGGAGCAACAAGCTCCGCTGCTCTTTTTTACGAAAAAACATGAAACTTGCAACTTTTCGTCGCCCGTCTTGCAATATAGAAAAGGAAAATCTTTCTTCTCTGCGCATAAATCGGTTATATCGTCCCATAATTGCTGCATAAACTGATATCGAGAGGAGAAATATCATATGCTTCTGCAACTACTATCCGGACTGACAGGCGCTGTAACCACCACCGAACCTGATAAGAAAGAAAATCTCCGCGCACTGGCAGCCGGTGTCAGGGAGGAGATGGCACGAACCGAAGAGCTGTTTAACCTTACCGAGGATGACGCGCTGATGGACACCGCCATCTACAAACTGAAATCACTTACCGCCTATCAGGAATACCTGCTCAAAGCTATCCGTGAGGATGAACTGGGAGATACTGAAGGTTTTATAGTAGAGGCTGCACAACCACATAATACTCGTGAGGAGGGACTTGCCATGGGGTAGTCACACCCGAATACATGCCTATTATCACTGTCTTTGTTGTTGCCGGATTTCTCGGCATCCTGGTTATCTACCGTATGCGCCGTCTGCTTGGGGCTGCTGCTATTTCAGCAGTAGGAGGCATTGCCGCTATAGGACTTATTAATGTAACAGGGTTTCTAACCGGCATTACCCTTCCCTTTAATCTCTTTTCACTGCTGGTATCGGTGGCGCTGGGCGCACCCGGAGTTATCAGTCTTTTACTTATGCAGATGTTTTGGTAGTACACAAATAAAAAAGCCCCCATGAGGGGGCTTTTTTATTTGTGCCTGTCTACTACAGCTCCAATACGCCCTGCTTTGGTTCATACTTGGAAAAGTCTGCAGAGGTAAGCTCGAATACCGACTTACCCAGCTTTCCTACCGGCAGTTTGGTAGTTACAAGTGCCTGCCAAAAGTCGTTGTTTGATATATCACCCTGCAGAATGACATGGGTGACTACATTATCCCGAAGCACTACACGTTTATAGCTCTTTTCGGTCTGCTGCACGACCACCTCATCCCCTTCGGCAGGTGCATTGGTGCCCAAGGAAATGGTAGTAAGTCCATAAAAGCTTAGGATATTTTTTACTCCTGCCTTGTCCACATATTCAGTGGGTATGCCGCACATGTTATATGCCGCCACCTCACCCTGGCTCATAGCGTTTGGCCAGATACCGGAGATGCCCGCTACATCCCCTGCTGCCCATATATTGGGGACATTGGTACAAAGAAAGGCATTTACCTTTACCGCACGGTCGGTTTCCACTCCACTACCTGCCAGCAGGCCAAAGGAGGGGCGTACACCCGCTGAAACCAGTACAAAGTCGCATGGTATACGTACACCGCTTTCCAGTAGTACAGCAGTGATGTTGCCGTCACTATCCAGTTCCGAACCTGCTGCCTTTTCCGACAGATAAAAGGCACAGCCTGCCGCTTCAAACCGTGTTTGATAGGCTGCCGCGGCGGTAGCATCCAGCTGCAAAGGAGACATTCTGTCTGCCAGCTCTACCACCGAGCAGCTGACGCCACGGGTACAGAGCGCTGAGGCGGCATCCAGTCCCACCAGCCCGGAGCCGATAATCACACATCGTTTGCCTGTGGCAATAACAGTATTCAGCTGCTCCACATCGGAATAGTCCCGAAGTCCAAACACATTTTTTGCTTCACGGAACCCCTGTATAGGCGGTACAAAATATGCGGAGCCGGTGGCAATGAGCAGCGTATCATAGGACAGCTGTTCCCCGCTTTCCATGTGCAGCAGGTTCTTCTCTGCCTCAACCCTACTTACCGTTTCGCCCCCGCGCCATACAATGTTATTTACCTCAAAGAAATCCTTGGGCATAAAGTTGATACCCTCGATGGGCTTTTTGCCGCTAAGCACCATATGAAGCATACACCGGGAATATATATGGGCATCCTTTGAAATGACAGTAATACTGTCCGAGGGTTTTTGGTCACGAATGGTCTTTGCAGCTGTAAGTCCTGCTGCCGAAGCTCCGATAATTACATGATGCATCTGCTGCTCCTCCTGTAGGTTTAAATAAATTCATGGTTTAGTATATCCATATTTCATATATGAGTAACGCTGCGTTTGTTAAATCTATCACCACAATAACAGAATTAATTACTATTGTCAATATTAATCACCAATTCGCATAGCAATCTTTTTTAGCTATATAAACAGATAAAATATCACTCTGGAAAGGCATATTTTTATTATGGCTATAAATATCCAATATTTATCAATATACATCCAAAGATTACATTTTTCTTGTGCAAATTTAACTATATTTAGTGTGTAAACATTTACAAGCTTCCTATTTTGTATTATAATGTCGATGTGTAGAGTATTTGCAAGCAACCTGCTTATACTATAAAATTGTTACAGATCACTTAGGGAGTGTGAAGCTTGAAAAAAAACAATACGTTTAGACGATATTGGGCAGCAACCTTGGCGGTCATGATCCTTTTATGCACCTGCATTACCTCCGCCAGCGCTGTTACCCCAGCACTTACTATAAATTCCGATGCATATGTTGTAATTGATGCTGCTTCCGGGCAGGTTTTGATAGAGAAAAACATGACTAAACGCAAAGCTCCTGCCAGTATTACCAAGATAATGACGCTTGCCCTGGCACTGGAGAAAGGCAACATGGATGATATTATAACAGTGAGCAAAGAAGCTGTGCACTCCATTGAGCCGGGCAGTACCCATATCTCCCTTGTCCCCGGTGAGGTTATTACCTTTCGGGACGCAGTTATGGGGACACAGCTTATTTCCGCCAATGACGCTGCCAATGTAGTGGCAGAATATACCGCAGGCACCATGGAGAGCTTTGTACTGAACATGAACCTAAAGGTGGAGGAACTGGGACTTCGTGACAGTCATTTTGCTAACCCCAACGGACTGGATGCCAGCGGCCACTATGTAACTGCCTATGATATGGCCCAGATTACCCGTTATGCCCTGACGGTACCCGGCTTTCGTGAGGTATTTGCCTCTACAGAATACCAGATGCCACCCACTAACATCAAAGAGCGCAACTGGAAATTTTTTGCCCAAAACTCTATTATGTTCCCTGCCAACAGGGAGTATTATGAGGGGATAACCGGAAGCAAGCTGGGCTACACCCACAACGCGAACCACACACTGGTAGCCTCGGCGAAGCGGGGCGGCATGGAGCTTATTGTGGTTGCACTAGATTCTAAGGGTAATGCTGCAAAGTATAACGATGCCAAAGCACTGCTGGACTACTGCTTTGAGCGATATGAAAGCATGACCATAAGCGGCAAGGAACTACGGGCTTCCACGGTTCCTGTTGCCAGTGCAGATGCACCCATCGCTATGGTAGAGATTGACTCTGTTGGTGACCACACCTTTGCAGTACCTCTGGGCACCACCCGGAGCAGTTTGGAAATCCGCTACAATCTTCCCGAGGTGTATAAGAGTGAGCGTCATGTGAACCCCTCCTTCTCGGTCTATACCGCTGATGGTCAGCTGCTATATACCGCACTGCTCAACTACAACATACAGCCCGTGGACCGCTCTGCAGTGGCAGTACCTACCGAGCGCATAGCAAAGTCCAACTACTTTAATGACCTGTTGCTGGTAGCCCTTAAGTGCCTGCTGGTAGTCCTTGCCGTCTTCATTGTTGTCTTCCTACTGGCACGCAGTTTTGTAATGATACGCTATAAACTGCAATGCCACGCAGCTCTAAAACGCAAACGGGAACTGCTGCGCCGTAAGGAACAGGCAGTGGCACGCAGCCGTGAGGAACTGCGGAAGATGGAACTGGCCGATGCAATTCTGCGGCAGCAACGTAATCACCCCGCATCGGGCGACAGCCATATACCCGACAACGTGACACACATTTATCCCAACCGTAACCAAGTAGCTGCAAGGCCACCCCGTAGCCGGGATATGAGAAAATAATGGTACTTTATTGACAGACCCCAGCATATATGATACTATATAAAATGAACATCGTTCATTTTAGGTGGTGACAACATGTCTCGAATTTTAAACTTGAAGGAACATATTCTGAAAACGGCAAAGGATTTATCCAAAGAGCAGGGTATCGCTGCACTTAGTGTCCGTATGGTAGCACAGCAGTCTGGCATTGCACTGGGGAGCATTTATAACTATTACCCCACAAAAGGTGACCTGATTGCCGCCGTTATTGAGGATTTTTGGAAGGAAGCCTTTTCCGGTATCGATTTTTCTTCACTGCGCAAGGCGGAAACCATAGCGGCACTGGAACAGATATACTTTCAGCTGCTAGGCTATCTGTGCAGTTTTAAGGAAAACTGGCTGGAGCAGCTTTCTATGTTGAGCACTGCCGACAAAAGTGCTGGGCGAGCCAAGGAAAAGGAATATCTGGCAATGGTATCCGCCTTTATCCAAAAGCTTTTGGAACAGGATACTTCCATTACCGGAGACTACGCTCCCGAAGAGCTGAAAAAACTGTCTCGTTTCATTTTGGAGCAGATGCTAATCCTGCTGCGGGAGGGCGAACAGGATCTTACCCTTTTCAAAAAGATACTGGGACGTATACTCTATTCATAAGACCATATACATGTATGGTCTTTCCTTTCAACAAGAAAATGAACAGTGTTCATATTTAAACAGGAGGATTACTTTTATGCAAGCAATTATGGAAACTATCTTTGATGTACTGTACCTGACCGGAGTAATTACTGCAGGCGTTATTATGCTGAAAAACAGCAATGGAAACAAACAAACCCGTATGTTTGGCCTTATGGCGGTGCTGTTGGGTGCGGGGGATGCATTTCACCTGGTACCACGGGCGTATGCCCTTTGGACAACAGGGCTGGAGGCAAATGCCGCCGCACTGGGTTTTGGCAAGCTGGTGACCTCTGTGACCATGACCGTGTTCTATGTTATTCTGTACCACATCTGGCGTCAGCGGTACAAGATAACCGGAAAGCAGGGCCTCACCTACGGCGTTTATGGGTTGGCTATTGTACGTATAGCCCTCTGTGCCTTCCCACAGAACCAGTGGTTAAGCTACAACGCTCCCCTATCCTGGGGCATTTATCGCAACATTCCCTTTGCTATTCTGGGCATTGTTATCATTGTGCTGTTCTACACCGAAGCCAAACGCCACAATGACAAGGCTTTCGGCAACATGTGGCTAGCTATTGTTCTTTCCTTTGCCTTCTATGTACCGGTGGTACTGTGGTCCGATGCTGTTCCTCTTGTAGGTACGCTGATGATACCAAAAACACTGGCCTATGTATGGATAGTATGGATGGGATATTCCGAGCTTAAAAAGACAGGTAAACAATAAGGAAGATGCATATAAGAAATCCCCCCGCCACTTGGCGGGGGGATTTCTTTGCTTAATGAACCTATCGGATAGTCTGGTTTTCAAATGTGGTGCAAAGCACTGCTTCCAGATCACTTTCACGGTAGGATAGCTTTACCTTGTCACCAACCTGGGTCAGTGCCAGATGGTTTGAGGTGCCAGCTTCCGCCAAGAATATTTTTCTGGGATATTCGGTGAGCATAAGCTTATAAACGGTAGTATCGCCGTTAAACTCCGATGCGATACGGCTTACTGTGCCTATAACCTCTATGGTTTGCAGTTCGCCGCCAATATTGACACTGCTGTCGTTGCTCAGTGCCTTATGGTAGTCGGACATAGCCTGTGCAACTGTCTCCCCTGTTCCCACGGTAGAGTAGTTTACTACCGATACCAGTGCGTACTGCTTAATGAGCCCTTCCTTATCCTTCAGAGTCATAAAGTAGGTGGGCTGACCGCTGACATTGATAATGATGGGGAAAGAAGCGCGGTATCCCAAGTGCTGCACCTTACCCTCTGCGGAGCGCTGTGCCGAGGACTCGGTAGCACCCGACATCTCATACAGGTGAGACTTTTTAGTGACCATATCCACCATCATGAAGCCGATGGCGCTTTCGTCGGTACCTACGCTGGTGATACAGGTGAGCAGGTAACATTCGCCTTCGTTGTATACTATAGCCGAACCACGGGATGCTCTGTACTTATCCTTATTTGCAAAGTTGAAGATGCCGTGGACATATTCTCCGCGGTTATCAATCTGGCGGATAATAAAGTCCTCGGGTTGCACGCGGTCCACCCAGTCGGGGATGTTATCCATGGTGTGCTTTTGGATAGCGCCGCTGCCCGCATCTACCAGCATTACACCGGTAGCCTCCGGCAGAGCAAAACCTGCGGTATTCTTATAGGTGGAGATAACCCAGTAAGGTTTGCCTGTGTCATCCAGCTCAAAGGAGTAGTCGGTAAGACCATTGAATAAGCCACCGGAGAAACGGGCATGACGCAGCAGGTCATCTAACAGGAAGCTGTTGGGCTGATATTTAATCCTGTAATCTTCTACATACTTGACGTCGTTTACATTGGTGGCAGAAACGGTGACATAACCAGGAGTACCCTCCATATTGGTTAGCCACTTGAACAGGCCGGAGTGGTGCAGCGGAACTGCCCATGTCAGGTTGCCTGCTACCATCTGCAGGGTGGGTTCACCCAGCATAACCTGGCTGCCCAGCGAAGGCTTTTCACCCAGCTTTTTATCGGCAAGTTTTAGCGCCAGCTCGGCATCCACTATGGGAAGCTGTGTGGTATCTACCACCTGTATGTCGCTGGAGAAGGTACGTTTTTCGGTTTCTCCCAGCTGGTTACGGTAGCCATTATAGCTTATTAGCGGGGTAGATATTACTGTCATAACTACAATGTATATCCACGGAATGGCCGCAACAACAAAGACGGTTTTTGGGATGCGCAGCCCCGAGAACAGGTAGAACGGCCCGCCATGCTGAGGCTGATCCTGAAGCCGTGCAGAAATGAATTCCCAGAAGGTAACAACTACCCAGAAGAAGCAGATAGCCGAAATAAGGACCGCCCAAAAAAATGCACCTTCAGCATATAGCGGGTTCAAATTCACCGAATTGACAAACACATAGAGCACGACCACAACCAAGGCCAATAGAATCATAAGAGTCTTACTTTTTTTAATTTTCACGTTTTTCCTCCCCAAATTTCCATACACAGTATCAATTACTCCGTACAACAGTATAACATATATACGGCGTGTTGCATAAACAAAATGTTAACAAACTATTGATATTCAAAAAATGCAACTATTTATCGGAATAGTTTAAAGAGTTTGGGGTTGCTTAAGCTTTCCAGACCAAAACTCTTGCGACCATAGTGCTTAAAATCCACTGTAAGCAGCCGTCGGGAACGGTTAATCTCCACTATGGTGCCTGCGCCGAAAAAGGTGTGAGAAATGCCGATACCCTCTAGGGCTCCTCCTGCTGCCGTCGCCTCTGCTCCAAGCAGCTGAGCTGCGGCCAAAAAGCGCCCGGCCAGAAGCTCACGGCCAAATCCCTCCTCCGGTGCAAAGATGGTCAGACGGTTTTTTGCACGGGTCATAGCAGTGTAGAACAGCCGTGTTTCCTCTTCCATCTGCTCTTTGTTTCCCAGAGAATTGTACTCCACCACATCCGAGGCGGGAAAGATGCCCTCCAAGGCATCGGCAATAAAAACATGCCCATATTCCTGACCCTTGGCAGAATGTACCGTAGAAAGCCGTATGGGGGAACGCACCCGTCTATCCAGCAGTTTTTCGGCACAGCTTAATCGTTCCAGAAGTTCGGCAGTATCATCACACTGCTCCGCAAAACGGCGGATAATGGAAAGCCGCTGCAGGTAGCTGCTCATCAGATAGCCTGTAGGGCCGCGCTTTTCCAGTGTTTCCAGATAACCCAGCTCCTCCATAATATCGTCTATCTGGTAAACGGGAGACTTTTTGGCCATTCTGCGTAGGATGCGCTGAACAAACAGCAGCTTTCCGGTGCTGCGCTCATACGCTTCCCCGCTATCGATAATCCACTGGAGCATATCGGTGCGAGGGGCGGCTTCGGCCTGTGTGGCAAGTTCCCGTGAGATACCGCAGCCTAAGCGGAAATATACCTGATGAAATGCCTGCATATCGCCGGGGTTTACTGCCAGCCGCAGAATATTAGAAACATCCCGGGTGATAAAGTCGTTTTGATAGCCAAGCCTGGTTTCACTGGCCCAGTAGGGTGCTCCCAAGCGTTCCAGTTCGGCAGCAATGCCAATACCGGAGAAGGAATTGCGGTAGAGCACTGCACAGCTGCCCTCCCTTGCCGCCTGAACACATCGGCTGGCAATCTCCCGATACTGGCGTTCCATGGGAATATCGGTAATAAGCTCCACCGCTGCTCCATCTACCCGGCTTGTGAAGGGGGTTTTGGGAAAGCGCATGGTATTGGTACGAATAACCTTGTCCGCTGCCGCTACAATCTGGGGTGTACTGCGGTAGTTCTGCTCCAGCTTCAGTAGCTTTCCTTCGGGGTAACGTTCAAAAAAGGAGATGAGTCCCTTGGGATATGCCCCGCGAAAACCATAGATGCTCTGATCCTCATCGCCCACCATGAATAGATTTTCACGCACCAGCAGAGCAATCAGTTCCTGTTGCAGCTTGGAGGTGTCCTGAGCCTCATCCACCAGAATGTGAGAATAGGCTCCCGCTATCTGTTCCCGCAGGCTGATACTGCGTAAAAGTGCCGTATACGCAAAAAGGAGCATATCATCAAAATCCATAAGGTCGTTTTCACGTTTCCACGCGGTATAACGCCGATAGATTTCAGGGAAATGCTCCAGCTGCGCATTTTGCTCGGCTACGGTATCCTCGGGTGTACACTGCATATTGACACAGTAGCCTATGAGGTTTTCCAGCTGCCCCAGCTGTTCATCGGGCAAAAACTGCCCTGTAAGCTCACGGTAAATGCCGCTGAGCACTCTGCCCCGACCGCCCGTGCCTTCACCCTCCAACAACCGGGGGACCCGGGTGCCCCGCAGGCGGGCATACTCCCGTAGCAGGCGGTAACAGAAGCTATGAATGGTAGAAAAATGGGGCGTCCGTGTAGATGAAACATCAAGACCGCTTTCCCCGTAGGAAAAAAGGCTGTTCCACCTATGCTCCATATCCTTGGCTGCCGCACGGTTAAAGGTAAGGATGAGCAGCTGCTCCGGCGGTGTACCGCCCTGTATAAGCCCCGCTGCCCGTGCAGTGACAACGGTGGTTTTACCCGCACCGGGCACCGCCAGCAGCAGAACCTTTCCGCATGGGGCATTTACCGCCTCCCGCTGTTGCTCCGACAGTGCAATGCCCTTTTGCTGTTCCAGATAGTTGCAGATATCCATATTGTCAGTCATCCTGCTTTGCACCCAGCAGTTTATGCTTTTCGGAGGCATAGTCCGCAAGTTCCTTGGACATGCCCTTTTTCTCCAACCGATTATCCATAAAGCTTTTGCAGAGAGCGAACAGCACCGACAGAAGCGGCACGCCAATAACCATACCCACAAAGCCGTAAAGTCCGCCGAAGAGCAGGATTGCAAAGATAACCCACATGGCATCCAGCCCTGTGGACTGTCCCAGAATGGCTGGGCCCAGGATGTTGCCATCAAACTGCTGAAGCACCAAGATGAACACTGCAAAGCCTACTGCCTGACCCAAACCACCGCCGATGAACACCAGTATGACACCAGGTATAGCACCGATAAAGGGCCCGAAATAGGGGATGATATTGGTAACACCTATTATAAGGCTGACCAGTGTAACAAAGGGCATTTTGAAGATGCTCATGCCAATGCCGCATAGAATACCGATAATAATGGAATCGATAATCTTACCCACTACAAAGCCGCTGAACTTGGCATTGCTGTCATGGGCCACGTCGATGAGCCTATGAACAAACCGCTCGGGCATCAGTGCGTAGAGTATCTTTTTCAGCTGAGCAAACAGCATTTCCTTATTAGCCAGCATATAGAGTGAAATGATGGCAGCCATAATAATATCGATGACACCTGCTGTCACCCGTCCCGTAATGGTGACTGCCTGCATAAGGGTAGATACCACAAAAGTGGTAACGCCTGTAAACATCTTGTCAATGGCATTAATGACCTCTTGGGGAATGTTCTCCATGGGAATTAGCTTGACAATTTGATTGATGGTTTCGTCCATCTGGGTGGAGTAATACGCAATGTTTTTTGCAAGTACGGTAACACTTTCCACCAGTGTGGGGATGACTACCAGAAAGAACACCACCAGTAGTACCAAGGCAAACAGATAGGTTTCCAATAGGGCGATATTTCGCTTCGCCTTACCCGAAAGCCGTTTAATACCTAGATTGCGCTCGAAGAAGCGCAACATAGGCGAAAGGATGAAAGCCAGTCCAAAGCCATAGACGAATGGCATGAGATATTTTACAATAGAGCCGAAAAATTCCCATATCCGGGGAAAGCTGTAAACAAAGGAACCAAATAGGATTGCGGCAGCTGTCACCAAAAAGGCATAGACGGCTATAACAGTATACCTAGGCTCCCACTTAAAGTTTTTCAAGATATATATACTCCTTTCGCCCATGAAAAATAAAGCGTTTTATAATTATTCTGAAAGGAACAACCAGCGTTCCATCGCTTCTGAAAGCTGCTGTTGTTTTTCCTGTTCACTGGCAATAATGTCCTGCAGCAGAAGATAATCTGCCGCTGTTTCAGGAAGAGCAAGCTGTTCCTGAAGCTGTGCAATTTCCGTTTCGAGCTGTGCAATAAGCCGCTCCGTGTCGCTATATTCCTTTCGGCGCTGTGCTTCCTCCCTACGGGCTTCCTTGCCCCGACGCAGGTTCTTCTGCCCTTCGCTGTCGCCGCACTGCTCCTGTGAAGCCTTGGGCGCCGCCGACCGCAGCGCCGCCGCTGCGGCAGACTGCTCCAGATAGTCGCTGTACCGTCCCTTGTACTGGGTAAGGTTGCCGTCTTCTATTTCAATGATGCGGTTTGGCAGCCTGTCCAGCAGGTAGCGGTCATGGGAGACCATAATAATGGTACCTGTGTACCCTGTGAGCGCCTCCTCCAAAACCTCTTTGGTTGCAAGATCCAGATGGTTGGTGGGCTCATCCAGTATCAGAACATTACTCTGGGCAAGGCAGATGATGGCAAGCTTAAGCCGTGCCCGCTCACCACCGGAAAGCTGTGAAACCAGTTTAAAGGCATCCTCTCCGGAAAGCCCCAGCGCACCCAGCATATTGCGAAGCGGAGTTTCGTAGCTTTTGGGGTAGTGCTCCCACATGGTATCCAGCACACGCAGGTTGCCATCCAGGTTTTCACTTCCCTGCTCGTAGTAGGAAAGCTTGACGCCCCTGCCCCAGTCCACACGTCCTGCTGCACGGGTGCTGCCACCCATAATGGCCCGCAGCAGTGATGTTTTTCCCGTTCCGTTACTGCCGATGATAGCCACCTTATCCCCACGGGTGACATGAACATCTACGTTTTGAAGAAGGGTCTTTTGACGGTCACCCTCCCCCACTGTTATTGTCATATTTTCGGCTTTTAAAACATCCTTTACCGGTTCTGCAGGGTATTCCAGCCGTATAACCGGAGGCTTCAGCCGTGGTTTGGGTTTCTCCACCTGCTCCATCTTTTCTAGTGTCCGCCTACGGCTCTGAGCCATTTTGGTGGTGGAGGCTCGCACAAGGTTACGTGCCACATAGTCGCTTAGCTTGGCTATCTCCTCCTGCTGCTCCTCGAACAGCTTCTGCTGGCGGGTGTCCCGTTCCTCCCGCAAGGCCAAGTATTTGGTATAGTTACCGGGAAAAACAGTAAGCTCTCCCCTATCCATCTCCCATATTTTCCCGCACAGCTTATCCAAAAAGTAGCGGTCATGGGAAACAATGAGGATAGCACCACGATAGCTACCCAGATAGTCCTCCAGCCAGCCCAGTGTTTTAAAGTCCAGATGGTTAGTAGGCTCGTCCAAAATAAGCAGGCTGGGTTCTTCCAGCAGCAGCTTGGCTATGGCAAGGCGAGTCTGTTCACCACCAGAAAGCTTGTCAATGGTTTTATCCCCGTGGTGCTCTGAAAAGCCCATGCCGGTAAGGACAGTATTAATCTTTACTTCTACCTGATAGCCGTCCCGTGCAATAAAGCTGTTTTCCAGCTGATGATACTCCTGTCCCAACCGCTCCTGTTCGACACTGTCCACGGTGGCGGACATACGGTTACGCAGTGCTTGCAGTTCCTGCTCCAAGGCGTAGACGTCGGCAAACACACTGCGCATCTCTTCTATAATGGTGTGGCCCTGCACTAGGCCGCTGTTCTGCCGCTGGTAACCCACGGAAAATCCGCTGCCACGGGAAATCTCTCCCCGGTCGTGCTCTGACAGTCCTGCAATGATATTAAGAAGGGTTGTTTTTCCCGCACCGTTTGCCCCTACAAGGCCTATGCGGTCACGGTCCTCTATTTTTGCGGTAACGCCCTGAAAAATCAGGTCGCTTCCAAAAGATTTACTGATATCTACTAGCGAAATGAGCAAGTTTCTTACACCAACCTTTATCTGTCTCCCATAAAACTACAAAATACGTATTGTAACACAAATGCAAAGCATTTTGATATCGTTGTGCATGGGGATAGCAAATATCCCGAGCATAACTCGTAACATCTGCTTGCAGCTATTATCTATTTCAGTATATCATAAAGCGACAGTTATCACCATATCTACAATAAAAATTAACATATGCTAAATTGTCGAATTTAAGGGCTTTTTTGTGAAAATGCATTTCTTTTTTTCCTTCTATATGGTATATTAGTAACAGTTATTAAATATTTGTGAATCAAAGGAGATTTCCTCCCTTATGCTAAATAAAAACGATATTATTACTTTGAATATTGACTCGATAACCAACGAGGGAAACGGTGTTGGCAGGTATGAAGGCATGGCAGTTTTTGTACCTATGACAGCGCCCGCGGAACAGGTTCAAGTACGGATTGTAAAGGTGCAGAAAAGCTATTGCTACGGCATTGTAGAGGAGCTTCTGAGCCCATCGCCCGACCGTATTGTGCCGGACTGCCCGGTCTTTAAGCGGTGTGGAGGCTGCTCCCTACGGCATATCCGCTACAGTGGCGAGCTGGCTGCAAAGGAGCAGTGGGTAGCTGACGCAGTGCGTAGGCTTGGCGGCATTGAGCTGCCGGTACTCCCCATTCTCCCCTCTCCCCAGCAGGATGGCTACCGCAATAAAGCCCAGTACCCTATTGGCAAGGACAGCACCGGAAAGGTGTTCTGCGGCTTTTATGCCCCCCGTACCCATAGCATTGTTCCTGCTGCCAGCTGCCGTTTGCAGCCCGAGTTTTTCGAAGCACTTTGCGGTGCAGTTTGCGCCTATATAGAAGCTACTGGTGGCTCTGTTTACGATGAGGCCACCGGCACTGGCCTGTTTCGCCACCTTTACCTGCGTTACGGGGAGGCCTCCGGGGAAGTTATGGTCTGCCTTGTTATAAACGGAAAGTCCATCCCTAAGCCCAAGCTGCTTACCGACAGCGTTCTTGCTGCCTGTGACAAGGTGAAGTCTATTATACTGAATCACAATACGCAAAATACCAATGTAATCCTTGGAAAAGAAAGCACGCTCCTCTGGGGAAGCGACCATATTTCCGATATTCTCTGCGGGGTGGAGCTAGATATCTCCCCGCTTTCCTTTTATCAGGTTAACCGTCAAGGTGCCGAGCAGCTGTATGGCGTAGCTGCTCGGATGGCCGACCTTTCCGAAGGTCAGCTGCTGCTGGACCTGTACTGTGGTGCGGGCACCATAGGGCTTTCTATGGCACGTCAAAGCCCCAAGGTACAGCTGATAGGGGTAGAGATTATAGAAAGTGCCACAAAGAATGCAAAAAGCAATGCACTGCGGGCAGGCATGCCCGAGGCACGGTTTATCACCGGCGATGCCGGTTTTGCAGCTGCAAAGCTTGCCGCCGAAGGACTTCGCCCCGACGTTATAGTAGTGGACCCACCTCGTAAGGGTTGTGATACCCCTACTTTAGACGCCATTGAAATGATGGCACCTAAACGCATTGTCATTGTTTCCTGCAACCCTGCAACTATGGCAAGGGACATGGCTCGGCTGGTAGAACGGGGCTATACCGTACAGGAAATACAGCCAGTGGACATGTTCCCAAGGACAAATCATGTGGAAGCGGTAGCTCTCCTTTCCCGGGAATAAAACTAAACACTCTTGATTGAAAGCATCCAACACACTGAATACTATTCATAGCAGGCATAAAATCCGTTCTCTTTCACGGAGAAGCAGAGCCCCTGACAACAACACTTTCAAACTCCCGTAATCGGCTTGTGAATAAGCAAATAAGAATATTTAAAGTAGGTAGTATTTATGAAAAGCACAAAGCGTTATCTTTTAACTTCTATTGGGTGTTTGTTCTTGTTCTTCTTTAAGTTCCTTCCAATAAATATTGGTTTGTCACAGGATGCTATTCAGATGCTCGGTATCTTTATTGGTGCTGTTTTCCTATGGCTTACCGTAGGAATCGACTGGACAAGCATCTTAGTCCTCATTGCACTGTGCCTACTACCTATTGCTACGGTCAATGATATTATGGCATCATCTTTAGGCAATTCGGTTATCGCTTTCCTAATCTTTAGTTTTATGTTAACCTATACGCTTTCGGAAACCGGATTTTTAAAACGATGCGCTGTCTGGTTCCTATCCAGCAACTTCGCTCGCAAAGGTACTTGGCCCTTTATTATTTCATTTTTTGTAGCGGTAACCTTTATCGGTTGTTTCATTTCACCTACGGTTACATTTTTGCTATTCTTTGCCTTTGCACAGCAGATTTTTTCTGAATTGAAGATTGAGAAAGGACATGCACTTGGGCGCATTATTATGATTGGCACAGCGATTATAACATCTATCTCTTGTGCTATGACACCCATTGCTCATACATTTCCATTGATGGCTTTTGGCTTTTATGCCAAAGATACTTCGGAAAATATAAACTACTTCTCCTACATGGCAGTAGGTATCCCTGTGGGTATCATCTGTATTGCAATTACTATTCTTATGTTGTGGTTATCCTTTCGGTTTTCAAAGGACCTATCCGGTATCGATACGAAGTCGCTTACCTTTGAGATTTCTCCCATGACTATTCAAGAAAAACTATCGGTAGGCGTGTTTTGCATTGTAGTCCTTATGTGGATACTTCCCGGAATTTCAAAAGAGACATTTCCCGTGCTAAACAATTTAGGGGTAGTGTTCCCCGCACTTGTAGGTGTGGCTTTACTTTCAGTTGTACAGATTGACGGCAAGCCTGTACTCAATTTTAACAACGCGATTACCAAAGGGGTATCGTGGCCAAGTATTATCTTGTGCGCTACAACCCTTGTAGTAGGAAAATATCTTACTCATACAGACCTCGGCATTACAAAGATTATTGGTGATACGTTCCTGGCAAACCTCAGTACAATGAGTGCTTTCAGCGTTATTCTTATCATTGTAGCTGTATCCATTATCATGACCAACTTTATGTCCAACATCGTTACTGTAACTGTGGTATATAGTATCGCCATGCCACTTATCCTATCTTCTTCCCAAGTATCACCTGCACTCTGTGCAGCACTTATTGGTATGGCATCCTCTTGTGCATACGCAACTCCACCTGCAATTGCTCATATTGCTATTGCCGCCGGCTGTGAATGGACCACCCCACAGGATATGCTGAAATATGGCGGCATCATGGCTCTGTTTACAACAATAGTTATTGTCGCTGTAGCTTCGACTGTTGGTATTATTGTCTTTTAGTTTGCAAAACATAAATATAGTGAGACTGATAAACACATTTTGTAGGTTATTAATAATGGCAGGAAACAGACTAATTTGCACAGCAAATAATGTTGATTATATTACAATTAGAAAAGCTATGTGTAATGGGGCCAGAACAGTAGCTGAGGTAGCAGAAGCAAGTGGTGTTTGCACAGTTTGCGACGGGTGTAAGCGTGAGCTGGAAGGGATTCTAACCTCTGTTTGCGGTTGCAAGAATGTTTCACTTAAAGAAGTTGTTGATGCGGTTAAAAATGGCGCTGATACTGTAGAAAAGGTTGGGGCAACAACAGGTGCCGGTACTGTTTGCGAAAGATGCAAGGCACTTATTGCTAATGTAATTGAACTAGGCAGATAAACTATAAATTCAATTTGTAGTACTGTGTAAGAAGGACCCGATATCACCTCCTAAAAGAGCCAACAGTTTACAACAACAGCATTACCATTGCCACGGGCTTGTGGGGTATATCACACTTCCAACTGCAAAGTACTATCATGATTTTTTAAATTACTATTAAGGGGATATCCTATGACTGAAAGTTTCAGCGGCATAAGTGTCGCTGTCTCCATGGGTTTTCTGGCAACAATATTTGTTGTTGCTTACATACGCATGCTACTGAAAAATGCAAAAAACAAAGCCAAGCTTATAGAGGTCAGCAGCCGCTACGAGGATCTGCTAAAAAACATACAGGGCGGAGTCATTACCTGTATATTTGATAAGAAGACCCACTCTTCCAAGGCAGTATATATTAGTAGCGGCTGGACTGCGCTGACCGGCTATACTCTGGAGGATTTAAAAAAAGAATGTAGCGGCAACCCACAGGCACTGGTTTATCCCGAGGACCGTGAGCTTGCAAACAGCGCCTATATGGAGCAAACCGCTAAGGGAGATACCTATAAGCTGCAGTATCGGGTTGTGTGTAAGGACGGTACTGTTATCTGGGTTATTGACCGTGGTGTCATTACTACAGATGCGAATGGTGCTGTGTACAATCAAAGCATTGTCACCGAAGTTACCGAAATTAAGGAAAAGGAAGAAGAACTTTTGCGGATGGCTCAGACCGATTCTCTCACCGGTTTGTACAACAAAACCACCTCTGCTGCGCTTGCCATAAACACGTTGGAGGCACAGCATGATAGTCTGCACGCCCTTATGATACTGGATATTGACAACTTTAAGGGCATAAATGACAGCCTTGGACATATCTTTGGTGACACTGTACTTATAGAGGTTTCTGCACGGCTGCAGCAGCAGATGGGCCCGCAGGATATCATCGCTCGCATTGGCGGCGACGAATTCATGGTGCTTATGACTAACATAAATTCCTGTGAGGAAGCGGAACAAAAGGCTGAAGCAATATGCGCTACCTTCCGTAATACCTACATGGGTGAACACGGAAGCTATAAAATCTCCTGCAGCATGGGCATTGCCTTCTCTACCCAAGGCAACGGTTTCAAAGACCTGTTCGAAAAGGCCGACAGCACTATGTACCGAGCTAAAACTATGGGAAAAGACCAATATCTGGTTTATAATAGCGCCGAAGATGATGGCCGTTTTTTGGGCCCCGGTCGGATGGATATTGCACCTGAAAAGGATAGCGGCGGCTTGGAAATAAAGGAACGCTTTTTTGAACTTCTTTACGGCTCGGTAGATTTTGCAGGAAGTATGAACATGGCCCTTTCCTTGCTGGGAAGAATTATGGATGTAGGCAGAGTATACGTCTTTGAAAATTCCCATGACAACCGGCTTTCCAGCAATACCTATGAGTGGTGTGCCACCGGCGTAGCTTCACTGCAAAAAAAGCTGCAGGCAGTGCATCTTCAGGATCTGGACTACCTACATCTGTTTGATGAAAATGGCATTTTCTGTTGCAATGACCTTAGTACACTGCAGTCTAACAGTCTGGCCCAGTGGAATGATAGACAGGTGCGCTCACTGGTGCAGATAGCGATTAAGGAAAACGGTGTAGCCTGCGGTATTATCGGATTTGACGACTATCACAGATGCCAAGCCCCTAACAAGGCCAACTTGGACTTAATGGTATTTGCCGCAAAGGTGATAGGTGTGTTTATCCTAAAAAAACGGGCTGAGGAGGAAACTGCACTCTATAACCAAAATAAGATGGACGCACTGGACTGTCTACCCAACAGCATTTATATTATTGACGAGACATTCCACCTGCACTACATGAACAATATGACACGAATCCTTGTTCCCCATGCACAGCTGGGTGATATGTGTTACCAAGCCTTCATGAAAAACAATGCCCCCTGCCAGAATTGTCCCGCACAGCACTGTACTCCCGGCTCGGCCAGTAATGAAATTTATAATGCGCATCTGAACCTGCGGTTTATATCTAATGTATCTAAAATTAAATGGCAGGGGCTCGATAATATGATTTTGGTGTGCTGCCAAGATATTACACATCTGACTGCGAGCATGGACAATTAAGAATAGGAGAAATGTCTTATGAACAACACCTACCCCACTGCCTGTGAAAATGCAGTGGACTTTGTAAAATACCTATTCAAAATATATCTGGAAGATAGAAATTTTCCTCTTATGATATCGATGTTGCATGAAGATGTGTCATGGTTTGGGACAGGCGCTCATGAACTATGCAGGAACTACCGAGAGGCGGTATCGCTTCTGGAGGCAGAGCGGGACTCTTGGGACGGGCATTTTAAAATTACCCACCAGTGGTATACCCCTGTACCTATAAACAATGACTTTTGTGTTGTCTATGGTGAACTGAAGCTAATTGAGGATGGGCTGGCTACAATTTTGATGGAAATGGACTCCCGCTTCTCTATGTTCTGCATTCTGGAGAACGGCGAGTATAAGCTATATCACGCCCACTTTTCAGTACCAAATGCTGCCCAAAGCGAGGATGAGTTTGTACATAAGTCCTTGATACAGGATTATAACACTCTACTGGAGGAAAAGCTGGTAGAGCGCACCCGCATGCTGAAAGCCAAAACCCACGAACTGGAAACCCTGGCAAATAACATTTATGGCGGTGTTGAAATCTGTGAGCAGGATGCAGGTTTTACCATTCACTACATGAGCGATGGCTTTTTGTCCATGACAGGATATACCGCTCAGGAAATTTTCCAGCTGTTAGGAAACAAGCATATTGGGCTTATACTACCGGACGACCGTGAAAAGGTCTATACCCAACTGGCTAATCAGCTTGAAAAGGGAGATTACTTTTCGCTGGAATATCGTATAGTCCGAAAGGACGGCAGCATCATCTGGGTGCTGGATAAAGGTATTTTAATCCCCCGTGAAAATGATACGCCTCGTATACAGTGCATACTTACCGACATCACTGTACAGAAGGAACACGAAGAGGAACTGCGCATTAGTCAAAAACGCTATGAGGTAGCCATGCAGGTTTCAAACATTACCATGTTTGAATATAACATTGCCACCAAGCAACTGATACTCTCTGAAAGAGATGCCAATATGTATGGCCTCCAAAGAGTGTTGGAAAACGGAGTAGAATCTTTTATCAATAAGGGAGTTATTGAGGCAGGCTATGTAACCGCATACCGTGACATGTACCAAAAGATACATGATGGTCAGCCCTTTGCAAAGTGCTATGTTAATTCCAAAGATACCAATGGAATTACACACGACTTTGAGCTGAGCCTTACCACCGTGTATGATGCCCAAGGTAAGCCTATCCGCGCTATCGGTGTGCGAAAAAATGTTACTCAAATCCGTCTGCTGCAGCGCGAGAATGAATTTGGAAAAACCTTGGCTTTGGGCAAACAATTTATATGCGAAGTAGACATTACCAACGACCGACTGCTTAGCATGGACAGAGAATGGTCCGGCGAGCTGGGTGCCGAAATGAACATGCGCTTTTCAGAGGTAATAGAGCGGTTATGTAAAGAGCGGGTACCTTGTGAATACCGTGAGTTGGTACTTCAGAAAACTTCACGGAAGAATATCATTGAGACCTTTGAAAAGGGTGAACGGCTAATAACCTTTCAGTACAAACGGCTCGGCCCCAGCGGTACCTATTATTGGTGTGAAGCAACCATCAATATTATTCGTGATAACGCCTCCAACAGCATTAACATCCGCTACTATACTGTTAATATTGACGAGCGTAAAAAGAAGGAACAACAAGCCTTAGAGGAGCAGCGGCTTTACGAAACTGTCCTCTCCCACTCCTTTACCGTATACGAGGTAAACCTGACCCACAACCTGTTCCTTTCCGGGCATGAGGAATGGGGCAGCCTGTTTGGTATTACCCCTACAAACAACTTCTCCGAGATGATGGAGGCACTTCTGGATAATGCGATTCACCCCGATGATGCCGAACGGTTCCGTTCCTACTATCTGCTGAAAAATATTTTATCTGCCTATTCGGGCGGAAAAACCGAGTTGGTGTGTGAATACCGTCGTCCTAATGCCGATGGAGATTTTATCTGGGTGCGCTCCACCCTTCGTCTCTTTGAAGACCTTGATACTGGGGATATTCGCGCCTATGTCTATATAGAGGACATAGACAGCCAAAAAAGGTCCGAACTGGCGCTGGTGTATAAAGCGGAACACGATCCACTGACTGGTTTTTATAACAAGGCCACCATAGAAAAGCTAATTACTGATTTTTTAAGCACCGCCGATGCTAAAGTTCATAAGCACGCCTTCATTATGATAGATATCGACTACTTCAAATCCATCAATGATAACTTTGGCCATGTGTTTGGTGATGCTGTTCTGTCCCAAACCTCTGCAAAGATAGCCAGCTTATTCCGGGAGGATGACTTTTTAGGGCGAGTGGGCGGAGATGAATTTGTAGTATTTATGAAGAACATCTATAATAACCAGGTAGCCGCTACCAAGGCCGAGGAAATTCGGGCACTGCTCTGCGGAAGCTACTCCCAACGTGGAAAAGTCTATAACATATCAGCCAGCATCGGTGTCACCATCTACCCCACCCATGGAAAAAATTATAACGACTTGTTTTTCCATTCCGACTCCGCCCTTTATGCCTCCAAAAAGAACGGGCGCAATCAGTTTTCCATATACAACAGTACTATGGAGCTTGTTGAATCGAACATAAAGCAGTTTAACCCACTGGGATTGCTGGAGGTAAGAAGCTTCGAGGATAATGTTTCGGAATATGTTTTCCGGATACTGTATGAATCGAAGGACAAGGATGCCTCCATAAGATCTGTACTGGCACTGATAGGAAAGCAACTGAGTGTGAGCCGTGCCTATATCTTTGAGGACAGCCCTGACGGGCTGTATACCTCCAACACCTATGAGTGGTGCAATGAGGGAGTTTATAGCTGCATAGATAACCTCCAAGCGGTTCCCTATGAAGATTTGGATAATTATAAGGACAATTTTAACGACGACGGCATCTTTTACATGCCTGATATTAACCAAGCCTCCAAGGGTGTACAGGCTACACTGGAGCCTCAACGGGTTAAGAGCATGCTGCAGTTTGCCATTACTAAGGACAGTAAAATAGTTGGCTTTATCGGCTTTGACCAATGTGATTATACGCGTGTTCCCACCCGTAAGGAAGTGTCCGACTGTCACAATATTGCTCAAATTTTAGGGGTCTTCATTATGGAGATGCGTTCCCAAAAACAGCGTCAGGTTATGGATGAGATGGCCATGTCTATCGTCAATGCACTGGATACCTATGCCTATGTCTGTGACCCTGCTGACCATTCCCTACTCTTTATCAATGACAGCACGATGGGAGTTGCACCCAAGGCTGCTATCGGTCAAAAGTGCTATCAGGCGTTCTGGGCTCGGGAAACCCCCTGTGAGGAATGTCCCGTAAAGTCCCTTATAGCCAGTAAACAGCCCAGATATTCCATGGAGCTGCATAACCCCAATCTAAATTTGTGGATAAAAGCCACTGCCTCATGGATAAGCTGGCAGAATAACCGTCGGGTCTGCTTGGTAGACAGCGTAGACATTACCATGTACAAGCATACGCCTCAATAAATCTAAGAAAAGAAGGTGCGATTTTAATGCACACCTCCAAAATTTCTACAACTGTGATGTCCATAACTATAACACTATATATTGCGCTACTGTGTTTCTGTTCCTATTTCGTGTGGCATGGCATACTATCTTCGGCTGCCTCTGCACTGCTGCTTTGCATACTGGCATTGGTGGGGGTAGCCCTTACCGCCTACATGATACATAAAAATGCACAGTATGCAAGTATGGCTATGGCCAAAACTGCATATACCGACCCCGTCACCGGTGGCAGCAACTATACCAAGTTCAAACTGGATGCACAGGAGCTGCTTTCAAAGCATCCCAATAAGAAACTGGCCATTTTCTATTCGGATATTAAAAACTTCAAGTATATCAATGACGTATATGGCTTTAATACCGGCAATCAGGTGTTGCACCGCTACAGCAATCTGCTGCGTGAATCTGGCAAGCTGGCTTTTGCACGTATAAATGCCGATAGCTTTGTCTCTATAGAGGAGTATGACAGCGAGGAAGAGCTGCTGAAGCGGTGCCGCCAGCGTGTGAATGCAGTGAGTGATATCTCCGACATTGTACCCGGCATGCCCGCCATAACGGTATTCGTAGGTATCTTTTGCAGCAACGGCAACAATGCCGCCCTTACCCTTGACGGCATGATAGACCGTGCAACCATTGCCCAGCGGCAGGTAAAGAAAACTCAGGTATCGGGCTGCCTTATCTTTGCCGAGAGCTTCCGTACCACCATGCTGGCCGAACAGGAGATGGAAAACAACATGCGGCCGGCACTGGAAAACGGAGAGTTTATAGTCTACCTGCAGCCCAAGGTTGATATTCACACCGGAAAGATTGCTGCTGCAGAGGCGCTTGTACGTTGGAACAACCCGGCTTCTGGGCTTATTGCACCCATGAACTTCATTCCCCTCTTTGAGCGTAACGGCTTTATACAAAAGCTGGACACCTATGTGTTTGAGCAGGTATGCATTCTCATACGCAGGTGGTTGGATATGGGCAGCGGTGTAGTCCCCATATCCGCCAACGTTTCAAAAATGCAGCTGAACAACCCTTTGTTTATGCAAGAATACACTGCACTTAAAAACAAGTACGATATTCCCGATGGCCTTGTGGAGATAGAATTTACTGAAAGTATGTTATTTGATAACAGTGAACGTATGGTAGATATACTGCGTTTTTTCCAGTCCCATGGATTTTCATCCTCTATTGATGACTTTGGTTCGGGCTATTCTTCTTTAAACCTGCTGAAAACCCTTCCCGCAGATTTTTTAAAGCTGGATAGGTTGTTCTTCGATGCAGGAGAACATATTAACCGTGAGCGGGTTATTATTAAAAACGTAATACTGATGGCAAAGGAGCTATCTATGCAGACTGTTGCCGAAGGTGTTGAACAATGGGAACAGGTTGAGTTTCTAAAATCGGTAGAATGTGAGATGGTACAGGGTTATATCTTTGACCGTCCCCTTCCAATAGATGAATTTGAAAAGAAGTACATTTTCCCTCTTGCTTTACAAGCTATATAATGCATAATTTTACAAATACCGACAAAATAGCTTTGTCGGTATTTCTATGTGTATAACTTAGAATAAACTTAGAAATAACTTAAGACTTATGGCTTTTCTGCGGTTGAATTATAAAAAATATGGGTGTAAAATATTGTATATAACCGTTATTTGTAAAAGGAGGTGGCATTCATGTTTAAAAGAAGTGACCGTAACAGCAGGAGCAGCACTATAGGCAGTGTTCGAACCAGTGCAAGCAACGACAAATCCTATGGAGATTTGGTAAAAATTGATGCCTCCAACTTTGCTGAAGGTATGTATGTAGGCACGGGCGTCTATGTAAAATATAACAACAACTATCTGCTCCTCTTCCAGAACACCGTACTTAGCCAGGAGCATGTGGGGAAAATTAACGATTTTGAAATCTCGGGTGGCTCCATCTATGTAGGCTCATCCGCCTACGAAAAGATTGTTACACAGTACAAGCACTTTTCAAGCTCCCAGCAGAGCAGGCTGAAACACGACTATGACAACCTGAAAAACAATGTGGCTGCCGCCTTCCTAGATATAAAGCTTAACAACTCCGTATCGTTGCAGACCATTGATAAGATTGCTGCTGACATAGAACATCAGGTGAACACAGTGGAGCCTTCCCTGCTCATTCAGTGTATTACCGCCATTCGCAGCGTTGACGAATATTTGTACATACACAGTGTCAATGTCTCGTTGCTGAACGGGCTGATGGCCAAATGGCTGGACCTGAACCCCGTGCAAACCGAAGAGCTGATAAATGTAGGCGTGCTTCACGATATTGGCAAGATAAAGATAGACCTTGGAATACTCAATAAGCCCAGCAAGCTTACCAACGATGAATTTGATATTATTAAAATGCATCCGGTGTATTCTTATGAAACCCTGATAGCTTCCGGCATGAAAAACCAACGTGTGCTTGCCGCAGCACGGGGACACCATGAAAAGCTTAACGGACGGGGCTATCCCGATGGGCTTAGCGGTGACCAGATAGACCTGTACTCCCGTATTACCTCTATCTCCGATATCTACGATGCTATGGTGGCAGACCGGGTTTACAAGGAGCCTGTATCCCCTTTTGATGTGCTGGAGCAGTTTTCCAACGACAAGTTTTCCAACCTGGATATACAGCTGGTGAATACTTTCCTGGATAAGATGACGCTGGACCTGGTGGGCAAAAAGGTACTGCTCTCCAATGGCGACGTAGGACTGGTACTTTACATTGAACGGGCAAACCTAGCCTATCCCATTGTACGTGTAGATGACTGCACGATTATGACCAATGAAAACCTCAAGTGTATTTCCCTCTGCGATGATTTGGTATAGGTAAGGAGGCCACTGCTATGAGTACTACTGTTATGAGCACTACTGCTATTACCCAAAAGGTTGTAGCTTTGCTAAAGGTAGTCTCCGGCATAGATGCCATTGTTCTGGGCGGCTCCCATGCTACCAATACAGCCTCTCCTTCCTCCAACATAGACATAGGCATCTACTATGGCAACAACAAGCCCCTGGATATAGATGCGCTACGGAAACAGGCCGCACTGTTGGATGACCAAGGCCGAACCGATATCATTACCGACCCGGGTGACTGGGGCAGATGGCTAAACGGCGGCGGAGAGCTGGCTGTGGACGGTGTAGCGGTAGACATTCTGTTTCGCGATACACGCCGCGTGGCCATGGTTATTAACAACTGTATTGACGGTATCATTACTGTGGACCATCAGAGCGGGCACCCCTTCGGCTTCGTGAACTCCTTCTATATGGCGGAGCTGAAGTACTGCATTGTTCTGTGGGAGAAGGGAATGTCCTTTTCTGACCTTAAAAAAATAATGCAGGCCTATCCCCCGGCCTACAAGGAAGCCGTTATAAAACGGTTTCTATATGAGGCAGATTATGCCTCCTGCAGTGGCCGTAAAAGCATAGAAAAGCAGGATATTATCTATGCCGCAGGTGCACTTTTCCACTGCGTAAGCTGCTTGATACAGGTTCTATATGCCGCAAATGAGCTTTATGTAGTAAACGAAAAAGGGGCTTTAAAGCGACTGGCAGCACATGAGGGCATATGGATACCGGAAGGGTTTACAGAAGAGGCTCCGGCAGTTTTTGAACAGCTGGACAGCCGTCACTTGGAAATAGCATTCGATGTGGTTGACCGTTATATTGACCAGATAGCAAGCCACATTTGTGAGGAATAAAATAGAAAGCCCCCATGGATACACCCTATTGTAGGTGGCTCCACGGGGGCTATTTTTATTATCGCCAGGGTTCACCGTTTTCGGTAAGAATACTGGTGCGTTCCACTCGAAACCCTTCGATGGAACAGCCCAAATAAGCAGAAAACGCTTCTATAAGCAGAGTGGGATTGAGGTTTACCGAGGTACCCGCTGCAAGGCGAAGACGAAGCGTAAGGCAGTCCTCCCCTGCCTCGATGCCCTGCACTGAAAAGAGCGGGATAAGGTCAATTTCCTTTTCTCCTTTTTTGGTACGCTTGGTAATAAGGATGGAGGGCTGTGCCGCAAATTCCATAAAGTCCTTGCTTAGGCCCTCTGGGCGTAGATTGTCTATGGAAATGATATAGTCGGCAAGTGCCATAGCCTCCGGCTTCTGCTGGGGTAGCACTGTCTCTAAAATGCGTACTCCCTGGGGCAGCACACGGTTCAGCTTTTCGGTAACCTGTTCTAGGGGATAATCATCCTCCACCAGGCGTATATCCAATGACTCGCAGCTGCTTTCAAAGCCAAGGGGAATGGGCAGCGGGAAGGTCATGTAGATGCGGGGGTTGAAACCCTCGGTATACCACACGGGCAGGTCGGTACGAGAAATAGCTCTGGAAAAGCAACGTGTAATATCAAGATGTGAAATATACTTGGCACGGTCACGTTTTTCGAAGAACAGTCTAATTGTGGTATTCAAAGCAGGCACCTCCCAAAAGCTTATTGGCACCGCAGCCTGTGCATGCGCTGCGGCAATTAGGAGAAACCACACTCTCCCACGCCTTTTTGTTCTCCTGTATGAGGAAGTCCTTGCTCACACCGTAGTTGAGGTGTTCCCATGGCATTAGCTCATCGTACTCCCGACGTCGAGAGGCGTAAAAGTCCATGCTTAGTCCTTGCTGTTCCATGGCTTCCATCCAGCGCAGAGGGCGCAGGTGCTGCTCCCAGCCCTCCAAGATACCTCCTGCGTTATAAACAGCCTCTATCACATCGCAAAGACGACGGTCACCACGGGCCAGTACAGCCTCCAAACGGCTGGTTAGCGCCTCGTGGTAGTTTACTTTAATCTTCCGGCTGGTGGCTGTAGCCATAAGCTGCTTCTGCTTCTCCCGGAATTGCTCCAGAGTATCCTGCGGCTCAAACTGGAAGGGGGTAAATGGCTTAGGCACAAAGCAGGCCACACTGACTGTTACAGCCACACCCTTGCCCTTGGGCTTGGTAGGCAGGCTGTAGAACAGGTCTACCACCTTCTGCGCCAGTTGGTTAATGGCCGTAATATCTTCCATGCTCTCGGTAGGAAGGCCCATCATAAAGTAAAGCTTTACAGCGGTATAGCCGCCTTCAAACGCCATGCGGCAGGTATTCATCAGCTCTTCTTCGGTAACGTTCTTGTTTATGGCATCTCGTAGGCGCTGGCTGCCTGCCTCCGGAGCAAAGGTAAGTCCGCTTTTCCGAACTCGCTGTATCATCTCCAAAAGCTCCGGGGAGAAGTTATCTACCCGCAGAGACGGTAGGGCTATGTTCACCCTATCCTTATCGGTCCATGTGAACAGGGAGCCCATAAGCTGTTCTAACTTGCTGTGGTCACTAGTGCTTAGGGATGTCAGAGACACCTCATCATAGCCCGTGTTTCCACAGAGACATTTGGCTTGTTCATTCAAAGTTTCAGGAGATTTCTCTCTGTAAGGTCTGTAAAGGTATCCAGCTTGACAGAACCTACATCCGCGTATACAGCCACGAAGCACCTCTACCATAGCGCGGTCGTGAACGATATCCACAAAGGGTACTACAAAGCTTTCAGGATAGCGTACGGCATCAAAATCCTTAATAATACGCTTGGTGACGGTGGCAGGTGCACCATCCAAGGGGGTGATAGCCTCTACTCTGCCATCGGGCAGATAGGTTACATCATAGAGAGAGGGCACATAAAAACCAGAAAGGGTGGTAGCGGCACGGTGAAGAAACTCCTTCTTGCTTACCCCTTCCTTACGGCATGCCAGATAAAGGTCACAAAGCTCGAGCAATGCCTCCTCCCCTTCTCCAAGGGAGAATATATCAAAGAAATCGGCAATGGGTTCAGGGTTGCAGGCGCAGGGGCCGCCACCGATAACTACGGGGTATTCCCAGCCATCTCCACGTTGGCTGTGGCGCAGTGGAATGCCACTGAGCTTTAACATATCCAGTATGGTGGTATAGCACATTTCATACTGTAAGGTGAAGCCCACAAAGGAAAATTCTGATATGGGGTCAAAGCTTTCTAGTCCGTACAGCGGAATATCGTTGTCCTGCATAAGCTGGCGAAAATCCAAATCGGGAGCAAACACCCGCTCGCACCAGAAATTTTTGCGCTCATTGAGAACGGAGTAAAGTATCTTCATGCCCAAATGAGACATGCCTACCTCGTAGAGGTCGGGAAAGCAGAAGGCAAAGCGTAAATCCACCTCGTGCTTGTCCTTTATAACACTACCGGGCTCGCCGCCACAGTAACGGGCTGGCTTCTGTGCACGAAGCAGCAACCGGTCTATATTCTTTGGTATCATAGGTTTTAAACATCCAATCCGCCGCATATGCGGCAATAGTATTCTACATTGCAGATAGGAACAGGGGGACTTCCGTGAAAAAGACTCTACACATTGCCAGCCATAGAAAACACCCAGTTCAGTACATTTTACATACCTTATCATACACTATTTTGTTCGTTTATTCAACTAGTGTGATGGTGGAGCAATAAGTGCGCAGACAAAAAGCACTGTCATAAGCAGTGTGCCCGCTGAAAAACCATACCAAACCGTAATCATGCAGAGTGCCACAATGGCAGCAAAGCAGAACAGGATACTTAGCTGCGCCGCAACCTGTGTTCCCCTCCGGCAACCCAAAGCTCGGCTACAAAAAAGCACCAGCAGCGAACCGCCATCCAGCCCTGCAATCGGCATTAGATGGTAGATGGCAAGTGCGCTGTTGGCAGCTGAAAAGTGCAGCGCACCCTCGCCACCCAGCAGATAGAGCAGCCCTGCTGCCAACAGGTTTGCTGCCGCTCCCGCCATAAGGATGAATACCTCCTGCAAAAATTCGGTATGATGGCGGTCATCACGGTAGATAATCAGCCCCGAACAGCGCAGCTCCACCAAGCGTATGGGTACGCCAAAAAAGCCCATAGCCAGTAGGTGCCCCAGCTCGTGTAAAGCCGCGGCACCCAGAAAGGCAAGGGCAAAGCCTCCCGCATCGATAAAAAGAAACACTGCAGCTAGCGCAAAAAAACCAAAGGCAGCGCGCCACCGCACTCCGGCAAAGGAAAAATGAATCATGTGAACACCTGTAATGGATCGGTATAACAGCCGTTTACCAGTAAATCCAGATGGAGATGGGCACCGGTAGAAACGCCTGTGCTTCCTACGAGGGCAATACGCTCGCCTCTGCGCACTACTGCGCCTGGGGCAGCAAGTATCTCGCTGCAGTGGTTGTAAACGGTCTCAAGCCCCGCTGCATGGGTAAGACGAATATAATTGCCGTAGATATCCGAGCGGCCTACCTCTGCAACTGTCCCAGGCAGTACCGCATAGATGTTGTCACCCAGCTTTCCTGCAATATCAAGGCCGGTATGAAAGTCGGTTTTCCCGGTAATGGGGTGGGTACGTACCCCAAAGGGCGAAGTAATGATTCCATAGGCGGGGTAGGCCGGCTTTGCAGACAGCAGCACCTTGCCCATATAGAGATTGGGAGGAAGGTATGGTGTTTGCCCGCCTTGCCCGCCCGACTGCTCCTGTTGCTCCTCTATAATGGGAGCTATAGGCGGCTGTACGGGTTTGGCACCATCTTCTGTGTCCGGCAGAAGCTCCTTGGTATAACTATCTAACAGTTCTTTGGTAATAGGCGTACCAAATGCTCCTACATACATGGCCTCGCCTTCCCCGCTCATTACCGCACGGTACAGCTCCCCTGTACGGTCATACCGCTCCTTATCTATAAACTGTAGGGTAAAAACAGTGACCAGCATAATAACGCAAAGAATAACCTGGCAGATGGTAAGCATGGCTCCGGCATCCGAAACTGTATTGTTGCCGCTCTGCTGGCGGTATCGCCCCGGCCTGCGGTGAATGGTCATACCCGAAGTGGGTCTGGTAGTTTGTCGCATAGAAAGCCCTCCCATCGTGGAAATGTACTATACTGATAGATATGCAGGAAGGAAGGCGTACATGCCATGCAACTTCTAAATGAACTATTTGAAAAATGCCTACTAGAAAAAGTATAGACACTTGTGTTACAATAATAATAAGAATAAAGGAGTGTACTATTAAATGATACTTTCAGGAAAAGAAATTCTAAAGCATATGGGCAAGGAGATTATCATTGAGCCCTTTGATGATAAGCGGATAAATCCCAACAGCTACAACCTATCACTGCATAACGAGCTATTGGTGTATGAAAACGACCTTCTGGACATGAAAATTCCAAACCCTACAAAGCGCATTGTTATACCGGAGGATGGGCTTGTACTGGAGCCACATAAGCTGTATCTGGGCAGAACCAATGAATTTACCAGCACAAACTCTTTTGTTCCCATGCTGGAGGGGCGCTCTTCCACCGGGCGGCTGGGACTTTTTATCCATGTTACTGCGGGGTTTGGCGATATTGGCTTTGCGGGCTACTGGACATTGGAAATCTTCTGTGTACAGCCAATTAAAATCTATCCCAACACAGAAATCTGCCAGATTTACTATCATGATATCCATGGTGAATACGACCTGTACAGCAGCGGGAAATATCAAAACAACCACGATATTCAGCCCAGCCTCATGTATAAGGATTTCGAAAAGTAAACGATTGTTATAGGCAAAGAACACCCCCATGGCACCGATTTTATTCAGTGCCATGGGGGTGTTCTTATGTTCAGCTATATAGCTTATCCAGAAGCTTTTGTGCTTCCTTACGGCGGCGGAGTGTCTCCGCTGCATTTATCTTCCACTGGCCGCCTTCGTCTATCAGGCAGTCGCCCTCCCGCACTCCGCTTGGCAGCAGCACCTTTGGAATCTTCTTTTGTTGCTCGTTTTCACTGTCCTCACATACGGCGTATTCGCCCTCTAAACGGTCAATTATTAACATCCTTCATCACCCCTTCTGCCGCTTTGTGTCGGCACAAATTGCAATATAAACGCTATAACCTTATGACATTTATTCTTCCTTTTCGGTGGTAATCTCAATCTCTTCTCCGTTGGTGATGGCTACAATGGTTCCTTGGGTATCGGTACGGAAATACTCTATGCCCATATCCTTATACAGTGCCAGTGTTTCCTCGTTGGGGTGGCCGTAGTCGTTTTCGGCACCGCAAGATATTACCGAAGTTTTGGGCTGCAGAGCCTTCATAAAGTCCTTATCAATGCTGGTATTACTGCCATGATGGGGTGCAGAAAGCACATCTACCTTTGCTACACTGCCAGCCTGCAGCATGTCTCGCTGGGAGGTAGTCTCCATATCTCCTGTAAAGAGGAAAGATGTCTCACCAAAATCCATACGGAGGACGATGCTGGTGTCGTTGAGGTCCTTATACTGCTTCACCGGGCCCACAACTGTAAGACGAAGTCCTCCTCCAAGCTCATACACATCGCCTACTGCGGCGGTGCTGGCAGTAATGCTGTCCTTGTTCTCCCCCAGATAGGCAATCAGTTTGCTATACCCGACCGTGGTGGGAACAATCTCCTTTTTAAGGTCGGTCATAATAAACTCTCTGGTGGGGACAGCCTCCAAAATTTTCTTGCAACCTCCCATATGGTCGCTATGAGGATGGGTATTAAAGAAATAATCTATCTTTGCTACGCCGTTTTGCTCCAGATATTCTATGACCTTGGGTGCGGTACCTGCTTCGGCTCCATCAATGAGGGCGGTTTTTTCACTGCCCTTTATAAGGATGCAGCTAGCCTGACCTACGTCGATAAAATGAACCTCAGCAGTTCCCTCCGAGGGGTATACAGTAGTTTGCACCGCTTTTCCATATAAAAACTCGGACAGCAGCTTTTCCAGGTCTATGCCGTAATCGGCAAAGATAGGTTGTAAAAATACCACTAACACTGCTGCCAGGGCGGTAATGAGCGTTATCCAGGTACTCTTTGTTACCTTCTTTCTTCGTCGTCTGCGTCTCTGTGTCACCTGCGGCCTCTCCTTTCGGTACTCGTGCGAAGGTTATCCTTGTTCTTGCCGTTTTTTCCGCCCTTTGGCTTTCCAAACCCAACAGCCTGCTTCTGCCGCTGTGACTGGTTATATTGCAGCAGGTATTCACGGTCGGGCTGTACCAGACACTCTTTTCCATGTCCAATAAGATCCCGCCGTCCTGCCTTTACCAGTGCCTCAATGACCAATCGGCGGTTTTCGGGACGGAAGTATTGCAGAAGTGCTCGTTGCAGCTTCTTTTCGTAGGGGTCGGTGGGAACATACACATGTTCCAGTGTATAGGGGTCAATGCCCGTATAGAACATACAGGTGGATGCTGTAGCAGGGGTTGGGTAAAAATCCTGCACCTGTTCGGGGCGCATACGATGTTCCTTTAGGTATACTGCCAGCAGTACTGCGTCCTTAATGGTACAGCCGGGGTGGGAGGACATAAGGTACGGTACCAGATACTGCTCCTTACCCGCACGTTTTGTAACATCGTAAAATCGCTTACTAAACTGGGTAAATACGTTCACCGAGGGCTTGCCCATCTTGGCAAGAACTGCCGGTGCACAGTGCTCCGGGGCAACCTTTAGCTGTCCGCTGATATGATGCTCCACCAGCTCCCGCAGGAATTCATCGCTGGGGTCGGCACAGATATAATCGTACCTGAGCCCGCTGCGTACAAAGACCTTCTTTACCCCATCCAGGGCACGAAGCTCCCGCAGTAGGGCAATATAGTCGGTGTGGTCGGCCTTGATGGCGGGGCATACCTTGGGATATAGACACTTTTTGTTTTGGCATACACCCTTGGTTTCCTGCTTGGCACAGGCGGGGCCTCGGAAGTTGGCGGTAGGGCCGCCTACATCGTGGATGTAGCCCTTAAAACGGGGGTTTTTAATAAACTGTTTGGCTTCCGTCACCACCGACTTATGGCTGCGGGCGGTGACCACCCTGCCCTGATGGAAGGTGATGGCACAGAAGTTACAGGCACCAAAGCAGCCACGGTTGTGCATGAGAGAAAACTCTACTTCCTCAATGGCCTTAACTCCGCCAAGAGCCTCGTAGCTAGGGTGGTAGGTGCGCTCAAAGGGCAGCTCCCATACACTATCCAGCTCCTGCTGCCCCAGCGGTGTGGAGGGGGGCACCTGTACCAGCAGGCTATCCCCATGTTTTTGAACAATGGCCTTGCCGTAGACGTGATCCTGTTGCTCCAGCTGTATTTTGGTCGCTTTTGCATAGGTCATCTTGTCCCCTGCCACCTTGTCGAAGCTGGCACAGGAAACACTGCCCGCAGGCAGCACCGCGTTCAGAGGTGCCAGATAGCAGGTTCCGGGGATATCGGTCATCTCACCGGGGTGCTCCCCGCTATTCATCCGCCTTGCTATTTCGGTAATAGGATGTTCACCCATACCGTAGATGAGCAGGTCGGCACCACTATCCACCAGAATGGAGGGCCGCACGGCATCATCCCAGTAGTCGTAGTGGGCAAAGCGGCGCAAAGATGCTTCCAGTCCGCCCAATACCACAGGGACATCGGGATAAGCTTCTTTTATCAGCTTAGAATATACAATAGCTGCACGGTCGGGGCGCTTACCCGCCACATTGCCGGGGGTATAGGCGTCGTCACTGCGCTTCCTTTTGGCGGCAGTGTAGTGTGCCACCATAGAGTCGATATTTCCCGAGGTTACCAGAAACCCAAGGCGTGGTTTACCAAACTGCATGAAATCGGCAGTGGATGAAAAGTTGGGCTGTGCAAGTACCACACAGCGGTATCCCTCCCGCTCCAGTAGGCGGGAGATTATGGCAATGCCAAAGCTGGGGTGATCTACGTAGGCATCCCCTGTAACACAGATAAAGTCCGGCTGCTCCCAGCCCCGCTGTTCCATCTCTTTTTTGCTGATTGGTAAAAAGCTCAAGGTATTTCCCTCTTATTCCTATTTGTTGTTTATCATCTTATCAATAGAGTCGGCGGCTGTTTTGCCGGCTCCCATAGCCAGTATTACTGTAGCTGCGCCTGTAACCGCATCACCGCCGGCGTATACGCCCTCTCGGCTGGTTTTCATGCTGTCGTCAGCCACAATGCATCCCCATTTGTTTACTTCCAGACCCTCGGTGGTAGAGCGAATGAGGGGGTTTGGGGAGGTGCCAATGGCCATAATGACGGTATCGGCTTCCAGTGTAAACTCGGAGCCTGCCTTTTCCACGGGGCGGCGACGACCGCTGGCGTCTGGCTCACCCAGCTCCATCTCAATGCAGCGGATAGCCTTGGCTTCACCCTGCTCATCCCCAATAATCTCGATGGGACTTGCAAGGACATGGAAGTGGATACCCTCCTCCATGGCGTGGTGAATTTCCTCTCGACGTGCTGGCATTTCTTCCAGCGAACGGCGATAGACGATGGTGACATCGGCACCCATACGCTTGGCACAGCGAGCAGCATCCATTGCTACATTACCGCCGCCAACCACCGCCACCGACTTTCCACGGCGCACGGGAGTATCGTATTCAGGCAGGTATGCCTTCATCAGATTGATACGAGTAAGGTACTCGTTGGCAGAGCAGACCCCTGCAAGGCTTTCCCCGGGAATGCCCATAAAGGAAGGGAGTCCTGCGCCCGAGCCAATGAAAACCGCTTTATAGCCTTCTTCAAACAGTTCGTCTACAGATATTATTCTGCCCACTACTGCGTCGGTTTTAATCTCTACACCCAGCTGTTCCAGATGGGTAATTTCCTTGGCAACAATAGCCTTGGGCAGACGGAACTCGGGAATGCCGTAAACCAACACACCCCCCGCAGTATGTAGGGCTTCAAACACAGTAACGCTGTAGCCCTTTTTGGCTAGGTCACCCGCACAGGTAAGCCCGGCAGGGCCTGCACCAATAACCGCTACCCTGCTTCCGTTAGGCAGAGCAGGAGTAATCTCCTTTTGTGGCTGGGCCATCTGCCAATCGGCTACAAAGCGCTCCAGTCTGCCAATGGCTACCGGCTCACCTTTAATGCCACGGACACATTTGGCCTCACACTGGCTCTCCTGAGGGCAAACACGTCCGCAAATTGCGGGCAGACTATTGGTAGTGGTAATGACCTCGTAGGCTTCGGCAAATTTTCCTTCTGCCACAAGGCCGATAAATTCGGGGATGCGTACCGATACGGGGCAGCCTGAAACGCAGGGCTTATTTTTGCAGTTAATGCACCGCTTGGCTTCTTCTATGGCAGTCTCGGCCGAATAGCCAAGTGCTACTTCTTCAAAGTTTTTATTACGTATATCGGGGGCCTGCTCCGGCATGGGTGCCTTTGTCATTGCGTTATTCATGGGAACTGCCTCCTATTCTACATACATGGGCTTGCTCTTCCCGGCGGAAGGCACTGTTGCGCTTCATCAGCTCATCGTAATCTACCTGATGTCCATCAAAGTCGGGACCGTCTACACAGGCAAATTTTAGCTGTCCGCCTACGGTAACACGGCAGCCGCCGCACATGCCGGTGCCATCTATCATAATGGGATTTAGGCTGACGATGGTGGGGATACCCAGTTCCTCGGTAAGCTTGGATACAAACTTCATCATAGGCAGAGGGCCAATGGCAATAACCAAATCAAACTTTTCCCCTGCTTCGCAGAGGCCGCGCAGCTTATCGGTAACAAAGCCCTGTTCGCCATAGCTGCCGTCGTCAGTGGTTATGATGGTCCGCTTGCTAACGGCCTTCATTTCATCCTCCAGTATCACCAAATCCTTGGAGCGAAAGCCTGCAATAACCGTAACCTCAGCCCCTGCCTTATAAAGGGTTTTAGCCTGAGGATAGGCGATTGCACAGCCTACGCCGCCACCGATAACACATACCTTTTTGGCGTCACCATAGTGGGTTGGCTGTCCCAGGGGGCCGGTAACATCCAGAATAGACTCTCCCACATTCAGGGCATTTAGACGACGGGTAGTATTCCCTGCCACCTGAAAGATGATGGTGAGGGTACCGGTTTCTGCCTCATTATCGGCTATTGTTAGGGGAATTCTCTCCCCGTGCTCGTCGGCACGCACCATGACAAACTGTCCCGCCTTGGCCTTTTTGGCTATCATAGGCGCATCCAGTACCATAAGGGTGACTGTGGGATTAAGCTCCCGCTTTTCTTTAATCAAAAACACACTTATACCTCTTTCCACAATGAAGAATTATCTGACATTTTGCTGTTTTATAGACTGCATCATAAATTTTAGTAAAGATTAGTATAGCACAATTCACAGATAGGTGCAAAATCTTTCTGCCTTATTCCAAACCATATAACTTGAAAATAGCCATGGTATTGCTGGATACCAGTTTTTTGCCCATAAGCTCCCGAAACTTTACCGAGTTCTTTTTGCCCTCTTTGCGCAGCTTCTCCAGCTCAGCAGAAATACGCGCCTGGTCTCCTATAAGGTTTTCGTAAGCACTTTCAAAAAGTCCCAGCCGAGTAATAGCCTCACCGCTATAGCCCTGTGCTGTGTGTACCACCTTTTCCAAATCTGCAAGGCAAAATTCACCGCTAGCCAGAGGCTTTGTCATTCTTTCCATAATGTACGCTCCCTTCCTTGGTTTATCTCTTCTCCGGCCTTGGTATTACAGCAGCATCTTCAGGTTGGAAAGCTCGGACTCCACCTGTGGCCATACCGAGGGATAACCGGAAAAGAAGCTCTTGTGGCGGAAGGTGCTATCGTAGCGATAGAGGACGAAACCTCCGTAGCAGGAAAGCTCACGGGCAGCCTCCACCTGTCGTTTCAAAATATCGGTAGTGCCTATCCACTCATTTTTACCTTCGCCTGCCCAGCTATCCGCCGTGCCAAACTTATAGGTTGCAAGACCCACATACACCTTCACATCGGTACCGCGGGTCATCATATTAAAGTCCTTGATGGTACTGCCATAGGGGCAGCCGCTATTCTGAAAGCCAAAATACATCTGGGGGCAGATGTAGTCCACAAGTCCCGCTTTTACAATCTCCTCCACATCCACAAACTGGGCATTCAGGTTATTCTGCATATTTCCCTGTGGGCTGATACCGAAGAGCACCGAGGGCTTTGTTGCCTCTATGGCATCGTGCACCTTGCGTATAAGGGCGGTTACGTTGCTTCTGCGCCACGCAGCAAGGCTCTTTGTGCCACCGGAGGATTTGTATGCGCTATAGTCATCCTTGTCAAAGGCTGCGTCGGTGGTGGGATAAAAATAGTCGTCAAAGTGTATGGCATCTACATCGTAGTTTTTCACGATCTCTACCACGCCGTTTACAATAAGCTCCTGTGCCTTTGTACTGGCGGGGTTGTAGGTAATGACCTCTCCCATCTTTACAGCGTCACCGCTTTCCAGCATAGCTTCTGCAGGGTTGTCGCTGCTGAGGTCACGGCTTGCGGAGTTTCGGATGCGGTAGGGGTTAATCCATGCTTCCAGCCGCAGGCCACATTTGCGGGCTTCCTCTATAGCAATAGCCAGCGCATCGTAAGGTGCTTCCCCTACATGCCCTTCCTTACCGGTGAAGAGATAGGACTGTGGAAATATCTCGGAAGGATAGATGGCATCTGCAAAGGGTCGCACCTGTAAAACTACGGTATTAAGCCCAAAATCGGCTCCTGTTTTAAAAACATCTGCTATCTCTGACCGAAACTGGCTGCTGCTGTTACCGGTCATAAGTCCTTGCAGCTCCAGGTAGGAAATCCAAACCGACCGCACTTCATCTACTCCCGGGCGGGTAGCTACGGGAACCGAGGGCGAAGGTGCAGGCGAAGGTGCAGGCGTAGGTGCTTCCGAAGCGGTAGGCTGTTCGGCCTCTACGCTGCTTTCCGCTGCTGCAGGGCTTTCGGCCTGGGCTGGCGGCTGTACCTCTTCCGAAGAGGAGCTTGTAAATGCTACCACACCGGAACCGCTGTGTATTGTATCATCCTGTGGCTTTTCTCCACCGGAACAGCCTACTGCGGAAAAGCAGAGCAGTGTGGCAAGTATGATTGAAAGTGTTCTTCTCATCTGTATACCCATTCCTTATAACAATATTAGCCCTTGTGGCAGCCGTTTGTCTAACTATGGTCAGTGCTTTTTATTACGAAATGCCCTTGCGGCTGCGATAATCTGCCAACAGCAGATCGACCATACGACCGTAACCTGCAACCCCGTCCTGCTGGTCGTTGGCTTTCAGGTAGGTGTCGTTTACGGCATTTGAAAAATCGCCAAACTTGGTGTCATACTTGGCGTAGTAGGCCGCATCTGCCGACATATCCCGCAGGACAGCAGGAGAAAGGCCGTTCATAATCTGTGTGTAAAGTGCAGTATTGGCACTATACAGTGCATTGCTGCTATGGATAAGGGCCAGCATAACACCGCTGTAACGGAAGAATGGGTCCTCGCTGCTGCGGCAGGCAAGGTAAGCAATGAAGTTTGCTTCATCCTCCCGCATAAAACCTGCAATGTGCGCCAGCTCGTGACACATGGCATTTGGGATATCCATATCACTGGTATGTATATTTACATTGGCTTCTATGGTGTACGGAAAGAAAAAGCCCACTATCTGCATATAAGACATGGCTTCTGAAAAAAGTACCGGCTTTGGCGGCACCTGCTCGGCAGCCTGAAAGAGCTGTTTCCACTGTGAGTTCTGTGCAGTAAGGGCACTGTAGCTACTGTTGGCAGTTTTGGAAAGCTCCCATGGTGTAGCAGGGGCAAAGGTAGCTACCCCTTGGGCATCCTCCTGAAGACCCTGCCGTAGGGTATTTGCTTCCTTTACAAGCTCCCCGCAAAGTTCCCCCAGCTGCGATACCTCCGAAGGACGTACCGTAAGTCCGCTGTAGCGGGTGAAGCTGTAGCGGTAGTAGTTTAGGCCGCCACCCATAGTAAACAGCAGCAGTAAAACTGTAGCCGCAGAAAGAGCCCGCATGAAGAAACGCAAGACAATCTGTCCACGGTTGCTGCTACCTTTTATAAGCTGAATAATAAACACCAACACGAACGTGGCGCAGCAGAGTGCAAAGGCTATTACCAGCCACTGGGCAAAGGAAAAGTGCAGCCTACCTGTCAGGGCTGAAAGAAAACCCGACCATGCCGGATAGAAGCCAAGGCTATAATACCGCTCCACCCAGCTGCTATCCTGCCGTGCCAAAAAGATAATGCCCAGAATAAACAATAAAAGCACCGGGGCGGCCACCCACAACACACGTTCTGTATGTGACAGCGGTTGCAGCCGTTTCTGATAGCCGCTCTCCCGATATATGGGCATTGGGCTTCTGCGCTTTTTTATCTTTATCATCCTACAGCACCACAATGGTTATGCCCTGATTGGTGCGGGCATAGTCCAAATCCTTTCTCAGCTCCGGCTCCGCTTCCACCGCAAGCCTTGCGTTTTCGTAGAATGGAGAAAATTCCTCCCCTGTGACGTATTCTTTAATCTGTCCACTCTGTTTACGGCGAGCCAGCTCACTGCGAACTGCGGTGCGGATAACACCGCCTCTGCCGGAGGAACCATAGCCGTGTATTAGTTTTATGACCTTGGTTCTGCGAGATTTTGCAGTAAGTAGGCTTTGACGCAGCTGTATCATTGCCGTTTCTACACCCGGCATGCCAGATTCCAAATTTACAACAACCACGGTAAGCCTCCTTTTTATGAAACCTATCTAAGATAGGTTTCATTTTCCATCCCTGCCGTCCTCGGCATGGGGCATAGTTTTTGATAAGTAAACAAAAAACTGCCGCAGAGCCGACAACATCAGCTTTACGGCAGTTCTATTGTACCAAATTTCTAAAGAAAAATAAAGGGGCTTACGTTCCTTATCCGAAGATTTGCCTCCTCCACATCGCAGAGGATACGGTCTCCCGATTTTATCTCTCCCTTTAGAATACTATCTGCAATGACATCCTCTACCTTGTTTTGCACTGTGCGCCGTATGGGTCGAGCACCATAGCCCGGGTCGCTACCCACAGTGGCCACAAACTCTGCCGCCGCAGGGGTAAATTTCATAGAAATGCTCATGCCCTCCAGCCGCTGCTGCACCTTGGCAAGTTCCATTTCCGCAATGGTAACCAGTTCTTTTTTGCCTAAGGGGCCAAACATGACTATTTCATCCAGACGGTTTAGAAATTCTGGCTTAAAGCACTCCTTTACCTGTGCCATAACACGGCCCCGACAGGCTGCAAGCTGCCCCTCTGCCACAGTAAACCCCATGCTGGCTTTGCCTTGTAACGAGGCTGCACCCGCATTGCTGGTCATGATAATAATCGCATTTCGGAAAACTGCTTTTTTACCACGGGAATCGGTTAGTTCCCCATCCTCCATAATTTGCAGCAAAATATTATAGACGTCGGGGTGTGCCTTTTCCATCTCATCGAAGAGGACAATAGAGTAGGGTTTACGACGTATTTTTTCGGTAAGCTGGCCGCCGTCATCGTATCCCAGATATCCCGGAGGGGAACCGATAAGGCGGGAGATGCTGTGCCGCTCCGTATATTCTGACATATCAAGCTTAATGATACTCTCCTTGTCACCAAAGAGCAGCTCTGCCAATACTCTGCACAGCTGGGTTTTTCCCACACCGGTGGGGCCTACAAACAGGAAGCAGCCTATGGGACGTGCCGGATCCTTTAGCCCTGCACGGCTGCGCCGGATGGCACGGCACACCTTGGACACTGCTTCATCCTGTCCTATGAGCCGTTCCTTTACCTGTTCTTCCAGCCGCAGATATCGCTTCTGCTCCTCCTCGGTAATGCGTGACATATCAATGCCGGTGGACTGAGCAATGATAAGGGCTATATCCTCCCTACCCAGAAAAAGATCCCGCTTTTTGCCTGTAGGAGCATGAAGCCGCATACGGGAAGCCGCTTCGTCAATCAGGTCGATTGCTTTATCCGGCAAGAACCTGCCTGTATCGTACCGTCTGGAAAGTTCCACTGCTGCTTCGATAGCCTCATCGGTAATATTGAGCTGATGATGCTGCTCATATCGGTCCCGAAGTCCCTTAATAATGGTAATGGCATCCGCAGGTGAAGGTTCCTCCACCAGCACGCTCTGAAAACGCCGTTCCAGTGCTCCGTCCCGCTCAATGGTCTTGCGGTATTCGTCAGTGGTGGTAGCGCCTACCACCTGAAAACCGCCTCGTGCCAGCTGGGGCTTCATCATATTTGCGGCATCCACCGCACCTTCGGCTGCACCCACTCCCATAATGGTGTGTATCTCATCTATAAATAGGATAATATTTCCGGAAATGGCGACCTCCTCCATCATGGAACGGATACGCTCTTCAAAATCACCCCGATACTTGGTACCTGAAACCATGGCGGTTAGATCCACCGATATAATCCTGTCCCCTTGCAGCGATTCCGGTACTGTGCCGTTTGCAATCCGCTGCGCCAACCCCTCTACAATGGCAGTTTTTCCTACACCCGTTTCCCCAATAAGGCAGGGATTGTTTTTTGTGCGCCTGGTAAGGATTTGTATTACCCGCTCTATCTCACGTTCTCTGCCTATAACAGGGTCAAGCCGTCCTGCAAGCGCCAGCTCGGTAAGGTCCCTGCCGTATTTGTCCAGTGTGGCTGTTCGAGGAGGTGGCCCCTTCTGCGCTCTGGGTGGGGGTGGCGGCGGCATACGCCTGCTGCGGTCCTCCTGTGGCTCGGTAGCAATCGCTTCGGAAATCATTCTGCCTACGGTATTGCGGTCCAGCCCCACTGTGGCAAGGTAGCGCATAGCAAAGCACCCCTGTTGTGTCACCAGTGCCAACAGGACATGCTCGGTTCCCGCAAGAATAAGGCCCATGGCCCTACACTCCGCTGCGGAATCTTCCAGTATCTTTTTCAGGTGGCTGCTAAAATCTCCCGGAGAGAGTACCGACAGGACACCTCGCCCCATATTTTGCACCACCGACTGGTTTACCTGCTCATAGACTACCCCTTTTTGTGACAGAATGGCAGCCGCCACCCCTGTCCCCTCCCGCAAAAGCCCAAGGAGAAGATGCTCGCTCCCCACATAGGTGTGACCAAGCTGCTCAGCGGTGATGATGGCATAGTTTATGGCATTGTTGGCCTTGATGGTAAATCCATTAAATTTATACATTGAAAATCTCCCGACAACGAAATTGAGTCCTCTACATATGATATTGGCAGGACATACAAAGTTATTCCGCAGCCACTTTTTTTTCAAAAAGAACTACAGTATTTTAAAGGGACAGGTAACATTCTGTTTTTATCTGCATAGGATATTCTGCCCGGAAAAATAACTTTCAGACACAGGATACCAAAACAGCAAGGATTTTCACCAATTTGGGAAGTCCGGCATAGTCTATACGGAGGCAACCCACATGGGGCTTCATATAAAGAAAGTGGAGGTATCTGTATTATGTGTAACTGTAACTCTAACTGTGGTTGTGGCAAC
>JAVXNK010000002.1:26546-154029 GCA_036645835.1 Angelakisella sp. | reverse complement strand
CGGCGGCGGTTGCGGCGGTTGCGGTGGCGAGAGATGCGGATGCGACAACGGCTGCGGCTGCTAAGCTTCTGCGGGAAAACTACCTAAGCGGGCTATGTAAATAGCCCGAGACAAAACAGGGCACCACGTGCAGGGCACCGTGTGTCCTGTTTTGTCTTTTCTTTTGTAAAATATTATGATATACTGTTACGGAGGTAAAAATACATCGAAAAAGAGGGCTTCTATGAGTAAAATAAAGCTGGTCGCCTTTGACCTGGATGGAACGACTGTTCCTATGGGTGGCACCATACCTTCCGACCGATTCTGCGACTGTGTCTCAAGGGGTTTGGCTGCCGGAGTAGTTTTTGTACCCTTTACCGGTCGCTCTATGACCACCATTCCTCCTCAGATACTGGGTATCCCCGGAATCCGATATCTTTCCTTTTCCAATGGGGGTGGAGTTTTTGACACCGCTACCCAGAGCTACCTGTACCAGGAGCTGATGCCGGTAGAAACCTGCATAGAAACACTGCGTTACCTGGCGCCATATGACCTGGCTGTTCAGGTTTTCACCAATGGTAAGATTATGCTGGAGCGCCATGTGTACGAGAATTCCGAACGATATCCGCTTATGCCTCACCACCGCCAGTCGGTACTGGATGGCACTGCTATTCTGGTGGATGATTTGGTAGCGTACATACTGGAAAACCGCCCCAACATAGACAAGATAAATATTGTAAAGGTGCTTGGAGAAGCACGGGAACAGATTATAGCCGACCTTGGCAAAAACCCAAATATTACGGTAGTTTCCTCCGGCGGAGTCAATTTGGAGGTAAACAGCCTGAATACCAACAAAGGCAACGCACTGCATTTTTTAGCGAATCATCTGGGCATAGACCTTGCACATGTAATGGCACTGGGCGACAATGACAATGATACAGCGATGTTAAAAACCGCAGGCCTAGGTGTTGTGGTGGCAAACGCTTCCGACGCTGCAAAAGCCACTGCGGACTTTATAACCGAAGCGCAGGACAAGGATGGAGCCGCCATAGCCATTGAACGTTTTGTTTTGGATGGCTGCACAGCCACACTTTAAATGTTTGGAAGGAGCCTTATTATATGTCTGTTACACAAGTACCTTTTGGAACCACTAAGGACGGCACCCCCGTCACTCTGCTTCGCATTACCAACAGTATGGGCAGCTACTTAGAGCTGCTGGACTATGGCTGCACCATACACGCCATAGCTGTCCCTGACCGTGAGGGCCACCTTACCGATGTGGCACTGGGTTATGACACGCTGGCAGAATATGAAGAGCAGGATTCTTACCTGGGGGCAGCTGTGGGCAGACACGCCAACCGCATAGGCGCAGGGCGCTTTACACTGAAGGACAAGCTGTATACGCTGGCCTGCAACAACGGTGAAAACCACCTGCATGGCGGTATTCGCGGCTTTGATAAATATGTGTGGGACTATACAATAGGTGCTGACGACAGTATTACCTTTACCCGTCTTTCCCCCGATGGTGAGGAGGGATACCCAGGAAACCTTACCGTAAGCATCACCTACAGCCTTACCCGGGAGTGCGCCTTGGAGATAGGCTATCGTGCAGAGAGCGATGCAGACACAGTGGTAAACCTGACCAACCATAACTACTTCAATCTTTCCGGATGGGGCAGTATACTATCCCACCGTCTTCAGCTTTTTGCTAATTACTTTACGGAAAACGACAGTAGCTGTCTGCCTACTGGTAGGATTATGGAAGTAGCGGATACTCCTATGGACTTCCGCAAAGAAAAAGAACTGGGCGCCGATATCAATGCCGATTGGGAGCAGCTATGGGCTGTGGGTGGCTATGACCACAACTATGTCCTCAGTGATACTGCAGGGCTAAAACGTGTGGGTATATTACGCTCCCCCGATACAGGCATTGTTATGTCTGTACACACCACCATGCCGGGTGTACAGCTGTATACCGCCAACGTCCTGACCCCCAGAAAGGGTAAAAACACCACACGGTATAAAGAACGTAGCGGTGTCTGTTTGGAAACCCAGTACTTCCCCAATGCCATGGCATGCCCGAACTTCCCTTCTCCTGTGCTGAAGGCTGGCGATGTTTATGACCACAGAACCATCTACCGTTTTTCTGCGGAATAAGGCGAAGTATTATATTGCACTAGTAGAAAGCCACCGCTTTGTCGGTGGCTTTCTTTATATTCATAACCACGGACATGTTTGGTGGCTATGAATATAAAGAAACTGCCCTGAACATATCGTTCAGGGCAGTTCCAGTTATAGTTAAAATTATTCGGCGTCTACGGGAGCTTCTACGCTCTCCTCGTCTTCGCCAAGCAGTGCCTTGATAGAAAGGCTTGCGCGCTTTCTGTCGTAGTCCAGCTCGGTAATCTTAGCTTCTACTTCGTCGCCTACCTTCAGCTTATCGCCAACCTTGTCCACGCGCTCCTTGGAAATCTGGGAGATGTGGATGAGGCCATCGATGCCAGGGATAATCTGTGCAAACGCACCGAAAGCAGTGATGGACATAATCTTGACAGTTACTACGTCGCCTACCTGATGCAGGGCACGAATTCTCTCCCAAGGGTTGTCCTCAGACTTCTTGTAGATAAGGGAAATCTTCTTCTCTTCGTTGTCGATATCCTTAACGGTAACGGTAACGGTCTGGCCAATGGAAACAACCTCGGAAGGATGCTTAACACGCAGCCAGGTAAGATCGGATAGACCGATTCTTCCATCTACACCGCCCAGGTCTACAAACACACCGAAGTTGGTGATGCTCTTTACAAGGCCGGTATATTCCTTGCCCACTTCAACGGTATCCCAGAACTTGCCTGCAAGCTCCTTGCGCTGCTCACGAATAACTGCGCTGATAGAACCCAGAGCACGGCGGCGCTGACGGTTGGTCTCCAAAATCTTGAAGGAGACTTCCTTACGCAGCATAGTAGCAAGGTCACCATCGCGGGGGACGCTGGACTGAGATGCGGGAACAAATACCTTTACACCATTGGACAGTACCAAAATACCACCCTTGATGACTTCGGTAACGATACCGGTCAGTATCTCGCCGGACTCGCCTGCATCCATAACCTTCTCGAAGCCTGCGGCTGCATCCAGACGCCGCTTGGAAAGCATGGTGGTACCCTCTACGTCATTGACGCGAACCACCAGAAGCTGTATTTCGTCGCCAACCTTGACAATGTCTTCAGCCTTGGCGTTGGGGTCATCCGTAAGCTCATGTAGCGGGACGTAGCCGGCATGCTTGGTGCCGATGTCTACGGATATTTCATTCGGCTTGATGCCGGTGACAATACCCAGTACCTTCTCCCCGTTATATGTACTTTTGAAGGACTGCTCCAGCATCTCCTCAAAGCTCATTTCATTGCTAATGTTATCCAGTCTGCTCATGGATTCTTGAACCTCCTTAATTATACAAGCAGGCGTTGAAGCACCCGCTGTAATTCCGACAATAGACATGGGGGAAAGCTTTTTCATACAACCTTCAATATCCGCTGTCTGCTCTACAAAAAATGTATTGCAGTGCTGGGCTGAAATGTCATATAGCTTGCGTGTGTTAGAGCTGTTTCGTCCGCCGATGACAATCATACCGTCCACCGACCGAGAAAGCTCCTCTGCTTCCCGCTGCCTTATCACAGTCGCTTTACATATTGTATCAAATATCTTTAGGTTTGTACACACTTTTTTTGCGATTTCCGTACATTTATTCCATTCATCCACCAAAAATGTAGTTTGAGAGGCCAAAACGAAGCAACTTTTAGCGGTATCGCCCATGTTCCTTACGGTATTTTCCAACTCTTCCGCAGTTTTCAGGATAAAAACCCGTCCCTGGGCATGTCCGGCAATGCCAATAACCTCGGGATGAGTACTGTCGCCCATAAGCAACAGGATACTCTCGGGGGATTTTTCTGCTGCAATGTCCTGTACTTTCTTCACCAGCGGGCAGGTGGTATCCATGTATGGTATACCCATGCTGTCCAGTTTGCGGTACAGTTCCGGCGGCACGCCATGCGCCCGTATCACTGCTTTGCTGCCCTTAGGTATATCCTCTATGGCATCTACCGTGCGCACCCCTACAGCAGCAAGCTGCTCCGATACCAGAGGATTGTGCACCAGTTCTCCCAGCACGACCAGCGGAAGCTCCGACTGTGCAGCCTCGGCAAAGGTCATATCTACCGCACGCTTAACACCTGCGCAGTAGCCTGCGGATTTTGCAGTAATAATCTTCAAGTCGTTTCCTCCTCCAGCATAGCGGTAATGCGCTCCATAACCAGCTTGGTGGCCCGCTTGAGGGCGGCAGAGGACTGCTCCTCCCCAAACAACTCCTCGTAGGAGATGGGGGTGCCAAACTTGATGACTGCCTTTTTCCAGAATGTCATACGCCCTTCAAAGACCAAGGCGCAGGGGATAATACCCACTCCGGCGGTTTTGGCAACATGCGCCATTCCCGACTTCGGCCGCAAAGGCTTCCCGTCAAAGGAGCGGGTGCCTTCGGGAAAGATACCCAGAAGCCCGCCGCCCTGCAATATTTCAATGGCACGCTCAATAGCGCTCATGTCTCCTGTTCCCCGTGCTACAGGAAAAACACCCAGTCCCTGAAAAATTTTCCCAAGCAAAGGGTTTTTGAAAAGCTCAGCCTTCGCCATGTAGTAAACCTGTCGTGGCAGGCCGTGGGCAAGTATAACAGGATCTACAAAGCTGCGGTGATTACAGGCCACCACATAGCCTCCCTCTGCGGGTAGGTTTTCTATTCCGCTATAGCGGATACGCAGGAACAGCTTGCTGATAACCCGTGTAAGTTCCAGCGCAAAACGGTAAAATCCGGTCATTAACAATCCCCTTTCAGTGTTGCCGTTCATCTAGCTTGGTGCTGATGATATGGCTGAGCAGCTGTACCGAGCCTTCGAAATCCAGCTCCGAAGTATCGGCTAAAACTGCGTCCTTGGCCTGCCTGAGTGGTGCAGCCGCACGGCTGCTGTCGTTATAGTCCCGTTCTTTAACATCCTGCAAAACCTGCTCATACTGAGCCTCTATACCCTTACCCTGCAGTTCCTTGTAGCGGCGCAGTGCACGGGCTTCGGGGGTAGCCGTCAAAAATATCTTTACTGTGGCATTTGGCAGCACCACAGTACCAATATCTCTGCCATCCATGATAACATCGTTGTCTCGTGCCAGCTGACGCTGTTGCTCCAGCAGAAATGACCGAACTTCCGGAATTGCCGAAACTGCCGAGGCTGCCATGGACGCTTCCGGGGTACGTATCTCCCCTGTTACATCCTCGCCGCACAGCTGCATCCGCTGTCCTTGTGGGGTAAAGGCCATCTCTACCTGTATGTTCCCCAGTTGCGGCACCACTATGCTACTGTCTGCAGGATTTTCTCCCCGGCGCAGGAAGTAAAGCCCCACAGCTCTGTATATAGCCCCTGTATCTACATGGATCAGGGAAAATTTCTTTGCAAGCTCCCGGGCTATGGTGCTTTTACCTGCACCTGCAGGCCCATCTATAGCAACTGAAATCATCTGCTGTACCACCTTTAAAAGTTTTTTGGCATACCGCTAGAACCCAACGGCTGTAATAACGCCATCTTGGTACTGGTAGTAGCCTTCCCCCGCCACATATCCTTTGGGATAGAAAATCAGGGTGGAGCTTTCAACCAGATTTGCCGTATCCTTGTCCCTTGCGGAGGAAAATTCGGTAATAATCTTAAACTTGGAGGCTCCACTCTGCATCTCATAGTCCCGCAGATAGAGCTGTACCTTCTCCGCAAATACCTTCTCGTCGTTATTGTCGTCCATATGGTTGTCGCTGTTTGAGAATATGTCCAGCCCATCTCCAATGTTCGGCACTTCCACATGAGCAGCTGCTGCCGTCATAGCCTTCCGCATATCGCCAAAGGCCATCTCAGCCTTTGAGATATTGGCACGCTCTATGTAGCCCGTCAGGGCGGGTAGCGCTATTACCGCCAGCACAGCGATAATGACCAATACCACAATAATTTCTACTAAGGTAAAACCCTTTTGGTTGCTCTTCGGTTTCATATGCAATGGTTTGCTCCCTAAAATATTTGCTTATTTATCTTCTGTAGGTTTGGCCAGCTCCTGTGCTGCCAGATAAGCCGTAGAAAAGGCTATCTGTAGGTTAAAGCCGCCAGTATAAGCATCTACGTCAATAACTTCTCCTGCAAAATATAGTCCCCGGCATAGCTTGGACTGCATGGTTGCCGGGTTTATCTCCCGCACATCCACACCACCGCTGGTAATGACGGCTTCCTCTATAGGGCGTAGGCCCGTGGGTGTCAGGGCAAAGCTCTTTATGGTATCCACAAGGCTCCGCCGCTGTTCCTTGGTTATCTGATTCACCTTACATTCCATGGGGATACCTGCACGGTCTATGGCTACCGGCACCATGGCACGGGGAAGCAACAGGCCCAGAATATTTATGAGGTTCTTATTCAGATTTCCCTCAAAATCTCGCAGAATGCGTGCATCCAGCTGTTCGGCTGTTAGCCCAGGCTTAAGGTCGATGGTAAGGCTGTAGCTGTTTATATCACCCTTCATATAGGCGGAGGCAGAAAGCACCAGCGGCCCCGATACCCCAAAGTGGGTAAAGAGCAGCTCACCGAGGTCGGTAAACACCGGCTTTTTCTTTCCTTTTTGCCAAAGAGAGAGTGTTACGTTTTTCAGGGAAAGGCCCATCATATCGGCACAGCAGCGTTCACGGCAGAGGATAGGGATAAGAGAAGCCCGCAAGGGGGTAATGGTATGACCCACTCCCTTGGCTAAGGCATAGCCCTTGCCGTCGCTGCCGGTGGCAGAGTAGCTCATACCGCCGGTAGCAAGTACCACAGCGGCAGCAGAAAGGCTTTCGCCACCTTCCAGCAGCACACCTGTCACACCACTTTCATTGTGGAGGATGGCAGCAGCACGTCCTGTAATAATACGAACGTTGCCCTCCTCGCAGAAGCGCAGCAATGCGTCCACAATGTCCCGGGCGCTGTCCGACTGGGGAAACACCCTGTTTCCACGTTCGGTTTTCAGTGGCACACCAAGGCTTTCAAATAGCTCCATGGTATCGGCAGCGGTAAAGCTGTAAGCTGCACTATACAGAAACTTGGGGTTCTTGGGAACATTTTTCATAAACTCCTCGGGGGAGCAGTTGTTTGTAAGGTTGCAACGGCCTTTTCCCGTAACCAGCAGCTTTCGGGCGGGGCGTTCCCTGCCTTCCACCACTGTAACCGACAGTCCCTGTCGGGCGGCAAAGCCTGCACAGCAAAGGCCTGCTGCGCCGCCGCCTATGATAATGACATCGCTCATAGTTTCACCATTTCACCATCGGTTTTTTCATATACGTTATATTCGTCCCAAATATGCTCCAGTGTAGCATAGGTTTTGGATATTTCATCCTTTTTGCTAAGGCCTACTGCCACAATAAGAGAATTAATCAGACTGAGAGGGGCCACAAGGGAGTCCACAAAGGAGGCCATGTCGCTTCGAGCCAGCAGCATTACATCTGCTACCTCAGCAAGTGGTGCGGAGGTAGAGTCGGTAATGGCAATGACACGAGCGCCACAGCTTTTTGCAAAGGTAGCTGCCTTTAGGGTACGCTGGGAATAGCGTGGGAAGCTGATGGCTATCAGCACATCTCCCTCCCCTATCCGCAGCATCTGTTCAAACACCTCGCTGGTGCTGTTGTTGTTGCTGACATTGTTAACATGTGGAAATATATGGTTAAAGTAGAAAGCCAGAAAATTGGCCAGCATATTGGAACTGCGGATACCCAGAATGTACCGCTCCTTGGCTTTGATAATCTCCTCCACTGCACGGGAAAACGCCACACGGTCCACCTCTTCCAAGGTGCGACGTATCTTTTCACTATCCAGCGTCATAACCTTGGAAAGCACCTCGGCGTTGCCCATAGCTCCGTCGATAATCTCCATGCGCTGCACTGTGGTAAGACGGTTGCGGATGATTTCCTGCAAATTTTTCTGCAGCTGGGGATAGCCCTCAAAGCCCACCTCGGTTGCAAAGCGGACAACGGTGGATTCACTGACACCCACTGTTTCACCCAAGCGTGAAGCGGTCATAAAAGCGGCTTTTTCATAATGCTCGGTAATGTATTTGGCAATAAGCTTTTGACCCTTGGAAAATTTCGGCATGCCCTTGTCAATTTTCATCAGTAAATCGTTCGTCATGCGTTAGCTCCATTCATATACATGAATTGTTAATCGGTATTCATTGTCTACCCACAATAATAATTCATTTTGCAAAAAAAATCAAGCAATAGGAAGGATTTTGCAAGAAAAAATGCAGGAAAATTCTCCTTTTCCTGCATTTTGATGCGTTACATCGTATTTCTGTATTCATTTGGGGACTGACCCTCCAGTTTTTTGAAGCAACGGGAAAAATGGGTAACATCCCCAAACCCTACCATATCCGAAATATCGTGGATGCGCAGGGACGGGTCACGCAGCAGTTCCTTGGCACGGTTAATACGGGTCTGGTTAATAAGATCGCAAAAGCTGTTATCGGTATAGCGGTTCAGCAGCTTACTGAGATACCACTGACTAACATAAATTTTATCCGCCACATCGGAAAGGGACAGTTTTTCGGCATAATGCTCTTCTATGTACTTTATGGCACTTTTTATAATGAAGCTACCCGCCGTAGTCTCCTCGGGGTGTGCCACCTCCTGCGCCAGCACCTCCGGTTCGGCTGTCTGCTGACGCAGCTTGCCTGTCATGGTTTCCAGCGCTTCCTCTATCTCGTTCATCTTGGAAGGTTTTAGGAGAAACCGCGTAACCCCCAGATGGATGGCACGTTTAGCATATTCAAAGTCACGGTAGCCTGTAAGCACTGTAATCTGCATAGCGGGAAATTCGCCTTTTAGCCCTGCCAGCATGGTAAGGCCATCCACGTTCGGCATTTTAATATCGGTAAAGACAATATCCGGCCGATGGTCTCTGATTTCCTGTGCGCCTGTTGTGGCATCATAGGCTGTAGCAACTACGGTGCAGTTGTACTTCGCCCAGTCCACTACCTGCTTGAGTCCCTCTACGATGATATTCTCATCGTCAATGATAATGACCTTGTACATACTTCACCTCCAAAAGGGTTCAGAACTATCTATATGTATTATAATTTTAATGGAATAGAATGTCAACCTGACGCACTACACAGAAAAACCGCCCTCTTTTTGAGGGCGGTTCAGACTATTGATAAACCCAAGAAATTTAGCATGCTGGGAATTAACCTTTTATAGCTCCTGCTGTCATTCCCTTAATAATATTCTTTTGTAGCAGAATATACACCAGTATGACAGGAACAATGACCAGTGAAACGGCAGCCGTCATAAGCCCATAGTTGGTTCCCTCCATAGATGTCAGCTCGCTGAGCAGCCGGGTAATGGCCCACTGGGGCTTTGTGCGCAGCATAAACATCTGGGTAAACAGGTCGTTGTAGGACCAGAGGAAGGAGAAGATGGCTACGGTGGCAAAGGATGGCTTGGTGATGGGGACTATTACCTTGAAAAAGATTTGGATGGGGGTACAGCCCTCCAGGTATGCCGCCTCCTCCAGGTCTATGGGCAGACTGCGGATATAGGCTGCCAGCACCACTATGGCAAAGGAGAGGTTACCCGCTATCTGGGGCAGTGCGGTGCTGATAAGACCAAGTGGCACGCTGTTGGTGCCTGCAATACCCCAGCCGTTCATCATACGGAACACAGGGATAATGGTAGAAAACACCGGAAACATCATGCTGGCGATAATAACCGACTGCAAGGTCTTGCGTCCCCTGAAGTTATAGCGAGCTATGCCATAGGCCGCCATGCCTGCCAGAAGCACTACCATGGCTGTTACAGTGAGCGAGATAATCAGGCTGTTGCGGTAAGCCCCGAAGATATCTACCCGACGGAAGGCCAGCGCATAGTTTTCCAGTGTAAAATCGGCTCCTGTAGGGATGGAAAAGGAGTCGGTAAGTATCTTTCCCTTTACCTTAAAGGAATTGAGCAGCACCCATATAAAGGGATAGATGGTGGTGACAGCCCAGAGCGACAACAGGGTATAGATGGTAATCTGGGCAGCATTTATCTGCCCGCGCTTGGGTGCTGTGCTGCTGCGCACAGACTTTTGAATACTGGTAGTCACTTGTAGCACCTCCTTCTAATAATCCTTTTCCTTGAATACGGCGTTTGCTATCTGTGAAATAACCACACCCAGCACCACTATAACAATGGCGATGGTTGCACCGTAGTCGACGTTATTGGCAAGGAAGGTCTGGTAGTACATATAGGTTCCGGTGAGCCAGGTAGTATCTAGCGGCATTCCCTTGGGGAACATGATAAAGGGCAGGTCGAATACCTTGAGGGCTCCGGTTATAGCCAAGGTCAGGCAGGTGCAGAGAACATTGTGGAGCAGGGGCAGGGTGATATACTTAACCTTTTTCAGTCCGTTTGCTCCGTCAATCTCGGCAGCCTCATAGATATCGGAGGAAATGTTATTGAGTCCTGTAACGATAATGACAAAATAAAAGCCAACATATTGCCACATAACAGGGGTAAACATAGTGCCCAGCGCGTGGGCTTCATCTTTCCAATCGATAAGCGTCTCCATACCCAGTTTTAAACCTATCTGGTTAATCATGCCGCAGTCGTATAGGAAGATGATGTTAAAAAGCATACCAAGTGCAGTAGCGGAGATGACAATGGGAAAAAAGTAGACGGTGCGGAAAAACTGAGTACCCTTTTTGATGTTGTCAACAAGCAGTGCCAGCAGAAGGGCAATACCCACCTGAAAGACAATGGTTCCCAGCATCATAAGCAGGGTATTCTTCATAGCTATCACCATATTAGGGTCGGACATCAGCTTTGCATAGTTTTCATATACAGGGTCGTTTACTCCCTTGGCGGCAGCACCCAGATTGGTTATTCTTTGAAAGCTGTTTACAATATTCATTACAAAAGGATAGTAGAGAAACACTGTTAAAAAGACAAAGGACGGCAGCAGGAAAAAGAAAAGCGGCCGTTTACTTTTGTAGAGCATTGAATTCATCTGACTTGGCTCCATTCTGCCTTGGACCAAAAGTATAGCAGGTCGGTCGGCTGTTTTTTGGAAGAACCGGAGAAGCCTCAGCCTCTCCGGTTCTGTAAAGAGCTTCTGTTTATTAGGCATTTTCTGCTATCAGCTTGAGGCACTCTGCAACAGCAGCCTCGGGGGTAACCTTGCCACTGACAATCTTGGGCATACCGTCAAAGAGGGGTACGCGGCAGTCAGGCTTAATCTGATCCTGTACGGCGCTAGCCATACCGGTTGCACCCTTAACCAGTGCCAGACCATCCTTTGCAAGGGAGGAAAGCTTGCTTTCGTCAACTGTTACACCGTTTACCAGAGCGGTAGCGGAAACAGCTGCAAACTTGGAAACCATAGCATCGCTGGTCATGTGGGTAACGAAATCCACAGCAGCGGCACGCTTTGCGGGGTCATCCCAAGCCTTCTTGGTGATAAAGTAACCGGAAGACAGTCCGCCGATGATATCGGTGGCTTTTCTGTTGTTCTTGCCAGGTACATAGGTAACGGTAAAGTTCTTAATCTTCTCGGGGTCGGGGGCTTCGCCTTCCTTGGCTACAAAGTTACCTTCGATATTGCCGACCTTCCAGCTGCCGTCGATGAGGAATGCAGCCTTGCCTTCAACGAACATCTTAACGGTATCTTCGTCCTTGGCAGACAGGGTGTTTGCGGGGAAGTATCCCTTTTCAAAAAGATCCTTGATATCCTTCATACCGGAAATCCATGCCTTGCCATGCTCATCATCGGCAGCCTTGGGCAGGATATTGTGGGTAGCAGGTGTCAGGTGGTTGTAGATGGAGAATTCAAACCAGTAGTGAGGAACCTCTGCCAGAGAAGCAGCGATAGGAGCATAGCCCTTGGCCTTGATGGTCTCACAGTCCTTGAGGAACTGGTCCCATGTGTAGCTGGCATCGGGAACCTTTACACCGCAGTCGGCAAGCACTGTCTTGTTGACATACAGACCTTCCCAGTAGCCGTTTACGGGCAGGGAATAGTTCTTGCCGTCAATAGGAGATGCACCCAGCATACCGTCCTTCATGTTCTTGCCGTACTCGGGGTATTCCTTGCGGATTTCCTCGATGGAAACAACCTTGCCTGCTTCTACAAAGGGGTTGGAGTCAACACCGTTGAAGTAGAAGAGAACGTCAGGCTCTGCGCCGGTCTCGAAGTCACTCATAATACGGGCCTTGAAAGCTTCTTCGGAGGTAGCGGAAGCGTCGTTGACCTTGTTGCCGCTCTTGGCTTCCCACTCTTTGATACCGGCCTGATAGTTGGGGCCGTTGCCGTCGGTGCCGGCGAATGTAGTAACTACGTTAATTTCCACTGCTTTGGCAGGTTCGGGAACAGGAGCAGGTGCGGGGGCAGCGGGAGAAGCCGGTGCTGCGGGAGCAGGAGCAGGAGATGCAGGTGCAGAAGCGCCACATGCTGCTGCAGAAAGGCACATTGCCGCAGCCAGAACCAGTGCAAATAGTTTCTTCATGGTATAACCTCCATAAATTTCTGTTTAAGATGTGAACATCTCTTGTGATTATTATCATACTCTGTTTTGTCCCGCATTGTAATGAACAGATTTGCTCTTTGTTGCAGATTCTTGTTGCCTTGCACAAAATTGGCATATAAGGCATCTGTCAAAGCTCCTGACATCTATCCTCCGGGATACGTATGGTGGCTATAACGCAGTCATCCTCGCCTGCTACAATGGTAAGCCCACTGCCCTCTCCGTAGGTCATGGAAAGGCGTTGGTGCACATTGCGGATGCCTATACTATAGGAACTGGAAAGCCGCTCCCCTTCCCCACTCAGAAGATGGGAAATCTGCTCGGCATTCTCCCTGCTCATGCTGCCGTCATTAATGACCTGTAGCAGCAGCCATCCGTCATCCGCCCTTATCCGCAGGGTTATTTCTCCCTGCTGTCTGGGGGTAATGCCATGCTCCACGGCATTTTCTATAATGGGCTGCATAATGAGGCGAGGAACCATATAGCTTAACAGGCTGCTGTCAATGTCCTTGGTAATGGTCAGGCGCTTACCCAGCCGTTCGGAAATAATATACAGATACGCATCTACATACATCATCTCCTCCGACAGGCGCACCGTATGCCGCCCATCCCGTGCCATAGCTGCATCCAGCATGGTGGAAAGCGCTTCAATCATCCGTGTAACCTTCACACTGCCGGACATGCGGGCTTCCCAGTTGATAAGCTCCAGCGTATTATTGAGAAAATGCGGGTTTATCTGGCTCTGCAGCGCCTTTATTTTGGCATCCCGCAGGGCCAGCTCCTCATCATAAATGGTATGGAACAGCTCCTCCAGCTGTAGCGACATCTCGTTAAAGCTGCTTTCCAGATAGGAAAACTCGCGGTTGCAGGAAGTGTTCTCAAGCTGTACTCCAAAGTTTCCAAGCTCTATTTCTCTGGCACCCGCCACTAGCTGCTCCACCGGTTTTGATATGTTGGCGTAGATGAACCGCACTGCAAAAAGCATTAAGGGTAGCAGTATGAGTGCCATACCTATCAGAATAGCCTGAAAGGCACGCAGCTGCTTGGCATGGCTGTCGGCTCCTATATCCACTACATAATAAAAGGTGTAGCTGTCTCCTTTGCGTTTACCATATATGTATGCCCCTTGGCTGTCACTGCGGTAGGCAACGGTTTCTAACGCTGCACTGAGCAGCTGCGGAGTAACCGACGGCGTATTCCCGCTTACCACCACCTCTACATCGTCAAGGTGCAGTACGGTGCCGTCCTGCCACAGCAGAACTCCGAAGTTTCCAAAAAAGTACTGGGCATTTAGCTGTAGTACAATGGTGGCAATGGGCTTTAGGTTTCCCGACATAATGTTTCGCACCATATAAATTCTATCGTCACAGTTTACAAACGCAATGCCCGTATCCAAATCTTCCGTAACGGCTGTTACCGCGGCATGATCCTGCTCCCAGTAGGCTTTTACTGCGCTGTACTCCACCCCAAGGCCGGAATTGTAGGTGTTGCAGCTCATTCCGGTGGGGTCGTCCCAGAACCAGATGACAGCAAAGCGGAAGCGGTCGTCGCTGTGGTACTGCCTACGCAGAAAATCATTTGTGGACCAGTAGAGCTCGCTAAAAGACCCACCGCGCTTAAAATCGCGGTAGTCATTTTTCACATTGCCGCTATAGGCCACTGCACGGGAAGCCTGTACTGCATCATCCAAACGGTCCCCCGTAATGGCGGCATTTAGCTGTACCGAGTCGGTGTAGGCTGCCACTGTCTGTTCGTTTAGGCTGGAGGAGGCGTAGTCGGTCATTACTACCATAATAATGATGACGGGCAAAATCCAGCAAAGCAGAACAATTCCTACCAGCCGCAGCTGCAGGGATGGTTTTTTTATCTGACTAATCTGCATAGGGAACACCTCCATAGGACAATAAAAAGGGGTAGACACAGCATATTCTGTGGCTACCCCTCCCGACAATAACTTTAAAGTTCCAAAAATTTCTCCATGACATAGGCGGTTTCTTGGGCATCGTGCATATTGCCCATTTCGCAGAAGATGCGCATAAGCGGCTCCGTTCCAGAGAAGCGTGCACTGAGCCACCCACCATTTTTAAAGTAGATTTTACAGCCGTCAGAGTAGGTGACCCGCTCGATATCTACGGCAAACTGGGGCAGCAGCTTATCCTCCATTAGGGTTTGCAGAATTTCCTGCTTTTTCTCCTCGGTAAACCGGTAATCCCGCTCGTCCATTTCAAAGCAGCCGTACTTGTCGGTAATCTCCTTGTAGACCTGGGACAGACGGCAGCCGGTGGTGGCAATCATCTCTACCAGCAGTGCAGCGGCATAAATGCCGTCCTTGCCCTGAATGTGTCCCCGCACTGTAAGACCGCCGGAGGATTCACCGCCGATGACAGCGTTGGTTTCTACCATCTTAGAGGAAATATGCTTAAAGCCCACGGGAACCTCGTAGCACTGTTCCCCAAAGTCCTTAGCTATGGCATCCAGAAGATGGGTGGTGGCAATGTTGCGCACTGCTGCGCCATGCCAGCCCTTGTACTTCAGCAGGTAGTAGTAGAGCAGCACCAAAATCTTGTTGGGGTGCAGGAATTCGCCACGGTCATCAATGACACCCAGACGGTCGGCATCGCCGTCGGTGGCTATACCAATATCGCTGTGGTGCTCCTCCACAAAGGTTTGCAGCACCGAAAGTGTCTTGGGGTTGGGTGCAGGAAGCCGCCCACCGAACAAAGCATCCCGACGCTCGTGGATAACATCTACATCGCACCGTGCGGTAAGAAGGATGGTTTGCAGGGCGGTTCTGCTGACACCGTACATGGGATCCAGAACAATCTTTAGTCCACGGCTGCGGATAGCGTCCATATTGACAGCCCGAATGATGCTGTCCACATAGGGGTTCATGGGGTTAACCAGCTGGATAATGCCATTCTTAACACCTGCATCAAAGGAAACAACCTTAATGTCCTCAGGCTTAATGGATGCGCAGTATTTTTCCAAGTCCTGTGTGAGTATCTCGTCGGCATCCCGTCCACCCTTCATAAACACCTTGATACCATTATAGATGGCCGGGTTATGGCTGGCAGTAACGGCCATGCCGTAGCTGAGCTGGTAGTAGTTGACTGCATACATAATGAGCGGTGTAGGCGCCTCACGGTCGATAACACGACAGACAATACCCTCGCCCGCCATGACTTCAGCTGCCCAGCGGGTAGCCTCGTCGGACAGAAAGCGTCGGTCGTAACCTATAACAAAGCCTGCACCGTGGACATCCTCTGCCTTCATTTTCCGGGCAATGGCGCAGGTAAGCAGCTGCACGTTCGCCTTGGTAAACTCATCACCGATAATGGCTCTCCAGCCGCCTGTACCAAACTTAAGCATATATTTTATCTCCTTTTATGATGCGGGCGGCTATGGCCGTTCCTGCAAATTAACCCATGATAACCGTAATAGTGTGCTGTGTTCCCGCTTTCTGTATGGGAATTTCCTTGCCGGGGAGTAATACGCCGTCCAGTAGGGTACGCACTACGCCCTTAGAGATGTGGCCGGGGTTCTGCACGGTAATATCATACCGTGCGCCTCGCCATACACGGGTGGCGGTAAAGCCATCCCAGTCGGTGGGGATGCAGGGGTCAATGGTAAGTCCTGTGTAACCGGGGCGAATGCCCAGCATGTAGCGGGTGGCTGCAAAATAGGCCCAGCCGCCCGAGCCTGTCATAAAGGGATGCCGCGCTCTGCCGTGGGCAGTGTGGTCCTTCCCCATAATAAACTGGCAGTATGCATAGGGCTCAGCTTGTCTAATTTCTATCATATCATTTTGTCTTATGGGAAGCAAGGCATTATAAAATTTCATTGCCCTATCTCCCCTGCCAAGCATGGCTTCGGCACACCACGCCCAAGGATTGGGATGGCTGAACACCGAGCCATTCTCCTTTACACCGGGATATACACGGGTAACAAAGCCGATTTCGTCATCTGGAACGGTAAAGCTGGGGGCGTTCAGCATAAGGCCGTATGGGGTATAGAGATACTCGTCTACGGCATCCATAGCGGAAAGTCCGTGTTCTTTGTCCGCAACGCCGGACAGCACTGCCCATGTGTTGCTTTCCATATGCACCTTACCCTCGGCATCGGTCTGCTTTCCTATCTTTCTGCCGCTGGCAGTAATGCCACGGATGTACCATCTGCCGTCCCATAGGTTTTTCTCACATGCTTTTTTCACCCCTGCCGACATTTCCTTATACTTTGCAAGATCTGCCGTGTGGTCGGTGGCCTCACAAAGCTCTATGAAGTTTACCAGTGCCCAGTGATGAAGGAAGGATACCATAGCACTCTCTCCCCCGCCCAGGTTCAGGCAGTCGTTCCAGTCGGCACGAAGTCCCTTGCAGATACCGGTAGCGCCTACCTGCTCAGCGGAAAAATCAAGTATCTTGGTCATATGCTCGTAGACAGTCCCTGCGCCCGCATCGGCATAGGTGACTACCTCATCCAGAAGAGAAACCTCCCCTGTTTCCTTAATATACTCACAGATGGAAGGAATCAGCCACAGGGCATCGTCGGAGCAGGTATCTTTCAGCCCGTGGATAATCTGGCTTTTATCGGGGGTAGGCACCACCGTGGGGGATTTGAAGCTCTGCTGCTTCCCCGCCAAGGACGGGTCGAACCACTCCGGCTGGAACAGGTGCAGCCCATATCCCATAGAGGTAAGGCCACGGAGCAGCTCAATAATACGGCTGCGGCATTTATCTGGGTTGGAATGAGGCACTGTCATAGCATCCTGCGCTGTATCACGGTAGCCAAGTCCGGTTCTGCCGCCTACCTCTATAAAAGAGGCAAAACGGGAGAAGATGACATTGACCTCCGACTGGTAGAGGTTCCAGATGTTCAGAGAGGTGTTCATATCGGCATTGGGGGTATTTACCTGCAAGCGGCACAGTTTATCCTCCCAAAAAGCGACAAGCTCCGTAAAGGCGGCATCCACATTGTACGGGTCGCTGTACTTTTTGCGCTGTGCAGCTCCCTCTGCGGCCTTCCCCTCACCAAGCATGTAGGTAAGACGTAGCTCCTGTCCGGGAGCAAGGGTAAGCTTTTTGTGCAGTGCAGCACAGTGGTTGCCCGTGGTTTCGGCACTGTCGGAGCAGCTGCCACGCTCCACCGCTATTGGTGCGGCCTCATCTCGGCAGTCCCCAAGGAAGCACTCCCGCACACTGTCGTAGCCGTCGGGGGTGAAGTCCGCCCCAAACCACTGATAACCATCCTCCTCGTAGTAGAGGTCGTACTCCACCACACCTTCATGGTAGGAGGAGCCGGAAGCGTAGAGGCTCATCTGCAGGTTTTGGTTATCCATATCTATCTGGTGAAAAGAAAACTCGATGTAGGAAAAGGCGCTAATGGTGCGAGGGGTGTCCCCTGTATTTTTAATACGGACATCCCATAGCTCCACCGCCTCATTTACGGGGATAAACACCGTCTGGGAGGCGGAGATACCCTTGTACTCGCAGCTGTAGCGAGAATAGGAAAGTCCATGGCGGCACTCATACTTGGCCTGCTCCAGGGGCTTCGCTACGGGCTGCCATGAAAGGCTCCAGAAGTCGCCGTCGGCATCGTCCCGCAGGTAAACATAATGCCCCGGGCGGTCCATAGGCGCATTGGGCCGAAACCGTGTAATGCGGTGATACTGGGGTGTTTTATAAAAGACATAGCCTCCCGCATTCTGACTGAGTACGGCGCACATATCCTTTACCCCTATGTAGTTTGTCCACGGAGTGGGCAGATTTACCTTATCTATCACATATTCCCTGTTCACATTATCAAAATAGCCATAACGCACAGCAACATTCCCCCATAACTTTAGTATGTTTCTATTATAAGGTGAAATGATGCCATGTGAAATGACTATTATTGTACTAAACAGTATAATTTTGCGGGGAGCTACCCCCGACACAAAGATTATGCAGCGTATCGAGACACAATGCGGAGAAGCAACTCTACAATGCGCTCCATAGACTGTGCGGAAATGTATTCATATCGCCCATGGAAATTGTGCCCGCCGGTGCAAAGGTTTGGACAAGGCAGCCCCATAAAGGAAAGCCGGCTGCCGTCGGTACCGCCGCGGATGGGTGTAATGATGGGGTCTATCCCCAGCTCTTCCATAGCGGCCTTGGCATTTTCAATAAGGTGGAAATGAGGAAGAATCTGTTCCTTCATATTATAGTAGCTGTCCTTTATTTCCGGAACTACAGTGCCACTGCCGTACCTGTTGTTTATAAAGTCACAGGCAGCGGCAAACTGCCACTTCTTTTGCTCAAACAGCACACGGCTGTGGTCACGGATAATATACTCTGCCAAGGCATGCTCCACTGTACCACTTAGGGCATCCAGATGGAAAAAGCCTTCGTACCCTTCGGTATAGGCGGGGTTCTGCTGTACCGGCAAAAGCTGTTGCAGTTCCATAGCAATCAGCAGTGCGTTTTTCATCCTACCCTTGGCGGACCCGGGGTGGATGCTAACACCATTTATGGCTACCTTCACATTGGCAGCGTTAAAGTTCTCGTATTCAATCTCTCCGAGCTCACCGCCATCTACGGTATAGGCGTAGTCGGCACCGAAGCCTACTACATCAAAGTGCTCTACACCGTTGCCGACCTCCTCGTCGGGGGTGAAGGCAATGACTATCTTTCCGTGGGGAATTTCGGGGTGGGAAAGAAGATGGCTGGCCATTGCCATAATTTCGGCTATACCTGCCTTATCGTCAGCACCCAGCAGGGTGGTACCATCGGAAGTAATGATATCCTGTCCCACATAGTGCTGCAAACTCTCATACTCTGCAGGAGAAAGGGTAATACCCTTTTTGGCGTTTAGAAGGATATCGCCGCCGTCGTAGTTCTTAGTAATCTGGGGGTGAACGTTCTTTCCGGTAACAGCGGGGGCAGTATCCATATGGGCAATGAAGCCCAGCGTAGGCAGCTTTTTATCGGTAGTGGCGGGGATGCAGGCATATACATAGCAGTGGTCATCTAGGCGCACATCGGCAGCGCCCATGGCATTCAGTTCCTGTACCAGCAGCTCGGCAAGGCGAAACTGCTTTTCACTGCTGGGAAAACAGGTGGCATCCGGCACCGACTCGGTGTCAATCTGTACATATCTTAAAAAATTGTCTGTGACCATACTCATATGAAAGTACCTCCAATATATAAAATATCAATATACCGACATTATAATCCATATTACGACAAAAGAACAGTGAAAACAAGAAAAAACAACCTATCATTTAGTATTTGTCCCTAATAATATTATATAACAGTTTAAAACGCCTCCAATAAGGCTGTCACGCAATGAAAAATGCTGTAACTACACATACGCGCCCCCGCACTCGGCATGAGCGTGTAAGAACAGCCAACCCACGGACTTTTCACAGTTCGTGGGTTGGCTGTTTAAGGTATAACGCTATTTTGTTTTTACTGTACGTTCTTCTTTAGAGTTTCCAGCTCTTCCGCCAGCTTCTTGGGCAGACGGTCGCCAAGCTTTGCATAGAACTCTTCTACACCCTTTGCATCCTCGGCCCATAGGGACTTGTCAACAGTCAGCAGGTCGGCCAGCTGTGCAGTGGTCATATCCAGACCGGTGAGGTCGATGTCTTCGGGTCTTGGCAGGTAACCGATAGCAGTTTCCTGTGCGCCTACGGTACCATCGCAACGGCCAAGTATCCACATGAGAACACGCATATTGTCACCGAAACCGGGCCATGCGAAATCACCGTTATCATCGGTACGGAACCAGTTAACATTGAATATCTTAGGAGCCTTGTCACCCAGCTTCTCGCCCATTTCCAGCCAATGTGCAAAGTAGTCGCCCATATGGTAGCCACAGAAGGGCAGCATAGCCATGGGGTCACGGCGAACTACACCTACTGCACCGGCAGCGGCGGCGGTAGTCTCGGAGGCCATTGCAGAACCTATAAAGACACCATGTGCCCAGTCACGGGACTGGTACACCAGGGGAGCAGTTTTTGCACGGCGGCCGCCAAAAACAATGGCGCTAATCGGCACGCCCTTGGGGTTATTGAATTCGGGGCTGACACAGGGGCAGTTGGTTGCGGGAGCGGTGAAACGGCTGTTGGGGTGTGCACCCTTTTCGCCGGAAGCTGCATCCCATTTATTTCCCTTCCAGTCCAAAGCATCCTTGGGAGGATTCTTATCGAGGCCTTCCCACCAAACGGTGTTGTTTTCCAGGTTGTGTACAACGTTTGTAAAGATGGTGCCCTTTTCGCAGGAGTGGAGGGCGTTGGGGTTGCTCTTCAGGTTTGTGCCGGGAGCAACGCCGAAGAAGCCGTATTCGGGGTTAACTGCCCACAGTCTGCCGTCATCACCGGGACGCAGCCAGGCAATATCGTCACCGACACACCAGACCTTATAACCGGCTTTGGCATAGACCTCGGGAGGAATAAGCATAGCCAGGTTGGTTTTGCCGCAGGCAGAGGGGAAGGCAGCGGTTATGTATTTGGTTTCGCCCTTGGGGTTTTCGATACCCAGAATGAGCATATGCTCGGCCATCCAGCCCTCGTTCTTGGCCTGGAAGGAAGCAATACGCAGTGCAAAGCACTTTTTGCCCAGAAGTACGTTGCCGCCGTAGCCGGAGTTTACCGACCAGATGGTGTTGTCCTCGGGGAACTGGCAGATGTAGCGCTCTTCCTCGTTGATTTCCTTACGGGCATGAAGACCCTTAACAAAATCGGGGTTGGTATCACCCAGGTGCTCCATAGCGCGAGTGCCAACACGGGTCATAATAGCCATGTTTAGAACAACATAGATAGAATCAGTAAGCTCTACGCCAACCTTTGCAAAAGGAGAGCCGCTGTGTGCCATAGTATAGGGAATGACATACATGGTGCGACCGATCATGGAGCCGTCATACAGCTTACCAAGCTTTGCATAGGCTTCGGCGGGAGCCATCCAGTTGTTGGTAGGGCCGGCATCCTTCTCTTCACGAGTGCAGATAAAGGTTCTGTGCTCTACGCGGGCAACGTCGTTTATAGCGGTTCTGTGAATGTAGCAACCGGGCAGTTTCTCTTCGTTCAGCTTCTGAATCTCCCCGGTTTTGCAGGCCTCGGCACGCAGCTCTTCCAGCTGTGCCTCGCTGCCATCAATCCAAACTACCTTATCGGGTTTCACCAGAGCCTTCATTTCGTCTATCCAAGATAGTACGTGCTTGTTGTTTGTCAAACTCATGTTACATTTTCCCCCTATAATATTTTGGCTTCGCATACTCCACAGATTTTCTCTTGTTCTCTTTTCGGAAATATGGCTTGCGTGACCCCCATTTTCGACTGTATTTTTATGCTGTAGAAAATCGAAATCAAATCTAGTATATAACAAAAAAGGTATAAATGCTATAGTAAAATTGTTAAAAAATAAATAATCTTCAAAAAAATGTTGCACATTTTAAAATTTGTTGCAAAAATGTAAATTCTAGCTGCCATCCCTTGATTTTTTCTATCTGCTTTGCTATACTGATTTAGCACTCTGTAATAGCGAGTGCTAAAACGAATTTAAACAGAGGTGTTCTTAAAATGGCTATGAAACAGTTTAAAGCAGAATCCAAGCGGCTTTTGGAGCTTATGATAAACTCCATCTACACCCATAGGGAAATCTTTCTTCGTGAGCTTATTTCCAACGCCAGTGACGCCATAGACAAGCTCTATTTCCGTTCGCTGACCGACAGCAGCGTAGGGCTTTCCCGGGATGACTTTGCCATTAACATTGTGGTAGACAAGGCTGCCCGCACCCTGACCATAACCGATAACGGTATCGGTATGACCAAGGAGGATTTGGAGAACAATCTGGGTACCATTGCCCGCAGCGGTTCCCTCTCCTTTAAGAAGGAGAACGAGGAAGCCGAGGACCTGAACATCATTGGCCAGTTTGGTGTAGGCTTCTACTCTGCCTTTATGGTGGCCAAGGAGATTGTGGTAACCACCAAAGCCTTTGGCAGTGAAGAGGGCTTCCAGTGGCGTTCCAAGGGTGTTGATGGTTACTCCATTACTTCCTGTGATAAGGAAACCGCAGGCACCGAGATTGTACTGTACCTGAAAGATAACACCGACGATGATAAATATGACGAATACCTGGAAGAGTACCGCCTGACCCAGCTGGTGCAGCGCTATTCCGACTATATCCGTTACCCCATTCGCATGGAACGGCAAAAGTCCCGTAAAGTAGAGGACAGCGATGAGTATGAAACCTATACCGAGGTAGAGACTCTGAACACCATGATTCCCCTGTGGCGCAAGCAGAGAAGCGAGATTAGCGAAGAGCAGTACAACGACTTCTACAAGAGCAAATATATGGACTACGAGGCTCCGTTGGCTGTAATACACACAAAGACCGAGGGCAGTGCCACCTATGATGCACTGATGTATATTCCTGCCCGGGCTCCCTACGACTACTATACCCGTGAGTTTGAAAAGGGATTGCAGCTCTACTCCAACGGCGTACTCATTATGGACAAATGCGCCGACCTGCTCCCCGACTACTTCAGCTTTGTGAAGGGTCTGGTAGATTCTGCTGACCTTTCCCTGAACATTTCCCGTGAAATGCTGCAGCATGACCGTCAGCTGCAGATAATTGCTAAGAGCCTGGAAAAGAAGATAAAAGCAGAACTGGTGAAACTCTGCAAAAACGACCGCGAGAAGTACGAAAACTTCTGGAAGAGCTTTGGCCGTCAGATAAAATTTGGACTGTACGAAGGCTTCGGTGCCAACAAAGAGAACCTTCGGGAACTGCTGATGTTCCACTCCTCCACCGAAAACAAACCTGTAACCATGGAAGAGTACATTTCCCGCATGAAGGAAGGCCAGACCCACATCTACTATGCATGCGGAGAGACCATCTCCAGAATAGAGCATCTGCCCCAAACCGAGCTGGTGCGTGACAAGGGCTTTGAGCTGCTGTACCTCACCGACGATGTAGATGAGTTCTGCCTCAAGGTGCTCCACGACTACGATGGCAAGGAGTTTAAGTCGGTTTCCGACGGCGACCTGAACCTGGAAACAGAGGATGAAAAGGAGCAGCTGAACAAGCTGTCCGAGGAAAGCCGTCCCCTGCTGGATGCAGTAAAGGAAGCGCTGGGTGACCGTGTCAAGGAGGTTCGCCTTTCCAGCCGCCTAAAGAGCCATCCCGTATGTATTACCAGTGACGGTGGCATCTCTCTGGAAATGGAGAAGGTACTGAACAACATGCCCACCGAAAACAACATGAAGGCACAGCGAATTTTGGAGCTTAATCCCGAACATCCTATCTTTGCCACACTGGAGCGAATGAAGGACGGCGACAAGGAACGGCTATCCGATATGGCTGATGTACTGTACAATCAGGCACTGCTGATAGAGGGCATTCCCATGGAAAACCCTGCAGACTATGCTGCTAAGGTGTGCAAGCTGTTGGCACTGTAAAACTCCAAAATATAATTTTAAGACAAAAACGTAAAATTGTCGCTCCCCTAGGTCATAGGATATTTTGTTTCCTATGACTTACGGAACAGAGCGGCACGGGACACGCGACAGGAGGATGGGGCAATTTACCTTATCTGACATAGTATGTTTCGGGGGCACTGAGCAAAGCCTCCCCCTCCTACAGGATGGCGGGGATAAGAGGTGGCGAAAGCCCTTGAATAGCCTGTTGTCGCGACCTGCCATCTGAAAACGAGGGACTGCTCTTTGCGCAGATAGCGCAGACAGCAGTCCCTCGATGGTTTTTGGATTAGTAGCTTTAAACTACATCTCCCAGACACCGCGGTTTGTAGATGAGATGCCCATGGCTCCCGCCTGCAACGCCAGCACAATGTCCTCCTTGTCGCTGATAAGGCCTCCCGCAATAATGGGAACGCGGCAGGTGGAAGCAATTTGTTTTATAATTTTCGGCATAGTAGCAGGCATAATCTCTATCATATCCGCCATGCCGGTTTCCATGTAGCGACGGCAGTTTTCCATAGCGATAGAATCGATAAGGAAAAACCGCTGCACGGTAATAAGCCCCTGCTCCTTGGCAGCCTTAACTAGGGCAGGCTTGGTGCTGATGATGCCGTCAGCCTTGGTGTGGCTTCTCACAAATGTAACTGCAATCTCCTTGCTGGCAAGCCCTACGATGAGATCTAAATGAACGATGCAAAGCTTGCCAGAGGTTTTTATACGCTCCACAAGCTGTGGCAGGTTGCAGATGGACCCGTAGAGCAAAAACACCATACGGCAGTCGGTGCCCAGCGCAATCTCCAGTCCCTCGTCGTCCTTTACTGCTGCAATAATCGGCGACTCCGCCAGTATCTCGGCAATCTTGTTCACAGCTGTCCCTCCTTTAAAAGTCTATCCTGTTCCCGCCTCAGCTTTACCAGCAGTGAGCCGTCGTCCAGTTGTACATGACTATAGGTGATAATCTCACCTTTTTTTATTGCCTTTTTCATGATGGTGTTTCCGTTTACCAGTCCCACCGGAAGCGCATTCAGCTTGGCGGCCTGTGTATATCCGGCTATAGCACCGTATACAGTATACCCGCCTATGCCATCCAGCCTCTCCCCCACCGCAAGGTCACGCTTGGCAAAGGCGATAATCTCCGCATAGGGTGCACCTTCCATAGGCACCAGAGAAGGCCTGCCATAAAGCATAAGCCGGCCTATGGTTATGGGAACCTCCATGCTACACAGGTGGTAAGGGCGGTAGAGCAGGTAGTTTGGGCCATCTCCCATAGAAAGATATCTCAGCTCCTTACGCAGCTCCTCGCTCTGGGTGGTAACCACTGCAAAGACACCGGGTGCCACACCCTTTACATAGTCTACAATGCCGTAGTTATTAAGAACGCCGCCTTCACTTTTAAGGCGGTATTTTGATGCCAGATTTTCAGTGGTGGCAGCCACACCGTGAGCACCAATGCAGTCGGGCAAAAAGCCTGTGGCATTGGAGACTGCCGCCAGCTCCACCATAGTTTTGGTACAGTCCTGAAAGGAGGCCAGCATACGGGGGTTCATTTCCTTCTCCGCTGCTTCAGCAGCTGCTGTATCGGGGTTGGCGGTGTAGTCCACCTCATTGTTTTTGCCCTTGCCAAGTACAAGAACTTCCAAATTCATGGTTTTTGCAAAATCATAAAGTTCCATGATAGCCCCGGGCTCATCCCCTGCCATGCCGGTAAAGATAACGCCCTGCTCCTTTGCCATACGGTTTAGCAGCGGGCCTATTACCACGTCGGTTTCCACCGTCATCATCACCAGATGCTTCTTGTGGGCAAAGGTATCCAGCGCTATCCGTGCCGCATCCTCTACCGAACCGGTGACATCTATAACCACCTGCACCTCTGCACAGGCTGTGGCAACGGTATCATCCTCGGAAATGGCAATCTTCCCTGCTGCTACTGCTTCATCTGCTTCAGCCGCAGTTTTCACCAGAGCAAAGCCGGTATCATCCACACCGTTTGCAGCAAGAGCCCGTACTATCCGCTCCGCCTTGTGGTCTACAATAACTATAGGGTGGATGCCATTCATGGACACCATCTGTGCTATAAGAGAACGTCCCATCTGCCCTACGCCAATGATGGCTACCCGTATCTGCTTATTTTCCCGCTCCAGCCGTGCAAATTCTTCACTTAAACCAAACATAAAAAGTACCCCTTTATACTGACTGACAGCAATAGACCTCGTGTCCCCCAGCGGCAATGGCATGATACGCCGCCTGGGCTGCTGCTTCATTCAAAAATATTCCAAAAACCGCCGAGCCTGCACCGGTCATAGAAGTACCCAAGGCTCCCTGCCTAAGCAAAAGCTGTTTTGCCTGCCCTATAGGCTCGTAGGGCTCCGCCACCGCTTCAAAGCTGTTGCATAGTCCCACCGCCACATTTTGGGCATCCCCCAGTGTCACCGCTGTAATAAGGCTCTGCTGCCCCCCCGCTTTTGCAAAGCTGCCTGCGCTGTCCATTCTGCCATACATCTCCGGGGTAGAAAAGGATACACGGGGTTTTATAACGCAGAAATGGAGGGGATTTTTCTGTGCAAGCTGGGTAATGCGCTCCCCAATTCCTTCCGCTAACAGGGTACCACCCGCCAGACAGGCAGGTACATCGGCACCCAGGCTTTTGCCTGCCTCCATAAGCTGTATGTAGCTTGCGCCCAGCTTTTGCAGATGGTTAATGCCAGCCAGCACCGCTGCACAGTCGGCACTTCCGCCGCCCATGCCGCTCATGTACGGAACCTTCTTAAAAAGACGTATAGAAACCGGCTTTGCGCCAAAGCGATGTTCCATGAGGCGAAACGCCTTGACAGCCAGATTATTCTCTCCCAAAAGTGCAGGGTCGTCGCACCAAAAGCTGAACTGCTCTGCCTCGGTAAGCTCTATCACATCGGCAAGGGTGATAAACTGCATAATGGAACGGATATCGTGATAGCCGTCCTGCCGTTTACCCAGCACCTCCATGGTGAGGTTCAGCTTGGCACAGGCATTAATCGTAATCGTCATTTACATCCCTCGTAAATCAAAATAAGTTTTTAAAAGGACAATGGTAAAGCGCTGCTCGGTGCAAGCATTAATCGTAAAAGTTATTTGCATCTCTCGTAAATCGAAATAGGTTTTTAAAAGGACATGTGCCTTTTAAAAACACCCTGACCACAGCGCCGACCGCGGCGCGTCCGGGGGTAACCTAGGGGGTACTGGGTACCCCTTGGGAAGCGCAGCGCTAATATACCTCTGCTGTAGCGATGCAGAATACACTAACACCCAACCCGCGTCCAAAATCGGTAAGAGCTTCGCCGCTGGTGGCAGTAATGCCTACCCGCTCGGGAGGAAGGTTTACCAGCTCCCCTATGCTGCTGCGCATCTCTGCTATTCTGGAGCTCAGGTGAGGCTCTTTGCACTCGATGGTAAAGGAAAGGTGGGTAATGCGCCCACGGAGATATTTGAGTGCTTCCTTTAGATAGACACGGCTATCCTTCTGCCCTCCTGCACAGATAACATCTGCACGGGCGCCCAGTATGTTTTCGGCAGTAATACCGGAGACTGCATTGGTCAGGGCGTGCAGTACCACGTCGCCGTCGCTGTTGGCCTCCAGTGCGGGGTAGTCAGGAAATACTACGCCGCCCAGTATCATAGGTTTTTCGGTTGGTACCTGCGAGGTACGGTGGCTATCCTGCCCTATGGCACAGCAGGTTCTGGGAAGCCCACCCCAGCCCAGCTCCTTGGCTATGGACTCCGCCATAGTAAGGTCTGCACGGGTGGTTATCTTAATATTAAAGCCCGAACCCTCCACCAGCCTTACGGCTTTGCCGCTGTGTTCCATAACCATACAGTCGTCGGTGATGGTGGGGTCCATGGTATTGGTGTTTCGGTAAGCCTCCAGCAGCGCAGTACGGTTAAACGCCTGGGGGGACTGGGTGCGCCAGGTGTTGCTGCGTCGGGTAGTTTCTCGCACCATACCTTGGTCATCGCAGAGTTTAATGGTGTCGGTAGCGGGCACAGCTGCGGCTACTGCACCTGTCTCTATAGCGCCGTCGATACAGCGAAGAATGATATCCTCATCCACAAAAGGACGTGCGCCGTCGTGGATAAGCACAATGTCCCCTTTCGCAGCACGCAGGCCGCACAGAGAAGAAGCATTGCGGCTTTCCCCACCGGGGATGACATGAATTTTATTATTGGAACGGTAGGCCTTGGTGATGCTGTCTACCATATCCGCCTTGGTCACAATAATAATTTCATCCAGATAGCTGCACTGCTCAAAGGCTCTTACCGCATGGTAGAGTACACTTTTGCCGCAGAGACAGACCTCCAGCTTATTTTCGCTTCCAAAGCGTAGGCTGCTGCCTGCTGCCAGTATAATGGCACTGATTGTTTTCTCGCTTCTCATGACCTTACCTCTTTGCTCTGTTTCTAATTTCGGCAATTACCCGTGGGGCACAGATTAAAAACCACACGGAATAGGCTGTGGGGTTTTCTACCAGCTCCCGTTCCAGTTCGTCCAGTGTAATCCACCGTGCCGCTTTGGCTTCTTCTGGATTTAGAGTAAATGTACCATTGTATTCGCCCAGAAAAACATGGTCGTATTCATATTCATAGAGGCTGTCGTGAAAACGGCAGAAGTAGGAAAACTCAAAAATCTCCTCCACGGGGCAGTAAAATCCCAGCTCCTCCTGCATCCGCTGCGGTACAGCCTGTGCAAGGCTTTCACCGGGGCGGGGGTGGGAACAACAGCTGTTGCTCCAAAGACCGCCGGAGTGGTATTTTTCATCGGCCCGCTGTTGTATCAGCATGCTGTCCCCATGGTAGAGGAACACCGAGAATGCACGGTGTAGGCGTGGCGAGTTGTGCGCCTCACTTTTGGCTGCACTGCCTATCTCACGGTCACATGTATCTACCAGTATTACCTGTGGTTCCTTATTCTGCATCATCATCGGTACTCTCCTTTTTGGTGGGGTCATATTCCAGTATGTCACCGGGCTGGCAGCCAAGCACCTCACAGATGCGCTCCAGCGTAGAAAAACGTATGGCCTTGGCCTTGTCATTTTTAAGCACTGACAGGTTCGCTATGGTAATGCCTACCCGCTCCGAAAGCTCGGTGACGCTCATTTTACGTCTCGCCAGCATAACATCCAGGTTGACTATAATAGACATGGTTCCAAGCCTCCTTTTGGGTAAATATTTTTGAAATCATATGGTTAGGTCGTTCTCCTGCTTCAGTGCACTGGCCTTTTCCGTAAGATGGGAAAGGGCGGCAGTGAGCACCGCCACAAAAACGCCTAGGAAGATGGCGCCGAAGATAAGCAGCAGCACAAATATATCCAGATGCCCTGTAATAAGCATTAGAAAAACCATGCCCAGATAGAGCATACTGCCCAGCAGAGAAAGCCTACTGATATCCCGCAGCAGCGATGCATTTTTCCGGCAGAAGGAGTTGTTGCGGTTTATTTCGCAGCATATCTGCCACACCTTATAAAGGCTGACATAGGCCGGAACCGCAGTAACCCAGATAAATATGATGCCGGGCTGCAGCAGATAGGTAAATGCGGGATTTTGCCGTGCAAGTTCCCCCACCAGCTCCGGTACAATGACCGCCATGAAAACGAAGCCCACGCAACCCGTGAACAGTACAAGACATTTCAGCCATTTTGCCATTTCTGCCTGTTTCATCTCCACACCCCTTATATATTAAGTACAAAAAACGCAAAAGCAAGTGATATAATCCTAAAGTCCGACCTGATTATATCACCTGCCATATTGAAAATCAACTAGTTTTTATCGTTATTCAATAAAAGTTCATTATTTGACCGTACTGCCAAGCCGTAACAAAATGTCCGAAGCAGTCGGTGGACATCCGGGTACCCAGCAGGAAAATCCACGGCAGCAGTTGCCTATGCCTGCATTATCCAGTGCTTTACCCTTATACCCCTGCCCTATGTAAAGCTTTTCACCCAAAGTATCCAGAAGTCCCTGTTCATCCATACGTGCCAGCGCATGAACGGCGGCGGCGTAGCAGGCGGAACAGGCATCCTTTTCCACAAGGTGCTTACCCAGTGCCCGCAGCTTGCGGGTGGAGGCGGTATCTCCTCCCACAGCACAGCAGTTTAGCTCCACTATGGTATCCTCGGCCAGGCAGCTGCTGCCTACCCCCAGCTCCTCCGCCATGCCTATGTAGGGCACCTCTGCCACACTGTAACCAAGCAGCGATGCTCCGTAACTGTCTATCTGAACAGGGTCCCACCCAGCGAACATCCTACCTGCATAGACAGGGTTTCCACCTTCTTCAAAGTCCAGGTCGCCACAAAGCCCGTCCACAATAACAAGCTGGGGCGGAAGCAGGGTATTCAGTGCCGCTATGGGTCTGTGCAGCCCCATACTGTGGAACTCCCGCTTGGAGCGGTCGGATATACAGCCCTTCATATTCTTGAGGGCACAGGTTACGGCTGTCTGACAGTGTCCCTTGAGCACTGGAAGGTTAATGATATAATCGGCCTCCAGTATACGTTTAGAAACATCTACCGATATGCCCCCTACCGTTTTGGTAGTGAAGCCATCCTGCTTTAGGTCATAAAAAGGTACATCTGTGGCCTTGGACAGCCTACTATATCCACAGAGTTCGGCAGCCTCCATGGTACTGTCCCCAACCCAGGAGCCCTCCGCCAGAAACAGGCGCTCAAATCCCCTGCTCCGCAGATAGTCGATGACTGCTGCCGCAATGCGCACATGGGTGGTAGCTCCCTCATCGGGAAGCTTTGGCACCACAAGGTTTGGCTTAATGGCTACCAGTGCGGTCTTTGGAATAACAGCTGCAACGTTTAACGACCGCAGCAACGTCATAGTCATGTCGTAGGGATCTCCGCCGTAGATAACTGAAATGTGTGCATCAGTGACACCCATTAGCGGCCTCTCCTATCGTTGTCCCGCATAGCCTTGCGGTAGTTGTTGCGGGTATCGCGGTACTTCAGGTTGTAACGGATATCATTAATAAAGTCCTTGCCAAAGAAGAGCATAAAGTTGGCAATGGCAAAGAGGATGGTTACCTTTACCGAGAAGCTGCCAAACAGGAAGTTCCAGGCAAACAGCGCCCAATCCAAGTAGGCCAGCCATTTGGCCTTAACGGGAATGATGAAAAAGAGCATAAACTCGGTATCGGGAAAGAGCTGTGCAAAGGCAAGAAACAGCGATAGATTGAGGTAGGTGGCATCGCCGTAGCCGCTGATAAGCGCAGCAAGCACGGTGGCTACTATACCGGTAAAATAGTAAAGATTAAACTTAAAAGCACCCCACTGGTGCTCCAAGGAGCTTCCAATGAAGTAGTAGAAATAGAGTGAGATAAGCAGCCAGAAGGGTGAGGACATGGGCGGGATAAAGATAAAGGTAATAACCCTCCATATCTGTCCCTGAAGCAGCGCACCACGGTAGAGGGAGAGATACTGTATCACGGGAATACGAATGAGCATCTGTAGAAAGTAAACTGCCAGCATGGTGGAACAGATATAAATCATCAGGTTGTGGATGGCAAATCTGCCGTATTTGTACTCCATGCGGTAAAGGGTTCTTTTAAACTTATCCATTTGGTTTTGAGCATCCTTTCCATTTACGATATAATAACCGCCAGCGCTTATTATAGGTTATGCGCAAGACGATTCCCGTCCCTATGCGCAATGATATCAAAATGCTTTGCATTTGTGATATCATAAAGTATAGCATATTACCGATGTTTTTCCAACAGTCAAAAGTGTTCATTCTGTTACGATTGCATGACAAGAAAATGGCCTTCCCGACATACTTCGGGAAATTTTTACGGGAAATAGTAGACCATTTTTGTGTATTAAATTGACAACATGCAAAATCCTGCTATAATAACCGTAAACGGTTACTACAGGTTATGCGCAGGACGATTCCCGTCCCTATGCGCAAATTATATCAAAACGCTTTGCGTTTATGCTATAATAACTTTTAAAAGGCCCCACAAAACTGAAAACAACGAGGAGCGTAGATAAATGACAGAAAATATCCTGCGGCTTTCAAATATAACAAAAAGCTTCGGGGACACACAGGTTCTTCGAGGCATTTCTCTTGATATTGAGAAGGGCGAGTTCATTACCTTTTTGGGATCCTCCGGCTGCGGAAAGACCACCACACTACGTATTATAGCAGGACTGGAAAGCCCTGACAGCGGCAGTGTGATACTGGGCGGACAGGATGTTACCAACGCACAGCCAAATCATCGGGATGTTAACACCATCTTCCAGAATTATGCCCTTTTTCCACATATGAATGTATACAACAATATTGCATATAGCCTGAAGCTCCGCAAGGTGGACCCGACCGAGATACGTCGTCGCGTCACTGAAATGCTGGAGCTTGTTCTGCTTTCCGGCTTTGAAAAGCGCATGCCCAGTGAACTTTCCGGTGGGCAGCGGCAGCGGGTAGCCATTGCCCGTGCACTCATTAATAACCCCAGTGTACTGTTGCTGGATGAGCCGCTGGGCGCACTGGATTTACAGCTGCGCCGTCAGATGCAGCAGGAGCTGAAAAAGCTGCAAAAGCAGCTGGGCATTACCTTTGTATACATTACCCACGACCAAGAGGAAGCCATTAACATGTCTGACCGTATTGTGGTAATGAATGAAGGCCGCTTTGAGCAGATAGGTACCCCCGCGGAAATATATGACCACCCCCGCACTGCCTTTGTGGCAGGCTTTATAGGTACTGCAAACCTCTTTTCCGGCACTGTAACCGCCCTGGAGGGCGACCGTGCCACAGTGGCACTGGCAGGCAGCGGCACCGTTACGGTAGGCTGTGCAAATGCCAACCTTACCCCGGGCCAGCCCCTTTCCTTTTCGGTACGCAGTGAAAACCTTAGCGCAGGCACCCAGCAAACCGAAGGGTTCTGCCTGGCTGCTACCGTTGCAGAAAACAACTATGTGGGCGGTATGCTGCGCATTGTATTCCGTCTTGCCGACGGTAGAGAAATCTATTCCACCCGCCACGGTATCCACCGCAAGGTAAGCCTTGGGGACACTGTGTATCTGTCATGGGATCCGGACAACGCTGCTCTGGTGGATTTGGGGGGCTGAAGATGAAACATAAAGCCACGCCTCAAACTCAAAAAACATGGATGCTTTCCATACCACTACTGGTTTTCACAGTGGTATTTGTTGCCCTACCTCTTCTTTACATTCTGGTACTCAGCTTTTTGCAAAAGGATGTTCTATGGGGTGTTACCAACCAGCTGACACTGGACAACTATAAAAAGATGCTGGACCCCGTCTATTTAAAAACCTTTGGCGACTCCTTGAAGCTGGCCTTCACCACCACCATTATCACGGTGCTTATGGGCTATCCTTTTGGCTACTGTATGGGTCGGCTTCTGCCGAAACGGCGCAAGCTTGTTATGCTGCTGGTGGTAGTTCCCTTCTGGACAAATGCGCTGGTGCGTATTTATGGCTGGATGATTATACTAAGAACCAGCGGTGTACTGAACAAATTCCTGCTGGCCACCGGGCTGGTAGATGTACCGCTGAAGATACTGTATACCTATGGTGCGGTACTGATAGGGATGGTGTATTCCCTGCTGCCCTTTATGATACTGCCGGTGTACTCCAGTGTGGAGAAGATGGACTGGTCACTGGTGGAGGCTGCCCGGGACCTTGGCGCAAGCCGCCTGACTGCCTTTCTCACCGTTACCCTCAAGCTAACCCTGCCGGGACTGCTCTCCGGCTTTGTACTGGTCTTTGTTCCCTCCATCGGCCTTTTCTTCATCTCCGACCTGCTGGGCGGCGGTAAGATAATGCTGGTGGGAAACCTGATAAAGACACAGCTGCTGCAAGCCCGTGACTGGCCCTTTGGCGCCGCTCTTTCGGTGGTGATGATGGCCATGACCATTACCATTATAGCCCTCTATAAGAAGATAACAAAATCGGATTTGGAGGGACTGGTATGATGCAGAAAAAACGCCGCATAAACCTTACTCCATCCGGTATCTACCTTGGGCTTATCCTGCTCTTTATGTACCTGCCTGTGGTGGTGGTGGTCATCTACTCCTTTAATGTGTCCAAAAGCGACATTCAGTGGCTGGGCTTTACCCTGGACTGGTATAAAAAGATGGCAAACAACCGTGTGCTCATGGATGCCCTGAAAAACAGCTTAATACTGGCGGTTTGCGCCTGCTCGGTTTCGGCAGTTATAGGCACCATAGGCGCAGTAGGCCTTGCACGGTGGAGCTTTCGCTCTAAGGGGCTTTTGGAAAACCTGGCCATACTGCCTATTATGATACCGGAAATTATCCTTGGCATGGTGTTCCTTGCTTTCTTCTCATTTTTACGGCTGCCTTTTGGCATGTTTACCCTTATAATAGGACACACCAGTTTCTGCATTCCATACATTTTTCTGGTGGTAAAAGGAAGGCTGGTGGGGCTGGACCCCGCTATTAGTGAGGCCGCCCGTGACCTAGGTGCTACCGAAACACGAATGTTTTTTGACATTACCCTGCCGCTGATTGCCCCTGCGGTACTCTCCGGCACACTACTGGCCTTTGCCATGTCGCTGGATGATGTGGTCATCAGCTTCTTTGTAACAGGAGCCCAAACCAACACCCTGCCTATCAAAATTTACTCTTCCATAAAGTTTGGCGTTACGCCTGAAATAAACGCACTCTGTACCGTCATGCTTTTAATAACCTTTACACTTATCTTTGTTGCGGGAAAAATCGCAACAAAGGGAACAAACACAAGCAGCAATGCAAACACAACTATGATGGAGGAAAATCGATGAAAAAAATGATTGCACTTACCCTTGCCGCTACAATGGCACTTACTCTACTGGCGGGCTGCGGAAGCAGCACCCCTGCAGCGCCCTCCGGCTCCAATGCCGCTTCCCCTGCCGCTCCCGCTGCACCCACTGCCGGCGGCGAGCTCAATATCTTTACCTGGGACGGCTACTTCCCGCAGGATGTCATCGACGGCTTTATTGCCGAGACTGGCATTAAGATTAATTTTTCCAACTTTGAGACAAACGAGGAGATGCTGACCAAACTGGAAGCCACCAAGGGCGGCGACTACGATCTGGTAATTGCCTCCGACTATATCATCGACATTGCCCGGAAAAAGGGCGGGCTGCTGGGAGAACTGGACAAAGCACAGCTTCCCAACTTTGCTAACCTGGACGAAAGCTTCTTAAACAAGTATTATGACGAGGGCAACAAATATACCGTTCCCTATGCAGCAGGTAACCCCCTCATTGTATACGACCCCGCAAAGGTACCCTTTGAGATTACCGGCTATGCCGACCTGTGGAAGCCCGAACTTGCAGACAGCATTGCTGCCATTGATGACGGACGTAACATGATAGGCATTACCCTGCGCACCATGGGCAAAACCATGAATGAAACCGACCCCGCCGTCCTTGCAGAGGCCGGAAAGAAGCTAAATGAGCTTACACCTAACATCCGTGTACTAACCTACAACAATATTCAGGACGCTATTATTGGCGGTGAAGCTACTGTGGGCTATATGTTTACCTCTCAGGCGGCTATGGCTTTGGAAGCCCGCCCCGACCTTAAGGTTTGCTACCCCAAGGAAGGCATGGGCTTCGGCATCGACTCCATGTTTGTCCCCATAAATGCTCCTCACAAAGAAAACGCCCACAAGTTTATCAACTATATTCTGGATGCCGAGGTTGGCGCAAAGGTTTCCAGCCAGGTATACTACCTCTGCCCTAACAAGGCCTCTGCACCGTTCCTGCCCGAAAGCTTTGTGAAAAATCCTGCCTTCAACGCACCTGCCGAGCTGCTGAGCACCGCTCAGTTCATTGAGGACGTGGGTGAGGCTACTGCAACCTACGATAAAATCTGGACCGAATTTAAAGGCGGCATGTAATTCACCAAAATTGTTTATAGGGCCCCACACTCTGCAAGGAGGGGGGCATATGTGGGGGGAACCTTGGTTCCCTACCGCATGTTGAGCGAGCCTGCGAGCGGATAACCCGCCCGTAGGCGGCGCCCAGCATAGAGAACTTTTTCTCTATGCTGCGGGGGGCTTCGGCCCCCCTTTCACACTATTACCCCTAAAAAACTACATGATTAATTTTGCTCTATTTAATTTAACTTAGAGAGGTTGTGGAAGGTATGGCAAAGAATATCTGCTTTCTGGGAAAAACGGGAATAGGAAAATCCATTCTGCTCTGCAACCTAAGCGAAGCACTGGCAAAGCAGGGCTATCGTATTCTGCTGGTCGGCAACAGCATCTGCATGGACTCTACCCAGCTGCTGCTTGGAGACAGCGACATCCCCCCTCTGCTGGAGGACTTCCGCGACAAATACACCATAGACATGAAAGATTATATTGTAGAAAGCCCTTCTGGCGTTTTCTGCATGGAGCTGGGGGGCATTACCCCCGGGGCGGGCTGCATGGCTCGCAGCCTCTCCATGGTAGATGAAATGATGGATGAACAGGCCATTCCGGAAGAGCTGAACCTAGACTACATATTTTATGATATTTCGGGTGAGATACCCTGTACCGGTTACATTCTGCCCATACGGGACGACCTTATGGACAGCTGTGTACTGGTTACCTCCGGCAAGCTGTCCTCGGTGGCTATTGCCAACAACCTGCTTATGGGCATTATACATGCACGCCGTGGGGGTGAACTACCTGTAGGCCTACTGGTAAACAACGCCGACCGCTATCCCACCGGGCAGATGATGAAGCTATATAGCCAAGAAACCGGCGTGCCGCTGCTGGCTACCTTTATCCACTGCGGTCAGATAGAGATTGCTACCCTTTCCGGAAAAACGGTACTGGGATGCTTTCCCGACAGCCCCTGTGCACAGCAGTTTGCAGAAGCTGCGCAGGCGGTTATCGCTCCACCGCAAACCGCTAATCTACGTCCTATGAACCGCACCGAGCTGCGGGCATGGTCACGGAAGTGGCAAAAACTGCAGCTTTCTCACGGCTTAGAGGATACTGCAACCATATAGAGAATACCCACGGAGGTAGAAGTGTGCTGGATTTGGCAGTCTGCGGCGGAAACGTTATCGACACCCTGACACGCACCACGGCAGTGTGCAATATTGGAATAAAAGACGGCAGGGTCGTGTGTATTACCACCGACCCTATTTTCGCCTGCACAACTATTGATGCCACTGGGCTTACTGTTGCCCCCGGCTTCATAGACCCCCATGGGCATGTGGATGGCAATGACCACTGCGGCGAGCTTTCGGCCTGTCAGGGCATTACTACCACCATAGGGGGAAACTGCGGCCTAAGTCCGGTGAACATGGCAGGCTTTTTCCGGGAGCAGCGGGAAAAAGGATTTGTTATAAACCAAGGGGAACTGGTGGGGCATTCCTTTTCACTGCGGGAAGCGGTAGGCGCTACCGATCCCCGTCGGAAAGCTACCCCACCACAGATAGCAGAAATGTGCCGTTTAGCGGCTATAGCACTGGACGACGGTGCCTTGGGGCTTTCACTGGGACTGGACTACTCCCCTGCCGCCTCACTACAAGAGATTCGCAGTATGGCAGCAGTTTGTGCAAAGTATAACCGTGTACTGCCGGTGCATACCCGACTCTTTACACTGTATGACCTTTTCTCCATTAAGGAGATTCTGCATATTGCAACCGAAACAGGTGTGACCCTCCTTTTTTCCCACTTTGTATACCAGTATGGTGAAGGTGTGGTGCTGGATGCCCTGAGCCTCATTGACAAGGCACGGGCACGGGGGCTGAAAATCTACATAGACAGCGGCATGTACCGAGAATGGGCAACCTACATAGGCACTGCCACCTTCGACCCCCAAAGCATGCGGGACAACGAACTGCGCCTTGGGGATATGCTGGTAGCTACAGGCGAATATAAGGGCCAGTGGCTTACCGATGAAACTTTCCACAAGCTGCGGGATACCGCCCCCGGGGAGACGGTAATCTACTTTACAGGCAATGAACGAGAGATTTATGACAGCCTTATAGTCGACTACGCCATGCCCTCTACCGACATAGGTGCTTACCGTCCCGGAGAAGGACACCCCCAGATAGCGGGGAGCTTTCCCCGTTACCTACGGCGAATGGTGCGCGAACTGGGACTGTTGTCACTGGAGGATGCAGTATACAAGGCTACCCTGTTGCCAGCCACCCTGTTTGGCCTTACAGGCAAGGGGCGACTGACACAGGGCAGCGATGCGGATATGGTTATCTTCGACCCTGAAACCATAACTGACCATGCCGACTTCCCCGACCGTGGTTTTCCCGATGCCCGACCATCCGGCATACACCATGTCATTGTAGGGGGCGTGCCTGTGGTGGAGGATAACCGACTACTGGGCACACGTCCCGGCAAGATACTGACAGCATAAAAAACACCCGAAGGGCACTAAAGCCTTTCGGGTGTTTTTCTATAGGTTATCACAGTATTCCTTTTGGTGTTAGTAGGCTTCTTTGCCCAGCTGTGTACCTTCTACAATATCCACGCCGTTACTGGTGCCCAGTCGTGAGCACCCCAGCTCAATGTACTTGATAGCATCAGCAGTTGTACGTATACCGCCGGAAGCCTTTATTTTGGCGGGCAGCTTCAGGTATCTGTTGAAGAGAACAATATCCTCTACCGAGGCGCCTCTGGTACCGTAGCCTGTGGAGGTTTTAATAAAATCTGCCTCGGTGGCTTCCACGATTTCACACATAACAGCAATCTGGGCTTCACTCAGATAGCAGGTTTCTATAATGACCTTGAGCAGACTGCCGGCATCGTGGCAAACCTTTACCAGTGCCGCTACCTCCTGCTCCAGATACGCTTGGTTGCCCTCTATAAGCTTACCAACATTAATTACCATATCAATTTCCTGTGCTCCGTTTGCAATGGCTTCCGCAGCCTCCGCTACCTTGATAGCGGTGGTATGGGTGCCAAAGGGAAAACCAATGACACTGCAAACCTTGACACCTGAGTTCCGCAGCTGTGCCGCTACCAACGGTACATTGCAGGGATTGACACAGACTGATGCAAAACTATACTTTTTGGCCTCATCACACCGCTGAATGATGTCAGCCTCGGTGGCAAAGGGTTTCAGATAGGTATGATCAATATATTGATTCAGTTTCATAAAGCACTCCTATTCCCCACTTAGCATGGGTGTTATAAAAAAACTAAGGATGATATGATAAAATGATATTATGCTTATTCTTTTTTTAAATAATAATATTGGGCTGAGATTCTAGAAGCTTTGGCAGTAACGCCTTTACCTCTTCCGGGGTTAGGCTGTGCTGTCTCCACACAGCTGCATCCTTATCCTGCACATCCTCCGGCATACGGAAATATTCCAGCCGGTAGGCAGGCAGTGGTGGCAGCATGGCAGTCATGGTGAGGATATCCTCCTCGGTAAGCCCGGGGTAAAGGGTGGTTCGCGCCTCCAGAGGTACTCCTGCACGGAGAAGCAGCTTTACTGTCTCCATAGAGTTCATGGAAGATTGCTCACTGCCCGTAGCATAGTGACTGTTGCGAGGTAGGGATTTAAAGTCTACCGCAAAGTAGTCCACCAGCCCTGCTTTCGCCAGTTGCTCTGTTACGGCAGGAAGCTGTCCGTTGGTATCCAGCTTCACCTTGTAACCCAGAGACTTAATATATGCAAGAAATTCCGGCAGGTCGTCATGGATGGTGGGCTCCCCACCGCTTAGGACAATGCCGTCCAGCTTCCCCCGATGTTTCTCCAAAAAATCTTTTACTGCATCGACCGGCAGTGTCTCTCCAACCAAGGACATGAGCCCACGGTTGTAGCAGTAGAAACAGTCCAGGTTACACCCGCGGACAAAAAGCACTGCTGCCAAGACGCCGGGGAAATCGATGGTACTGGTATGTTGTATTCCTCCAAATATCACTGCATCACACTCCCTCTATCATAACGTAGGGCAATACATATCCTTTGGTGCCCTCGACATGCTTCCATTTCAGTTCACCCGGCATGTTCCATGCTTTGAGAATAACCGATATATTTGACATGGTGGAACGCCTCCTATATATTGCCTATCGTCTACTATCCATAATACTATATATAGTGGTCACAGTCAAGTGATTCACACAATATTTTGTGTTACTTTTAGGTTTGCGCAAATTTGGCAATGCTCCCCTGCGCAGTCTGGTGCACCTCTAGAACAGTGCCCAAACGTTCCTTTAAGGACTCCACATGGGAGATAATACCCACTAACCGCCCCTCTCTGCGCAGTGACAGCAGCGTATCTATGGCACTTTCTAAGCTTTCGCTGTCCAGTGTGCCAAACCCTTCATCCACAAAAAGAGTATCCAGACGGATGGCACCGGAATAGATACGTACTACATCGGCAAGTCCCAAGGCAAGTGCCAGTGATGCTTTGAAGCCCTCGCCTCCCGAAAGGGTTGTAATGGCACGGGTAGCTCCTATGGCATTGTCCAGCACCTCCAAATCCAGCCCTGAATAGGCGCCGTTCCCTGCTCTATCCTCCATGCGAAGCAGCTGAAAACGTCCCCCTGTCATTCCTGACAGATGACGGTTGGACACCTTTATGATGTCCTCAAAGTAGGAAGTGAGGATATAAGTTTCAAAACTAACCGCCTTTTGGTTGCCTCCGCTGGCACAGGAATACAGATCCGTAAGGATAGCAAGCTGGTCGGCAATGCCCTCCCCTGTACGCAGCTCCTGTTCCAGCTGCTGCCACTGGTTTTTGCACAGCTCCAGGTTTGCCGATAGCTTCATGATACCGTCCAAAAGCTGCTGGCGCTGGGCTGTAAGGCCGTCAAACCGTTGTTTCAGGGCAGCAATGTCCGGCATGGTGCTGCTGCCCAGCTCGGCAGTAACAGCCGCAAGCTGTGCCGAAGCCTCGGTAGTGCGGCGCAGGTATTCGGCAGCCTGCTTTTGCAGTGCCTGTTCCCGTGCAAGGTCGGCAAGGGCTGCTTCGTAGGCACTGCGCTCCCCAAAGCCGCTCCGCTTCATCACCTCTATAACCATCGCTTTCTTTTCTGCGGCCTCGGCAGTCTCCTCCTGCACCGTCTGCGCCAGCTGCGCCAAACGTGCCTCTACCGCCTTTAAGGATGCTTCTGCGGCAGCGGCAGCTCTATCAGAGCGGTCTATCTGCTCCCGCAGGGTGCGCTGTTCCTTTTCTATTTCCCCTACGCTTTCGCTGCTGTCTCCCTTGGCAGGGCGGGGGTGGTTTGGAGAACCACAAACAGGACAGGGAGCCCCCTCCGAAAGGGTCTTTGCAAGGATGGCAGTCTGGCGGCAAAGCACCAGTTCTCCTGCCAACTCCTCCAACCGCTTCTGACGGGCAGGCTTTTTCTGCTGCTCCGCTGCGGCAGCTTCTACACTGCTTTTAGCGGCAGCCAGTGCTGCCTGCTCTGTCTCCTGCTGCTTTCGGTGGGTAGCAAGGCGGGACTTTACCGACTGCCACTGCTCCTCACGCACCGCAATGATTTTGGCCTCCGCTGCCAGCTTTAATCTTTTTTCTATGTTTTCATACTCCTGCTTTCCCTCTGAAAGCCGAAGCACCTCGGCAGTAAGCCTTTCCCGTTCTGCAAAGCGGCGAGCTCGTTCCAAAGCAGCGGTGAGGTCGATGCCTTCCCGCTCCTTTTCCAGTATCGCCAGCTGACCTTTGCAGTCATCCAGCCGCTTCTGCTGACCCTCAATGTATTCCTTTACAATGTCACCGAGTGTCGCAGCTTCCAAATGCTCCGGGTTTGCACTATCCGTAAGGCGCAGAACACCGTTTCGGGACAGGTTATCCACAAGCCTGCGGCGGACTGTCAGGCTGTTCTCCCAACGAGCAGATAGCTCCTTTTTTCGTTTATCCAGGTTTTTGGTAAATCGGTCGTATTCCTCGGTACCAAAAATCTTGCGGAACAGCTCCATTTTGGTACGGCTGGAAGCTTCCAGTAGTTCCTTAAACTCGCCCTGTGCCAGCATAATAATCCGCTTAAACTGCTCACAGTCTATGCCCATAAGCTCAATAATTTTCTGGTTAACTTCGGTGGGGCTGTCCAACACCTCACCGCTGGGGAGGGTAAGCTCCGCGCGCTGTTCGGCAATCTTAGTACCGCCGCCCCGTTTTTTTTCCAGCTCCTGCTTAGGTCTGCGGCGGATGGTATACTCCTTATCATCCAGTAGGAAGGTGAGAATCACATAACACTCGTCCTCAGCCGAGGCATTTTTGCTCTTGAAGTTTTCACTTTTACGGCTGCTGCCGCTGGCTCTGCCGTAGAGGGCAAAGGTGATCGCATCTAGAATGGTGGTTTTCCCTGCGCCTGTCTTTCCGCTGATGAGGAAGATACCCGACTGGGCGGCCTGTGTAAAATCAATGGTTTGCAGTGCAGAAAAGGGGCCAAAGGCACTCATGGTAAGTGTTAATGGTTTCATGGCTCTTCCCCCTCTCTGGTTTCCTCAGCCACCAGTGTAACCAGCTGCCGCTGCTGTGAAGTAAGCTCCCTGCCGGTTACGCTTTGGTAAAAATCGTCAAAGGCCTCCGGAAGGCTACGGCGGCGCACCGCCTCACCGCCACCCAGCAGCAGTGTTGCCTCCTCACGGGTGCGGTAGCGTATGCCCAGATAGTTTGGGTAGAGGTTTCGTATCCGCTGGGCGGCTGCAAGTTCGGCTCCATCGGTAAGAATATTGACAAAAACATAGTCCTCCGACACCATTTCCCCACCTGTAGGCGCAGAAAGCTGCTCTAGGCTCCCCTCCACCGAATAGAGACGGTGCAAAGGGGCAAGCTCCGTTTCCGCAAAGGTCACATTCCCCTGTGCATCCAAGGTAACAGACAGCAACCGCTTCCGCTGATGCTCCTCCGACACCGAATACTTTAGCGGCGACCCGCAGTAGCGGATAGTTTCTCCTCCGGCTCGCTGGGGTGCATGCAGATGCCCCAAGGCACAGTACTGGAAGCCTGCAAAAAGAGCTGTATCGGTAATGTCCGCACCGCCTATGGAAAGCTCCGAATCGCTGGTGACAAGCTGGGTTTCCACATTCTGCGAAAACCCGCTAAAAAACCCATGGGCTACCAGTACATTGCGGCGGTTTTTATCCATGCGGGGCATATTCTCTTCCAAAAATACACGGTAGGTATCGTGGAAGGTATGAATGTCTTTTTCCGGAAAAAGGGTGCGCCCATCGGCTGGGCTTAGGTAAGGCAGCAGCCAGAAATCTACCGCTCCAAAAGCATCGGTAAGGGTAACTCGTTCTATTTCCGCCTGTGGTACCGCTGCCATATATAGACCGCTGCCACGGTATAACCCACTGCCAAAACCAAGCCGCTTACCACCATCGTGGTTACCGGAGATAGCCAGCACCGGGAGCCTCAGCTCCTGCACCAGTGCCGTTAGAAAGCCATCCATAAGCTCCACTGCCTCGGACGAGGGTACCGAACGGTCATATAAATCGCCTGCAATGATTACTGCATCGTGAGGATTTTCCCGCAAAAAGGCAAGCACCTGCCCACACCAGTAACGCTGATCCTCAATAAGACTGTATTCAAAAAGAGATTTTCCAAAATGTAGGTCTGAAAGATGTAAAAGCTTCATAAAACTCACCTCCTGTAGTAGTAAGTGAAGCACACTTCCCTTGCTATTGGCGATGTTACCCATAACAACCGCCGTTAAAATATATTTTACAGGGTTTTTGTGAAAAAGTATATAGACAAACGAACAAGCTTATGGCATCATTTATCTATAGTACAATTGCAAAGGAGATTTTCTATGAAACTGATGTTTGCTTCCGATATACATGGCTCCAAATACTGGTGCCAGAAGATGATGGAGCGTTTTTTTGCAGAGCGTCCACAGCGGCTGGTGCTGCTGGGCGACCTACTCTACCACGGCCCCCGCAACGACCTGCCCAAGGAATACGACCCGAAGGGGGTTATTGCCCTGCTCAATTCCATCAAGGAAAACATCATTGCTGTCCGAGGCAACTGCGACGCAGAGGTAGACCAGATGGTGCTGGAATTTCCCATAATGGCAGACTTTGCCCCTATTCTGCTGGAAGATGGACGGTTGCTTTACTGCACCCATGGGCATATCTATCACAACGACAAGCTCCCCCCACTGCAAGATGGAGACCTGCTTATGAACGGACATACCCATGTTTATGATAACCGGGATATGGGCAAATACCGTTACCTGAACCCCGGCTCGGTGTCATTACCCAAAGAGGACTGTGTAAACAGCTACATGATTTACCATGATGGTACCTTTACCCTAAAGGACATGGACGGAAACCTTCTTTAAAAGACGCATCTGTATTCCCCGCACTCTGACTATACCCAACCGGTATAGCGGCTGTGCGGGGAATTTTTTAGATTATAAGAAATTAACCTACTGATAATCTACTCTATAAATGCAGCAATACTGCGGTTTTATGGTCTTATGTGAAAAAACGCACCCATACTGGTATCCACTGTACAAAGCAACAACGCCCCATAGCATTTGTAACCATAATAGGGTGTGTTGCCCAAACCTATGGCGCAGGGCAGACCCAGATGGTGGTAATGCCCCCCTATGGATACTGCACCCTTTACCTTGATGGTTCTAACAGCGCTTTTTAAGATATTAGGCCATTATTTGACCATCATGGTCATTTTTGCGGCATGTTGTGGTAGCATTTAGGGCTTTTGTATGGTACGGATATTATTTAAAAAATGGATGCCGTACGCTCTATAACGGCTCTGAAAGCCAATATATTAGGCTAGGTAGGTATTTTCCCGCAACAACCATCATGGTTTGTATCATTGAAGATTTGCACCATCATGGTATCATCCAATGCCTGTAGCTGCACCAGATAGTTGCGTTTGTTACCATGATGGTACCGTTATTATGGTGGTAGCCTATCATCTGCTCCATGAAAAACATTCTGTAAAAAGCACTGGCATGATTCCCCGTGCTCTGCCTATACTAAAACAAGTATAGCAGATGTATGGGAGTTGTTTTTTGTACTATGGAAAAGAAAATAGTGATAATCTATGTGGCGTTGCTCTGCTTTGTATCGGCAGTAATATTGCGCTTATCCACCATTATTCAGGGAAACACGCTGGCACAGGCAGCTACGGTACAAAGCAGCTATGCCCTAACGGTAGGAGAAAGCCGCGGTACCATATACGACCGTAACCTAAAGCCACTGGTAAACCGAAAAAGCTACAATGTGCTTTCGGTGGTACCTACCCCTTCTGCCCTGACGGCACTGCAAAAGAACCTTCCCCGAGATGAATTTTTGCAGCTGTTCCCTCTATTGGAAAGCGGAAAACCGGTTCTTCTTCGACCCTCCCGGGCTGTAAGCGGCGGCGGTATAGAAAGCTTTCAGTTTCCGGTGCGGTACAGTACAGCACAGCTTGCCCCCCATATCATTGGTTATCTGGACGGCAGTGGCGAGGGCATTACCGGGGTAGAGGCCGGCTACAATGAACTTCTGAATAGTTATGGTGGCAGGGTACGCACCCGCTACTACATCAACGCCATAGGTATGGCGCTGGGCGAGGAGGTAGCGGAGGTTTCCGATACCCGCCCCCAAAAGGAAGGTGGACTGGTACTCACTCTGGATAGGGATATTCAGCGGATAGCCGAAGCTGCTGCAGAGCCGCTGGTACGGGGTGCAGTGGTGGTAATGGATGTGAAAAGCGGCGAGATACTGGCTATGGTAAGCCGCCCCGACTTTGACCCCTATAATGTGGGCGCAGCGTTAAAGGATAGCAACAGCCCCTTGTTTAATCGCGCTCTGGCAGCCTACAACCTGGGCTCTATCTTTAAGCTGACAGTAGCGGCAGCGGCGCTGGAGCAGGGTTTTACCCCTGCATACACCTACGTCTGCCCTGGGTACTACCAGCTGGGGGAACAGCGGTATCATTGCCACCAGCGGGCGGGCCACTGGGAACTGGCTATGGAACGTGCACTGGAACAGTCCTGTAACCCATACTTTATCAACCTTGGGCAGCAGCTTGGTGCAAAGCGCATCTGCACTATGGCAGCCAAGATGGGCTTTGGCGAGCCTGCAAAGCTGGCAGAGGGCATTGCATCTGTAGGAGGGAACCTACCTGCCGCTGAAGATGTAAGTCTCGGAGAGCTTGCCAACCTTTCCTTTGGACAGGGCAGCCTTATGGCAACCCCCGTACAGGTAGCCCATATGACAGCCATTATAGGAGGTGGAGGCAGCTGTCCCCCACCCTCCCTCTACCGGGGCACCACTGTAGACGGAAGTGTAGTAACAACACAGGATGCACCTTCTGCCCCCCGTGTTATTTCGGAAAATACCGCCAAAACATTGCAGCAACTAATGGTTCAGGTGGTGGAAAAGGGCAGCGGAAGAAGGGCACAGTCCGGCTATGGCGGGGCAGGTGGAAAAACCAGTTCCGCGCAAACCGGCAGCTTCAAAAACGGCATTGAAGTGGTACATGGCTGGTTCACCGGCTTCTACCCTGCGGAAGAACCACAGTACGCCATAACCGTACTGGAGGAGGGCGGTGGAGACGGCGGCCAGCTTCCCGCTGAAATATTTGCACAGATCTGCCGTGAAACCGCACTGCAAAACGACCCGTTTCTGCGGCGCATGACAAAATAGCACCTTGTAAATAGGGCGAAAAAATGGTATACTGATTACCTGATTTGTTTTATCCTGTTCGCCATTCAAATCTACCCGGAAAGCCATCATGGAGGTACATTATGCACGCACAGAATTATATTATTACCACTGACAATACCACCGATTTTCCGACAGAATTTTATAGCCGTAACCGGCTGCCCTATATTCATATTGACTATACCATTGACGATATTTGTTACGATGGGGAGGGTACCGACCTTTCCACTACCGAGTTCTATGACCGCATCCGCAGCGGAGCTATGCCTATTACACAGCAGGCCAACCCCGAAAAAAGCCGTCTTTTCTTTGAAAAACTGCTGAAAGAAGGCTTGGATATTCTGCATATTGCTTTTAGTTCGGGGCTTAGCGGTACCTACCAGAGCAACTGCATTGCCGCCGAGGAGCTGCAGGAGCTTTATCCCGAGCGTAAGATTATAATCATAGACAGCCTATGCGCTTCCATGGGTGAGGGTCTTTTGGTAAATGAGGCACTCCTACGGCAGCAGGCCGGTATGACCATAGACGAAGTGGCCACATGGGTACGGGAAAACCGTTTGCACATTGTGCACGATGTGGTGGCTGACGACCTATTTCATCTGCAGCGTGGCGGACGGGTAAGCAAGACTGCCGCTGTGGTAGGCACTGCGCTGGGCATTAAGCCCATGATTCATTTAGATGATAACGGCAAGCTGGTACCCTACGGAAAGATGCGGGGCAAAAAGACTGCACTTACTGCCATGGCCACTAGGCTCGCCAATAAAATAGACCGCAGCGGCGTATACAATATGGTATTTATAAGCCATGCCGACTGCCTGGAGGATGCACAGCTGCTGGAAAGCCTAATACGGCAGAAGGCAGGAGTGAAAAACCTGCTCACCAGCTATATTGGCCCCACCATAGGCGCCCATACCGGTGTGGGAACCGTGGCACTGTTCTACTTTGCCGATAGCCGTTCTACCGACTGACAGAGGAGTTGCCTATATGCCTATTAATAACGTTATGCGTGCTGCACTGCGTGCCATTTCCAGAGCCAGACCCGATATACGGGAAAACTATGAGCGCACCCGCCGCCTTTTTGATGCGGCTCACCCGCCTATAGCCGATGCCTTCTACATCTGGGACCATAACGTCACCAGTGGCGACCATAGTATCCCTGTGCGGATATTCCTGCCGGAGGTGCATACACCTGAACACGTACTGGTCTTTTTCCATGGCGGCGGCTGGGTTACAGGCAATATTGACAGCTATACCACCGTCTGTTCCCGAACTGCCAAGCTAACACACTGCGGCGTAGTTCTGGTGGACTACAGCCTTGCTCCCGAGCACCCTTTCCCTGCGGGACTGGAGGACTGTTATGCCGTGACCAAGGAAGTTTTTCAAAGCCTGGACGGCTTCGGTATAGATGCCGATAATGTATTCCTTATGGGAGACAGCGCCGGCGGTAACCTGGCAGCTGCCGTATCGCTTTTAGCTTCCGAGCGGGGAGAGTTTATGCCAAGAAAGCAGATACTCATCTACCCCTGCACCTACAACGACCACAGCCCAAGCTCTCCCTACCCTTCGGTAGTGGAGAACGGTACCGACTACATACTCACTTCAAAAAATGTTTGTGAATATTTGGAGCTGTACTTAGGAGAAAACCACGACGCCTGGAACAGCCCCTACTTTGCCCCGCTGCTGGCACAGGATCTTCGTGGCCAACCTGAAACTCTTATACTTACCGCGGAATTTTGTCCGCTGCGGGACGAGGGTGAGGACTACGGAAGGCGGCTGCTGGAAGCTGGTAATAAGGTAGAGATACACCGTATCGAAAGCGCTATTCACGGCTATTTTTCACTGCCGCCGAACTTTGCGCCGGTACGCCGCAGCTATGAACTTATTAATGAATTTTTAAAGCTGTAGCAAGGCGAAAGTTTTAATTGTACATAAAGACGGAAGCCGTCAGGCGTATGGTCAGATGCATCGTCAGACAATACGTCTTGTGCATAGCTTTTAATAAAGCAAAAATTGATTTATTAACAATAAATGAGGTTATCGAATGCCACGGTCATCCAAGGGAACCCAGTGGAGCAAGCTGGATAATGCCGCAAAAATATTCCCTGCCAACAGCACTCTGCGGGACAGCAAAGTGTTTCGCTTCTCGTGTCAACTTACCGAGGATGTGGATCCGGAGTGCTTGCAGCAGGCCCTTGAAGAAACGTTAAAATCTTTCCCTCATTACCGCAGTGTACTGCGGCGGGGGCTTTTTTGGTACTTTTTAGAAGAAAGTGACCTACCCGCCACTGTGGAGGAGGAACACCTGCCCATATGCAGCCCACTATACGATCCCGACCGCCGGGGGCTACTGTTTCGAGTGGTTTACTACCGCAAGCGCATAAGCCTGGAGGTGTACCACGCCCTCTCTGATGGCACCGGTGCATTGCAGTTTCAGCGCACACTGGTGTACCATTACCTAGTGGCACGGCATCTGGATGAGCTGGGCAGCGAGCTGCCTATACTGGACTATGATGCTTCTATAGCCCAGAAGCTGGATGATAGCTTTTCCCGTCACTATGTAGGATCCCAGAAGGATGACAGCTCTGCCATTGCCGCTACGGCAGCAGAAAAGGCTTACAAGCTGCAGGGCAACAGGCTTTCGGAATATCGGCTGCGGCTTATTGAGGGCAGCATGCCCGTGGACAAACTACTGGAGATGGCACATGCACACAATACTACCCTGACTGCACTGCTTGCTGCAATACTGCTCACCGCCATCCACGAGGACATGCCCGTACGGATGCAGCGCTTTCCCGTGGTGCTTTCTATCCCTGTAAATCTGCGCACTTACTTTGAATCTCAGTCGGCCCGAAACTTCTTTGGGCTGTTCTATGCAGGCTATAACTTCTCCACCCAGTCTGGGGAGCTTGCGGATATTATTGCCTCCCTCAGTGATAGCTTTAAACGGGAGCTGACACCGGAGCGTTTGGCAGCACGTATGAATGAACTGGCGGCTTTGGAGCATAACATTTTCACCCGTGCCATACCCCTGTTTCTGAAGGATATTACCCTGCGGATATTTGGCAAGCGCTCCGAACGGCAGATGACCGCCGCCTTTTCCAATCTGGGTAGGATATCCATGCCGGAGCCTATGATGAAGTATATAGACAGCTTCATCGTCTGTTCCAGTACCGACAAACTGCAGGTATGCCTTTCCACCTTTAACGGACGGCTTACCATTGCCCTTACCTCCCCCTTTGCCGATAGTAACATTGAAATGCGCTTCTTTCGCACGCTTACAAAGCTTGGGGCAGATGTAACCATAAATAGCAACTACTACGATGCTCTGCCGCTACGACAATAACCGAAAGGAGGCTGATCATGTGCAGCTTTGTGACAAGTGCAAACTGACCATTGTGGGAAGTCACACCGTCTGTCCGCTCTGTCAGGGACAGCTTACCGGCACGCCCGAGCCTGATGCCGACATGTTTCCACATATTGAAACCCTGCTTCAAAAGCATCACCTGTTCATCCGCATCCTTTTCTTCATTACCGCGGTACTGGTTGTATGCTGCTTTGCCGCCAACTATGTATTTCCTTACCCCGGTTTCTGGTCCGGTTTTGTAGCCGCAGGGGTTGGGTGTATGTGGCTCAGCATGATTATTGTATTTCGCAAACGCCACAACATCCCAAAGACTATTGTATGGCAGGCGGTGCTCTTTTCTATCTTCTCGGTAATAATAGATGCTATGACCGGCTGGCACAGATGGTCGCTGGACTACGCTATACCCTGCTTTTTTATAGTAGCCATACTGGCTATGTGGGCTGTTGCCGCCATCCTGCGGCTGAAAACCGAGGACTTTCTGGTGTACATGCTTATCGACCTGCTCATTGGCGTAGTACCCGTCATTCTGCTCTGCTTTGACCTTGTAGGGGTAAACCTTCCCTCGGTGCTCTGCGCCGTGGCTAGCATTATCTCCTTCATAGCACTGCTGGCCTTTAAGGACAAGGCGCTTCGGGCCGAACTCAGTAAGCGCTTGCATATGTAATGTAGTAAAAGAGAGGCTGCCGAACAGTTCGGCAGCCTCTTTGTTTATACGCTATTTAATATCGCTTTGGTCCTTTATAGGCTCTGGGGCAATGTCGGCACGAAGCACCTTATTGGGAAGGTAGAAGTAACGTCCATCGGTTGGCTCCATCTCCAGGTTCTGAAAGTTTGGCTCCTGCCCTGCCATAAGCAAAGTGGCCAGTCGGGAGGCTAGGCTGCCCAGTTCGGTGGAGTCGGGTCCGCAGGCAAATACCACTTCGCCATCTGCAACCAGCTTGGCTGCGCCGTCGTCAATGACAGACAGTGCCAGCTGCTGCTTGGGGCGCCTGCTAAACTCGGTGGGGTCATAGAAATAGTTTATAACCTTCTGAACCTCCACGCTGCTGTCGTAGAAAACAATCTCGGAATCGTCAATAATAGTCTGGTCAACCTCTTTGTGAAGGTTGTAGTCGAAGTGACGGGTAATAGAGTCTACCGCCAAGGAGGTGGAAACACCCAAGTCCTTCATGGTTTCCTCGAAAATTTCCTTCTGCCCCGAGGCACTATAGCCTGTCTTGGATAAGGAGGAATAGGTGAGGTCCCAGTCGTCCTTCTCAAAGTCCATAAGTTTTGGGTTGTTTATCCATAGGTTGTAGGTTTCCTCTGCCATCTGCTGTGCAAGGCTTTCATCCATAAAGCCCATATAGTAGATGTTCGGATAGGCGGTAAGCAGCTCTTCGGAGGGTTTCTCTCCAATAAGAATAAGCGGAACACCGGCCTGCCCGGCACTATCAATAAACTGTTTTGCCGATGCCGAAGTAATAAGCTCCAGCACAATGACGTTGTATTTTGCCTCTATCATCTTGTCAAACATGGTGTACTGTGTTTCCACACTTCCGGCTGCATCTACGCAGTTAACCTTGACTTCAGGATCTATGGTCTTTTCAAAGGCTCTCTTAAAGCGTGCGGTTGGAAGGTCATCGGCATGCCCCAGCAGAATACCTGCCTGCAGTCCTTTGGGCACTTCTACCTTCCTTGCTACAGGTGCCACTGCTGTTGCCATACGTGTTACAGGTGAAACAGCAGCGTTTGTACCTACAATCAGCTGCTGCGACATGGTGCTTTCCCCTATATAGGAAAACAACAGAACAGCGCAAACAATGCAGATTATAATATGCTTCATGGTTTTCCCCTTTTCCAAATAATTGAGTAAATGTCGCCAAAGTGTTTGGCCAAGCTATATTGTAGCACAAAGTCACCTGTTTTTACAAGGTGTAAATTGTGAACAATGTTGACAGCCGCCCGTGGTTACTATAGAATGACTATAAAACAAAAATTTTTTGATTGGAGAAACAACTGGCAATGAACAACAAAAAACGAGCCCTAGTGGCGATTGAACGGCTGGCTGAGCGCTATCCCAACGCCATCTGTTCTCTTGAATATACCGTACCCCACGAGCTTCTGATAGCCACACGTCTATCTGCCCAGTGTACCGATGCCAGGGTTAATTTGGTAACGCCTGCACTGTTTGCACGGTATCCTACCATACAGGATTTTGCCGAGGCAGAACTGACAGACGTAGAAGAACTGGTACGTACTTGCGGTTTTTACCACACCAAAGCACAGGATATCATTAACATGTGCAGAATGCTGATTACCGATTTTGGCGGCAAGTTGCCCGATAACATGGAGGATTTGCTAAAACTGCCCGGCATTGGACGAAAAACCGCTAACCTGGTGCTGGGGGATATTTACGGACTGCCTGCTATAGTCTGTGACACCCACTGCATACGGATAACCAACCTGCTGGGGCTTACCACGGGCAAGGACCCCGCCAAAGTGGAGCAACAGCTGCGTCTGCTTCTGCCGTCGGACAAGTCCAATGACTTCTGCCACCGCCTGGTACTGTTTGGAAGAGAAATCTGCATAGCCCGCCGACCTCAGTGCAACATCTGTCCCCTTAACGATATCTGCAAAAGCGGCATGACAAAGTGACAGAGACCCTTTGTCATAATACTCTATGCAAATAAGCAGCCCTGTTGACTTCACAATCAACAGGGCTGCTGTTTCATATAACTATTACCGCTTATCCAGCATCCGCAGAATATCGTCAATATCAAACTCAGTAGCCGTATCAGGGCTGCTGAGAATTTCATAAGCCGACTTACGATTCTCCGGTTTCTCTGCCACATGGTGTGGTGCAGAAACGGGGGGCGGTGTAGGCATGTGGTGAACCGGTGCCTGAGGAGCCGCCTGAACCTGAGGAGCCTGAGGCGCCTGGTGGGACTGTGGATAAGGTGCAGTCGGTGCGGGCGCGGGCGCTGCCATAGGCTGGGGCTCCGCCGCCTTGGGAATATCAAAGGTAGGTACGGTGTACTCCTCCTGCGCCTGGAAATTGGTAGCGATGACGGTGATACGGATATCGTCCTCCATGCTCTCATCAAAGGCAACACCCCAGATGTAGTTAACATCGTCATGGGCTGCATCGTGGATAAGAGAAGAAGCCTTGTTGATATCGGCAAGATCGATGTTGGGCGAAGTAAGGAAGTTGACAATAACACCCTTTGCGCCGTTGAGGGAAGTTTCCAGCAGCGGAGAGGTAATAGCCATCTTCGCAGCCTTTTCGGCCTTGTCGGCACCTGTAGCCTTGCCGACGCCCATATGTGCAAACCCTGCACCCTTCATAATGGAGAAAACGTCTGCAAAGTCCAGGTTTACAATACCCTGAATATTAATCAGGTCGGAAATACTCTGTACTGCCTGCAACAGAACATCATCTGCAGCGGCAAAGGCATTGAACAGCGTGATAGGCTGTTCCGAAATATGGCTCAGGCGTTCATTGGGAATAACAAGCAGCGAGTCTACGCTGTCCTTTAAGTTATTGATACCCTGTTCGGCCTGCTTCATTCTAATTTTACCTTCAAAGGAAAAAGGCTTGGTAACTACGCCAATGGTCAGGATACCCATCTCCTGCGCTATCTGTCCCACAATGGGAGCTGCACCGGTACCTGTACCGCCGCCCATACCCGCAGTAATAAACAGCATATCGGTACCCTTGAGTACTGCCGCAATTTCCTCGCGGCTCTCCTCAGCGGCCTTCTCGCCGATTTCAGGCCTACCGCCGGCACCTCTGCCACGGGTAACCTTATCGCCTATATGAAGCTTGTAGGTGGCGTTAGAATTGCGCAACATCTGAATGTCGGTGTTAATGGAGATAAACTCCACACTGCTCATACCAGAGCTGCACATTCTATTAACAGCGTTACCGCCGCCGCCGCCTACGCCTATTACCTTTATGGAAACAACCCTTTCGGATACTGTATCCAGATCAATGTTCATTTTCATTTAACATTCCTCCGACGATATAGACGATTAGTCCTATTCCTATTTAGTGTAGCACATAATTGCTAAAGAATCAATGAAAAAACTGTAAGTTTGCCAATAATTCGCCAAAAATTTTTCAGGGTATTATGTAACATTTTACATTGTAACAAAATGAACTGCACTGCCCCTGTTTCGCAAGGTGTGGGCTAGAGAGCACCGGCTGTACTTCTACCGACGACAATGTTGCTGTATAAAAAACCTTTTGGTGTTGCAGGGACTAGTAATATCCCTCCAGATAAATTGGGTTCATGAGGGGTTTTATATCTCGCTCCCTGGCATAGCTGCGTTGATTGTTTGCAGCCGTGCTTAGGTCCACCGTACCATAAAAGTTATCCCCCAGTTCCTCCAACACCTTTTTCCCAAACTTTATTTTATAGCTGAGCTCCAGTTCACTTCCCAGCTCTACTAACACCCTGTTATCATAGAGCAGGGCTACCGAAAGGTCATCGGTCACATCGTAGTAGGAAACCTTTTCAAAGGCGGTTTCCTTTGCTGCGGTCAGAAGATACTGTGCGGTATTCAGTGAGCTGACAGCTTTAAACAGTGTATCGTACAGGGGTTCCAGCGTAGCGTCCTTTGCTGCGGCAGCCGATATCTTTTCCAGTTCCTTCTGGGAAATGTTCTGCCCTTCGGGAAGGGTACTAAAATCTGCCCCGATAAAGATGGGCAATCCCTCGGTGCTGACATCCTCACGATGGCGCAGCACCCTGCCATTTTCGCCAATGATGGTGTAGTGACTGGGACTGTTCAGCATAACCAGCGCCGCCTTTGTTTCGGTGACAACCAGTTCCACCGTGGTGGGCAGCAGGCGCACAACCTTTACCGTATCCACATAGGGAAATGCTTTGTAAATAGCCTGTTCTACCGCCCTGTCGTCTATGGCAAAGATATTCTGCCCCGGCTGTATGCCCGTAACCGCTATAACCTCTTCGGGGGTGTACTCCAGTAGCCCTGCCACCGAAATCTCGGTTATATTAAAAAACATAGCAAGGCAAATCACCGATGCGACAGCAGTCACCGTGAGTAAAAAAGCAACAGTCGCAATCATCCTGCGGCCTCGTTTTTTTCTTCTGTTGTCCCGTATATATCTGCCCTGCTCCATTGTTAACGTCCGTTCCTAGTTATTTTTGCGCCCAGCGCCAAAAGATTTTCTGAAAAGTTTTCATAACCCCTGTCAATATGCTGAAGCTCGGTTACAATGCTTTCTCCTTCGGCTGCAAGCGCTGCCAATACCAGTGCTGCGCCTCCCCGAAGGTCGGTACAGGACATAGCCGCACCATGGAGTGCAGGTACTCCGCTAACCACCGCTATCCGTCCCTGATAGACAATATCACAACCCAGCTTTCGCAGCTGTGGAATATGCCTGTAGCGGTTGTCGAAGATATTCTCCACAAAGGTGGTGGTACCTTCAGCTGTGGCAGATACCGCCATCATAACCGCCTGCATATCGGTGGGAAAGCCCGGATACGGCCCTGTTTTTATGGTTCCCAGCTCCTTCATCCGTCGGGGTGCAGTGAGCAATACGCTGCCCACTTCTGCTTTTACCATGCAGCCTGCATTGCTGAGAATAGCAAGCGTTGAAAGGATATGGGAGGGCTTTATGCCGGTGAGTTCCAGCTGTCCACCTGTAATGGCAGCTGCTGCCAGATAGGTTCCTGCCGCTATGCGGTCTGGTATTACACGGTGCTGACAGCCCCCCAGTTTGGCTACTCCCCGGATTGTTACCGTACCATCAATGGCCACCTGAATATCCGCACCGCAGCGAACGAGAAAAGTAATGAGATCGCCGATTTCCGGTTCACGGGCGCCTCCCCGCAGTACCGTAGTTCCCTTGGCAGTAGCAGCCGCTATTATTACATTTTCGGTAGCGCCTACGCTTGGAAAGGGCAGTGAAATTTCTGCGCCGTGGAGCCCCTCCGGGGCAGTGCAGATGAGGGTTTTGCCATCCTCAATAATCTGTGCACCCATAAGGGTAAGTGCCGTTAGGTGCAGGTCGATGGGGCGGCTTCCCAGCTCACAACCGCCGGGCAGGGTAAGCTCGGCACAGCCGAACCGTGCCATAATGGCACCCAAGAACACGATAGAAGAACGCATGGCTCCCATGAGGGTATCGGGAATGTGGCAGTCGCCTCCCGCCGTTTGAGTGGTGACAATTTCATCCTCTTGCCACATGGCACTACAGCCCAGATGTCGCAGAATGTCCATGGCTACCTCTACATCAGTGAGGTGCGGACAATTGGAGAGTCGGCAATCGTCGCAGAGGGTTGCTGCCGCCAGTATGGGAAGCACAGAATTCTTGGCTCCATGGACGGCGAGGCTACCCTCCAGCCTGTTACCACCTTGTATTATATAGAATGACATATTCTCCCGCATCCCTTTCGCAGTAAGCTCAGCGAACAAAACGCTTGCAGGAGTATACTATGCCATTTTTTATTTTTGGGTGAAAACTTTATAGTAGTGCCAACACTTCTTCCATAATTTTTGTGTTTGCCACGGTTATTGCCATCTTTCGGGCATTCTGTCCCAGCTCCCTTGTAAGGGCAGGATTTTCTTGCAGCTCCCTTACCATTGCGGTTAGGTTCTCCCCTGTCAGGTTCTTCTCCTCCAGTATCCGTGCAGCCTTGTTATTCACAAGTACCATGGCGTTGTGGTACTGGTGGTTTTCGGCTACATTGGGGGATGGAATGAGGATAGATGCACGGCCTGCAGCCTGCAACTCACTGAGGGTAATGGCTCCTGCACGGCAGATGACCAGATCCGCTGCGGCAAGGCAGGTGGGCATATTGTCTATGTATTCTCTGATATCCAGGTTTGGATTGTTCTGAAAGGGCACATTTTTTTTACTGAGCAGCTGTGGCAACAGCTCCACACCATATTGCCCTGTGGCATGGATATGGTGCACTGTGCCAAGAGGCGCATGCCACGCCATAACCTCGGCAACAGCCTCGTTAACCCGCTGTGCCCCCAGGCTTCCGCCGAAGGAAAGGATGCAGAACTTATCTTCCGGTATACCCAGCTCACGCCGTGCCGACTGCCGCTGTGCGGTCAGTATCTCGGTGCGGACGGGGTTTCCCGTAACGATGTATTTTACCGAAGGGTCGAAGAACTCGCCCGCCTTCTCCACCGCCACCAGCACCTTGTCCACCCTTTTGGAGAGCAGCTTGGTGGTGACACCGGGAAATGCATTCTGTTCGTGGGTAACAGTTTTTATACCCATCTTGGCAGCTTCCAAAACAATGGGGCCGCTGACATAGCCTCCTGTACCCACCACAAGGCTTGGACCATATTCCCGCAGCAGCTTTTTCGCTCTGGAAGCTGCCGACATAAGTAGTCCTACCGATTTTACGTTGCGGTAGATGTTATAGGGCGTCAGCTTGCGCTGGATGCCCATAGCCCGGAAAGGCATAAAATCAAACCCTGCCTGCGGTACCAGCCGTGCCTCCATGCCATCGGGGTTTCCAGCAAAGCAAATCTTTATTTCCGGATGGCTTTTGTGGATGGCGGATGCCACTGACAATGCAGGATTGATATGCCCGGCGGTGCCACCGCAGACAAATAGTATTTTCTTCAAAAAATAACCTCCTAACAAGTGCGAGAATACGCGTCAATAGTAGTGAGGGGAACCGATGTTGTGCTCACTCAAAACATACAATCAAAGTCAACGTCAAATGAGATGCAAATCGATATTTTGAGCGACTGCTGCGTACCGAGTGTACGTGAGGGAGCGATGAACGAGAGTTGCGCTCATTTCATTTTGACTACTCTTTTTCCAGTGCCGAATACCGTGACACCGACAGCACTATACCCATCTGGGCAAGCAACATGAGTAGCGACGTTCCCCCATAGGAGAAGAACGGCAAACTGATGCCGGTATTGGGGATGGTGTTGGTGACAACTGCCACATTGAGCACTGCCTGAAGCCCTACCTGTGCGGTAAGCCCGGTGGCAAGCATGGTACCAAAGGTGTCTCTTGCTTTTATGGCAATAGAAAAACCACGCCAGATGAGCAGCACAAAGAGCAGAATGACCAGCACCGCACCGATAAGCCCCAGTTCTTCACAAACCACTGCAAAAACGAAATCGTTCTGCGGTTCGGGAAGGAAGAGGTATTTCTGGCGGCTGTTGCCCACACCAGCACCCAGTACACCTCCGGAGCCTATGGCGTATAGGGACTGTATGGTCTGAAAGCCTGCCCCCTGAGGGTCAATAAAAGGGTCCTTCCATACATTGATACGGTACATGGCACGTTCCTGTATGGAGGGTATCATCATGGCGGCACCCGCCATAACTACCGCTGCGGCACTGCCCATGGCAAACCACTTGATACCAAGGCCGCCTACAAACAGCATGACTGCTCCTATGAGGAAGATGAGGACGGTAGCAGAAAGATGCGGTTCGGGCATAATGAGACCTGCTAATATTACCAATACAATTCCAAAGGGCAGTATGCCGTATCGAAAGGTGTTCATCTTCTTTTGGTACAGGTCAATAAGATGTGAAAAGAGCAGTATCATGGAGAACTTGGCAATCTCCGAGGGCTGGAAGGAAAAGTCGCCAATGAATATCCACCGCTGTGCATCATTTACCGAACGCTGGGTAAATACCAAGGCCAACAGTACCACCGATACCAGTATAGCAGGAAAGGAAAATTTCCGCCATGCATGGTAGTCCACAGTAGCAAAAAAGGCCATGGCGCCCAGGCCCATAATAGCAAATATGAGCTGACGGCTGATGAAGTGGAAGCTATTATCCTCGTAGTAGTAGGCATAGGCATAGCTGGCTGAAAACATCATAACCAACCCAAATACCAGCAGCACCAGTACCAAAAGCAGAAAGGTTAGGTCGACAGTTCCCCGTTCCTTGGAGAGCTTACTCGCTGCAAATTTTCCTTTAAATGCCAACCGAACCACCACCTTATCCATAATGTCGAAAGTATAGTATATGCTGCCTAATAGTGTTTTAAACCTGCTACAGCATGGTGACTGCAACTATGGCAATAAGCGAACCCAGTGCGGTAATGCCGGTAAAGACTGCTACAATCTTCACCTCGCTCCACCCGCACATTTCATAGTGGTGGTGGATAGGGCTCATTTTAAAGATGCGCTTGCCGTGAGTTGCTTTGAAGTAAACCCGCTGAATGACCACCGAAGCCATCTCGATAACGTAGATGACACCAATGAGCAGAATAAAGAGGGGTAGCCCTGTACCAAATGCCAGAGCGATAATCATACCGCCAAGGAAAAGGGAGCCTGTATCCCCCATAAAGACCTTTGCGGGATGGAAGTTCCAAACTAGAAAGCCAAGGCAACCTCCCGCCATGGCAGCTGCTACTATTCCCATTTCCCACATATGCAGCATGGTAGTAATAACCATAAAGCCAAGTCCTGCCACAAAGGTAACCGAGGAAAGCAGTCCGTCAATGCCGTCGGTAAAATTCACCGCATTTGCAAGGGCTATCATGGCAAACAGGGCAAAGGGATAGTAGAGCAGTCCAATATCAATAGAACCGAGAAAGGGAATAATTAGGGTGGTCATACGGTCACCGCTGATGTAGAGCAGCAGCAGATACATCGTACCGAAAAGCAACTGGAGCAGCAGCTTCTGGCGTTCTGTAAGACCCTCATTCTGCTTCTTCACTACCTTTATGTAGTCATCCACAAAGCCGATAAGGCCGTATGCAATTGCCAGCATAATACCGTAAAAGAGCCTGCCGCTGACGATATCTCCCTGTGTACCAATGGCAGTATGGGTGTTTAACCGGTATACCATAAAGCCCGCCACTATGGCCAGCACAATGCCAAGGATAAACATGACTCCACCCATAGTGGGTGTTCCCTGCTTTCCTTTGTGCCATTTTGGTCCTATGTCCAGTATGGTCTGCCCAAATTTCAGCTTGCGAAGTATCGGAAGCATCCAGATACCTGACACCGCTGTTACAATAAAGGCTACAATCACCGACGAAACCATCCATAATCCATTCATGCCATTCAACATCCAATCTTAAGTAATCTGCTTGTAGAGGGCTTCTATGCTCTCCTCTAATTTCATACCGCGGCTAGCCTTAAACCAAACCACGTCACCGCTAACCAGTTCCTTTGCAAGAAGGTTTGCAATGCTCTCCTTGTCGGGCAGTATCTGCACACGCTGTATACCCGCTGCACGGGCGCCCGCTGCATAGTCCTCCGCAAAGCTGCCCCATAGCAGCAATGTATCGGCACAGCTTGCTGCCAGTTCGCCGCAGCTGCGGTGTCCCTCGTGAGAAAGCGCACCAAGCTCCAGCATATCGGAGAGGACGGCGTACCGTTTTCCGGTGCATGGAAATTCACCCAGTGTGCGCAGCGCTGCGGACACCGAGTCGGGGCTGGCGTTATAGCAGTCCTCCACTATGGTTATACCACCCTTGTCAACCACATTTTGTCGCATACCCGAGGGACGATAGTCAGAAAGAGCTGCAATGGCTGTCTCCGGCTCCATGCCAAGGCTAAGCCCTATGCCAAAGGCCGCAAGGGCGTTCTGCACCAGATGTTTACCTGTAGCGGGGATATTCGCCTGCCACTCCTGCCCATTATAGCAGATGGTAAAGTCGGTACGCACCGGCGTGCTGTGGGTGATAATTCCTCTAATGTCTGCTTCTTCGTTGTCTACTCCATAGAATAACACATGCAGACGGGGGATTTCTACCCTTTCCAGTAAATCGTTGTCGGCGCAGAGAAAAAGTGTAGCGCCGTCAGGCAGGCACTGTGCCAGCTCCAGCTTTGCTTTTAGAATATTTTCCCTGCTGCCCAGATGCTCCATATGGGAAACACCGATGTTGGTTATAACGCCAATTTGGGGCTTGGCGGCCAGTGCCAACTCCTGTATTTCACCAAAGCCGCTCATGCCCATTTCAATGACGGCGGCCTCGGTATCCCTGTCAATGGAAAGTATGGTGCGGGGGGTGCCAATTTCGTTATTTTGGTTGCCAATGGTCTTTATGGTGCGAAAGCCCGCAGACAGCACTGCCGCTATCATGTCCTTTGTGGTAGTTTTACCCACACTGCCCGTAATAGCAACAACCTTAGCGGGTACTCTGTCCCGATACCATGCAGCCAACCGAAGCATGGCCTTTACGGTGTTGTCCACCAAAAGCGTTCTATCGGGAGGATAGTTTCCATCCCGTTCCACCAGTGCCAGCGCGGCACCCTGTGATAGCGCCTTTTCTACATAGTCGTGCCCATCTACCCGCTCACCGGGGATAGCCACAAAAAGGCTTCCCTCGGTGGCTTCACGGGAATCGGTGCAGATGTTTGTTACCATTCCATCGCCAAGGGGATGGTCTATGCCGAGCGCCAAGGCGATTTCATTTGTGCGTAAGGCTTCCATGCGGTTTTGTCCTCCCGTTTAACTCATTGAATGCGAAGGTGAGAGATATGCCAATTTTTATTTGCTCCATCCACGGTGGCCTAAAGCAAATTGTGCATAGGTCGAAGTTTTAAATGGCCGCCGCGTACAGTGGGTACGCAAGGGAACGTAAAACAAGAGATATGCCAATTTCATTTAGGCCTTGTCATCGGCTAAGATTTGTTCGACCAATACCCGTTCATCAAAGTATATGGTTTCATCATGTAGTACCTGATAATCCTCATGTCCCTTGCCTGCAAGGAGCAGAAGGTCGCCCGGCTGCATGTTGTCAATCGCCCAGAGGATGGCAGTATAGCGATCTGGAATAATCTTATAAGGGGTCTTGTGACGATCCAGTCCCGGCTTTGCGTCATTGATAATCTGTAGCGGATCTTCGTCACGGGGATTGTCGGAGGTGAGGATGACAAGGTCGGAGCCTGCTGCCACACAGTCGGCCATTAGGTGACGTTTAGTACGGTCACGGTTGCCTGCACATCCGAAGAGTGTTACCAGCCGTCCTGTGGTAAACTGACGCAGTGCGCCGATAATCTTTTCCAGACCATCGGGGGTATGGGCGTAGTCGCGGATGATGGTAAAATCTCGCCCTGTAGGGATAACCTCTGCTCTGCCGGTGACACCGTAGCAGGTGGAAAGGCCATTTGCCGCATCACTGACGCTGACATCTGCCAGTATGGCAGCTACAGCTGCCTCCATAGCATTCATAACCGAGAACATGCCCGGCATGGGTACCTTTACTCGTTCAATCAGGTGGTCGGCAACCAGCACAAACTTGCTGCCGGCGGCAGAACACTCGATGCTCTTGGCAGTGAACGCAGCCATATCGTTACTAAGGGAGCAGGTAACAGCCGTTTTGCCTATCTCCTCAGCAAGCCGTGCGCCGTAGCTGTCATCAATGTTCACTACAGCCTTGCGGCAGTGGTCAAACAGCTTGCGCTTTGCCAGGTAGTAGTTCTCCATAGTTTCATGGTAGTCTAGGTGATCCTGTGTCAGGTTGGTGAAGATGGCTACGTCAAACTCACAGCCATCCAGCCTGTGCTGATCCAGCGCGTGTGAAGACGCCTCCATTACCACATATTCACAGCCTGCCTCCACCATGCGGGAAAGCATGGCATGAAGCTGGTAGGGGTCGGGGGTAGTGTACTTGGCGGGCAGCACCATATCCAAAATCTCGTTGTGGATGGTGCCCATAAGCCCCGTCTTCTTCCCTGCTGCGCTTAGAATGCTTTTCAGCAGGTAGGTAATGGTGGTTTTGCCATTGGTTCCGGTGACACCCATTAGCCGCAGCTTGCGGGAGGGGTTGTCAAAGTGGTTGGCACACAGGATAGCGTAAGCGCTTCTGGTATTTTCCACCAACACTTGACATGCAAGGCCAAGGTCTGTTTCGGTAACAACAACTGCTGCACCCTCAGCCACTGCCTGCGGTGCGGCGGTATGTCCGTCGAACTTACCGCCCTTAATACATACAAAGATGCACCCTTTTTTCACCTGTCGGGAGTCACTGGTGATACCTGTAATTTGAGTATCCAGCAGCTTTTGGTCGTTCATGGTATATTGTATACCCGTAAGGTATTCTGCAAGTTTCAAACTCTAACACCCCTTCTGTCTGGTCTTTGCTCGGTCAGTTTACGTTTGCTAGGGAAGTATCTGCAAAATCTACGGTGACAATGGTGCCCTTGGGCACCTGTGTACCGGCTGCAATGTCCTGCTTTGCTGCTACGGCATAATGGTTCTCGGCCTCTACGCCTTTTATTCTGATATTGAGCCCTGCGTTTACAATCAGTTTGTTGGCCGTCATGCCGCTCTTGCCACGCACATCAGGTACAGTTATCATTTCGTTTGCCATTTCGGCATCGGTATACAGCAGGATGGTGCTGCCCCGCGGTACTGCCGTACCGGCTGCGGGCACCTGTGAAACCACCTTGCCCCCGTTTCCCACAATGCGGGCATTCAGTTCCTTCTGGGTCAGCCTGCTCTTGGCATCGTGAGGGCCAAAGCCTACATAGTTTTCCAGCGGTACGTCGGCCTTCTTCAGTTCCCGCTCGTTAAATACCTTTTCTACACCCAAATACTCCAGTGTATCGCTGAAGATGTTTCCCACAATAGGAGCCGCCATGGTAGAACCGTAGACATTGGTACCCGTCAGCGTTGGTTCATCCAGCAGCACCAAGCAGGCATACTGGGGATCGTCCATAGGGGCAACACCCACAAAGGACAGGATATATTCCTTCTGTCCAGTCTGATCTTCCATATCAATCTTTTCGGAGGTACCTGTTTTACCACCGATACGGTAGCCGGGTATGTATGCATTTCTGCCGGAGCCTTCCGAAACAACACTTTCCAGTATGCTGCAAACGGTCTTGGAGGTCTCCTCCGAAATAACCTGACGCTTCATCTGGGGCTGTACGTTCTCCACAATGTTTCCTTGGCTGTCTACTATCTGTTTTACCAGCATGGGCTCGTAGAGGTATCCGCCGTTACAAGCTGCCGATATGGCAGTAATCATCTGTATAGGTGTCACCTTAAAGGTCTGTCCGAAGGAGCAGCTGGTTAGGGAGTTTTCATAGTCGTTGGGGTTTTCCAGCGCTTTTTCGGAATGGTACACACCCGAGGCTTCACCGGGGAGCGCAATGCCCGTTGGCTCGGTAAGGCCAAAGTTTGCAAAGTACTGGTAGAAGTTGTGGGCGCCTATAGCGGAACCAATCATCATAAAGGCCGGGTTACAGGAGTTCTGTACCGCCTTGGTCAGATTCTGGGAGCCGTGTCCCTGTGTTTTCCAACAACTTTTACGTACGCTGCCCACCATATGGTAGCCGGGGCAGAAAAAGGTGCTGTTCAGATTGACCGCACCTGTTTCCAAACCTGCTGACAGGGTTACCGTCTTAAAGACGGAACCGGGCTCGTAAGGCTCACTGATACATTTATTGTTCCACTGCTCAAACTGTGCCTGTAAAAGCGCTTTATTGTATGCACTGATGGCAGCATCGTACTGTGCCTTTGTTTCCTCCGACGCATCCTTTGCAATAGGTGCAGGTTTTAAAAGTTCTACAGCTTCCCGTGTAGCCTTGTCGGCAATATCATTGGGGACATTAGGGTCAAAGTCCGGCATGGTCACCATACCCAGTACGGCACCGGTTTTAACATCCATAAATATTCCCGCTACACGGCTTTTTACCCCATGTTCAATAACTGCTGTGCGTAGGTGACGCTCCATAATTTGCTGCACGGTAGCATCCAGTGTCAGCACCACGCTGTTGCCGTCCTGAGGGCTGTACATATCTTCATAGCGGAAGGGCATATCGGTACCCCATGCATTTTTAGCCGAGACCTTCCGTCCCGGAGTACCGCTGAGGGTGGTGTTGTAGTAGGCTTCCAGCCCGTATGCGCCCTTGTTTTCAGTATTTACAAAACCTAATACGCTGGATGCCAGCGACCCATAGGGGTAGGAACGCTTGCTATCCTCCTCCAGGGTTACGCCGATTATATTGTTGTCGGCAGCAAACCGCAGCACCTTATCGGCAGTTTCCTTATCCACACGCCGTTTTACCACCTGGTAGTAGTTCTGTTTGTTCTTTGCCTTTTCAATAATGAAATCTCTATCCACACCCAAAATATCACTCATACCGTCGGCAAGTAGTTCGGCCTGTTGGCTGGTGATATCGGCGGGTGAAAAAAGCACTGTCCACACAGTCTGAGATACAGCCAGTATGTTGCCGTTTCTATCATAGATAGCACCACGGTTCGCAGTAATGGATGTGGTACGCAGCTGCTGTGCCAAAGCTTTTTTCTGATAAAAATCACCATCCACCACCTGTATGGTATAAAGCTGATGGATAACCATGCCAAAGCCCACTACGGTGAGAAGCGCACCTGCCACGGCAAGACGTCTGCGTATTTGGTTGTTTGGCAGCTTTGACATTCACTTCACTCCCTATACTCCACTTTTCGTCATACTTTGCAAAAAAATCCATTTGCCACACAGAACCTAGCCGCAAAATGGCAAGCCGATATTCGACTGCGCCACGCGGATAGGTTCTGCTACTTTACTATGTTTATTTTATCTGCTGCTCATGTATGCCTGCAGCTTGTGAACAGTTTCTACAACCTTCTGTACCGGATGCTGATCCGGTGTCTTGGTGGTGCGCTTCACTGCGTCTCCTTCACTGAGTGTAATGTAGGTGGTTTGATAATCATCCGCTTTGCCCATGAGCATCTTTTCGGAGGCGTAGTCTGCAACCGTGCTAAGGGAAATTGCATTATCCAGTGAGGACTGCAACATCTCGCCTTCGGCCATAAGCTTTGACAGGGCGGCGTTCTGCTGGTTTACTCTGTCACCCAGCTCTATCATGGCCACATTGTTGTATATGGTAAGGGAAAGCACCGATACCACCATAGCCGCACAAAAAAGCAGCCGTATTCTGCTGACACCTGCCAAAAACACCTTGTTTTTGGAAACGGTTAGTCGCCCTGCGGCTTCCTGCTCTTCGGGATAACCATATAGGTCGTATTCCTCTATCTCTTCTATAAACTGTCTGGCAGCACTTTGCATAGTACACTTCCTCCTTACCTGACTACTACAGCTTTTCTATAACACGCAGCTTTGCACTTCTGCTGCGGGGGTTGCCTTCTTTCTCTTCCGGGCAGGCCTCTATGGGCTTGCGGTTTACCAGTGCGCCCTTTGGCTTATTGCCACAGACGCAGATGGGAAACTGGGGTGGGCAGGTACAGCCCTTGCAGAGTGCGGCAAACTTCTGCTTTACCATGCGGTCTTCCAGCGAGTGGAAGGTGATGATGGCAAACCTTCCTTCGGGAGACAGCCGCTCAAAGGCAGTGTCCAGACACAGGGACAGGTTGTCCAGTTCGCTGTTTACTGCTATGCGTATTGCCTGAAAGGTACGCTTGGCGGGGTGTCCCCCCTCGTGACGTACCGATGGTGGCATGGCTTTTTCAATAATTTCCACCAACTGTCCCGTAGTTTCTATGGGGCCGTCCTGCCTGGCGTAGCCTATCTTTTTGGCAATAGCCAGCGCATAGTTTTCCTCACCGAATTCCCGTATCATGCGAGCTAGGGAGCTAACGTCGGTATTGTTTACAAGGTCGTAGGCGCTCTGCCCCTGCTGGGACATCCGCATATCTAGCGGTGCATCCTTAATGTAGGAAAAGCCACGTTCGGCGGTATCCAGCTGATGAGAGGATACACCCAAATCCAAGAGTATGCCGTCTACAGTATCTATCCCCAGGTCATCCAACACCGAAGTAAGGTCGGCAAAGTCGCTCTGCACCACTGTGGCACAGGGGAACTGCTCCAGCCGTTTGGTGGCAGCAGCAATGGCATCGGGATCCTTATCCAGTGCTATGAGCCTTCCCGTTGTAAGGCGCTTCGCAATGTGAAAGGAATGTCCACCGCCGCCTGCTGTGCCATCTACATAGATACCGTCCGGCTTAATTGCCAACCCGTCCATACACTCGTTTAATAGCACCGATAAATGTTCAAAGGGCATTTCTTTCACCGCCTTCCCTGCTTAGTATGTGTTATTCACTTAAAAATCATCCATGGAGGAGATGGCAGCGGACATGGCCTCTGCGGTCATTTCGCCTGTGTTCTCGCTCCAACGGGACTTGTCCCAAATTTCTACCTTATCCAGCACACCCGCCACAACAACTTCCTTGTCCAAAAAGGCATAGCTGCGAAGGTGGGCAGGAAGTACAATGCGCCCTTGCTTGTCCGCTTCTACCTCAACCGCTCCCGAAAAGAAGAACCGTTTGAGCAGTGCGGCCTTAGCCTCCGGCAGCCGTTTGACCTTTTCGGCCAGATGCTGCCATTCCTCAAAAGAGTAGACTGCCACACAGGCATCCACACCCTTGGTAATGATGAAACGGTCTCCAAGGTCCTCCCGAAATTTGACAGGGAAATTCATTCTACCCTTTAGGTCTAGGCTGTGTTCGTATTGTCCAATCAGCACTCCCCGTCACCACCTTTCAGGTTAAATCAACCACTGTCAACCACTTTTCACCACCGAATACCAAAATTATAATACAAAACACCACTAAGTGCAAGTGCTTTTCAAAATAAAAAGGCTTGTTTCAGCGACATCTTTCCCTATTTTTTGTGTATTTGATATGAATGCAAAAGAGCTGCGGCAGATTGCATCTTCATGCAATTTGCCGCAGCTCTTTTATAATTCGTCTTTATTTGTGGTATTTCCCGCCATTTTGAATAGAAAATGCTCGGTAAAGCTGTTCTGCTACCATAACCCGAAACAGCTGGTGCGGGAAGGTCATTTCCGACACCGAAAGCCGCAGTACCGCTGCTGCCTTTACCCGCTGAGAAAGTCCAAAACTGCCGCCAATAACAAAGCTTACAGCCCCTGTTCTTTGGGATAGTCTGCCCAGCTCCTCCGCCAGTTGCGGCGAGGAAAGCTGCTTGCCCTCAATGCAGAGAGCCACAATTTCTCCTTTTGCTTTGGAAAGGATAGCCTTCGCCTCCTCCTCCAAGCCTTTTTCTATCATAGCAGGCGAGGGGTTGTCCGGCAGCTTGTACTCGTCTATTTCGACAACAGTGAAACGGCAAAAGGCATCCAACCGCTTGGCATATTCAGAAACACCCTGCCGCATCCAAGCTTCCTTCAGCTTGCCCACGGCAATTAGATTAACGCACAGCATAAACATTTTCCTTCCCGAAAACAGTTTGAAGCAAGAAATATGACAATTGCATTCAAACCTACAGTATCATGGGGGTGGTTGGCAGCAAACGGCTGGCAACCCGCAGTATGTAGTCACGCTCGCCCACAAGCCCGCTTTCATTCAGCAGCAGTTCGGTGCGTTGCAGAGCAATGTGGGGGGTATTGTTCTCCTTGCTCAGGTGGCTCAGTATAAACCTTGCAGTGCCGCTAAGGGCAAGGCGGCGAATACACTCGGCACTGTCGCTGTTGGACAGGTGTCCCCGGTCGGAGCGTATCCGTTCTTTCAGGTAGTAGGGATAGGCAGAGATGGCAAGCAGCTCCTCGTCATAATTGGATTCAAGCACCACAAGGTCACTATCACGGAGTCCCTCCCAGATGGCTGGAGTTATCCGTCCAAGGTCGGTGGCATAACCAATGGTTCTATCTCCTGTTTCAATACGGAAGCCCAAGGAATGGGCTACATCGTGGGGGGTATCAAAGGGGGTGATAAGCATGCCTGCAATATCGCTGGGGGAGCTAATCTCAAAAACCTCGGTGTCCTTGTCCACACAGCCCGCGGCAATGGCGCCGTTTAGGGTTTCCTCCGAGCCATAGACCGGCACCCGCAGTTTTTTACCCAGCACACGAAGCCCGCTGATATGGTCGTTGTGGTCATGGGTAAGCAAAATTGCCTTGACGGCAGAGGGTTTTATCCCTACTGTCTCCAAGGCAGTAATAATCGCTTTGCAGGAGCGTCCCGCGTCAATGAGTATCCCGCATTCGTCGGTTCCTATGTAGACAGCGTTTCCGCTGCTTCCACTGCATAGTGGGCATACTTTAAGCAATCCGCAGTTCCTCCGTTTTATCCTTTTATACTTTATAGCGCCTCGGACAGTTTGTCCTCCGGCATAGTAATCTTCTTCATGTCGGCACCAAGTCCCACGAACTTCTCCACTACATCCTCGTAGCCACGCTCGATGTAGATGATATCTTCAATTTCGGTGGTTCCCTTTGCCATAAGCCCCGCAATAATCATAGCTGCGCCGCCTCTGAGATCGGTGGCTTTTACCGGTGCAGCAGTAAGCTCCTCGGTACCCACAATAACCGCAACCTTACCGTCCACGGTAATGGTGGCTCCCAAACGGATAAGCTCGTCCACGTACTTAAAACGGTTGTCCCAAACACCCTCGGTAATAATGCTTGTCCCCTGTGCCAGCGTAAGCATGGCTGCTATCTGGGGCTGCATATCGGTAGGAAAGCCGGGGTGGGGCATGGTTTTTACATTGATGGGATGCAAAGGGCCTGTACGGGTAACACGAATACAGTCGTCCCCTTCCTCTACGGTAACACCCGCCATCCGCAGCTTTGCGGTAATGGGCTCCATATGCTTGGGGATAACGTTTTGAATGAGGACATTGCCGCCTGCGGCAGCCGCAGCAGCCATGTAGGTGCCTGCCTCTATCTGGTCGGGAATAATGGCATAGTTGGTTCCGTGCATAACATCCACACCGCGTATTTTAATAACGTCGGTACCTGCGCCGCGGACATCGGCACCCATGGAGTTTAAGAAGTTTGCAAGGTCAACAATATGAGGCTCCTTAGCCACATTTTCCAGTATGGTAAGGCCCTGTGCACGGACAGCGGCCAGCATGACATTAATGGTAGCGCCTACCGACACCACGTCAAAGTAGATATGTGAGCCCTTGAGTGTATCTACATCGGCATTAATCATGCCGTTTTCAATCTCCACCTGCGCGCCCATAGCTTCGAAGCCCTTTATGTGCTGGTCGATGGGGCGAACGCCAAAATTGCAGCCCCCCGGCATGGAAACACTTGCCCTGCGGCAACGTCCAAGCAGTGAGCCTAGAAAGTAGTAGCTGGCACGCATGTTCTTTGCCAGATCATAGGGAACCAGCGGTTCGCCAATATTGGTGGTATCTATCTCCACCGTCTTTTTGCTCAGCATGCGTACGGTAGCTCCCATTTCGGTAAGCATCCTCAGCAATAGGGTTACATCGTTAATGTTCGGTATGTTATCAATGACACAGCAGCCTTTCGCAAGAACTGTTGCGGGAATTATGGCAACTGCGGCATTTTTGGCTCCGCCGATTCTTACCGTTCCGTGAAGCTCGCGGCCTCCGGTTACTGCAAATTTATTCAAGCCTGTACGCTCCTCTGTTTATGGAATACTGTCTTCGCAGGTCATTACCCGGTTATGTGCAGGACAATTTTCGGCCCTGTGCGCAATCGTGGGTTTGAATGAATCCAAAATAATAATGCACGGCCTTATAGACTACCAATTATAATAACACTTATTATCCAAAAAGGAAAGCGCAAATTTTTAGTTGTATCACTTTTTGTTGAAATATGACAACAACACCATGATTATAGTATCGTCGGAAAGAAAGAGGTTATGCCGAAAAATATGTTGTAATCTTATAGAATTTTTTGAAAACTTTCCACCTGAATAACCCCTCCCACAGCGGGGAGTTTTACCGTTTTTAGGGTAAGGTCAGCTGTGGACCAGCTAAGCGAATAGGGTACCATTCCCGCTTTTCCGCTCATGGTAAGCAGGCCGTCACGTTCCTCTGTTTCTCCATCCTTTTGGGGCACTGCCGACAGCACCTCGCGCAAAGAAATGAAGATAGACTGCTGTGGTATATCCTTCTCCGACAGGTTCATTACCAGTCCGCGATAGGTTGTTTTTATGTTATCCTCAGAAAACTCCACCATTAGTCCCTTTACCGCCTCCGGCTCCAACAGTTCCACGGTAAGTCCTGCTGCCGACTTGGTGGCCATAAGCTTTACCGGTGTGGAGATGCCTTCCATGGTAACGGTGCCCGTAAAGGAATAGGGCGCAGCCGCCACTTTCATTAGTTCCTCTCGGCTGTTTCCTTTTAATGATTTTGTACAACCTGCCATAAGCAGCAGAGCACACAACAGACAAAGTATTCTATAGTTCGTCCTCAATCAGTCCGCCTCCAGTGAGGGGACAACCGCACTGTTCTACCGTTTCCTGCTCCTCTATGGCTGCCTCCAGGAATTCGATGAGGTCGGAGGGCTGTACGAAGCGGTGGTTCAGTTCCTCTGCCGCTAGGACAGCACTGCGCCCATGAAGCCATGCTCCACAGAGCGTTGCTGCATCCGTATCCAATCCCTGTGCCATAAGAGAGGCGATAATGCCCGAAAGCAGGTCGCCACTGCCGCCCCGTGCCAAACAGTCGCTTCCCTGGAAGCTAAAAACAGGCTGTCGCTTGCCCCTGAAAATACCAGTAACTGCACCCTTTAGCAGCAGGGTAATATCGGCTTCCACCGACAGCTGCGCCGCTGCCAGAGTGTAGTCCTCGCTTGTCATATCTATATGCGCACGGGCAAGGCGAGAGAACTCTCCGGGATGGGGAGTTATAACGACGGGACATTGGGCTGTGGCCAACAGTTCTACTCGGCCTTCCAGGCAGTTTAGGCCGTCGGCATCCAAAAGCAGTGGGGTTTTGCTTTCCCGCAGTATGCTTGTAACCAGTGCAGCAGTGTGGGGGGTACTTCCCATGCCGCAGCCCACAGCCACAGCGTTGCAGCTATCTACCACACGCAGCACCTGCTCTGTGGCTGCACTGTCTATGCCTCCCTGCTCATTTTCCGGCAGCGGGGTGTATATAACCTCCGGAAAATGTCCCGCAACAATATTGCAGACATGCTGGGTAGCCAGCAGATGCACATAGCCTACGCCGCTGTGCAGTGCACCGGCACAGGCCAGTACCGCAGCACCGGGGAAACGGCGGGAGCCGCATACCAGTGCCAAGCGGCCATTGTTTCCTTTGTGCCCCCATGGCTGACGGTGGGGCAGGCTGCAAAGCTGAGGTGTAAGGCTATGGAGCAAAAGGCCGCTTTGCAGGGCTACACTAGTCAGGGAGGTTTCCGCCAGTATAACCTCTCCTGCAAACTGCTGCCGCCAGCTTACCAGATGGGCAGGCTTATAAACTCCCATGGCAATGGTCATATCCGCCTGAAAGCAGGATATATAACGCCCATTATCCCCCACTACGCCGCTGGGGATATCCAGTGATATTTTTATAGCTTCGCTTTTCCGGCAACGGCAAAACAGCTTCTGTTCCTCGTCACCGGGCTGTCCGTGGAAGCCAATGCCGTATATGGCGTCTATTATAAAATCGGCAAGAATCAGTTCCCTTATATCTTTTAAAGGCAGCGTAACCACCGCTACGGCAGCAGGAAGAGCATCGAATGCCATGGATGCCGCTTCCGTGGCAGGGCTTCCTTTGCAGAGCACCACTGTAACCCGTGCACCCTGTTCCTGTAACCGTGCTGCTACTACAAAGCCATCACCACCGTTATTACCATTGCCACAGAGCACAGTGACCCGCTTTTCCAGAAAGTCAAACTGCTGGCAGAGCAGCTCTGCACTGCGGTTACCCGCCTCCTGCATCATCTGAAAGTAGCTTGTCCCCTTTTGGTTTTCCAGTTCCTCTATCCGCCGCATAGCCGCTGTGGTTGCAAATTTCATAAGGTATTCTCCTTCTGTCGCACCGCCACTACAAACGCAATGGCTATATTGTCTTCGTGGGTAATGCTAAGGGCCAGCTCCCTGTCTCCGCAGAGCTCCGCTGCCCAGTCGGTCAGCACAAAGTAGGGCGCACCCTGTTCATCGTGCAGTACACCTATATCCCGCAGGTTCATATTGATGACACCGGTGCCCATTGCCTTTAAAAAGGCCTCCTTGGCAGCAAAATGGCCCGCCGCGGACTGTGCGGGACGGTGCTTTCCGGAAAAATATTCTCGCTCCTGCTCCGAAAAAATGCGGTTACAAAAGCTTTCCCGCTCCATAGATTTTTCCATGCGTGCAATGCTTACGCTATCTACGCCTGCCGTAACCTGAAACATCAATTTTCACCTACACTTTGCATATACTATTATTGTTCATTGTAGCATTTTTTTACTGGAAAATCAAAGGTGACGTTTTTATCTTGCAATCCCCTGAAAACTGTGCTATTATGACCTGTATAAACACAAACGCTATGAACAAGAGAGTAGCGGGAGCGTAGGTTCATCAGAGAGGTTTTGCCGTCGGCTGAAAGCAAACCGGACAGATGCCCTGTGAAGTTCGCTTGGGAGCGGTACCGCTGAACATGAGTTTTTTAGCTCACACAGTAGGCGGCAACGGAGGAGAGCGCCGTTAGAGGCTCATAACGAGTGCCCGACAGGTTTTTATCTTTCGGGAAAACGGGTGGTACCACGGAAGCATTTTTGCCTTTCGCCCCTTTTATATTAGGGAGCGAAGGGTCTTTTTATTTTTACGGAGGAATGAAAGCTATGAGTATGAAAAACGCACTGGAAGCAATTAAGACTACTGCGCTGGAGCAGCTTGGCAAAACAGCAGACCTTAAGGAGCTTGAGGAACTGCGCATTCAATTTTTGGGTAAAAAGGGTGAACTGACTGCGATTCTGAAGCAGATGGGTCAGCTTTCCGCCGAGGAACGTCCTGTTATGGGACAGCTGGTAAACCAAGTAAAGGAATTTTTGGAAAACGAGCTTACTGTACGCCAGCAGGCGCTGCACGCTGCTGCCACCGCCCAAAAGCTTCGGCTGGAAACACTGGATGTCACCATGCCCGGAAAATCGGAACCTATTGGTCACCAGCATCCCCTGTCACTGGTACTGGATGAGATGAAGGAAATCTTCATCGGCATGGGCTTTGATATAGCCGAAGGCCCCGAGGTAGAAACCGACTACTACAACTTTGATGCACTCAACCTGGGACCCAACCACCCTGCACGTGACATGCAGGACACCTTTTATATCAGTGAAAACATAGTGCTGCGCACCTGTACTTCCCCTGTACAGGTACACGCCATGGAGCAGCAAAAGCCCCCTATCCGTATTATTGCACCCGGACGGGTTTATCGTTCCGATGCGGTGGATGCCACCCACTCCCCTGTCTTCCATCAGATGGAAGGACTTGTTGTGGATAAAGGCATAACAATGGCAGATCTAAAGGGTTGTCTGGAAGCCATTATCAAGCGCATTTACGGCAAGGACAGTATCATGCGTTTCCGTCCCCACTACTTCCCCTTCACCGAGCCTTCCGCCGAGGTGGATATTCAGTGCTTCAGCTGCCATGGCGAGGGCTGCCGGCTCTGCAAAGGCGAGGGCTGGATAGAACTGCTGGGCTGCGGCATGGTACACCCGAAGGTGCTTTCCATCTGCGGCATAGACCCCGAGGTATACAGCGGATTTGCCTTTGGTATTGGTCTGGAACGGCTTGTTATGGGTCGTTACGGCATTGATGACCTGCGGCTGCTCTACGAAAACGATCTGCGGTTCTTGCATCAGTTTTAAACTAGGCACTGCGGCGTTTAGGATTTTTGATTAACTAGGAGGATATTACAATGAATCTGTCAATGAAATGGCTAAATGACTTTGTAAAGATAGATATGAAACCCCGTGACTTCTGTGAGGGCATGACCATGTCCGGCTCTAAGGTAGAGGGCTACGAGCAGGAAGGCAGCGACATTAAAAATGTGGTGGTAGGACAGGTAACCGCTATGGAGCGTCACCCTGACTCCGACCATCTGTGGATTTGCCAAGTAAATGTGGGTAGCGAAACGGTGCAGATTGTCACCGGTGCCCAGAATGTTAGCGTGGGAGACTATGTGCCCGCTGCGCTGCACAACTCCACCCTGCCCGGCGGTGTTACCATAAAAAAGGGCAAACTGCGTGGACAGGAAAGCTGCGGCATGCTCTGCTCCCTGGGTGAGCTGGAGCTGACCACCCACGACTTCCCTTATGCCATAGCCGAGGGCATCTTTATACTGGGTGAGGATGTAAACCGCACCCCCGGTATGCCCATCTGCGAAGCAATTGGCTTAAATGACCTAAAGGTAGAGTTTGAGATTACCTCCAACCGCCCTGACTGCCTGTCGGTACGGGGACTGGCTCGTGAGGCTGCCGCTACCTTCTCCAAACCCCTGTCCCTGCCTGTTCCCACTGTAAAGGGTGCAGGCGGCGATGTAAACAGCCTGCTGTCGGTAGAGGTGCAGAACCCTGTGCTCTGCCAGCGGTATATGGCTGCTGTAGTAAAGAATGTAAAGATTGGTCCCTCTCCCCTGTGGATGCGGGAACGGCTGCGGGCAAGCGGTGTGCGTCCCATCAGCAACATTGTGGATATTACCAACTATGTCATGCTTGAATACGGTCATCCCATGCACGCCTTCGACCTTGAAAATGTGCGGGAGCATAAGATTGTTGTGCGCAACGCCCGTGAGGGAGAAAGCATAGTAACACTGGACGAGGTAGAGCGGAAGCTTTCCCCTGAAATGCTGGTTATCGGTGATGCTGTTGCCCCCTCTGCCATTGCAGGTGTTATGGGCGGCGAGCTTTCCGGTATCAATGATAATACTACCACCATCGTGTTTGAATCTGCCTGTTTCCTGGGCAGCTCGGTAAGAACCACCGCAAAAAAGGTGGGACTTCGTACTGAATCTTCCAGTCGCTTTGAAAAAGGACTGGACCCACGCACCTGCGCTCCTGCACTGGCCAGAGCCTGCCAGCTGGTAGAGCTTCTGGGCATAGGCGAGGTGGTAAGCGGCGTTATCGATGTGGATAATGACAAGCGTGAGCCGCTGCGTATCCCCTTTGACTACCAGTGGATTAACCGCTTCCTTGGCATAGATATCAGCCGTGAAAGCATGGTTACCATGCTGCAAACACTGGATATTACCGTTGAGGGTGACACTGTAATCCCTCCCACCTACCGGGCGGACCTTACACACAAAGCCGATATTGCCGAGGAAATTGCACGGCTGTTTGGCTACAACAATATTCCCACCACTGCTCTTTCCGGTTTGGCAGAGGGTAGCTATACCCCCCGTCAGAAGTTTAACCGCAGCATAAACACTACCCTGCTGGCCCTTGGCTGCACCGAGATTATCACCTATTCCTTCATAAGCCCCCGTCTGTACGACAAACTGGAGCTTCCGGAAAACAGCCCCCTGCGTAACTCTGTAACCATTCTAAACCCTCTGGGTGAAGATACCAGCGTTATGCGCACTACCGCACTTTCCTCCATGCTGGACATTCTGGCACGGAACTACAATAACCGAAACCCTGCTGCAAGACTTTTTGAGATAGCCACCGAATATATCCCCACCGAGCTGGATAAGCAGCCTATCGAGCGTCCCGCCGTTATGCTGGGGTGCTACGGCAAAAACGAGGACTTCTTCTCGCTGAAAGGCATTGTAGAGGAACTGCTGGGACGGCTGGGTGTCACCGGTTGCGAGTACACCGCAGAGCGGGAAAACAGCTCCTTCCACCCCGGTCGCTGCGCAGTTATTACCCGCAATGGTAAGCAGCTGGGTATTCTGGGCGAGATACACCCCAAGGTAGCCGGAAACTTCGGCATAGATACCCGGGTATATCTGGCACGGCTGGACGGCAACGCCCTGTACGAAAACCGCGACAATGAAAAGAAGTACCGCCCCCTGCCCAAGTTCCCTGCTTCCGGCCGTGACCTTGCTGTCACCTGTGACGAAGCACTGCCTGTAGCGGAGCTGGAAAAGGTTATTCGAAAAGAAGGCGGACGCCTACTGGAAAAACTGGAGCTGTTTGATGTTTACCGCGGAACCCAGATAGAGCAGGGCAAAAAGTCCGTAGCGTATTCCCTGTCCCTGCGTGCCGCAGACCACACCCTGACTGTGGAGGAGTGCGACAAGGTTATGGCGAACATTTTTGGAGGTCTGGAAAAGCTTGGAGCAGAAATCAGAAGATAATTTTTTATGAACATCCGATTTTATCCTTGTGTTTTTGCCTAAAATGATATACAATATTAGTTAGAAACAAATTAGTTGTGTATATTAACGAATTTTCTTTTTACGGGGGTGCAAGTATGGCAGCATATGAACCTACAATAGCCTTTTCCATTGCCGAAGACAAGGAACGTGAGGTCCGCGAGGTCCTGGTTACCGTTTACGAAGCTCTGCGTCAAAAGGGCTATAATCCTATTAATCAGATTGTAGGCTATATCCTTTCGGAGGACCCCACCTACATTACCACTCACAACAATGCCCGAAGCCTCATTCGGCATATTGACCGCGATGAACTTCTCCAGTTGCTGGTGAAGTCCTATCTGCTAAAGAACTAATTATTTACGCCTATGGGTGGATGATTGGACGTGGAAAAGGGGCCCGTGCCCCTTTTCCACGCTGTTTCATTTTACATTACGCATTCTATCGACAGCCCTTCCTTTTGCGGGCTGCCATATTACTATAGGAGGTGCGCTACTATGCCGGAAAAAAACGACTTTCTTATGTACAAGGGTAAGCCGCTTGTACGCAGCGAAAAAACCATCTATTATGGTTTTCCCTATGAACCCTATGTAGCAATGTTGCAGATACTGGGCGCGGTCCCCTCAGGTGACGACGGCCTGCTCATGTCTAACAAGATTATGGTGCAAATTCTCTCCACCGACGAGAGCAAAAAGCCCACCGACAGAATTGCTAAGAAGGCTGAAAAACAGGGACTATATGAAGCACTGAACATTGCAAGCATTTGGCTTGACAGAATACTGGAAAACCCTACTGAGTAACAAGTATTGTAAAAAGGTGGACGGCGAAAGCCGTCCACCTTTTATTTTGCCTTTAACTGTTTCCGTTTTGGAACTGGTCCTTGGTTTGCTGTATCTTCTGCTGTTCCGCTTGTTCCACGGGGTACCAACCTCGCTTATTCATCTCTGTAAAAAGCTCCATTTGTATACGGTGCTCCTCCCCAAGAATTGTCATAAACTCGTTTTTGAGACCATTGCTGGCGCACTCATTGGCTGCCGTGTTGTATAGCCCTGTAATGCCCTTTTGAGATGACAGAAGGTCATCCATCATTTCACGGTCACCAAAGGTTCCGTTAATCTCTGCCATTTTTTCTTCCTCCCGCCTGCTTAATTCAGCTGATTTAGCAAAGTGTTATAATGTCCTTGATGCTGAGCAGCCACTTGTTGGCATTTGGTTTGAAGTTGCGGATCGGTGCACTGGCTTGCGTACATCTTATACTTTTTAACTAGGTTCTGTTCCCCTCCAAGTTGATCCTTGAGGAAGGATAGTTCCTTTGCTGTAAGGTTTGACATAGCCGTTGCTCCTTTCTTTTTTAGCCGGATAAATAGAATTTGAAAAAACAGAAAATATGTCCGCCGGAGCATGTTTTCTTTGCACTCCGGGGACATATTTAGTATCGGTTTCTCTTCTTTTTTTATGTCTGCCAAATACAAGCTGTGAAAAAAACCGTTTTTCACTATTTTTTGAAAATTGTTTTAACAGGGCATCCATTAGGTCAGGCATAGCCAATGGATAAAAACTTACCGACAAGGTCTGTGTCAAAATTAGATGAGTGGTTTCTTAATACCATTTACAAATGTATAGCTGCCATTCCAGTTATTATTCAGCGTGTATAGGGTGGTGGATACAGGCGCCAGCATCAGCGGGTCGGCGGTAGGGTCAAAGCTGTACACCTCTATGGTAGCTATACCGTTCCCGTCCGAAATGGGCAGTACAAACATATTGAAGGGTGGCAGCCCCCGTCCCATCATAAAGTAACTATCAGTGTCTGCATTATAAAAAATGGTGTCCTTCCCAGGGTCAAAGCCTTCAATGCCAAAGTAATTTTTCACCTGAGTTTGCAGTTCTGCCAGCGATATACCCGCGGGGTCGGGTTCACCCTGCATCTCGGTCATCCAAAGCACATACTCGGTAATAACCTCGGCGGGGATGTCCGCCGGGGAAGTAAACTCTATGGCTCCCACCAAACGGGCAAGATAGAGCACCTGATTTGCAGCAATATTGGTTTGCTTGTCAGGTAGCAGCTGGTCATAGGGCTCAAAGGAGGACGGCTGGAAGTAGCGCACGATTAGTTCGCCGTCTTTGTCAGAATAGCCTACCCGCATACGATAGGTATTTGTACCTGTTTTAAACACGCCGTTGCCACCGCTTACATGCAGTGTTACAAGGTATTCGCCCTCGTAGTCCAGCTCCTCTACCACCTCATAGGAAGCTTCTGTTATGCCCGCCTGTGAAAGGTGGCTATAGCCGCCGCCTTGAGTTTGGGTAAGCCGTTCTATGGTTGCAGTATCCCCTGCCCCAAGGGCAGTTACAAAGCTGTCGGCAATGGTATGCACATCATTGGCTACGGTATCTCCTGTCCCCTGCTTTATAATTTCACGGACAGCTGTAGCACGGGAAGTCCAAAGTCGCCACCCGTCCTTACCTGTATCTACAGCCTCCATAACGCACTGGTATTCCGAACCATCTTCGCCATTTTCGGTGAAGCGGAACAGGACACGCTGTTTTCCATGCTCGCCCTTCCCCATTTTCTCCGCTTTGATACTATCATAATCGGCAGTGGGGTTTCCGGGGCTGACTATGGGATTGCTGCTGCGACAGAGTTTTCCGTCAATGTCCAGATAAAGCAGCCGTCCATCGCTATCCACGCTGCCCATGTAGGCGGTAATGGTTTCATCGTTTGCATAGGTTTCGCTTAGCAGCTTGTACAGGTCTGCAATGGTCTTGTATTTATCCGACTGAACGGGGTGGTATATGCCGCCATCCGCAGTCTCCAGCGGCTTTGCCCCGTCAATAGACAGTCCCGCTCGGGTAAAGATATACTCCACCTCGTAGTCGTTTGAAAGTAGTAGTTCAATATCTACATCCTTTTTTACTTTGCCACAAGCAGAAAGAAACAGCACTGTAGAAAGCACGGTCAAAAGTATAATGAGCAGTCTTTTTTTCACAGCATATTCCCCTTTCTCAAAAGTTTATTTATGTTTTTCTCATCTTATTTTTCTGCGGGTTTCTTGTAGGAGGCAGTGCCAAAATACATGGTGCCTGTGGGGTAGCTGCGCAGTCCGTCCATACCGGGGGCTACCGCATAACGGTTGGTATACCATGTCAACGGTACAATGACCGTGTCGGTATCTACAAGCAGCTTTTCTGCCTCGGTAAGGTAGTCCATAGCGGTTTTTGTCGGTTCGGCAGCTTCATCCTTAGCGGTAGCCTCGGAGCTATCGGTTTTCTTCTCCTCGGTTTTCTTCTCCTCGGTTTTCTTTTCTTCAGCCTTCTTTTCCTCAGTTTTCTTTTCTTCGGCCTTGGCTTCCTCTTCGGAGACCTTGGGTTTGCGTCCATAGCTCATGTCAATGAGTGCATCATAGTCTGCACTCTTGTACCCTGTATAGTTAAGCTGGTTGTCCCCTGTCCAGCTGTCCAAAAATGCAGCAGGGTACAGGTTGTCCGAGAAGATAGCGCCACGGGTGACATCAAACTTTCCGTCCTCCCGCTTGGCTAGATACTCATCCCAACCAGCTGACTGTACTTCTACCAGTACGCCCAGAGGCTCCCACATCTTTGCAACGCTTTCCGCTACACGACGGTGGGTGTCCTCATCGTTAATGAGGAATACAATGGTGGGCATTCCCTTACCGTTTTCATAGCCTGCATCCTTTAGCAGCTTTTTGGACTTTTCTAGGTCAGGAGCAGCGGGGAGAAGCTTTCCGCCTTTCGTACGGAAATCTGTGCCGTCTACCACTGCACCGTTCGGCACCAAACCTGTTGCGGGGACACTGCCATCCCGCAGCACCGCGGCAATGGCAGTACGGTCGATAGCCAGCGAGAGGGCTTTGCGCACATCGGCGTTATCAAACGGTTTTTTACCTGTGTTAAAAGCGAGAATGTAGCTTCCCAGAATGGTATCTGTATGGCGGGTATCCTTGTCCAGTGCCTCTATATCCAGAAGAGGAAGCGTGGTGGCAAGCTGTACGGTACCGTCCTTAAAGGCAGCCATAAGCGCGGCTTCATCCTCCATAAGCACAAAGTTCAGCCTTTTTGCTTTGACAGAATCAATACCATGGTAGCTGTCGCTGCGCACCATTGTTATCTGCTGGTCACGCTCCCATTTATCCAGTGTGTAGGGACCGTTTGTGAGAAACTTGTCCGCATCGTAGTACCAGCCATTTGGCTTGGCGCTTACAACACTCTCCCGCAGGGGCATCCAGGGCGCTGTAGCAAGCCTTTGCAGCAGGTCTGGACATTCACCCTCCAGCACCAGCTGCAGGCTGCCGTCCTCGGTGGCTTTTACCCCAAGGGTAGTCAGCTCCGCCTTATCCTGATGTATTGCCTTTGCCCCGCTGATAGGATATAGGCGATATGCCAAGGGCGACTTGGTACTCGGGTCCAGCACCCGGCTCCATGCATAGATGAAGTCTTCTGCCTTTACCGCTTCACCATCCGACCACTTGGCCTCGGGGTTCAGCTTAAAGGTATAGGTAATTACCCCTGCATCGCTAACTGTACGCTCCCAGCTTTCAGCCACACCGGGCTTTGGCTCCAGCTTATCGTCCAGTATGGTAAGCCCCTCGAAAAGGTGCATGATATAGCTTTCCTCGTCAGCCGTAGCGGCAAAAGCAGGGTCCAGCGTATCGGGCTCTCCACCCAGTTGTATGTTGATGGCATTATCCACGGTAGGAACCGGGGGCAGTGGCTCTTCCTTTTTTAGTGAACAGCCGCCGGCTGCCATTGCTGCCACAAGCAGTAGCGCAAGAATACGTTTCATATGCAGATACCCTCCAAAAATTCGCTTAAAATATTGTATGTATAATATAATACCTAATTTAATTCCATTTTTAAACCCCTGCGACAACATTTTTCCTCTTTCCCCTTGAACAAATTGTTAACATTGTTTACAGTTCCCTTTAAAAGCAGTTTTTTCTTGAAGAATGGGGCAATTTACAGTATAATAATCGCAGGCGATTATTATAGGTTATGCGCAGGACGATTGCCGTCCCTATGCGCAATTATACCAAAACGCTTTGCGTTCATGGTATAATAATCGCAGGCGCCTATTACACATTATGCGCGGGCCTATTGCCGTCCCTATGAATTTTTAAGCTAAAGGAATGATATCTGCATTTTGGAAATATATCTGGACAACAGCGCCACTACTCGCGTCTCCCCCACCGTTGCACAGCTCACATGCCATATGTTCACTGAAAACTACGGAAATCCATCCTCCCTGCACCACAAGGGTTTTGTGGCAGAACAGGCACTGACAACTGCCAGAGGACAGGTGGCTCAGGTGATGGGGGTACGAAACGATGAAATTATCTTCACCTCCTGCGGCAGTGAAGCCAACAACCTGGCTCTGCTGGGGGGGTGCCGTGCACTGCGCCGCCGTGGAACCAAGGTGATTACCACTGCTACCGAGCATGCCTCCCTGTTGGCTGCCGCCGACGCACTGACCCGTGAGGGCTTTACTGTGGTACGGGTAGCACCCGGTCTGGACGGCACTGTTTCTCCCGAAGCGATAGCTGCCGAGGTAGATGCACAGACAGTGATGGTTTCGGTAATGCATGTAAACAGCGAGACCGGAAGCATCAACGACCTAGCCGCCATATCCGCAGCGGTAAAACGGATAAACCCAAATACACTGGTTCACAGCGACTGTGTGCAAAGCTTTTGCCGGCTGCCTGTAACGCCGGAACGCTTTGGGGTAGATATGGTAACGGTAAGCGGTCACAAGATACATGGGCCAAAAGGAGCTGCTGCCCTCTACCGCCGCAAAGGGGTTCGGCTGCTGCCACTGTACTATGGCTCAGAGCAGGAGGGCGGCCTCCATGCAGGCACCGAAAACACCCCTGCCATCTGCGGCATGGGGCTGGCTGCAAAAGAACTGTGGGACAAGCGCAGCGAAGCCACCGCACACCTTACGGCACTGCGGAGTCATCTTATAAAAAAAATGGAAAATCTAGAGGGGGTATGCATTAATTCACCCCCAAACGGTGCACTTCATATTGTGAACCTTTCGCTTCCCGGTATTGGGTCGGAGGTTATGATACACTATTTGGAACAGTATGAAATCTACCTTTCTGGCGGCTCGGCCTGCGCCAAGGGTGCAAAGAGCCACGTACTGACCGCTATGGGGCTTCCCCCCGAGCGGATAAATGGTGCACTACGCATTAGCTTTTGCCTTGATAACACCACCGAGCAGGTGGATATACTGGCCCAGCGGCTTGCTGAGGGCATAGCCACCCTTGCCAAAAAATGACCGAATGGAGAAACAAATGAAAGAGATAATCCTACTGAAAAGCGGCGAAATTGCACTCAAGGGGCTCAACCGACACACCTTTGAGGATATGATGATAAAAAATATGCGCAGACGGATAGCAGACCTTGGCTCCTTTAAGATTAAAAAGAGCCAGTCCACCATCTATGTTATGCCCGAAAGCGACGATATTGATATGTCGCTGACACTCCGTCGCTTGCAGACAGTGTTTGGCGTTTCCGCCCTCACCATAGCGGCGGTGGTAAAGAAGGACTTTGCCGACATTTCTGAAAATGCCGTTATTTACCTGAAAGAAAACCTGGACCGTGCCCGCACCTTTAAGGTGAACGCCAAGCGTTCGGATAAGGCATTCCCCATGGGCTCACCGGAAATCTGCTGTGAGCTTGGAGGCATACTGCTGGACGCCTACCCCCACCTAAAGGTGGATGTAAACAACCCCGATGTTACCGTTACCGTAGAGGTTCGAGAAACCGCAGCATATATACACGTAGACCAGCTTCCCGGTGCAGGCGGTATTCCTGTAGGCAGCGGCGGACGTGCCGCACTGCTGCTTTCCGGCGGCATAGACAGCCCTGTGGCGGGTTACATGATGGCCAAGCGTGGACTGGAACTGATTGCCGTTCACTTTGCAAGCCCTCCTTACACCGGAGAGCGTGCCCGCCAAAAGGTGGTTACTCTGGGAGAAAAAATGCTTCCCTATACAGGGAAAATCCGGCTTTTTGTGGTGCCCTTTACCCAGCTTCAGGAACTGATACGGGAGCGTTGCCCCGAGGATTACTTTACCCTGCTTATGCGTCGCTGCATGATGCGGATAGCCGAAGCCATTGCACTGCGTGAGGAATGCGGCGGGCTGATTACCGGAGAAAGCGTAGGACAGGTGGCAAGCCAAACCCTACAGGCTCTGGGCTGCACCGACATTGTTACACGGCTACCGGTTCTGCGTCCTCTCATCGGTATGGACAAGGAAGAAATTGTGCGTATTTCCCGCAAGATTGATACCTTTGAAACCTCTATACTACCCTACGAGGACTGCTGTACCGTCTTTACACCCAAGCACCCAAAAACCAAACCAAAAATGGATGTCGTAGCCGCCATTGAAGCCGAGATGGCCATTCCGCAGGAGATGATTGATCTTGCTGTGGAAACTGCCGAACTTACGGTACTATCCCCAAACTATGGTGAAAAAAACAGAATGTAAAAATGAAAAGCATATGAATTTTCATTTGTACTGGAGGTAATTACTATTAAAGCAATCATACTTGCGGCAGCCGAAAGCGGCACCGGCGGCAGCTATTTTAATCCTGCCGCAGACTATCTGATAAAGCGGCTGTCTGCCATAGGAATAACTGCGGGGCGCGGGGCAATACTTACAGGTGACAGCTCCGCTTACATGAGTGGTTTGGGCAAAGCCTTTAAAGAACAAAAGCTTATACTGATACTGGCTGCTCCACAGCCCCGAAACGCAACAACCATTGCTGCTGTAGTGGCAAAAGGTATGCGGCAAGAGCTGGCGGTAAACGCTGCTGCCAAACGCAGTGCCGAAGCCTATGCCCAGCGGGTAGAGCTGCCTTTTTCTGCCGGTGAGCTTTCTGCCTTTTCGGTTTTACCTGCCAATGCACATACCATTGAAAACCCCTTTGGGATATTTCAGGGTTATGCTGTGGCCGGAAACGACCACCTACTGGTGGTGCTTCCCGCTACGCCGCAGGAACTGGAATACTGCTTTGAGCAAAACCTGAACCGCCTGCTTTCAAAATTTAACGAGCTGAATTCGCCAATGAGCAAATTGGCCAGTATAGCTGATACAGTCAGGAACAGGCTGGTACCCACCGGCGGCTCCTACGGGAAAGCCAAAAACGAAATGGAAAGGGAGCCGAGCGATATGCGTAAAACCAACCTTTTAGGCCGGCTTCGCGCCGGAAAGGTGACCAAGAACGATAAGATACGTCTTATAGCAGTATCCATATTTCTTGCCGTCTTTATTGGCTGTATGATCTATATCGGTAGTGTCTACAAGGAATCCGCCGATAATGCACAGCTGTCCGATGACCTGAAAACACTTTTCACCTCCGATGCAAAGCCGCAACGGAAGCCCTCTGAATATCCCAAAGGGTACATGGAAAAGTTCTTTGCCCTATATGACCAAAATACCGATGTGGCAGGCTGGATAAAGATACCCGATACCAAGCTGGACTATGTAGTGGTGCAGTCTACCGACAATGCTTTCTACGAGCGTAGGGACTTCACCAAAAAAGACAACCAGCATGGCGTTCCATTTGTGGACTACCGTGTAGACCAGTTTATGCCCAGCACCAACACCGTCATCTACGCCCATAACATGAACGACGGCCAGATGTTTGGTGAACTGATGAACTACAAGCAGCTTTCTTTCTATAAGAAACACCCTGTTATCAATTATGACAGCATTTACAGCGAGGGCCAGTATAAAATTTTTGGCATTGTGCTCTGTAAAAAGAATGACCCGGACTTTGACTACCACAACTTTATTGACAAGAGCTCTGACCAGGATATGACCAACTATGTCAATAAAATCCGTGAACGTAGCCTGATTAATACCAAGGTGGATATGCGTACCGACGATACCCTCCTTACCCTTTCCACCTGCGACTATAGCTTTAAAAGCAACGAGGGCGACCGTATTGCCCGCTTTGTAGTATTTGCCCGCAAAGTGCGAGAGGGCGAAAGCGCCGATGTAAACGTGGAAGGCGCTACCCTGAACCCCAACCCCGTTCTGCCCGCAGAGTGGTATAACGAACTGGCCAGACAGCAGGCTGCCGAGCGTAAAAAGCAGGAGGAAGCACAGGCATCCTCTGCAGCTGCCGCAGTAAGCAGCAAGTGGCTTACCGCAAGTGAAAGCAAAGAACTGTCCGCCGAGGAGCAGAAGAAACTGGCTGAAATGCGCCAGGCTTCCGCTAAGAAATACCTGACCTATGACGAACAGGAGGATTTGAGCTTGGATGAAATGCTCTACCTCATTGATGAGCGTGAGTATGAGTTTAAGCTATACCTCTCCTCCGATGAAGAAAATATGTCTATCAGTAAGCGCCTTACCCTTGCCAGAGACAGAAGCGACCTAGCACATGAGTGGCTGACTCCCGACGAAATACGCAGTGCGGGCAGATGGAGCCGTATCAACGCACTGATAAAGGAGCGTCAAGCGGCTGGCACACCCACACCGCCTCCGACAGCTACACCTACACCCACCCCGGGTACCGGTGAAGCCGATAAGTATATTAAGGATAACCCCAAGTGGCTGAACAGCGACGACAAGGGCCTTTCCCTAAGCGAGCTAAAGGCTCTGGTAGCAGAGCGTAAGGACATGGCTTCCGCCGCAGGCATAGACACCGGCAAGTACAGCAGCTGGAGCGCCATGAGTAAGGCCATAGATGCTGCCAATGCAGCCAAGCGTGATAAGCTGTATAACGACAATCGCACCTGGCTGGATAGCGGTGACGCAGGACTTACCTACTCCGCTATGAGCAAGCTTATTTCGGAGCGAAAAGCCATAGCTGCCGCCGCAGGTGTAACCACGCAGGAACTTTCCGGTTCCAAAAGCTGGGCAGATACCCTGAAGATTATTGAAAACAAGACCGGAAATGCAGCACAGGCTGAAGCAAATAAGTATATTGCCGACAACCCCAAGTGGTTGGATAGCGGTGACAAGGGCAAAACATTGACCGAACTGAAAAGCTTGGTGAATGAGCGAAAGGCACAGGCACAGGCAGCGGGGATAGACCCCGGGAAGTATAGCACGTGGGCGGAAATAAGGGCGGCTATGGCCGCCCCGCCCACGACGCCCCCCACGCTACCTCCTACACCCACCCCTACGCCTCCACCTACCGCTACTCCTACTCCTACACCGACACCCACACCGACGCCCACACCACCTCCAACAGCTACCCCAACGCCCACTCCACTACCTACGGAAAAGCCCACCCCCACACCGGCACCAACAAAGGAACCGGAACCTACCACGGAGCCGACTCCCACTTCTACACCGGAATCACCTAGTGATACTACAACGTCGGAAAATACCCCTCCGGCAGCTTAACAGCTACATAAAAACGCTCCTGCATTATAAATGCAGGAGCGTTTTGTTTGTTTTTATAAAGACTTAGATAAGTTCCCGTACAGTAAGGTAATCCTTTAGCAGGCTTACTGCTGATTTTTCATTCAGATGGGTTACATCCAGTGACAGATGATAGCTGGCGGCATGACCCCACTCCACATCGGAGTAATAGTTGTAGTAGCTGGCACGTTTTTTACCAACCCTGCGAATCATATCCTTGGCAGCCTCCTCCGATATATCCAACTCCTCCATAACATGGGCAATACGGAACTCGGGTGAAGCATGCAGAAATATATTAATGCAGTTTTCATGGTCCCGCAGGATATAATCGGCGCAACGCCCGACAATAACGCAAGGGCCCTTGTCTGCAAGCTCCCGTATTACCTTGGACTGCATTAGGAAAAGCTTATCATTACTCAGGCAATCCATATAGTTGAACCCTGTGCCAAAGTTTCTGGAGCCCATAGAAAGAGAATATAAGAAACTGTTGGACGGCATTTCATCAGCTTCTTCAAACATCTTTTCACTGATACCGTTTTGGGTGGCGGCAAGCTTGATGAGCTCCTTATCATAAAATGCGACCCCCAACTCCTTGGCAAGAGCCATACCAATATGACGTCCGTTGCTTCCATACTGTCTAGAGATGGTAATAACCAAGTTGTTTGTCATACAAATAACCTCTTTTCTCTTTCCCACCATATTGTTTTATAAGTTTGTCACAATATAACCATCTATATTGTAGCACGTATTAGGTAAGTTGCCAACATTATTTTAACATTTATTTTTAAAGGTGATAAAAAAGCGGTCTGTTTACATATTAGTAAACAGACCGCTTTTTTTAGATTCATTATGCCTTGGATGTAGAAAGTTTCTCAATGCAGTTTGCACAGACATTCTTATCTTCAAAATCTCTAAGTCCATTAGTTCCACCGCAGAATATGCAGTTTGGAACATATTTCTTGAGAATAATTTCTTCCCCATCGACATATATCTCCAAGTCACTCTGTACGGGGATGTCCAGCACACGACGCAGCTCAATAGGAAGTACTATTCTTCCCAAGCCATCCACCTTACGAACAATTCCTGTAGATTTCATATTATCCCTCCGATACTTCTTTCTTCATTCGCTCATCTCTCACCTATCATCAAGATGAACTAGCCTTGTTGCATTGTTAGATTATACAACATTCGACAAAAAAAGACAAGAAAAATTCAGTAACCAACCAATGAATATTTTGTAACTTCTTTGCAATTTCCGTAAAAAACAGGGAGGTTTTCCACTATATGATGAGTTACGTAATTGGCGGTATGATACTGCTTTCCGTTCTCTCGGCTATTCTAATGGGAAAAATGCCGGATCTTTCTGCCGCATCCCTCAACGGCTGTAAGCAGGCTGTGGATTTGGCAATTACACTGTCGGGTAGCCTGGCACTGTGGGGCGGGGTAATGAAGATAGCAGAAAAAAGCGGTATAACCAAAGGGCTATGCAGCCTGCTATCCCCGCTTACCAAAGGAATACTGTTTCGCAGGCTTCCTGAAAACAGTCCCGCTTTTGCCGCCATATCCATGAACCTTGCCGCAAACCTTCTTGGTCTGGGAAATGCCGCTACCCCACTGGGGTTGGCAGCTATGCGTGAGCTGGAAAAGGAGGCTGGGCATCCTACTGTAGCCACCCGTGAGATGGTGGTGTTTGTAGCGCTGAATACCGCATCTATGCAGCTAATACCCACTACCACCGCCTTCCTGCGGCTGCAGATGGGCTCTGCTGACCCTATGGAGATTTTAGTGCCGGTATGGATTAGCTCCTTTATATCGGTGGTTGTGGCCGTATCACTTGCAAATATACTGTACAGCATTAGGCAGCCGTCTGCACTGCGTGGCAGACCCGCTGCGCGGCCTGTACTGAAGCGAGAGGGGTAGTCGTGTGAGTAGCTATATTATTCCGCTGATGATTGGCGGCATTTTCTTGTGGGGGCTTATAAAGGGAGTGGATGTCTTCAACACTTTCTTGGAGGGTGCTGGAGAAGGGTTGCGGGTAGCTGTATCCATTGCCCCTGCACTTATCTGTCTGCTTACAGCCGTGGCCATGTTTCGCTCCTCCGGCGCCATGGAACTGCTCATAAAGGCAGTGTATCCTCTTGCGCAGCTACTAGGGCTCCCTGGGGAAATTTTGCCGCTGGCACTTATGCGTCCGCTTTCCGGCAGTGGTGCAATGGTAATATTCACCGATATTTTAGAACAATACGGACCCGATAGCTTTATAGGGCGGGTAGCTTCGGTTATAGAAGGCTCCACCGAGACTACTTTTTACACCATTGCAGTTTACTACGGTGCTACCCGGGTAAAAAACACAGGCCCAACCCTTGCAGCTTCACTAACTGGCGACCTTACCGGCATGATATTCAGCGTGCTGACTGTAGGCCTTTTTCTGCGGTAAGGCTACTGCTCAAAAATCATACTCATGCAGTGGAGTTCATCGCCCGTTTTCACAAGTACCCCATTAATCTCCACAAGCGGATGCTCCAAATCGTTATTCATTATGAATTTTGCAATGCCGGTGGAACCATCCGATAACAGTACCGACTTACCAACCAGCTCCTTGGGCATATTGTCGGTAAATACTTTAACCAGTCTGCTGTCCAGCTCGGAGAACTGGCTGTCCGCAAGCTGTGACAGGATAGCAAACGGATTGTTGGCATCCTTATAGCTACGTCTGGACACCATAGCATCGTAGATATCCGACACTGCTGTAATCCGCGCAAACAGGGAGATTTCAGATATATTTATCCCGTCTGGATAGCCGCTGCCATTCATCTTTTCATGATGGTGGCGGGCTGCCAGCCTAATTGCTTCACTAAAGCGGTTATCCTGCCCCAGCAGCTCTTGGGAATAAATAGGGTGCATCTTCATTACCTCAAACTCAGTAACTGTAAGCCGCCTGGGGGCGTCAAGTATCTGGCTGGGTATCTTGGTCTTGCCGATATCATGCACCAGACCCGCCAGTACCAGTTCATCCACATCCTTCTTAGGCAGCTCCAGCCATTTCCCAATAAGGCCATTTATAAGCCCAACATTGATGCAGTGACGACGCAGGTATTCATCTATAGGCTTGGATGCGTTAATACACTGAAAAATCAGTGCACGGTCAATAGTCTCCAGCTGCTCTGATATACTGCTTACTATTTCATCGGTATCCGTGTGTGAAATGCCCTCTCCCTGGGCTACCCGTTTCAGAAGGTCGTTTGCTTTATCCTTTACTTTTGTATATCCTATATTTTCTTCAATATGATGCTGGTCTAAGGTAGTGGGAACTGTGCCCCTACTCATAAGCATATTGTAGGTGGTGACAAATACGCTGATGTTGCGGTTTTCACTGTTAAACCTTTTTAGTCCATGCAGGGTAGCTTCCGATAAGGTATCACCTTTGGGAATAAGAAGCAGTTTACCGTTATAGTTGTAAATATCTTCGATAACCTCCATGCCCACATAGAGGTAGTCCATAGCAATGGGACGAAGAATATCTTCCTCCACCTCCAGCTGGGTATCTTCCACTAGCTGCACACCTATATCCTGGTTCACCTTTGCCCCCTCCTCTCTTCCCCACTATTTATATAAAGCGAAACCCATAGTCTGTAGTTTCGTCATCTACCTCCTGCACCCGCACAACAACTCCCTGTACCACGGTTTCATTGTCGGCTACGGTAATCTTCAGTTCTGCCGCAGCATCCTTGCAGAAATAGTTGGGCCTTGCCCGTATTAATGCTCCCGATGTGCTGACATTAATAAGCCGCACATTCAGAGGATTGCACATCGGTGCCAGCTTATCATCAAAAATTAAATTTTCGACAACCGCCGGGCTATTTACAGTATAGCGCACCGCAGAGCGACTTTCCTTTAGCCGACCGTTATACAATGTAAGGCTGCTGCTCATACCATTGGATTTTCTAGGTACCCCGCTAAATTCGTGTACACAGCTGGGCATCAGTATCAGTATAGTAACATGCTCGCCAAAGGCGATTCCCGGTAGTCTACCCCTTACGGAAATCGTCATAAAATTTGTATCATGCTCCAGGATGGTGGTGCGCACCTCACTGTCCAAGGTGTCACTTTTAATAATGGCCGTATAGCCTTTGTAATTCATACCGATAATAGCCATCTGTATCCCCTCCCCCAAAACTACCAATAGGATAGTAATAATACTATTCTTCAGTTTTATTAGAGACTAGAGTAGTTTTATGAAACATAGTGCATAAAGAAAGCGTTCAGGGTGTGTGCAGTGCTAGGCAGACGACGCAGGTGGGCTGGCGCCCATCAAGGAGGATAACGAAGCAATGCGCATGCTCTGGGCGCTGAACTTTGGGCTATGTTTGTAAAGCTGCTCTAGTATAACAACTATAATTGTATCACTACGGGTTTGCTTTTACGAGGGATAAACTCCAAAGAATTTCCAATTTTTTAATAATTACAAAGAAAAACAGCTGTTTCGACAAGGCGAAACAGCTGTTTTTAGGTTTTATTTATCTTTCTTCTGCTTTTGTATCTTGTTCACCTGCATGGGAACATCACAGATATCGCCGTACGAGTCCGATTCCGCTGCTGACATAGGTGGTGTAGGCATAAGCCCTGTCTCCTCGGTTGCGGAAGCCACATTGTCCGGTTTCTCCAAAAATTCCGCAACATAGCCCCGTTTTTCATCTTCCCACGGCTTGGGTTTTTCCTTCATGGCATCACTTCCTTTCGCTGCTTAGTTTACCCGAAAGGCAGTGGTTTTATTGCTCCGGTTATCCTTCCTCAAATTGGGAATTGTACAGGTCGGCATAGAAGCCTCCGTTGCTAAGCAGTCCCTCATGCGTTCCCTGCTCCACAATGTCGCCGTCCTTCATAACCAGTATAATGTCGGCATCCTTTATGGTGGAAAGCCGGTGGGCAATCACAAAGCTGGTACGACCCTTCATCAGGTTGTTCATAGCCTTCTGTATGCGCTGCTCGGTTCTGGTGTCTACCGAGCTGGTAGCTTCATCCAAAATGAGTATCTTGTTATCCGCCAGTATTGCCCGAGCAATGGTAAGCAGCTGACGCTGCCCCTGAGAGACATTATCGGCATCCTCATTCAGTTCCATCTGGTAGCCGCCGGGCAGGGTTTGGATGAAGTGGTGCACATGAGCAGCCTTCGCTGCGGCTATAACCTCTTCATCGGTGGCGTCCAGCCGACCATAGCGGATATTTTCCATAATGGTACCGCTGAAAAGCCATGTTTCCTGAAGCACCATACCGAACAGCTCCCGTAGCTGACTACGGTTAAAGTCACAGATATTGTGTTCGCCCACCCGTATGCTGCCGCCGTTCAGGTCATAGAAGCGCATAAGCAGCTTGACCATGGTGGTTTTTCCTGCACCGGTGGGGCCTACTATAGCCACCTTCTGTCCCGGCTGCACCTTACAGCTAAAGTCATTAATAATAATTTTTTCGGGGGTGTAGCCAAAGCGGACATCTATAAACTCCACACTGCCGTCCACAGCGGAAATGTCGGCGGGGTTAGCTGCCGCCATCTCCTCCTCCTGCTCCTCCAGCAGCTCGAATACACGCTCTGCCGCGGCGGCCATGGACTGCAGCATATTGGATACCTGCGCTACCATGGTAATGGGCTGGGTAAAGCTTTTTACATACTGGATGAACGCCTGAATATCGCCCACCTGTATGGTACCGCGGATGGCAAGCAGGCTGCCTGTTACCGCCACACCTACATAGCCCAGATTTCCCACAAAGACCATAACCGGCTGCATAAGTCCCGAAAGGAACTGGGACTTCCATGCGGAGCTGTAAAGATGTGCATTGGTTTCGTCAAATTCTCGCATAGCCTGTTCTTCACGGTTGAAGGCCTTTACTACATTGTGTCCGCTGTAGTTTTCCTCCACCTGACCATTTACAATGCCCAGATACTCCTGCTGTTCTTTAAAGTACCGCTGGGAAAACTTCACCACAAGGCCGATGAGCAATGCCGATACCGGCAGTATGATAAGTGCAATGAGCGTCATAATAGGGCTTATGAGCAGCATCATAATAAGCACACCCACCACAGTGGTAACGGCTGTAATGAGCTGGGTAACGCTCTGATTGAGGCTCTGCCCCAGTGTGTCAATGTCGTTGGTAATACGGGAGAGTACCTCGCCCACCGTACGTGACTCGAAATAAGCAAGCGGCAGGCGCCCTAGCTTTTCGGACATCTCCTTCCGAAGACGGAAACAAAGCCGCTGGGTAATGCCGCTCATAAGCCAGCCCTGTATAAAAACAAAGACCGAGCTGACCACATAGAGGCAGAGCATCCAGAACAATATCTGCCCAATGCGTGCAAAATTGATACCGCCGGTACCTGCTATCTTTGCTACAAAACCAGCAAAAAGCTCATTGGTAGCACCACTGAGCACCTTTGGTCCAATGATGTTAAAGGTAGTACCCAGTATGGCGAATACCATAACTGCAATAACACCTATACGGTAGTTGCCAATATAGGAAAACAGCTTTCGCAGAGTGCCTTTAAAGTCCTTGGCCTTTTCACCGGGCACCATGCCATGACCCCCGGGGCCTCCCCTGGGTCCAAACTTCGGTGGTACAGAGGCAGTGGTTTTCTCGTTTTTCATCTGCCTGCACCTCCTTCCAGTTCTTTCTCCGAAAGCTGCGACTTGGCAATCTCACGATAGGCATCACAGCTCTTTAGAAGCTCTGCATGGGTGCCTATGCCCGCAACACTACCTTCATCCAGCACGATGATGCACTGGGCATGGAGGATGGTGCTGATGCGCTGTGCAACAATAATGACAGTAGCATCGGTCAGCTGCTCGGTAAGAGCCCGGCGCAAAGCAGCATCGGTTTTATAGTCCAGGGCCGAAAAGCTGTCATCAAACAGCACAATAGGTGGCTGTTTGGCAATGGCTCTGGCAATGGAAAGGCGCTGCTTCTGTCCACCCGATACATTGGTACCGCCCTGGGCAATGGGGGTTTTGTAGCCCTCGGGCTTTTCAGCGATAAAGGGTGCAGCCTGAGCGATATCGGCAGCTTTTGCCATAGCCTCTTCTGACACTTCACCACTAAACTGAATATTGGACTCGATGGTACCGGAAAAGAGCACGCCCTTCTGTGGTACCAGACCCAGCATACTGCGCAGCTTGTGCTGGGAAATCTCTCTGATATCTATGCCGTCCACCGTAATTCTGCCTTCGGTAACGTCATAAAACCGTGGTATCAGGTTTAGCAGGGTAGATTTTCCGCTGCCGGTACTGCCGATAATTGCGGTAGTCTCTCCCCTATTTGCGGTAAAACTGATATTATTGAGGACATTTTCCTCGGCATCGGGATACCGGAAGGATACATTTTCAAAGGATAGGGTTCCACGGGGATGCGCAAGCTCGCTGTCACGAACCTGTTCGCTATCGGCAACCGACACTTGGGTATTTAGTACCTCGTCAATACGGGCAGCAGCCACTCCCGCACGGGGAATCATAACCGACACCATAGTGAGCATTAGGAACGACATAACAATCTGCATGGTGTAGGTGATAAAGGCCATCATATCGCCCACCTGCAGGGTACCCATGTCAATGCCTTGTGCGCCAACCCAGATGATAAGTACTGTTATGGCATTCATAATAAGCATCATACAGGGCTGCATAAAGGTCATAACACGGTTGGTAAAGAGCTGGGTTTTCATCAGGTCACCACTGGCTTCTGCAAACCGTTTCTCTTCATGCTCTTCTCGGCTGAAAGCACGGATAACCGGAATACCGGTAACAATCTCTCGGGAAATCAGGTTTAGCTTATCCACCAGTGTCTGCATCTTTTTGAAGCGCGGCATAGCAAGGCTCATGAGCACTGAAACCAGCAGTATCATGGAGCCTACCGCCACCACTATAATCCAGCTCATACCGGTATTGGTACCCATTACCTTTACGATACCCCCAATTCCCAGTATGGGGGCGTAGGCCACCATACGCAGCAGCATAACCGAAACCATCTGTACCTGCTGAATGTCGTTGGTGGTACGGGTAATAAGGGACGCCGTAGAGAATTTATCCAGCTCACCGCCGGAAAAGGAGATGACCTTTTTGTAGACACTGCTTCGCAGCTCCATGCCTACTTTCGCCGCTGTACGGGCAGCAAGCAAACCAACCAGAACCGCAGCCACAACCATTACCAGTGAAAGAGCCAGCATTTCACCGCCCTTGCGCAGCAGGTAGTCGGTTTGAAGCTTTGCTAGGTCTACCCCTTGGGCCTCGTACTGTGCACGCAGTTCCAGAAGCTCTCGCTGGGAATCCAGCGATGCATCCTTATTGGGCAGCTCTATTCCGCCCTGCTGTATACCGACATCTACAATGTCGGAGGTGTATTGTGGTAACGACAGGTCACAGTAGGCCTGTATCATCAGCAGTATTACTATAGCAAGTACCGCCGCCTTGGAACCTTTCAGGTATCTGAGTATTCGCAGCATGAATGTCCTCCTCAACAACAAAGTATTCAAGAATTATACTTCTACCATATAGGAAAATAAAGCATATTTTGTTAACACTGCAAAATTTAGGGCGTACTTTTTGTTATATATGTTATTCCACCCAAAAATGCAGATATACAAAAGAGCACCCCCTGTCGGAGTGCCCTTTATATTTATTGAACCTAGTTTTATGCCCAGATGAGCCAGAGCAGTACATAACCCGTTGTAACTGCCACCAGAGTGAAGGGAACGCTAAGCTTCATAAACTCCTTTGCGCTGACCTCGTACCCTGCACGGCGCAGAATACCCAGCGCCGTAATGTTGGCAGAAGCACCAATGGGTGTCAGGTTACCGCCAAGGGTGGCACCGGAAAGCAGTCCGAAATACAGAATAGTAGGATCCACTCCCAATATTGAGGCAATGCCCGCCGTTACAGGCAGCATAGTAGCAATGTAAGGAATGTTATCAATGAAGGCTGAGAAGATTACCGAAGCCCAAACCAGCAGTGTGTAGATGATAAAGATGTTGTCACCGCTAATCTGTACAAACAGCTTACTGATATCATTTACCACACCGGCTTCGGTAATACCACCGATGACGATAAACAGACCCGCCAGCAGTGCCAGTGTAAAAAAGTCAATTTCCTTGACTGTTTCAGAAAAAATAGCTGTGTTTTTGTTTTTAATGAATTCCCGAACCAGACCGATGACCAGCAGAGCCATACAGATGAGGCCGTTGGTGGTAGCGGGCTTGTTGGGGATAAAGGAGGCCAAAATAAGCAGTACTACCGTACCCACCATAAGCACCGAGGGGAAATAGTCGGTTACTTTGGTACGGTCGTCACAGTGGACAGGATGCTTTTCCTTACGGAATATGTAGAGTAGGATAAAGGTGGAGGCAATAGCTCCTGCCTGTACAATCCAGAACATACCCGGCTTTCCCTGAAAGAAGAAGAAGTCCAGAAAGTCCAGCTTGGCATAGCCACCCAGTAAGATGGAGGTGGTATCTCCCACCAGTGTAGCCGCACCCTGTAGATTGGACGAGATGGCAATGGCAATAATGCTGGGAACCGGCGATATCTTTAGCTTTTTGGCAATGGTAAGGGCAACGGGCGCTACCATGAGCACCGTAGCCACATTGTCCACAAAAGCGGAGATGATGCCTGCAAAGAGTGCCAGTGAGATGATGGCCCACCTAACATCGGGGGTTTTTTCAATGATGAGGTCAGCCAGCAACGCGGGCATTTTGGAGCGGATAAACAGCGAGACAATACCCATAGTGCCTGCAATCATAAGAATAACGTTCCAGTCTACCGCGGCAAATACCTTGCCTACAGGTAGAATACCCAGCAGCACGAAAATAGCCGCCGAACCCATAGCGATGTATGCTCTGAATCTTGGAAGTGCCAGTAGGAGCAGATAGGTCAGTGCAAAAAGACCAAGGGCAACAGTTTTCATTTCTTTTCTCCGCATTTCTAAAATTTTGACTAGGGTGTTTCTTAAAAGTCAAGGGCAATGGAAAATTCGCTAAAAAACAGCTACAATGCAAAAAACGCAGAAACACTCAATAAATTTCGAGTATTTTCAACGCAGCAGACGCCTTGTTCAGTAGGATCCTCTAATGCCTGGGGCTTTTAAGAATGCCCCTAATGACAAGACCATTATATTCATTACAGATGCCTTTTACAAGGGGTATTAACGAATTTTAAGATGTACTTCGTCAAATGCTGAAATACAACAAAAAAAGAGATACCACCTATGGTATCTCTTAGGGAGTTTGCTATAAAACAAGCAGCTGCATGGGTTATTCAAACCGATGCACACGTTTCTCATCGTACTGGTCCCTGGCTTCGGGCTGCTCCACCGGATATCCCAGATGAATAAGGCCCAGCGGAACAATATGGCTTTCCATCCCCAGTATCTGCTGCACCTTTTTTGTGGCCCTTACCTGTGGCTTTAGCCCGCACCAACATGTGCCAAGCCCCAGAGAAACAGCTCCCAACAAAATATTTTCTATGGCGGCAGAGCAGTCCTGTATCCAGTAGTCATTCATCTGTAAGGGCAGTGCTCTTTTGGTGTTGCCCGCCACAATAAGTATAACAGGCGCTGTATAGTTCGTATACCGTGAAGCCTTTCGTAGCTCCTGCATCAGGCCCTCATTGCGTACCACATAGAACTCCCAAGGGCATTTGTTGCAGGCGCTGGGACCGCTCATGGCGTAGTGCAGCAGTGTGTCAATATCTTCATTCGATACGGGGTCGGGCTTGTACTTTCTAATGCTGCGCCTTCTGTACATTGCTTCTTTAACATCCATAACATACCTCCTATAACTCTTTCTTTGTAGTAATAGGCTTCGTATAACAGCATGTCTCATACGAAAGCCGAAAACCACTGAAAATACCCAGTTTGTTTTACAATTTATGAATAATACCCAGCGTGTGAGAAAAAATGTAATAAGATTGAAAAATATAATTGGAGGAAATATTATAAGTAGCTTCAATCTTTACAATCACTTATAATATGAGAAAAGTATGGCTAACATTTCCGAAAAGGAACGCTATCTCATTAAAGACATGCAGGATCAGGAAAAGCTGTGCATTGAAAAGTATTCTAAAAACGAAACTGCTGCAAAGGATACCGTGCTGAAAAACCTATTTGCCAGTATAAAGCAGGATGAGCAAAAACACTATGATTCCTTAGAACAGCTGATGGGCGGTACAGTTCCCAGCGTCACTTCCAACGATACCGCCGGTAAAGACTATAACCCCACAGCAACCTATACCGGAAACTTTAACCAAGCTGATAAGGATAACGATAAGTTTCTGTGCACCGACTCCATTACCACCGAAAAATATGTTTCATCTGCCTATAACTTCAGCCTGTTTCAGTTTGGTAACTCCGATATCAGAAAGCTGCTGAATGATATTGAAACAGAAGAACAAAACCATGCAGAAAAAATTTATAAATACAAAACTGTCAATCAGATGGTTTAATATTGAAACCGTGAGGTGTAACAGCCTCACGGTTTTTACATCACTACAAGGCCATAGGGGTACTGTGTAGTACTCATTATATCATAAATGCAAAGTGTTTTGATATAATTGCGCAGGAAAAAGATTATATTGTAATCCACTTTTATACAAAAGCAGCCCCTCTGCAGGCAGGCCCCACGGCCAAGCTACAGAGGGGTGATGGAAATATTGTTTTATAGGCTTCGTTTCCTTTTAGGTCAGTGGTGGAAACTGCACCACCGTAATCCCCATAGTATCCCGTGCCAGGTCGGAAAGCTCCCCGGCAGACAGGGTTAGATTATAAACCAGTTCGGCAAAGGTTGCCAGATTTATACCCGCAATGGCTCGATACTTGCTATTTTCTACACATATCATAGCCGACTGCTTAAAGGGGCTTCCTCCTGCCAAATCACAGGTAAACAGTATCTCATTGTCTTTACAGAGCGCTACTGCCCGGCGTAACTTTGCATCCAGCGTTTCCAAACTATCATCCCTGTTAAAGTCAACGTATTCAAAGCCTTCTGCACTGCCCAGTATCATGGCCAGGCTGTTTTCAATTGCTGTACCGTAACCTGCGTGTCCGGCCACAATTACATTGGTCATGCCCTACCTTCCCCTTTCTTCTTTGGGACTTGCCATTAGTTTTTGCAGTTCCGAACCAGCTCGGTGTAGTTGGCATAGACCTCGTGCATATAACTTGGGGGACACTCTGTCACATTGGGTGATACAAAGATAAACATTTTGTGCTTCTTTTCCTCTAACAGCAGGGCGGTTTCGGCAGCCAGTGCCTGGGTAACGGTAATGGCGGCTATGGTGCTGGAAGCACCCACCTTCTGCGGGTATCCCGGAATAGCCACCAGACTATCCTCCAGAGGGCAGCAGTTATCAATTAAAATATCCGCTACATCACCCAGCTTGTTGCCGGAGGAATGGGTAGGCTGTGCTAGCTCATAGTTATCTCCACTGGTAATAGCTATTACCTTTAGCCCATGCTCCCTGGCATAGAGTGCACACTCCACTGGGGCTGCATTGAGCCCGCCGTGAGAATATACCACTATTGCCTCGCCCTGCTCCAGGTTGTAGCTTTGTAAAAAGTTCTGAATATACCCTTCCTGACGCTCTATCCAGAGCAGCTCACGCGCGCCTCCGGGGCCGATTACGTTGGTCCACATTAGGCGGGGGTCCATAAGGGGATGCCAGCCTACAACACCGCCGTAGCGTGGAAACATATCCTGAATAGGCAGTACTGAGTGTCCTGAGCCAAACAGATGAACCATTTTTCCCGATGCTATTACTTCGGCACAGATAGCGGCAGCCTTTCGAATATTATCTGCCTGTGTATCATCAATTTTTGAAATAACCTTGTTCATTTCCTCTATAAACTTTAGATTGCTCATGTTTAAGGGTCCTTTCCATCAACTATATCGTAATATTTAGGCATATACTCCGGTCAGGTAACCAAGTCCTGTAAGAACCAGTGCCAGTACCAGAATGATACCCATGATTGACAGGGGCGATTTCTTTTTCTTAGAATAGAGGCGATAAATCCACAGTGTCAGCAGCAGTGGAAGAATGCTTGGGAAGATATTATTAATAAGGGTGTTCAGGTCGATAGCGGCAGTTTCGCCGCCCACGGGAATAATGGATACCGGAATATTGACACTGACAAAGGAAGCTGTCAGAGCACCAACTACCAGCAGTCCCAGTACACCCAGTGCAGAGGTGATATTCTCCAGCTTTCCGCCGGACATGAACTTATGTATACCTTCAATACCTGTTCTGTAGCCAAGCTTCCACATGTTCCAGCTTACAAAGGCTGTCAGAAGCGGATACCCTATCATGTATATAACCGGGCCAAGCCAACTGACCGAGGATGCCAGCTGCGTAATAGACATACAGAGTGTGATGAGAAGGGGGATGAGTGTAGCCACCCACAGGCTGTCACCAATGGCTGATGTTGGCCCTATTAGTGCCACCTTAACCGATGTAGACACTTCGGTAGGGCACTGGTCGCTGGCGCAGGCTTCTTCCAAACCACACAGGATTCCGGGGGCGATAGCACCCAGCTGCTGTTCGGTATTGAACAGTGTCAAGCTTCGTTTATAGGCATCAATCTTTTTTGCTTTGTCGTCGGAATACAGCTCTTCTATCACCGGACTCATAGCATGTGCCACTGCATTACCCAACAGGTTTTCGCCCTGCTGAGAACTGCCGTGCCAAAAAAACCAGATTTTCCAAGAGTCCCTAAGCGCTTTTTGAGATATCTTCTTCTCCATAATTACGCCACCCCGCTTTCAGCTGTATTCTCGTTTTTAGTGGAAAGGTAGGTGTAATAGATAACTGCTGCAATAATACCCAGTACGGCAACTGCCATGGTGTTCAGATGGAAATAGGTAATGAGCATGAAACCCAACAGGAAGATGCAGAAATGCGCTGCTTTTTTCATGAGGAAGCTCAGCAGAATACCCATTCCCAGTGCAGCCATCATACCACCGAACATGCCCAGTGTTTTTATAAGCCATACAGGAATTAAATCGGCTACGTTAATGCCGCTCTGGCTGCCGATAACCGCTGTCGTGGTAAGGATAATAACCGCGGGGAAAAAGCGGCAGCAAAAACCGATGATATTTCCCATGCCTGCGTTTGCGAATGCAATCTTTCTGGCATCGCCTTCCTCGGCACCCTTCATGGAAATACGATTGCAGATAAGGTCCAGTGCGTATGTAAGATTCCACATGCCTACGCCAATGGCACCGCCCACAGTGGAAAATACCCACATCATAGCAATGGCCGCAGTAATGTCACCATTGTAAAATGCCAGTGCTCCGGCAACACCTATGTAGGTCGCATAGGAAAGATCCCAGCCCACTGCACCGCCCGGAGTAACCGACCCCAGATTTGCCAACTGTAGCAGAAGACCCAAGGTAATGGCAACCGGAACATTGCCCATAATAATACCCACGATTAGGGATGCAACCAGTGGTCTGCCCAGTGTATACCAGCCCAGTGTGTTGCCCACCACCGAACCGATAGCGCCCAGATACACGAAGAGTGCAATCAGAATTGCTTGTAAGATGGTCATGAATTCCCCTCCTAAAAATTACTTTTTTTATTCTATTTCTGCCGCCTGCCTGCAGGGCTTCTTCCGGCGGCTTGGATACTGTAAGTAATAAGGGGTGCTTAGTGGAAGCTGGATTTCAGGTCACTCCATGTACGTTTTTTCTCTGTAGGCAGCGGCTGACACATGACCTCTATGCCGTCGCTTTCCAATGCCTCAATTGTATCAAAATCCTCCTGTGTGAACGAAAGGATTTGTCCCACGCCGATACCCTTGGTGGTGTATTTAGCATCCGCCTGCTTGGCACAGTTGCCAATGTTCAGGTGAACGCATCCTTTAATTTCTTCCCTGACAGAAGCAAGATTTCTACAGAACCTGGTAATGACTAAGCGATTACCTGCCGCAGGCTGACTGAGCAACACTTTTGCCTCCTGCACACTGACTATCTGGGGATGATAGGCAGCGGGAACTCCCATGGTCATAATGCTCTGCATCATTTTGTTGGCTGCCAGCCCATCATCTATGGCGATAATCTCCTTGATTGCCAATGTCACCGCCCATGCGGTTACTATCTGTCCATGAATTAGCCTGTCGTCCACCCGTACATAAACATTACCCATAGAGATCACTCCATTTCATACTGCCAGCTTATTTTCCCCAGCTAAATGTATCATGTTTAATATTAATAATTCAATGGATTTTGTAATTCTGTAAACTATTAACGAAAAACAAAAAAAATCGCACATTTTCATTCTATTTATAGAATGGGCGCTATTGAAAGTACGGCAATAAAATGGTATGCTGAACACGTAAAAAGGGGGCTATGTATTTGAATCTGTTTGTCGGGCTGAAAATGATAAAAGACCTTCCCCCCAGTGAACGCCAGGTAGTCAACTATATCCTGACCAACCCCCAGGAAGTAACCGGAATGGGGATAGTAGAGCTGTCCCAAAAAGCCTACACCAGTACCGGTTCGGTAATGCGGGTATGTAAAAAGCTAAACATTGAAAGCTTTCGGGACTTTCGTTTACAGCTTGCTTCTGACCTGGGCGACTACCTGCAAGGCTCCTTAGCTTTTAAAAACCAAACCCCCATTGAGCGTCAAGACTCCCTGGACCAGATTACGGACAAGGTTTGCGGCAGTAATGCCCGTGCCATTCTGGACTTTAAGCAGCTGAACCTTCCCGAGACTGTTCACAGGGTAGTAGAGATGATGGGCAAGGCAAAATCGCTGGATTTTTACGGCTCCGGGGTTAGCAACCTTATCTGCATAGATGCCCAGATGAAGGCACTGCGGCTGGGGATACCTGCTACTGCCTATAGCTACTACGCACAGATGGCCATACACTCCCGCACCTCGGACAAGAACAATCTGGCCTTTCTTATCTCCTACACCGGCCAAACCACCGAGATACTGAGCATTGCAGCTATGTTAAAAAAGCTAAAGGTGCCCACTGTTTCTATTACCGGAAATACCGGAAATGCCTTGCTGGAGCTTTGTGACGTTAACCTCTTTGTCAATAGCTTTGAGTCTGTTTATCGTATCGGGGGTATGAGCAGCAGAATATCCACCCTCAACGTGCTTGATATTCTCTATACCGCATATATCAACGCCAACTACGATTCCCTGCAGGAGATTATAACCAAAACTTTTGTACCCGATACCTTTGCTCCACCGTATCGGGAGGACCTGCCTACGGGGGTACATAAATAGCACCCGATGCAACACATGCAGAAAGCCGCCTAGATACTATATCTAAGCGGCTTTTATTTGTGGAACATCCAGTATCCGTATCGTTATTACAAGTAGCATGGGTAATGCCCACATTATCGTTTAAACAAAACATGTCCATCCTTAATTGTCTCAAGCACTGCAATGTCCCGTATCATCATAGGCTCAACGGTCATAGGGTTTTTATCCAGAATAACAAAATCGGCACACTTCCCAACCCGGATACTGCCCTTTTTATCCTCTTCAAAATACTGATATGCTGCATTAACCGTTATGGCCTTTAGTGCGTCATAAACCGATATTTTTTCACCTTCACCAAGGACGACGCCGTCTTTTGTTATGCGGTTTACCGCACACCAGACAGTTTCTAGCATATTTGGTTCGATGACAGGTGCATCCTGATGGAAGGTAAAAAGAATGTCATGTGCAAGCGCAGAGCCCGCAGGACTGATTTTTGACGCACGTTCCGCTCCGAAGTTTTTAATGTGAATATCTCCCCAATGCAAAACATGGGCAATAAAAAAGGATGGTATAATTCCCAGTGTCCTTACATCCCCCAGCTGCTCCTCGGCTAAAAATTGCGCATGAATCATAACAGGACGTAGCTTTGCAATATCTGCCTCACAGCTTACAGCTCTCACAGCATCAATGTACTGCTGGGCAGCAGCGTCGCCGTTGCAGTGTGCAAGTATCTGCATATTGGTCTTTACAGCGCACCGCACAGCTTCTATCACCTGACTGTCCTGCATGGTACCGTATCCTTTATAGTTATCCTCACCTTGATAATTTGTTTTCATCCATGCAGTACGCCCTTGTGGGGAGCCATCCAGAAATATCTTATATCCCCCAATTTTAAAATGCCCGTTGTACTTCTGAAGCGAAGCAGGAAATGCTGAGAACAAAGCCTTTGCATCCTTCATATCTGCATAGCCGATAACATCAAGCTGCAGCATATCCCTACTTATAAGCTGTTGAAACAGCGGTACCATCTGTGCAACCAACATACCCTCCTGAATGGTGGTTATACCATATGCAGCATATTGCTCCTGTGCCTTTTGAAAGGTTGACAGTAGTATGTCCATATCCTCCATAGGTACCTTTTTCAGGTACTCAAAGAAAGCATTTTCCTCCATATACCCAGTAAGTGCACCCTCTTCTTTGCCTATGGTACCACCCTCCGGTGCTGGTGTGTGTGGCGTAATTCCCAGTTCCCGCATAGCCATAGAATTGAACACGCCCACATGGCCTGATACATGCTGAAGAACCAGCGGATTATTCGGGGCACAGCTGTCTACTAGCTCCAAGCTTGGATGACGCTTCTCCATAAGTCCATTATGATCGTAGCCTTTGCCTGTTATCCACTGCCCGGCAGTCACATGGTTCGTAGAAATAAACTTTTTAACCTGCTTTGATATCTCATGAAAGGTTGTGCAATCCTCCAGCGGAACCTGCAAAAAGGAGGTGGCATAGGCGGAAAGATGACTGTGAGCATCAATGAATGCGGGCAGCATGGTTTTTCCCTTTAGATCAATGCGCTCAGCATCCTTGGACTGTGCAAGCAGTGTATCATAATCACCCACAGCGGTAATTACGCCATCCTCTGTTAGCACCGCATCGGTTAATGAACGGTCTTCCATGGTCAGTATAGTGCCATTGTAATATAATTTTCGCATATCTTATTACCTCTTTCAGATTATCCATTGATTAAATCGTAATTGCAGCCTGTAGCCCAATGTAAATGGATGCATGAAGCATATACCTTGGGCGATGTAGGGTTTTCTGATGATATACAATAGCATACCCAAACACCCTATGTTTACAAGATGAAGCCATGCACCAGTGCTTGCTTCACAGATAAGAAATCTCCTATGGTTGGGCATTGGGCTATGGTGGCCACTGTTGAAACATAAAAGCCGCCTAGATGGTATATCTAAGCGGCCTTTTATCTACTCTATCGGGGTGCAATAGATAGTCGTCCTGTTTACTTATTATTTTGATGAACAACACGACTGATTAAAGATTAATACATCATTTTCCTTAACAACTGTTTTACCATTTGGAATGATGGTCTTATTGTCCCGCTTTACCACAACAACCAACCTGTCATCGCCAAACTTGGCCTCTGCCAACAGCTTGCCTAAGTACATACTATCCTTATCTACTGTCACCTCAGCTAGGCAAACTCCAATATCATCCTCTAGCGAAAGTGCGCTTAATACAACTAGGTCTCCCGCACGAATAACTGTACTGCCATTGGGTACAATCTTTTCTTTGCCTCTAAGAATTAGCACCAGCAAAAAATCTGGCAGAAGTGTAATGTTTTTAATTTTTTTGTTTACCCATGGGTGGCTTGGATAAATAGTAAGCTTAATAAACTGTACCGGCATTTCCTCTGAGTAGTCACTAAAGGTTTTCATAACGTTGCTCTGGTTATCAATCATATTGAGTTTCTTTGCTGCAACTGTTATCAGTGAGCCTTGCAGGCTTATAGAAAACAGTACAATAAAGAAAACGATATGAAAAATATCATTTCTCATATAAGCCGGACTAACGGTAGCCATAATGGCAAAAACAATGGAGGCTGCTCCCCTTAATCCTGCCCATGAAACCAGCAACTGCTGATTGATGGAACACTTAAACGGAGACAGAATGGCAAACACAGACAACGGCCGCGCTACAAATGTTAAAAAGAGTGCAATGGCGAGAGCCTGTAGAAATATCGGAAAAAGCTGTGACGGAAACGACAAAAGGCCCAACAGGAAAAAGATAAGCATTTGCATAAGGCCTGTAACGCCATCAAAAAAGTGCATCAACGTCTTTTTATTGTTTATAGATTTGTTTCCTAAGATGATACCCGCAATGTAGGTGCTTAGGTATCCGTTTCCGCCAATAAGCGTTGCAGCAGCATATGCAACCAACGCCATGCTGAATACAAATATGGTATCAAACCCATCTGTTACAAATTTGAACCTTGACAATACAAATGCAGCGACTATGGCCACCAATATTCCAACTAAAACACCGAAAGCTATTTGAGCAAAAATCATATACAGCAACTGACCACCGTTGAAGTCACCGCTCATCATGGTTAAAACAACTATGGTGAGCATGTAGGAACAGGGGTCATTGCTTCCGCTTTCTACCTCCAACAGAGGCGCAGTGTTATCTTTCAGATTAAGATGTTTTGAACGCAAAACAGAAAATACGGATGCTGCATCTGTTGAACTAATAACAGCACCAATTAACATACTTTCAAGAAAATCAAACTTCAAAGCATAAAAACAGAATAATCCTGTTGCCAAGGCTGTCAGCACAACCCCTAATGTAGAAAGCAGGATGGCCTTCTGTGCAATGGGTTTTGCCGTACTCCATTTAGTGCCAAACCCACCGTAAAACATGATAAAGATTAAAGAAACTGAGCAGATTTGTTCTGAAATTGCATAATTGTCAAAAGGGATTTTGAACAATCCATCAGATCCGAACAGCATGCCCAAGAGGATAAACGCCAGTAGCATGGGTAAGCCCAATTTGCTTGACACTTTATTGAGAAATAAACACGCTAGAATGATTATAGCCGCAAGTAAGATGTAAACCGACATACTAACCTCCCATACAGTTAATCAATATATAAATAGTCATATCTTAATTGTATCATAATATGGTGAAAATTCCAAATATACGTTCAGACATTTGGCTCGGCTTGGTGTTTTGATGTCATCTACACCTATGGTAAAAGTAACCTTATGGCCTTATTCACGGCTAATTTATGTCCTCAAAATTGACATACATATTTTCTTTTGATGTTGAAAGAGACCCGTGCTAAAGGATTATTTTTACATGATAGTTTTTAAGGGTAGATGTTAATCAAATATTTTCCTTGACAATGGGTTGTTTAATTGATATTATTCTTAAAATAACATTGCTAAGGAATGGTAAATTGTGATTAAGTTTTTTGAAACAGCTGTCAACTTTATTATTAACACTATTAATGTACTAGTCATTAATGGTGTATTTAATGATTTTGATTTTGCTGTAGATATAGAATGTTAACCCACTTAATTATATATTAATTAGTGAAAATGTTCTTACAGTAAAACTACTGTAAGGGCATTTTTTTATTATATTTTCTATGGTGTGCAAAAATTTAGTTTGGAGGAAGAACAGATGACAAAAAAGCAAAACAGACTTATTCCGGTGATAGCCGCGGTGGCTATCCAACTGAGCCTTGGTATTGCATATATTTGGAGCGTGTTTCAAACCGGCATTGCAAACAGCATTTTCGGCGGAGATAATGCAGCTGCGGGACTTACGTTTTCTTTGCTCTTGCTTACGCTATCACTAGGCAGTGTTGCGGGAGGCAAGCTCGCAACAAAATACTCCACCCGGGTTGTAGTCATTATAGGCGGGCTTATTTTAAGTTCAGGGTTTTTCCTGGCTTCATTTGTAACATCAAGTGCGCCGTGGATGCTTTGGCTTACTTATGGTGTTATGGGTGGTGTAGGTATGGGTTTTACCTATTCGACTACTATTGCTTGCGCTCAAAAGTGGTATCCTGAAAAAAAGGGGCTTATTTCAGGAATTATCGTTTCAGCATTGGGCTTTGGAGGAGTTGTATTCACTCCTATCATTGAAAAGTTAATTCAGGTCTTTGGTGGTACAGAGGTTGGAGAGCAAAAAACCTTTGTGGTTCTAAGTGTGGTTTTTCTAGTTGTTTGTACCATAGGCGGTTTATTTTTAAAAAATCCACCTATGGAAACCCAACCTAGCACAGTAAAAACAAACAATACCGCTGCCGGGTCAAAGGAAACTAAAGACTATTCACCCCAAGAGGTACTGAAAATGCCACAGTTCTACTTGGTTGCTTTTACGCTTATGTTTGCTTGTATGGGTGGACTTATGATGATTGGCTTTGCAAAACCCATTGCTGTTGCGAAAGGCCTTGCATCCACCGCTACTATAGGAGTATTAATTATTTCAATGTTTAATTCCTTTGGCAGATTGTTTTGGGGTGTTGTATCGGATAAGTTGGGGCGAAAAAACACAATACTTCTCTTGCTTTTCGGAACTGCAGTAGCTTCACTTTTAGTAAACATGGCAAACGGATATTTGATTTATGTATTAATTGCATTTGTAGGATTTTTTTACGGCGGATTTTTAGGTACATTTCCGGCGCTTACTGCAGACCTATTTGGAACTAGAAACATGGCAACAAATTATGGTATGGTTCTAGTAGGATTTGGAATAGGTGCAGTGGCATCTTCCTTTATAGCAGGACATTATAAAAATATCGCATCTCAAAATATAGATTTAATGTTTCCTGCATTTATGATAGCAGCAGCTTGTGCGGGGCTAGGTGTAGTTTTAATGTTGATTTTAAAGAGGATTCAAAAGTAAAGAGAAAAGGTCACTACTTTTAAATCAGCATTTCTGCTCACTGGTGCTCTCCCTCTTAAATCTTAATTGCGTCAAATACGGGTTCCCCTTCACCTCCTGTCGACATATTATATGATGATAGGAGGTGATAACTATGATCATGCAGGCTGTGGTAATATCGGTACACCAGAACCACCTGCTCGTTTTGGACTTAAGTACACGGCAAAGAGTCGTCGTAAATACATCAAGGGCGCGTCAGTTCCAACCTGGAAATATCCTCCGTATTCGATACAACGGCATTATGACCGCAAGCATTCCCCCGCAAATTAATGCACAGTGCATTACTGCATTGCCAGTTAGGTAATGCACACTGACTGCTTTAAGCCGCTCGTGAGGGCGGTTTATTTATACCGCTTATTACTCATTATCCCAAAACCCTCCACTGCACATCAGACATGTCGGCATAGTAAGCCCCTCTGGGTGCTAAAATCTTTAAAGGTGGAATTTAAAGGGTGTACTCAGCACACAGAGGCGCATATTCTGGAGTAGAGGAGGGATGCTTGATGAACCCTTGCCAGCTTAATCAAATAATCACCTGTATCGCCAACTATCTGTATGCTAACCTTTCCAAGGAAAACTTCCGCTGTTTGACTGTTTTTATATCGGAGCTGGGTAAGTCGATGTTTTCTATGACGCTACTTGGTGAAATTTGCAACCGCAAGGAGCCACCTTGTTGCCCACCACGGCCTGAACCATGCAAAGAAAAAACTCCAGAGAAGTAGGTACTAAACACGCCTTTTGATAAGAGGGTGATGGTACGCAAAGGGAACTGGTAGATGCGGTAGAGGGTGTATTTTTAACCATCCTGAAACCACAGTAAGCGACAGGTGGGTGATAAGATGGATTATTGCAAATATTAAAAGCCGCCTAGATGTAATATCTAAGCGGCTTTATGCTTGTGACACTCGCAGAAAATAGACGCATCCTGTTTTGGGCTTAAGACAGTACTTTAAGGCAAAGCCACGACACATTCAAGCCATTGCTTAAAATAATACACCCGAAGTGATGGTAAAGTTCAAGAGTGAAGCCGCCAGCCTGCTGTGAGGGTTTGGATGACATCTCTTTTATTGAACTTTTTCTATAAACTACTCACAACTCATGCCGGTGTTAATGCTTATGCCTCAATAATATTGAACCAAAATGAAAATTGCTCAAACATCCTGATAAACTCTTTAAAAACTTCCCGATTTCTCTCAATAGTACACGTGAGGTCTTCCACACGACAATCCGGAGCCAGCAACGCTAGTCGTCCCAGTGCATCATGAGAAATGGATATCGTGGGATAATCATTCTTAAACTGCTTTGTTTCACGGAAATTCAAAACACAGTTTTTAAGCTCAACCTCATATTTTTCATCACAATCGGTAATGTTCAGATTAAGCGCCAGCTGTTTCCCAGCAGCCTTTTCGATATCGAGCCTGATTGCAAGATATTCAAGCATCATAGGAATAGTTAATCCGCTGATTGACTGTTCGGTAAAGCAATTAAACTTAGGATATTTCTCTGGGAAATAGCTAGGTGACATGTGACGCAATTCAAAAGCACCGGTTAAATAGGAGTTCCTCCATGTTCCGTTTTCTGCCTGATACCCTAATTGCTCCAAAGTATCAGCTAACAGGAGGCGTGCATCCATATAGTCGGGATAGGCGAACACGACATTATTCAAAACCTCAGCGACAAATCGATACTCGCCCTGTTCAAAATAGCCAACTGCTTTCTCTACAACAGCTTCTTTTCCGCCCATTATTTCCACAAACATTTTACCGGACTTAGAGGTAGGAAGCTTATTCAAGTTACATGGGTTACCATCCCAAAAGCCCAGATATTTTTGGAAAATGCCTCGAGCATTGTGGCTAAGTGTTCCGTGATACCCACGGCTATACCATTTGGAGTCAATTTCTTTAGGAGGAACTACCATTTCACCTATCTCGTCCGGAGTAAAGCCCTGGTTAGCAAGATTAAGCGTTTGATCGTGAAGATATTTGTATAAATCCCGCTGATTTTCAAGATACTCTCGACATTTGGCATTGCCCCAGCGAGGCCAGTGGTGAGTCATAAACACAACCTCTGTGCTTTCAGCAAAGCTTTCTATCAAACCATCTATGCCATATGCCCAGGCTTTTGCATCTCGTATTTCGGCCCCACGAATAGTATAGATATTATGCAGACTGGCATTGGTCAGCTCGGCAGTGCAAAGGGCCTTAAACTGTGGCAGATAAAACATAAACTCTGCCGGAGCTTCCGTTCCGGGAGCCATAATAAACTGGAACGATATCCCGTCAATTGTAACAAGTTGATCCTCAGAAATATAGTCAGTAGGCGCAATTAGGGAGCTGGTGCCCAAAGGAGATGTCATTCCGATGCCATTGCCTACATTGCCTTGGGGGGAACGGGGTAGGAAAGACCCATATACATACATTGCTCGTCTTCCCATTGCCTGACCGGCATAAACATTTTCACTTACTGCACTTTCCAAAAAATGCTGGGGAGCATAGATTTTGATGCGCCCGGATTTTACATCCTCTTCGCTTATTACTCCCTTTGCACCTGCAAAATGATCGTTATGACCGTGGGTATAGAGTACGGCAGAAATAGGGCATGGTCCAAAATGCTCATCTAAAAGCTCCTTGGCAGCCCTAGAGGTTTCAGTGGATGTAATGGGGTCTACACAAATCCACCCACTGTCGCCTTTAATAAATGTAATATATGCAATATCATAACCGCGGACCTGATAAATTCCCGGAAGAACTTCGAACAATCCATGAATGATGTTTAGCTGTGAAATTCGCCAAAGGCTGGGGTTTACTGTTTCCGGACAAGGATTTTTTAAAAAGTTGTAGCTTTCCAGGTCCCATACTGCTTGATTGGCATGAGCTCCGGCAATAGTCAGGCTTTCCTTTTGTAGCAGCAGACCTTTTTTTGCAAGCTCAAAATCCTCGGTATTATCAAAATCGAGATATGCATATACATTGTCTTGTGCTTTTTTTGTGTTTTGGCTTGCCTTTTTTGGATGCGTTGTAAAGTTATAATTCATAATAAAAACCCTTTCTTTTTTAGGTAGCCGACAATTTGTCTTTTGCTTTCCATCCGGCTAAAATACATAGTGTACCAATTAGTGAAAATATCCCCATAATAATTAATACCGTACTGTAGTTTCCGTTTAAATCAAAGAGAAAACCATAAACGGGTAATAAAACAACGGAGGCAAACGGCGGACCCATCATAACATTGGAGTAGATGACGGCATAGTCCTGTTCACCAAAGAACGCAGAGGTAAGCAAGGGTGCAAGAACAGGTATTCCCATTGCACTAAGTCCAAGTAAAAAGCCGCCTACTACAAATACCGCGTATGATACACCGCCAAAGGCCAGACAGATAATTGCAGTTATCACGCCGACGATAATTATTAAAGTCGTCTTAAACACACCCAACTTGTCGCTAATAAAGCCAATGAGAATTGCTCCTACTGTGCTGCCAATCATACTAATGGAAAGAACAGTTCCCATCTGTGCCGTGGTGTACCCAAGAGACTCGCCGTATGGTGCCATATGCTGAGAAAAAGCGCCAAAGGCAGTTATAGAAATCATGAACACCAGCAGGAAGTAGAATGCAGGAGATTTGAGAGCGGTTTTAAGCGTTATCCCCTTTGTAACAGGTGTGCTTACAGGTTTTGCTTGATTCCTTGCTTCCAATGGCGCAAGCCCTTTTTCCTGTGGCTCATTCTTCACAAATAGTACTGAAAACAGAAGAATGATTATTGCAATTGCCCCGCCTAGGAAAATATATGTTTTTCTCCAACCCATGCTGCCAATCATACCCAAGACCAGAGGCTGAATTACCGCGCCAAACACTCCTACGCTTGCCATCAGTATACCCAACGCAGTACCGGTATTGTTTTTGAACCACCGTTTAATCAAAATTGGTCCTGCCAGGTTAACAAGGATGGCTCCCCCGATACCCATAGGCACAGACAAAATGTACCAACCCCATACACTGTTCATAAAGCCCAGTGCAATAAAGCTGACTGTTTGCATGATTGCGGCAATAATAATGAGCAGCTTTATGCTGAATTTATTCATTAGCTTTCCGGCAATGGGCATAAACAGTAACGTGGCAATAGACGAAACACTGAAATAAAGTGAAAGGCGACCGACACCAACACCTAACTCGCTCGAAACGGGTGTTAAAAACAATCCCCCGGTGTTATTGATGCCTGCCGCAGAAAGGCTGCGGACTATACACATGGCAATTAGGATGATCCACGCGTAGTGAATTCCTTTTTTTGAATTTCGCTCTAATTCATTCATATAAAACTCCTTTATATCTCAAAATCCGACTGAGAATATTGACAGAATCAAATATTCCTACACAAACAATAGTATTAACACTAAATAAATCTTTGATATTCCCATTTGGTTGCTTTTTATACTTCTGTACTGTACAATTACACTATAAACTCTGGACTTACTCCAGAGTCAATTACAAAATTGTAAATTGTTTGTGGAGAAAAAATTATGCAAGGACTATATTCAATCGGAGACTTCGCACGTCTAACAAGGGTATCAGTAGATACATTACGGTTTTATGATAAAAAAGGTCTATTAACCCCCGAGGTCATAGATCCCAAAAGCAAGTATAGGTATTATTCTTATTCCCAGTTGGTAAAGCTAGATATTATAAAGCAATGCCGCATGCTAGATATATCTATCGATGAAATTGTCAAGTTGTTTTCACAAGCAAATTCGTCAGCCTTTGAAGTTGCACTGCAGAAGCAAATGAATATGTTGCAAGAAAAAATTACTGAATTAGAACATATCCACGAAACGATGCATTTGCTATTGCAGCGAATGAAGGAGTCCAAAAATATTCTTTCCTTGTCTGATTGCTATGAACGGGAGATTGCGCAGCGGACCATTATCTTGTCAAAAGAATTTGGGTGCCCATTGGGTGATCATATGCCGGATGCAAAAGCGTTTCTCGAGTTAACTGAAACCTTGCGCTCACAGTGTTGTGTCTCACACTATGTTGGTGGATACTTTTATCGAGTTGCCCAAGGCCAAATTGTAAATACAGCAATGTTTGAGGTTGTTGATGAAACACCAGCTGCTCTCAACTTTGAATTGCATATTTTGCCTGCAGGTAAATATTTTTGCATGCACTACTCCAAAGAAGAAACACAGAGTAGTATGGAGGTTTATCTTCAGCAGCTACATGTCCGCGGATATGATACCGATAATATTTTAGGCGTTTATTTAATTGATGGAGCCTTCCAACCAAGCAATCGAAAGTTTGAGTTTCAATGTTTTATTAAAGAAACAGAACCCCCACAAACCTCAGCCGGTAGTTTTCCCAGTGATGATGCGACCTTTACGAGGTAACTGCTAGATTCTTGTTGGTAGTTGTTGTTGCTTCTAGCTGTTCTGTTAGGTGCGTTCTTTCTTGCAAATAAAAAAAAGCACGATCGCTCTTTACAGCCATCGTACCTAAAACTCGGGATATTAATATTTTCATGTGGGTTCAAAATCCCCACCATTTTAGAGAGTATTACAACAGAAAGTTCTGTAAACCCGTATAAATAAAGATAGGTTGACAAGTCCTCATAAAAACTTGTCAACCTATCTTGGAGCGGGCAATGGGAATCGAACCCACACGACCAGCTTGGGAAGCTGGAGTTCTACCACTAAACTATGCCCGCACAGGACTGCTGTAAAACAATTGTCCTCGACTATTTTACAGCAGAAGATATCTTTTGTCAAGTAAAGTTACGGCTGTTTTGCTGTGTGATACGCTTCTGAAGAAGTTCTGAGGCCAGCAACATGGCCACGGTGCAAAGCAACAGTGCAGATGGCAGTACCACAATGCCTGTCAGCGACGCAAGGCCACCTAGGAGCGATGGGAAGATTGTACTACCGATGTATGCAAAGGCCATCTGGAGGCCCATGACAGCCTGCGAGACGTCCTTGCCAAAGCGATTGGGTGTCTCATGCAGCATACAGGGGTAAATGGGTGCAGCACCCAGCCCAATTAGAACAATGCCGGATACGGCAAGATATGCACTCTCCTCAGGAATAAGCAGTAGAATGGAGCCCACAACACAGAGCAGCTGACCCATGCGGATGATTTGCCTATTGGCCATCTTAATGGTAAGAAAGCCTGAGAGAAAGCGTCCCACTGTAATGCTTCCATAAAAGTAGGATGCACAGCGAGCAGCATCGCTGATAGACATTCCTTTAACCTCCACAAAAAAGCTGCTGCTCCACAGTCCTACCATTAGCTCAACGCCGCAGTACAGCACAAACGAAACCAGTGCAAGCTTTATATGTGGAATATGTAGGGCTTCCCAATTGCTGATTGATGTTTGTTCCCTGCTGCTATCAACGGTTCCGTTGGGTTCCGCCAATTTCCATTTGGGCAATGACAGGAGTAGCGCAACCACTAGGCAGAACTGTATAATACCAATAGTAAGGTACCCATTTTTCCAACCGCCATGGGACATTAAGAAAAATGACATGATAGCAGGGCCTACAGTGGCCCCTACGCCCCAAAAGCAATGCAGCCAGCTCATATGCATGGCCTTGTAATGAAGCGCCACAAAGTTGTTTAGGGCGGCATCTACACTGCCTGCGCCCAGGCCCAGGGGTATTGCCATAATGCAGAGCATTGTTACGCTGCCAGATAGCGAAAAGCCCAGCAATGCTGCAGCTGTCATAGCCACGCTTACCAGCGTCACCTTGCCTGTCCCAAAGCGACAGATAAAACGGCTGCTATAGAGACTGGCCACTATGGTTCCCGCAGTAACTATCATGGAGATAATACCAGCCAAGCCCAACGGTGCCATAAGCTCCCCCTGTATGGCAGGCCATGCGCTCCCGAGAAGTGCATCGGGCAGCCCCAAGCCAATAAAGGCCGCATATATGATAACCAGTAGTGCTGTCATGATTTACCGCCTTTCAACTATTTTCCAGAATACCGGATAATTGTATCACTTTCGCAGCTTCAAAGCAACCCAAATACACACATCCTGAAGCAAAACATAAAATAGTATATTGGTGTAGGAGGTGATTGGATGCTGTGCCCCACAGAACTAGCCATTCTTGTAAATACCATTGCCATCGCCATTGGGCAAGGCAAATCTCAGGAGGAGCTAAACATACTGGCCACTATCTTCATGCAGATTGGAGATACTCTAACCACCATGAGCGTACAGAGCGCAAATATCCAGCAGTGCTGCTGTAAAAAGGAAGATAATTCCCAATAAAATAGACGTTTTACGCCATTTCTGTGTATAATTTAGAAATAAGTGAAAATAATTTAAAATATACGCATATTATCCTTGACATTCTGTCTGTTTGCGTATATGATTAACAAAGTGCCTGATTATAGGCATATATTTTAAAAAAGAGGTATCTCATGTACAACGACAAAACTATCACTTGTAAAGATTGCGGAACCGAGTTTGTTTTCACTGCTAACGAGCAGGAATTTTTTGCTGAAAAGGGCTTCGCCAACGAACCCCAGCGCTGTAAGGCATGCCGCAACGCTCGCAAGAACGCTGATGGTGGCAGAAACGGCGGCGGACGTCAGATGTTTGATGCTGTATGCGCCGGCTGCGGTAACAACTGCAAGGTTCCCTTCGAGCCTAGGAATGACCGTCCCGTATACTGCAGCGAGTGCTTTGCAAGCAAAAGATAATTACGCAAAAAACTCAAAAGACACACCTTCGGGTGTGTCTTTTTCTTTTTACAGATTACAATCACTCACTTTAAGTAGCGGTGCACTAATATCATGGGGGGCCAATATGGGAGCTGCACTGGGAAGTATCAGGCCAATTTCAGGATCATTCCAGAGTATCCCACGCCTGTATTCCGGATCAAAATAATTATCAATCCGCATTACAACCTTTGTATTATCTTCTAATGCGAAAAAGCCATGACCAAAACCTTTGGGTATAAAGATTTGTTTTCTATTTTCTGCTGATAACTCTATGGATACCCACTTTTTATAGTTTGGAGATTGTTTACGCAAATCGATTGCGAAATCTAATCCACTACCGGCAATGCAGTAAAGCAGCTTTGCCTGCGCCATAGGCATATTTTGAAAATGTATTCCATAAAAGGTTCCTTCTTTATGGGAATGGTAAACAGTTTCTTCCACACAATCAAAAATAATGCCTGCATCCTGTAGATTTCTTTGTGAATAATGGGAGTAAGAGCTCCCTCTCACTTCTATATGCTCTTCCCACTGCAAAACTTTTACTTCTGGCAATTCTGTTGCAGATATATACATCTATCCACTTCCCTTACATTATTTGTAGGTACACCACACATCCATTTTATCGTCAGTAATAAAGGGTTCTTTAGAATGCAGTAAATAAAATAAAAAAGAACACCTATAAAGGTGTTCTTTTTCTTTGGAGCTGCTAACGCGATTCGAACGCGTGACCTCGTCCTTACCAAGGACGAAAAATACGGCAGAAAACCGCTATTTTAATCCAAACTGTCCCACTTTTGTCCCTTTTACAGGTATTTCTTTTCAAATGATAATGGTACATGATTTCTTAGTAATTGCAGCCAACAAAAACTAAAGCACCTCCCTCCACCTGTTAAACTAAAGAAGGTGGAGGGAGGTGCACCTTAATTACCAGTTTTATAGGTAATAAGGTGTGCACTTCACTTGTTTATATCTATAACGGTTTTGGTAGCTTTGTAATAAACTTAGCCCTACCATCCTCATAATTAATTAAGTTTAAGCTACTATACTGTTCCAACCCCTCCATATCTTCTAAAGTATAAGGATGCAATTCATCCTTAAATTCGTTAAAGTTTGCCTTTCCGCTTCCCTTCATCAGCATGTAACTGGCACCGGCGCTGCGTAGTGTTTGATCTATTGTTCCTATTTGTTTAAGATACTGGCAAGAGAATACAAATTTACACCCAAATTTTCTTGTTTGCGGACAAATCTCCTGTGACTTCAGCAGCTGCATTGCTGTTGGTGCCTGAAATACTTCATCTATTATAACATGAAATCTTTTGGGTTGTTTTTGCTTGCTACCGCGTACCAACATGGCGCTCCATATTTTTGTAAGCCAGTAAGTTACAATTACGTTTTTACTATACGGCGTACTAAAATACTCTTGAGGCATTTTTACTAATACTATTTTTCCTTCATCCATGGCCTTTACCAAGTCTATGTTGGTTTCGCAGCTTTTTTGAAACATCATCTTTAATCGAAGGTCTTTTTTCAGCAAATTGATGCGGTGATTTATGCCATCTATTTTATGCATCTTTGTTCCTGCCACCTGAGTTTCTCTGTATTCATCCAGCTCCTGCAATGCGGAAACTTCATCCTCCAGCATTTCTTTTATTTCCGCTTCCATATTTTCTATGCAATTTGCCCGATATTTATAGTCATTAAGGCAGCGAACAATATCCTTTAGGCTTGCATCATGCCGGAGAAACACAATATTACTTGCCGCTGAAAGATAGCGGTCCATACTGCTGCTTAATGGTTCACCGTCTATATTAAGTGCATCTATTAATGTCAGAATATAGAGCGCTTTTCGATTGGCCACATCCACTATTTCTATTGCAGTATGTTGCTTCTCCCTTAGTTCGTTATATCCTATCCCCTGTACGCTGTTTACATCTGCCATATCAAGCACTATTAGCTTTGATTTATCTATATATATGTTTTCAATGCCTGTAGCTACTTCACAGTTTTTGATATAGTCTATTACTATGCATCCTTCATCTCGGCTCTGAATGCTTTGAACATAGTTACCGATGTATGTTGATTTTCCGCTGCCCTGCTCTCCGACTAATACTAAAGGAAAGTTTCCTTGGTCATAGTTATCCCTAAGATATGCGGTTACTATATTTCCACGGCATGTATTTGTCCCAAGCGATATATACCCGTGTTGTAGCTTTTCTGGCACTGATGTTTCTGTTGTGTTAACACAATCAATTTTATATTCTTCTATTATTTCTTTGGCCGGAAGCGATAAAAAATTCTGGCATTCATGGGCTGACGCAATAAATCTCGACGCATGTTCTATATATGGCCTTGTAAAATTAATCTCTTTACTATAAAACCGGCTATACATTAACTCATTGTCCCCAGAAATGCTTTTAAAACTTTCACACACCGAAATTGCTATGTTATTTGCTTTTATGGGATCATTGCTCTCTGCCATTACAATTACCTGTGTATTAACAACCGGTTTATCCCGCTTTCTGAGGGAGTCTCCAGATATCTCCAAGCTGCGAGTTTCGCCAATTTTTTTGTTTTTTGTTGCAAAGAACTCCAAAACCACTTCTAATGCAAACCCCAGTATTCTTTCCACCACCGACAATGCAAGCATTATCATTGCCTTGTCTCCGCATTTATAGATGGAACCACCATTCTTTATGTCCTGCATTATTTTATCGTATTGATTTCTCCACTCTGAAACGCTTTTCGGAGTAAAATTGTAAAAAATCCCTACACGGTCACTTTGGTCCATAATTGCTATGTTCTGGCACAACGCTGACAGTAACACATTGTTTCTTTTGTCGCAACAAAGGCTGAAAGGATCCTGCTTCGTGTAGTTCATGCAGTATTTTATAGAAGCTGCCGAGAAATTTGGAATGGATAAGACTTCTTCTACCGTTACTCCGTTCCATACATCTCTGATTTTGGATAATAATAATCCTTTGAAATCTTTTGGTATGATAAAATAAAATTCTATTTTATCATGTTCCAGATATATGTAATATGCAAGTTTTACCTCCACATTAAAAAAGTACTTTTTATTATGCTTTTGTATTTGCTTAAATAGGCTTCTGTATAAACCGGATACAGCAGTAATAATACTATCAGAACTATAATTTCTAATATTTTTCATTGGCTTTATTTTATAAAACGCATAATCTGGGTGGATAATCTCAAAATAACTAGATAGTCCCATGTTGCTTATAGACATGCATCTATTCCCTCCAGTACGAGCCATACTATTAGGATTTTCACCACATTACCAAGCAGCTTTTCTTCTTTTGTGGCAACATACATCCCCATTGTCAGAGTGCCCACTATTAAAGTGAACTGATAACTAAAGAATAGAATTGCTTGCCAAAACTCTACTATAAAATCTTTAATCGCATTAACACTGCTATCCATATCGTTCACACCTCATGTCACATGTTGAATAGTCCATAAATGCTTTTCACCATCATTGGGTATCCTATAATTATTGCAATGCCTACAAGTGTCATTAATGCACTTTTTATCACTCCGCTAAAATCTTCTTTTGCCAAGCATCTAGTTATAGACACAATACCAGCTATAGTGCCTACGCTGCTGCAAACATATATAATTGCATCTAGAACTATTGAAAAAATGTGTGTTAGCAGTTCCATGGTATACCTCTCCAATTATTATAATTTTGTAAAAAAGAAAGGACTAAAATTATGCTTTATACTACAATGGCTATCTGTTATGGGATCGCTTTCGCTGCGCAGGTTATCAAGGTAGCCATATTCCATTAAGCGTAAATTAACAAACATTTAATATTCTGACATGCCATTTTGTTCTAAACTGAGTGCTGCCACTCATACACATGTCATGTAGTGATGTCGTAGGCGACACCACGGAGAGACATTATATGGGTACTTATGCGCCCGTGTAATGTCTTTTTTCGAGCAGTTTTTTATATCATTAATACTAAAATGGACATAACATCACCATTGTGTGATGTACTTTAAGCTTCCACGCTGCCGGTCGCCAAACTTGCCAGCGTGGGAGTTTTCTATAGTATCTCATCTATTACCGATACAGATTTATGGCCTTGTATCTTCTGCTCCTGCCGCTCAGTTGTTATTTTTTCGCAGAGTACATCTTTAACCCAGTTTCCCTTTCCAGAGTGCCTGCATATCTCATCATAAATCCATTTTTCCGATTGTTTGAAAGAGAGTACTAACCTTATCGGTTTATCGTCCATATTGCTTCACCTACCTTTTTGTAGCCAATTGCATTTGCAAACTGACTATTATTTAATTTTTGAATATCCTTAAAGTGCCTTTTGAAAGCACCTTCAAGTAACTCTGCGCCTCCGCCACAAAGATATATTGTCGTTGTGTTTGCTGGGTAATTCAGTCTTATTTCGTTGCATATTCCTTCAATGTGTTCCGATATTACAGGCTTTAAAAATCCTATGTCCTGTTTGTCGCCGTCTATTGTTAGTCCGTTTATGAGTATATTTTGGGAATACTCAGGCTGAAGGTTTATCATGTACTTAGCGTTTACCCTGTTTATGATAGAAGAATACAAAGTAAGCATCCCATCAAATAGGGTTTCGCTCTTGGTAAGCTTCCTTACTCCGTCCTGTATCGAAAAATATGCTATATCCACAGTTCGCCCCCCGATGTCTACCACAATTGCATCTCCAACTATGTTCTGACCATATAGCGCCCCAGCGCCTTGCGGATAAACCTTTACATCTTCAATGTAAATCCGCTTATCAGGCTCTAAGTCTACCGAGATCATTTTATATCTGTTATTCAATATCATTTGTTTAAGCCCCTCTTGTAAGGTCTGATACTGTGCTATAGGTAGGCCGGTTACAATTTTAAACCCCTCTGCTCCTGTTTTTACTTTTCCAAGGGCATAAAACAGACAAGCTTTTGTTATCACACTATCTATTTTGTTTAAATCTACCGTTCCCTTACCTTCCCCCATAAAGTAGGTACATCCATCTATTTTTAACCGCTTTCCGCCCAATAGCGGTTCTACTTCCGAAATTTTACTTTCAAACTTTAACATTTCACTTGTCTTAGTGTACGTGTACCCTAAGTCCACACCCACGATTGGCATATAAATGCATCTCCCTTCACTTTTCGGCTCATTCCTATACTATGTTTGTTACAGAATTTGTATGACTAAAATAAATAATAAAGGCCCTACTAGTGCAAAAATGCACTAGTAGGGCCTTTATCTCTTACTATATGGCCGTGGTCAATTCGGCAACGAAAGTTTCAATTTTTGTCCTTATCTCGGTAAGCTCCCGCTCCGCCTCCTGTCGCAATGCGTTTTCGATGCTCAACGCCTCCTTTAGCTTTTTTACTTCCACTTCCAGCTCCGCTATTCTATCGCCGTTATCGGGTTCCCCGGTGCCTGGCGGCATCCACTGTATGCCGAGGTAGGCAAGTATGCCCTTTGCATATGTGACACCTAATGCCTGCTGCTCTGGTACGGTATCTATGATATAGCGGTCGGTGGTATCAATAAACGCCCCTTCGCAGAGGACCGCCGGGCAATTTACCTGACGTAGCCAGCCGAAATAATCCGCGCCGGTGCTGTTCTGGCGGGTTTTTATGCCGCGGCTGTTTTGCCCAAAAGCCTTTACCTCTTTTTCAATGGACAATGCAATGGCACGGGACTGTGCAGCAAAACGGTTGGTTTGGGCATATACCTCGAAGCCATCTCCCCCGCCGGCGTTAGTATGTATCTCCACAGCTATGTCCGGCTTAAATGAGTTAGCCTCGGCAATCTCATCGGACAGAGGGTCGTCCTCGTTGCTGATGCGGGATATGCCCACCTCCACGCCGTGGCGCAGTAATTCCGACCGGGTAGCTAAGCCGACCACCAGATTAATATCCGCTTCCTGCAAGCCGTTTGCTATTGCTCCGGGGTCACGTCCACCATGGCCGATACCGAGAAAAGCACTACTCATAGTTTGTCCGCCTCCTTAATCTCAGCCTTGTCCTCCGTGGACTTCTTTACCCACTTTGCCAGTGTAAGCAGAAAGCCTGGAACCTCCACACCTATATCCACAATGTTTTCGATGATGCTTATGACCTCATTGCAGATAAGCCAGATGGCTACGGCGGCACCTAGCAGAAAATTAAAAGGCATGGCAATTCCGATGGTGGAGACAGCATAGGCCAGAAGCATATCCATTGCGGCTCCAAGGCCCACTAAAAGCCACATACACACCTTTTTCGCAATGCCACGAAATCCTTTGTCACTGGTGCGCTTTTCCCCGCGGTAAGGGGCGGCGGTAATACCTGTCCAATAGTCCGCAATGTTTAGCCCCACCAGTATGTATACGGGTATGGCCAGAATACCCAGCCATGCGGTGAGGGCGGCAAACAAAGCAGTAATGGTTACTTTAATTTCGGTCAAGAAATCATTTTTCATAAGGACCTTCTTTCTGCCGCCAATGGGCGGCTGTTTGCTTTTGCACTCAAGTGCAAAATTCCTGTTTAAGTTATGTCACTAAAGCCTACTCGACAATTTTTTCATAGGTGGCTTCAAATATATCCATTTTACATGGATATATCTCACCTTGAACACCTGTTATCAGCATGTCATTCGGGGTAAAATTGTGTGCACCTTCAAGTGTGGGGATGATGTAACATCCATCATTTTCATGCGTTACAAAATGCCCCTTATAGTCGAACGACCACGGCATTCCATTCACAATGTTTGCACCATGCCTTCTCCCATACTCTACAAATTCATCAAAAGCAATTGCTTCAATCACCACTGGTTTTTTTCTGAACCTCATATAATTACCAGAAATCCTTTCCCATTCTACCGCCATAATGGCGGTTTAGTTATGTCGCATAATCCTACTTTACCGCCAGTATCTCGTCGGCCTCGGACTGCGTTAACTTGCTGCCCACAAGCGCCCGTATCTGTGCTTCCGTCACCTTACCCAGCTGGTACTGCACCTGTAAAAATATAGCTGTAGCACTCATACTGCACCCCCTAATATCTGCTCAAGCTGGATTGCTTCGATGGCTGCCAGCCTTTCCTCAATTGTTGGTGTGTGCACGGCGGGTAGCCTTTCTGCAAGCTCTGTAGCCTTTTCTTCCGCTGTGGTTGGCACGACTGCCCCGCCCACCACCTTGTAGTTATGACACCCCTGTTCATCCAATGCTTGGTACTTTAGGTGTACGTGGGCGTGGCAATCCTCGTTACCCTCCTCCACTAAAATATCGCTTGCTTTAGGCGTTTCAAACACACTAGAAAAGAACCTAGTAACCTTTCCGCCCTCGCCACTTGCGTAGATTTTATTAGTCGTCTGTTCCATACTGTCCTCCTTAGTAGATTTCCGCATCAGCTTGAATGATGTCACTCCCAAGTGTATATGGTTGTCCAGTTACAAATGATCCAGAAAATCCTAGTACCAAAGCCGAAACATCTTGCCCAGCGGCAGTAGTTAACGCTGTAGGTGTTACCAGACCAACATAATCCCTCAATAGGCAATTTGTTAAGCTGGAACCAGAAATTTGTGAAACATTTGGTGAAATACGCATCTGTCTATGCAATGGAATGCGTATGCGCAAATCACTATCATTGAAACATGTACTTTGCACAATATACGCAAAGCTACGTTGATAGTACCTCTGGCATAGTGCCAGCTCTTCACCGTATGAACGAGGGATATACAGAGTTCCCACAGAGCCTAACTCTAGCTTTACCCAGTTTACTATATGTGTGCCAGCTTCTATGGTAAGTTGTACAACTCTGTTGTCCCCGAATGGGAGAGCTATATTTGCAACGTAAGATACACTCGAAACAATATTGTTTACAGAGTATTGCATTGTTATATTTTTATCTTTAATCTTATCAAAATCAGACTGCTCCATACAATATAGTAACTGAATTACTCCAGAACAAACAACCTTCAAACCTTTAGGGTCTTTGGTTACAGTCGAAGTACGTCCTGATGGCGTGTAAACTCTCCACCTATCGGCAGTATATATTATAGTATCACCTGACGTATTAAAGCTTGTACCTCTTTGCCATACCTGAAAGTCTCCATTGATTAACAGGCTTGGGTTCGCCTTATTAGACAATTGCGCCGCAAGGTCGGTGACGTCCGATATGGCATGCCCATGGGCTTTAGGCTGGTATGTATCGGGTTTTCCGGTTAGGCTATCAAATGTTCCATCAAACCCTGCAACTGCATGAGCACGGTCGGCATCTGCCTTGGCGGCTGCTGCACTGGACTGTGCGGCAGTGGCGCTTGCTTCTGCGGCGAGGCGGTCCGCTTGGGTTTGTGCTGCATCTGCTGTGGTGGTAGCGGCATTATCTGCGGCTGTGGCAGCATTGTTTGATGTCTGTGCCGCCAATGTTCTTACGTCCTCAAGGTACTGCTGTGCAATGTCCGGCCGTGCCATAATACCGACGGGCAGTGCCTGTTTTACCAATAAAGGAGTTTCGCTTGCAAACTTAATCTTGGTAGTGCCTGCACTATCCTGCCCCAGCAGCTCCAGCGAAAGCCTTCCGCTGACTGCTGTCCAGTTGCTATCAATATCCCACACCAGGGATACGGCATCTGATGTGGTGGCCTTGGTTAAAGTCTGCTCCACGCGGGTATCCTTTTCACTGGCGCCTGCAAGAATATACGTAAGGGGTACAAGGTCCAGCGTGTCATATTTCAGCGGGAGAAGGATTGTAACCTTGTCTGCGTGTGCCTCGCCCTCGATAAGCAGGTTGGCAAGTGGTCTAGTTTCGAGGATTTTTCCATTTGTTTTTATCTGCATTGTTTGTTGCCTCCTATCCTATTGGATACTCTACGATATAGCTGCCGCCCACCTTACACACCTTTACTCGTTGCCCGGCTGTAAACGATATAGTTAGGTTGCTTTTGTAATGCTTGGTAGTTTCAGCGGTTTCACCATCAAAAATGAGAGCTATGCCGTCACTGTACACCGTGCCTACCGTAGCAAGCTGTGCAGCTTTCGGCTCTTTGGGTTCCAGCTCCCGGCGCTCCTGATAGGACAAAATCATAGCTGCACCACCTTCTTTGCCGTGTGGGTGTATGTACCGCCAAATCCTAACGTAATGTCCCAGCCCGTTTCATCGTAAATTCCACTTTCTAGGATTACCCTCTCCTCTACTTGGTGTGTAGGGATAGGCAACGTCGAAAAGGAGATTGTTTCCGTGCCCTGCATGGATGCATAGCGGATATTCTCTGCATATTCGTTCAGCTGCTCCTGCGAGGCTATACCGTCTACATACTGCACCGGTGCGCATATCCGCCTGCCCCTATTCACGGTGGAGATTGGCGATAGTGGGCTGTCATTTACCGCGGTGGCTACCATGGGCGGTATGTCGGGGGAGGACACTACTACAGTGAATACATTGTAAGCGTCAAATATATCGGTAGTAGTAGTGGTATCGGGACTGATAACGGAGTATTCATCTGGCATGTAGATGATGGGGGTTTTCTCTCGGATTTTCGGTTCCACCCTTGCAAAGCCGTTTCGGTCAAACCATAGGGTGTTGTACCCCATTTCTGTCAGCAGCACATTGATAATCGTTAGGTAACTGGTGCCTATTTCCCAATCTTCCCGAGCTGCAGCAAACGTAAGGGCCGTGGGGGTAGCCACTAGCCTGTCAATGCCACACGTAACAAGCAGCTGTTTTACTGCATCGAGGTACTTTGTGCCTGCGGCGAAGCTTAGTCTGGTTTCAGCACGGGTCTGCATCACAACATGCCCCAGGTCATAGGCCTCTATGTCATAGCGGCGGCTAGTAGCGTTCCTGTGTTTCGGCGCAGTGGCTATAACATACTCGCCCATTGGGTACTCTGTGCCGTTGATTATCTGGTAAGGCCGTAGGCGGTCGGACAGCAGATTTATATCAGGGTCAAATGGGAGGTTGCAGGACATTGATGTTTTAATTTCCGCATTGGCCTGCATAGATATGTTCACATCGTTGGCGGTGGTGTTTTTAAGCACAACACCGCCCCGGACAACCTCCATACGGGAGGCTATAACATATTTATCATTAATAATAATCTGCTTCTACCTCCTTCCGGTCCGTTTCCGAAATGCCAAAGGATACATCCTCACCTAAAAAATCCTTACTGCCAGATACACTGGTGATTACGCCTATAATTAAACTGTTTTTGTTATCCTTGTAAACAACGGTTTTCCCCTCCAGCTGGCGAAGCCTGTCGGCGCTCTCGTGGTCACCGAAAGAAAACTCAAAGGTGTGGTCCCGGCTCTGTTGCTCCGACACTTCGGCAATCGGCTTGGTGCGCCCGTGGCAATATACCATATTTACAGGCTTTGCACTGGTATCCGAGTGCACAGGAGGGCTATCCCGCTTGTATTTTAGCGGCAGCCAGTTAATGTTATCTGCATCGGATATAACTCCGAACCTGCAGGACGTTATTTCGCTGGCGTAGTTTGACAGGGCGTAGTAATCGCCTTTAACTCCCCGCACCTGGTACTGATGCTTCCCTACGGCAAACCAATCGGTAAAGCTGTGTCCGGTGGTTGCGTGGATGGCCTTACCGTCACGGTATATTATGTAATGATCATGGGTAGTTCCGTCCCATGTAAGATACGCACCGTTACTTACTGACCTGGTGGATAGCTGTATGGCCTCCTGCGGCACGTTGGCAATGGTTACGGTAGTTACTGCCCATTCCGACCACAGGCCTATAGACGACTGTACCCGTACCCCTACAATGGTGCTGCCATCCGGTAGCCATTTGGGAATAGTC
>JAVXNK010000002.1:0-26536 GCA_036645835.1 Angelakisella sp. | reverse complement strand
TGGTATTCCCATCCAGTTGCCCGCTTTTACCTGGTATGCCTTTTGCTCCGCCGACTGCCACGCTAGAGTTAGCTTGGGAGCTGTACCCTGTACGTTGAGCGAGGGCGGTTTTGGAGCGGCATATACCATGATAGGTGCGGCCTCGCTCCATGCGCCCGCTATGTTATCACGGTTATAGGTGCGCACTCGCCAAAACAGGTTACCACCGGTGAGGGTATTCGCCGGTATGGTGCAACTCTGTTCTGCACCAGTATGGGTGATAAGATTTGTCCATGTGACACCGTCCGCGCTGGTTTGCAGGTCGGCTTTGGTTTGCTCTGTGCCGGTGGCAATAATATGCTGCCATGCAAATGTGTTTGGCTCGTTGCCGGTAAGGTACTGTGCCTTTGGGTTAATGATTTGTGCAGTGGATAAGCTGTCTTCCGTAGAGAGTCTGTATACCAGCTCAGATGTAGCGCTCCATCCATCTGTGGTAGTTGCGACTATTTGCCATTCCGCAAATTTACCTGTAAATGTATTTGCTGGTATAGTGTATTGGTTGTTATCTCCTTGTATGGCAATGTCAGTAAATGATGTAGCACCGGCATCTCGGTATCGTAGCAAGGCAGAGCCTTGTTTTATACGGCCGTATATATCCCCAAGCTGTCGAATTTCCCAACTTACCTCTAACGGCTTTGTTTTATCCATTAATCCGCTGGTATTTCGTGTGCCGACTACGCTAAAAGTTGTAGCATTTTCTACGGTTACTATTAACTTAGGAGGATATGCACCCGCGGATGACGGAATGGTGACCGTTGATGGACTGCCTACCGTCTGCGTAGACACTGTTATTCCCTTTTCAAGTATCCTACTTAGTGCCGACAGATAACTCGCGTCCCCCAGCTTGTAAAATCCAAATGTATTATATTTTCCAAGCCATTGGCCTGACTGTTCGCGCAAAAACGTCTCCCGGTCTTGGTGCATGTTAAGTGCGGATAAATCAAAATAGGTGGCCTGTGCAAGGTTTTGTGGTAATGGCACGGTATTTGACGATGCTACATCTACCCAGAAATCGTAGTAGCTGGTAAGGGTTGTAGATGCAATATAGATTTGCAGATAAGCGCTCTTTATCACTTTTCCCTGTAGCTGCTGGTCGCTAAACCTAAACGCACCCAGCATCCCGTTTTGTAGCCCTATATCTGCTGTTTGGTGTGGGGTATATGGATCTGCTTGATAAACATATACGCTGTCGGAGGCTAAAACCTCAATCTGGAATGCCACGGTATCCCTCCTTTCTAGCCGGTCCAGCCTTTTCTTGTGTTCATGCGCTCGCCGTTAAACATCTTCATAAGCATATCAACCTCCTGTAGATTTGAGGCATCTACAGTGATATTGTAGGTGTCGATGTAGGTGTTACCGTTTGATGAGCCTGGTGCTCCGCTCTGGCGTGTAGCAGGTAGCGGCTGAACCATTGCCTTTCCGTTTATCATCGTCAGCAGTTCGGGCGCCCGCTCTCCGACTATCGCACTGCCGCTTGAAAGGATACCGCCATTGGCAAGCATTGGAATGTCGCCCAGCGTCGGAATATTAATGCCTAAAGAGCCACCACCCAAGAAACTAGGAAGCTTGAGGTCGTTCATCCAGCTAATAGCCTTGTTCACCGTCGATATCACAGCATTTACAGCGGATATAATAAGGTTGAACGGTGCTTTTATGATTCTTGCTATGTTCTCAAACATCCTTACAAAGAAGTTCTGCAACTTCTCTAGGGCATTGGGAATTTTTTCCGTAAATATTGATACCACGAAGTCAGATACGGTTTTTACGGTGGTTTTTACGCCATCCCATATTGTAGTAAATGTCTTGCTAAAAATCTGCGTCTTTTTCTCAATCATCGCAATTGCTGCTATTATGGCCACAACCCCAGCTACAATAAGAACCATAGGATTTGCAGCGAGCAGCGTAAGGGCTGACGACAAGGCTGTAATGCCGGTTGCAATCTTTCCGATAAGAATGAGTAGCGGGGCAATCGCAGCAACTATGCTCAAAATCGTAACGATAAGGCGCAACGTGTCCCCGTCCATTTCCCTAATTACCTTTAGTACGCCCTTAAGCATTTCCATAGCCTCCTGCATTATCGGGAGAAGTTCTGCCGCCAACTCTGTGCCAATGGCCGCGAATGTCCCTTTTGCAGTGGCTTTTATGCTGTCAATTTCATCGTTAAACTCATTTGCAGCGTCAAGTGCATCCTGTGAAAGTATCAGTCCGGCAGCAGCCGCTTCATCTCCAAGTGTTTTTAAAGCATCCGCGCCGCCAAGGATGAGTGGGTTTAGGTCCTGCGCCGACTTCCCGAAGATTTGCATAGCAAGGGCATCACGCTTTGTCTCGTTGCTAATTTTTCCGAGTGCTTCAATAGCCTCGTTAAACACATCCTGATTATTCCGAAGCTCCCCCGTTATGTTGTTTTTAAAACTTACCCCAAGCTCTTGAAAGGCTGCCTGCGTATTTTTGCTGCCGTTTTTTGCTCCATCCATGTTTTTGGTAAGCTTTTGCATGGAACCGGTGAGGGTTTCTATGGAAACATCTATAATGTCAGAAGCATACTGGAACTTTTGAATTTGCTCTACGGACAATCCTGTTTGCTTGGCGAGGGTGTTGATGTCATCAGCGGCTGCTCCTGCACTTACTGCGGCGGTTGCAAGCCCGGCAGCGGCAGCTCCTGCGGCGGCAGATATTGGTGCCATTGCCTTGCCTGCGGAAGTAAGCTTTTCCCCGACCTTCCCCGATGTCTCCAGAAACTTTGACATGGATGATTGTGATTTATCTATTTGGGTTGTCATTTTTTCAAGAGCTTGCTCCGTAGATACAACTTCTCGTTGCAATGCTCTATATTGTTCTTCGCTTATTTTCCCTTGCTTAAACTGCTCCTGAGCCTCTTTTTCGGCAAGTTTAAGGGTTTCAAGCTTTCCGGCAGTATTTGTTACCGATTTTGCAAGTAAAGCTTGTTTCTGCTCCAGTAATTGCGTGTTGGTAGGATCGAATTTAAGGAGCCTGTCAACCTTTTTTAGTTCATCCTGTAAAGAAGAACTTTCCTTATTCACATCCTTTAGTGCCTTATCTAGACCTGTAACGTCCCCGCCGATTTCAATGGTTATGCCCTTGATTTTTTCAGCCATCACTTACCTCCTAGAACTTGTTGAAATCTTCCTGCGTTGCTGTTTTTGCATAGTTGTAATCATCGTTCGAGCGCTCGGTAAACATATCCACCACTAGGCCAAAATCTAAAAGCTCAAGGTCTGTCATGTTTAGTCCGATTTCACAGCAGCGCAGAAGAAACAAGGGAGTGGTCATTTTGCGTTCAGTCGGCTCAATTTTTTTTTACTCTCTGTAAGGCTGCACTCGTTGAGGCACCAAAGCCCAAGGACTTCCGGGAGAATTTTATAAATGGAGAACATTTCAAACTGTTCGAACCATTCTTCTGTGTCCGGAATACTTGGGTTCCCATGTTTAGCCATAATGTATGTAACATTTTCAAAGAGCTCTAGGTCTACGCTTTCAAACTCTTCCCCTTGCAGTGACCCAGCATAGGCCTCTTTTAGTTTTGAGATGTCCTGTAGCATATCCCTACCAAACTTTATCCGATAAAGCCTAGGCACGGCGGCGGTAGCCTTAAACTCCACCGCCGTGCCATCTATTGTTATTGTCTTTGTCATACGCCTGCCCCGCTATCTTTCACCCAAACCTTGGCGTACCAGCCGTCGTAAGCGGCCTGTGTAGTGCCATCACTGGTTTTTGCCTTTACCGCTCCATCCGCAAGGGGGCGCACCTTAATGTTGAGCGTATCTGTTTTGGCCTCAATATTGGTGCTTTTGGTATTGCCCTCGATATTAGGGCGGGAGCAGTTCACATTGTAAAGCACATGCCGAGTTTTTTTGACATCTCCCTCAAACTCAAAAAGCAATGCGCACGGCTTTGCAAGCACGTTAGAGTTTTCAGTCATTACCTTGTCCGTGGTGGAGATCTCCGCACCCAGCACATCTGTTTCAAAGCTTTCAGGTACAAGGGCGATTTCTACAGTTCCATCGTAACCATTGTTGACAACGCTGGTAAAATACTCAATGTTATCCGCAAAGAACGAGGCTGTATCCCCCACGGGAGATATTGACAGGGATACCCCTCCAGGTATGTGGACAGGTGTTGCAAATATGGTGCTTGCAAGGCCGTCCCCAAGCGTGGTTATAGGAGCATAATGGACATTGGACAGTCCATATTTTATTTTGTTCATTACATTACCTCACATTCATATATGATTTGGTACAGTTGTTCGCTGTCTATGTAGGTTTCTGATTTGTCATAGAATATTGTTGCGCCATCAAGGGCGGATTCCAGTGTAGCTTCGGCAGTAGGGTCTTTCTTATCTGTATAAAGCTCAATCTGTAGGGAGTTGATTTTTGCATAGACCGTATTATCTGCAGCGAAGTTTTTGGAACTTGGCAAGAGGTATGTGATAAAAGGAGGATTGGGTGGTGTATTGGATTTTGACCGCTTGAAATGGTTATATGCTACGGGATATCCTGTTGTATCCAGTAGTTTTTTAATACCCTCAATCGTCACTTTATAGCCTCCTTTACACGCTTTTCAAAGTCTGCTATGGCTTTTTGCTCTGCAGTTTTAATATGAGGCCTTGCCTCAACCCTACCGCCTCCTCGCTTGGCATGGCCATGTTCTAGTAGGTGCGTAATTTGGGGTTTGTCTTTGTTTGAAATTTCAAGGCGAATGTTTTCCTTGTTCTCGAACACAGTCTTTACTCGCCAGCCTTTTTTATATTTCCCAGCCGATACAGGGCTTAGTGCCTGTGCATCGTTCTTACATTGCTTTGCGCAATCTTTGGCCGCTTGCTTTAATTCCTCCGCAATTTCATCGGAATATTCCTCAAGCGCCTGCGTTATTGCAGCCACCAGTTGTCCTGCATCTATTTTCATTGTGTTGCCGCCTTTAGATACAGCTCTGTGAAGCCATCAGGGCGCGGATAGTACCTGTAGATGGTGTATGGCATGTCGTTATACCTCACTGCGCTTTCGGCGTTATAGCTCTCGCTATCCACCAATAAAACCGCTTCTGGCCGTATTCCCGCTTTAGCTGCAGCAAAAAACTCATTTGAGTGTGCGGGTAGCTCTGCGCAAAAAGTCAGGGTTTTTCCAGTCCCCAGTATCCAGTTACCTATGTCGTCCTGTGCTTCCTCTCCGCCTAAAAGATAGCAAACATTATCAAGGGATGTGCAGTCCTTTGCAGATATGTTATTAAACAATTGTTGCACGTCCTTTCACCTTTCGGTTTCTGATGCGGCAGGTGAGATTTTGAGCCATTGGCACATCCTCTGTGCGCTTACGGTACACCCAAGCGGCGTAATCTGACAGCAGCATAATATCTTCGGGTTTTGCCAGGTCAAGTGTAACTCCCTTAGAAATTAGTTCTGCCTGGCAACTATTAAGCAGTTCCGTAAAGTACTCGTCGCGCATGGTATGGTTTATGCCGAGGTCAATTTTTAGCATGTTTAAAACCGTGTTCATTTAGCACCTCCCGGAGGAGGGGGAGACCCCCTCCTATGCTGTAACCAGTTTAACGTTGACAGTCTTTGCAGCATCTGCCACTGTCACAGTTCCGCTCTTTGCTGTGTATCCGGTGAGCGTTACGGTGTAATTATGCTTTCCGTTTGGCACTGCACTAAAAGTTGCAATTCCCTGTGCATCTGTTGTAGCTGTAGTCCCGCACAGTTCTACCGTAGCGCCTGTCAGTGCTGAACCATCAGCATCCTTGGCTACATTAAATGTTACCAGTTCTCCGCTGTCAATATCCTCGATGGTAACAAGCACAAAGGCTCCTGCGTTTGTAGGCTTGCCGTCAAAGCGTCCCTTGCCCCTAAAGCCCGTCTGGTCCTCGGTGAATTTGACATGCTCGGACTTGTCAATGGTGATATCCTCACGCTCTACGAGGGTATACTTAGAGAAGTCACCATACAGCACCTTATCGGTGTCCATGTTGTTGTTAAACACAACTCTGAGGCCAAGCAGGTCGGGGTTTTTGATGTTGGGAAGCTTGCCTACGACATCACCCGCGGCAGTGGCATTAATGCTGAATTCCAGCAGCCGATTGTAATATGTAGTGCGCTTCATGACTGCAACAATCTCGCCTACACTGTCTGCGCCGGTATCAATAATGCCAATGGGCTTTACGATGTTTATGAGTTTATCGCCAGATACAGTAACCTTGTGACCATCCGCAAGCTTTGTAATAACGCCCTCTGGCTGCTTACTTGCCGCACCTGCACCCTTAAGAATTGCAAGATCTAGGCCTAGGCCGATAGCACGTGCTATCTTTTTGGATACGTATGCGTCAAGGTTAATGATGCTATCCTGCATCATGCAGTTGTCAACAAAGGTAACCTTGCCAATCTTGAAGCCGTCGAAGTCTACACTGGTGATAGTTCCAGCATCCCCGGCGGGCAGCGCTGCTTTCTGCTCAATCCATGTAGCAGCGGAGGTGTCGGTGTCGATAAGGATACGTGCTGTACCCTTTGCCTTGATTTTATCAACCAGAGGATACAGTGTGCAGTTGTCACCCACAATGTCCATGATGCGGTCAATGACAACCTGCGGAATGGTAAGCCCTTCACCGCCTACGGCACGGAGATTACGAAATTTATCATAAAATTCCTTAACCTCGGAACGCTCGTAGTATGCTCCGGTCTTGAGCAACTCTCTAATCTGGTAGTTCATAGTTTTTGCACCTCTTTCTTCTTTTCCGCGGGGCGCTGCCCCTTCTGCTCTTTCATCAATATCTGCCAGTTCACTTTCAATGCGGGTTATCTCTCCGGAGACAGTTGCTATTGACTCGTCCAGTTTCGCCTCTGAAACTTCATTTTCAAGAGCCGTGATTTGTTCATCGACAAGCTTGATATCTGCATCCTCCTTGGCTTCATCAAGCGCTGATGTAAGGTCAGCTTGCCGCTGCTCAAATCCCGCCTTTCGGGTGGTGAGCTTATCCAGCTCCGCTTTTCTCTGCTTGAGTTCTGCCTGTAACTTTAGCTGTTTTAGCATTTTATGCCCTCCAATTTTTTCTTAAGATTAGCCTTACGGCGTTCCTTTTGCCTTGATTGTGACATCTCTATGTCTTTTTGCCTTGCCTGAATTTCAGTTTGCGGGTATGCCGGAAAAGTGCAGATAGAAACCTCATGGGTGTCGGCTTCAGTAACCGTCCAAAGCGTATTGTCTCCCCTATCGTCATACTCCTCCTTAACAGGGTTAAACCCGAAGGAGCAGCCCGATATATCCCCGCGCTCCACTCTGGAATAAACATCAAGCGCCTGCGTATCGTTGGGGTTTACCTTTACTCTACCCCACAGTCCATGTGCATCTGTTTTGAGTTCCAAGGTGCCGCTTGCCATCCTGCCAAGAACAAAGCCGCTATCATGGTTAAACAGGCAGCGAACGTCATTGTTCTTTAGGCTATTATCAAAAGCACCCGGTGCAATCTTTTCAAAACAGCCCTGCCAAAGTTCTGTTTCCTGGTTGAACACCGCAAAATATCCCTCTATGTATCGGTCGTTATTGCCCTCTGCCCGCGTCTTGAGCGTAGCCGCAAAATAAGCACGTCTTTCATTCATCTTTTGCACCTCCTTCCTGTATTAGCTTTTTTTGCTTGTTGAGATCTGCCACCTGCAGATAGTTTTCCAGTACCGTGTAATCGTTCATGCCCTCAACGTCCACAGGGGAATAATCAAACTCCGTTCTTCCCTCGTTTCGGTTAAGCATACCGCCGCCAACCATTTCCTTTACAAACTGAACCTTTTCATTGGGACTATATTGCATCAATGACTTTTGGTTAAATTTGAAATACATGGTCGGGGAGAACAATAACTTTTTAGTAAGCTCCTGCTGTACATTCGTTGCAATTGACATAATAGTAGTGCTTACAAAGTTGTTGTACTCGTCCTTGTTGAACGTACCTACCCCCACCAAAAAAGGAGGTATTCCAAAAGCACATGCCACCGTTTTAAGGTCAAGGGTGATGCTATCCTGTATGGCCAAATCGTTAAGGGTTAGTGGCTGAATGGTCTTAACATCAAGCTCCCCTGCAGGAATTAGCCACGGTTCACCTATCTCGGTGGTCTTGGTGTAGCTTCCTAATATTGCATTGCGCTTATCGGGGTCTGTGAGCTCCTCTGTATCAGAGTTAATGGAAATAATCAGGCTTGGCTTCCATTTGGATTTTAGGAACCCTGTTTTTGTGGCGTTTGCCTGCAGCAGGTTTAACACCGTTTGCTTTACCATGGCAGAGTACCCTTGACCCATGAACGGCTTATCATCGTCCGGAATAAGGACAAAGTGTAACAGCTCGTCCGGCTCGAATGGACGGTTGTTATAGCGAACCGTATACCCGGTACCATCTTTGTCAAAATGGAGTTTGTCAGCTTCCCATATGTCCAGATTATCCATAAGCCCGCTTTTTACTTCCGGATATACTACTGCGTTTCCATAAATCGCCATGTCCGCAACTATCTTATAGATGAAGTTTTTCCGCGTCATGTTTTTGTTAGGGTAAACATCAATCTTTTTTGACAGTTCATTTTTCAGCCGGATGTCGCCATTTTCTCCGTTTTGCATTAGCATGATTGTCATTGACGAAACCATGTCAGCAATTTTATGTACACACCGCCGTATTTCCTCGTTTTTGCTTAACTGTGTGTATCCGGCCGGGCATAGTATATCCCTGGCTTCTCCGCCGTTAAGCCATACAGTTACAGGGTCGGCTCTGGTTTTGTGTGATGTGCGTGTTAAAAAACCCATGCTTGTTTATCACCTCTCAGCTTTTTGTTAGTATTACACCGACTATTGCAATCCATAATCCGCCCGCAACAAAAGCGAACGGCTTACTTAACATTGCAACTCCGATTGTCATGATAACCATACCTGTAATAATGACAATCTCTGGTACGTTTTCTCTCAGTGCCCGCAATATCTTTTTCATAGTACCTCCTCAAAACCAGCTATCTAGCTTTTTCTTTTTATCCATATCTTCAAGCATCCTGACTACCGCAAATACAGATGCATCAAAAATATCAATTCGCAGAGTGTCTTCTACTTTCTCGTACTGCACCATGTCATCCGTTTTCTCTATGGCCCTTACGTTTTGCACACAGTATTCATACGGCTCTGCGTGGAAGTAGTATAACTTTCCATCTTTGGCTTTCTGCTCTATAAAGCGGAACCCCTCTGACTTTTTGTAGAAATACTGAGGCTGGTCCACAATATCAAACTTGGCGTTCTTCATGCCAATAAAGTATTCACGACAGAACTTTCTATCGTGACCCACCTGTTTAATTTTGAAGCCTTTCCCCCGCATTGCTACGTACCAGTTGACTATCTCTGCGTGGTTGACCGTGGGAGAGTTTGACATATCCAGCCATCCATCGTCCTGCCATCCAAATAGCGGTATGTTATCCTCGTCCGCTTTCTTTGCTGCTTGCACAATTGGAAACCATGCGTGAGGAATGATTAGCAATATATCCTCATATAGCCCCACTAGCGTTCCAGCTGTTAAATCGTGAAGCTTAGAAAGGTCTGAGCCACCATACCATTTGACAGGCAAGCCGCACGCCTCATCAATTGTCCACTTGTATGCACCATCTGATTTACGGAACTCGTCGATATTGAAGTAGGCCCGCATTGCATTGGTGTAAACATTAAGTGATTTTGCGTAGAAGTCTTTTCGTTGCTGCGGGTCATTCATTGCCTGTAGGCTATCGTTCAGAATGTCATCCGGCCGTATAGAAACACCATAGGCAGGGTTTGCCTCTTCGTGTACCCTAGGGTTTGTGAAGTCTATATTTCCGCTTTCGTCTGCATCAGCTTCGGCTATGAAGATAAAATACTGTTCGTCCTTTATGATGCCGTCAAGCACCTTTTTACAGTAAAGCAGGCGATTGTAGTTAAAGCTGTTCATGTTGTCACCAGCGGTGGTAATACCAATCATCAGCTTGTTTGTGTATGCTTTCATAGCTTCCTTGATGATGTTGTACTGCTTTGGGGAAGTGAAAGCATGGATTTCATCAGCAATAGCAATATTGCAATTTAAGCTGTCTTGTCTATCTACGCTCGCCGCCAGCGCTTGAATATATACGCTTCCGTCTCCAATCTCTCCGGATATGCTATGCTCATTGTTGTTGTCAATAATGCGAAAGTTATCACCCTCACCCATGTTCTCAACATTGAATTTGATAAAGTTCCAGCTTTCGAGAGATTGTTTGAGGGCTGCCGCTGTTATATAAACCTTACTACCGCTCTGCCTGTTCAGGAGAGCCAACCCCCAGGCCAATGCTCCGGCAAAAGAAGTCTTTATGTTTTTACGGGGTATGTACAGGTATGCTTCTTTAAACCGCCTTATTTTTGTGCCTTTAAGGAAAAACCCTAGCAGGTTATAAACTATGAACAGGTGAAAGGCTGTGAGTATGAACGGCTTTCCTCGCAATGGGGTACCATCTAGCATCTCTCCTTGCTGGTGACAAAAAGTGCTCTCAATAATTTGAATAACAAACTCTGCATCTTTTGGGTTAAAGTCATATTCGGGGTTTTCCAGGTCTTTTAAAAATCTCTTGCAGCCCTTGATGCGGTATTTATTGGCCGTAATTTCACCATTTGCCACTCCGTTTGCATATTTCATTACCATGTCATGGTGCTTAAATTGTTTCTTAGCCAAGGTTACTCAACGCCTTTGCCAACGCACTTGTTTTCCCTTTTTTCTGCGTTGTTTTTTCATCAAGAGCTTTCGGGTTCAGCTGCAACCGATCCGAATACGCTAAAATATCTTTTCTAAGAGACTCTATTGTTCCTGTTAATCCAGACTTTTTCGTACCGCCTGTTGCAGTGTATTCAGAGCATTTGTAATCATCATCTTTCAGCCGCTTGGTATATAGCTCGTATTGCTCTCTCATTTCACAATAAATGTCAATAACGGGTTCATACTCAGCCTTATATGTGCCTAATTTTTTCATTGCCGTAACGGTGTTTTTTTTAATCGTTTCCTTTCGTACTGCCTTTCCAGCCATATTGTACTCGCCCCTTTCTTGTTCCTAAAAAAGTTTTGTGAAACTTGATAGAGTTGGAAGAGTCTCCTCCTCCCGGTGTCCTATGCCTTAATTTAAAATTGCAAAGGGGTGGGGGGGATAGTTTTTTTCATTAATTCTTCACCCAACTTTGTAAGCGTATGTGTCTTACGATCATGCATCATATTGTGGGCTTTGTTGCACAATGACACGAGGTTCCAATCGCAATAGGTATACTCCGGATAAAGCTCCACCGGGTATATATGATGAACTGTATCAGCATCTATTCGCTTGCCGTATCGCTTAAAATGTTGGCAAAGGTATCTGTCCCGCTTTAGTATCTTTAATCTCTTGCGTTCCCATTTGTCACAATTGTAGTTGTGCAGCGCCATTAACCTCGCTCCTATATTTGTTTAAAACAAAGGAAGCGGCTACTTTGCTAGTAACTGCTTCCTGTTTGTGCTTTCCTTATTTTGAATTGTAAACTATAACAACCGAACAAAACGAACAACTTTTAATTTAGTGCCTGTGAATATACCTTCGCAGTGCCATTCGCACGCTATCAGGTGTGTTATCACCGCCTATGTGGAGTGCCACCTGTACCCAGCTCAGCCCATTAACAAAGCGCAGGGTGACTATTTGCCGCACCAGCGCATCATCTATGCTGGCTATGTAGCGGTTAATGCGGTTGTACTCCGCTATGGATATCTCCCGCTTTTTTTCAATAATACTTTTAGCGTCCGCTATCTCTGCAGCTATGGCAGTTTTGTTTGATATGCCACCAATATGCGGCAGGCCTGTAATGCCGGAGGATGTCCCCATGGCATATGCTTCCAATTCAGATAACCTTTGACTGTCCTCCTCAATTTCCCTATTGAGGTAAAATAGTCTTGATAGGTCTTTTGATTTCACCGGTTTACCTCCTTATCCCACGACTACAAAAATCGTCTGCGCCCGCCCAAAACCATGATCCAGATTCATCTTCAAAGCCATGCAACGTGCAATGGGAACCAACATTAATGCCTTTTGTAATGGTCACAAATTCTTCTTCCCAGGGTTCGTAATCTCTGTAGCTTCCGTCTGCTATTTTTATTTTACGATTTATCCAATAAACACAATCTTTACATAGCACAGGTTCATGCTCTGTAAGCCGTTGTTTTAGGGTATCTATCTCTGTCTGCTGTTGCTCAATAAGGTCTGCTGCAATTTCTCCACTTTGTTCGCAAACATCAAATAGTGGACAGACTCCGCACTGTAGCGTATTTTCAGTATTGTTCGCTACTTTGTCACAGTATCGTAATGCTCTTACAATTTCACTAGCGTTCATAAATTTCACCTCCATAGGTGTAGCCGTCTACAAACAGGGCAGCGTATCATCATCCGGCGGCGGGTGTGAGTCACTGCATGGCACCTCTTACAAATAAATCCGTTTTTCATGTCTTTTTATCCTCCTTATCTGTGATAATCTCCCGCCAAAGCCAGCCGTTGGGCCGGGCGTACAATTCGATGAACAGGCGGCGGCGCAGGGTGTAGTCCCGGGACTTCTTGCGGGTAAACTTGCTTTTTATCTCTATGACCTCGGTTACGCCATCCAGGTAGTGCAGTATAAAGTCCGGTTTAAAAACGGCATCGGGTAACTTCTGGTTGCAATACTCGGTCTCTGGATATAGGGTAAACTCCCGATGTAGTTCGCAGCTGGTCAGTCTACCGGAGCGCAGGAGCGGGTACACATTGCCCATGTAAAAATCCCGCTCCCCTTGACTTTCAAAGTCATCTCGAAATTTAGGTAACGCTTTCCCGCTTTTTGGTTTATGCTTTGACTCAGATAGCTTTTGCAGTATCTGCTTGCGGGCATTCGGGCCGAGACGAGCAAGGTCAATGTTCACGGGAAGGTGCCTTGTGAATAAACTTATGTAATGCTCTCCGCCACATGGAAGGTCTTATTGCTAGTGGTTCCTCCAACCTGGCAATGCGGACCGTGGCACGGTACAGGGCGTTGTGCAGTATCTGGTTGTCCTTTTGTAGTTGCTGCTGGCTGCGTTCAATGGCTCTTATGCGTTTGGCTTGTTTCTGGTTCATACGCTACTCCTTTCCAGTGCCTGCTCAAATGTTTTTTGCATCTTAGGAAATTGTATGGCTATCCAATCAATCATTTCTTCGTTTTTTGCCCAACTGCCTTTGTATGTGGCTGCGGATTGCAACCCACTTTCATGCAAGAAGGCATGAATTATCTCATGTCGCAAAGTCTCTTTTTCTATGATTTTTAACGCCTCCGAATTTCCGCAATCTTCTCCCGGGCAGGTTTGCAAATCACAAACAACAATTGTCTTTAAGGCTTCATCGCAGTACCCCATAGCATTATTATCTTTGAAATATTCATCCTGTTCATACCTTTTGCGACTTACGGTATAATCGGTTCCCAATATGTTTATTTTCATTTCTCCTCCAATGCCTGTTTTGCGGCTTCATGGGTAAGGAATACGGTTTTGCCGAAAGCGTGTTTATTTTTCCATATCCAATCTTCACTTCCTACTATAACGGGTATTACGGCTTTGTGGAGGTCACAAGGGTAAACATCGCATTTCAAACATATTTCCACTGTTGAACAACCGTTTTCGTTATATGGATTATATCTAATGCCCTTCGTACAATCATAAGAAGTCTTATAAATCGTATCCCCAACCTTACACGGCAGCTCCACCAACCGCCCTGCCGCCTTTAACTCCCTGTAGTGTGCTAGTTCTGCAAGGTCAGCGGAGAGTGCGGCGGGGTCGTCGATGATATTTTCATATTCTGCAAGCTTTGTCATGCAGGCATTATTTCCGTTTTTCCATCCTCTACGTTGGTCGTTATCATGGTTTTCAATCCAACTGCCGTCAACGAGTTTTGTCAATCTGCTCATGGTGTGTCCTCCTATCATTTTTCTACATATCATCTGCATCGTAAACAGCCTCTTGGCAAGTGTCTGCATCATATTGTGTGCATCCTACAAGCTTTTGCGGGACTGCTTCGGAGCTATTGCAACGACAGTAAAAATCTATACACATGGTTTTTTTTGCTTCGTTACGTACTGCATGGCGATTACTGTCATACTCCCAATTGGTTGCAAAACACAATATCCAACCATTCTTATCCCATATAGGTATTTCAAATAGTCGGTAATCTTCAAAGGAGAAGTTGTCCTTAACAACCTTACGTGCAACTTTCAGAAGCATTTCCTTCGCTGGGTACTTGGTACATTTATAGCATAGGTTTTCTTTGGCGGTGCAAATGGTGCATTGCGCACACCACATTTTTTTATATAGCTCAATTGCTTGATTATCATCCTGCGACACGGTGGATGGGCCTAGCTCGTGCATTTTGGATATATCATCTGTTGTCAATCTGCTCATGGTGTGTCCTCCCTGCTAAGATACATTGTCTGTTTGCCCACGTATTGACACCACGCGTGTTCCAGCAACGCTCCTCGGCTGTCGGTGTAATCTGGCAAAAATGCTACTATGTCCACGCTATCCATCATGGCAAAACAAATTCGCATATAGTCAGCCACGTTCATGCCCTCTGTCAGTGTAGCTGGGGAAACTATAATAAGCCCTTTCTCCTTTAATTGTTCGGCAGCAGATTGAAACTTCGTCCTATAATTAGGGTCACCGGTTATCTTTCCTGCTATGTACGCTTTCATTATGTTGCATCCATCCTTTCAAAATAAAATACCACTGGCTTTGGGTTTTGTACTACAAGCCCATATCTCACGGCATTTTTGAATGTTACGCTGTCACGCATTAACACCCGTGGCATATCTTCTATGCACTTTCGTAAATGCTCCACAGTAAGGGTGCTCTTGTAGTGGTTGCAGCTCCTACAGGCAGGAAGCATATTTTCCAGTTCGTCTTTTCCGTCGTTGTGTTTCAGTGACACTATGTGGTCTACCTGCATGTCTTTGTAAGCGATTTCACACCCGCAATAGGCACAGTGACCGTTAAACAAGCCGTATATGTATTCACGCTCTGTTTTGCTTAGCTTTTTACGCCGTTTTTCTTTCTGCTCATACTCCGGGCATATGATACCCTCCCGCCTTACCTCCGGCAGGCAATATTCCATACCACAGGTGCGGTGGTGGATGCACGTTCTATCCATCTGTCAGCCCTCCTTTGGTTTGTAGCGGTAGGCAAGACCAATAATTTGTGTAAATCCAAATGTAGCGCAATTGGTATATACAGTTTCACAATCAGTGTCTACCAAATACCACCCATCGTGCCAGCCGTATTCCAATGACTCCGCATCTACAAGGAATACCGCTTCCCCATCCATCCACCGCAGTTCATCTAGTGTTAGCGGCTTTGGGTTGTCACGCTCTGCTTTTTCTTGCAGGGCGATGATTGCAAGTTCAGCCTGCTCGCCTATGAGAATTACTGCTGTCATGTCCTTGCCGCCTGAATAATCAATCGACATATAGCAACCCTTGTTATTCAGATTTTCAATCGTCTTTTCAATTTCACTCACGTTCTACGCCCCTCATATACCAGTATTTTTCTGTCATTGGGGTAAATAAACATATCCCTACCCTTCTGCGTTCCGATGCTGCATGGTGTTATGCCCATGATAACCTGCCCTGGCTTGCAGTAGGCCGAGTTATCTAATATGTAGGCCACCTCTACCAATACGCATCTCCCACTTGGCAGCAGTGTTTCACTTTCGTCCCGCTTCTCTACTTCATTAATCCCAAGGAAGTCTCCAACTTTAAAACCTCGGTCGTTATTGCGGACTTCAAACGTCTTTTTTCCACTGATGATATCCTCAAAATACCCATGCTCACATTTTAACTGGTGTATCATAGCTGTTACCCTTTCCGGCGGAGTTCCCGCCATGTCCTAATTTCTACTACTTCATGCTGTTCTTCGGTACGTGGTGGTAGGCACCCTGCATGTTTTTGCATATTGCGCCAACAGGCACTGAACCAATCAAACCAAGGGAGGCAGGCGCCGCTACAACGCGCTTCTGTACAGGTTTTGCACGGATAGTTCATCCCGCTTTTTCTCCTTTCAAAACTTGTAGGGTTTCTATCTGCTGTTTTCCAAAATGCCGCATAGCCTGTTTAATGCTTAGTGTTTGCCCATTATGTACCACCATAGGGCAGCAGTCGCCGCGGTTATAGTGGGTGTAGAAACATTTTTTTGCCTGCTTTTTTGTAGGTAGGAATATGCTGTTCTGGTATGTCCCGTAGTAAATCATCCTAATTTCATACATGCCTTATACCTCCTATCCTGCTTGAATAAAGTCAAATAACGTGGGGGCGTCCTGCTCTGCCTCGGCACTCTGCAGATATCCTACTCCATCATGGAAGTAGTCCGGATTAAGCTCTGTGCCTAATCCAAAGCGCCCCAGCTTAACCGCCATGTACGGAACTGTAAAAAGACCTGCGAAAGGGTCAAATACTGTGTCACCACGATTGGAATAACGGTTGATTACCCGTTCTACAATGTCTAACTGCAGGGGGCAAACATGCATATGCTGCCGCTTTTGGCTCTGGCTGGTGTTTAGTGTAAGCATCCGATTGATATCGTCCCACACCTCGTCCGTCCAGCTACCGGGGGCGATACTCATAAAGGTGGATGATAGTTTTCCCCTGGCATCAAGTTCCTTGGCCATATCCACATGGGCATGATAGTCGTAAATATGCTTACGGGTGAACCGCTGAAACGCAGCCTGTAGCTTACCCATTGGCATGGCCATCAGCTGGGTTACATTAAGCAGCCTGTCACCACTGCTACGCCAGAATGCATGGGCATCTATCTGCCACTGTGCCCTAGTATATTCTTCCTTGGTTTTCTCCACCCGTACATCGGCATAGGCTTTGGTGGTATCACTGGGGAGTTTTCGAAACAGTAGGACATATTCGGGGCAGCCTACGCCCATCTTGGTTCCATCCTTGCACTGCTCCGACCATCCGAGACGGTATGTCTGGTTATTTTCCCGCACAACGTCGGTGATTACCGTAATCATGCCCATGTACTGAAAGCCGTGCTTCATATAGTGGGCTATGCACAGGGCGTGGAACGGTTCGATAGTCGGCATACCTGTTCCGGTAGCAGAACCGAATAGCACACGGTCCTTTACATGACAGGCGAAGATGCGCCCTGGGCGAAGGATGCGCAGGAGGTTTGGTGACAGATAATCCATCTGTCTGAAAAAGCGGCCGGTGTCTTCATTGTGGCCGAAGTCGTTATAGCTTGGGGTATACTCATAGTGGTTTCCGAAAGGGATTGATGTGTGGATAAGGTCAACGCTGTTTTCCTCCATTTGCGCTGTCTCTATCACACAGTCGTTAAGAATTGCTCTAAAATGCTGTCCGGATACTTCCACTCTCTCAACTCCTATACTTCTGCTCATTTGCTGTACAATGGCAGCGGTGGATATACCATACTTCCTCAGGATCTCGCTCATCTTCTCAGCCTGTACATCATGCCGCTTCCACTTCTCCAGTAGGTCGGCCAGTATCCCGCTTTCGTTTTCAGTGTAGATGATGTCTATAATCACCTGTTCCGTTTGCAAGAAGCGGTATATCCGGTGTATAGCTTGGATAAAGTCGTTAAACTGGTAATCTACACCCACAAAGATAGCCCGATGACAATGCCGCTGAAAATTGCAACCGCTGCCTGATATCTCCTTTTTGGTGGCTAGTAGTCTGGTGCGCCCCTGTGAAAAGTCAATAATGCGCTGCTCCCTGAGGTCCATATCCAACGCCCCGAATACTTCCACCGCCTCCGGCAGGGCTTGCTTGATTGCCCGGCGTTCATCCTCCAAGTCATGCCAGAGGATGAAATGCTCATTAGGTGAAGCATCTACCAGCTCTTTCATCTTGGCGACACGCTCCTGTAGGCTGTCCCGCTTTTCCCTTGCCGCCTCGGTTAATCCTGCGCTGGCTTCTCTGGCCAATAACATTTGCCCGTCTCGGTCCTCTACCTCGCTGTTATCTGACTTGATTTTGTGGTATCGCACATCAATGGGCGGCAGGTCGTACCCATCATCGCTATATCCTAAGTCAGATGGCTTTGAGAGGAAAAGCGCCCATGTCGAGCACCACAACCAAAACTCCTCTTCCTTGTGAGGGTATATCGTTAAATTGTTTGCCTTGGTACTGTCCCGCTGGAAAAAGCGGGTTAAGGCTTGTCCAGTGTCCATAATTTCCAGAAATCCGGCATAATGGATAAGTTCCTTGTATCGGTTGGGGTCAGGGGTAGCGGTTGCTACCAGCTTATACTGCACACCCCTGAACTTATTAATAAATGTCTGGTACGTTTTGCTTCCAAATGAGCGAAGCACCGAGGCTTCATCGAGGCAGGATGCGGTAAAGTATGTAGGGTCTATATCTCCATCCCGCACCCGCTCATAGTTGGTAAGCAGGATCGGCGCGGTGGTTGCCCTGGCCTCCTCCATGTTTCGGATGTATACCGGCGTTTCCATCTGAAGCAGGGTCACGGCATCCTGTACAAACTCCTGCTTGACGCCCAGCGGCAGCACTATGAGGGCCTGTCCTCCGCAATGCTTTATAACCAATCGGCAATACTCCAGCTCCTGTATAGTCTTGCCTAACCCGAACTTTTCAAAAAGTGCCCTGCGCCCGCCCTTGCAAGCCCAGATAACAGCATCACACTGATGTGGCTTTAGTGACGGATGTACCTCGTCAGGCTGAACATCAAAGCCGCTGTCGGGTGCCATAATGACCTTGCTATGTAAAAAATCGTTGTAGCTCATCGTTTCACCCGCTTTTTCTGTATTTTTGCCCGACTACGGTCTTTCCCGCCTTTGGCCTGCTTTATAAGTCGCTGCCAATACTGGCGGTTACTTTGATTTTTCATACTGTATCCTCAAATCTCATTTGATTTTCGTCTTCCGTCTCTTTCCTTCGCCTAAGCGCCTTATAATCGTTGTATTGTTGACGGTATCTGTAGCTGTCGCCAAACACATTCCACGCAGCGTTTACCAAATTAGGCTCAAATGGTCGTATTCTTTCCAAATCCTCTACTGCTTTCGCCGATATGGAGCAGCCACAACAGCCTGTGCGGGCTAATCCATATACCTCATAGGCGTCCGAGTAGCGGAGGCCGTAATAGTCTTTGTACCACTGTTTATCTGCGTCCGACACATAGTACAACGGTCTTAGCCTATACTTCCCGTCAGCAGTTTCGGAAAAGCACATAGATGTATTATCCTTTCGTGGCACAGACCTCATGCCGCCCTCATCCCTGCGTTCACCCGTAATTACCATGTCATATGACTTTTGCACGCTATGCGCCACTTGTTTCTTGCAGTAATCGCAGCACCTATTACTGACCTTAAACGGAATTGGGTTTTCTTTGATGAAGTCCAGCATATATTTTGATGAATTTATGACTAGCTGGATATCCGGCCTCGGTTCTCCTTTGGAGTTGCAGCAGCACAGAAAGTTGATTGTTGTTTCGCACCCGGGGTACCGTGCTTTTAACTCTGCCCGTTTTGCAACCTTGTCATTGGCTTGTGCGTATTCGTCTGCAATTGATAATGGGATGTTCTTTTTCTGTATTCCCTCAATCCCAGCTGACATGATTTTTGAAACGAACGGCTGTCCATACTCCCTTGTGGCCTGTACGATATTCTTTCTAGGGCGGTACTCGGTGATTGTAATGCCATACAGATGCTCCATTTCGCGAACATGGCGTTTTATCGCATTCATCTCAAGCCCGGTGTTAAAAAAACAATATTGGACGGGTGACAGATTAAATGTTTTGCGCACCGTCTCTATCATGTGCAGCATGATGTCGCTGTCACTTCCGCCTGAATAAGAGCAAATCGCATTGGGATGTTCAATTAGCCTTTTTGCAACTATACTTTTAATGGCCTCGAATTTATGTGGTGCGTCAAAATCCGCATAAGTCGGCCGCTCTGTATATACTTTACTTATATATGTAGGTTTCATCCTAACACCTCCACTATCTCAATTTCCGTTCTTGGGTTTTTCATGTGGTCCTCCTGTATAAATTATTTCATCCGGTGTCATCAAGCTCGTCCGTTATAGGAACCAAACGGATATACCTGTATTCGCCGGTGGTGTCGCTGCTGTTGAATATCTCTTCCGCTATACGGTAGCCTTTAGGCGGTCGGTAGCTTTTGCGTATGGTGCTACGGGCTATTTCCTTAGCCTCCGACACTTTTGGCTTGGTAAGGTTCTTTGATTGGCTCCAGCGTTTCCCCATCTTTTTTTCCTTACCCACATATCGGGAGAGAAAAGTATAATCGAACGACCAGTCCAGGCGGTCGATAGGTATACGGCCGTGTCCTTTTATGGGGTTTCCCTTGCCATCCTTCTGCCACAGGTCCATTAGTACCGCTTCATTCATGTGCTGGGTAATAATGTGGTGGTTTACTCGGCAATCGGTAATTTCAGTAACGCTTATGTATTTTAGGGCGGGTAGGTCGTTTTTCTTGCGAAGGTCCCGCAGCCGGCGCAGATACCGTTCCAGTTCTTTCTTGGCCTGCGCCAGCGTGGGTTCCTTTCCACGGTAAGTTAGGGTAATATAGCTGTCCCCCGGGGAGAAGTTGGCGTTTACTAACCTGGTCAGCCATTGCTTTGCGTGGATCTCGTTCAGAAGCTTCTGCTTTTCGGTGGATTTTCTGGAATGGCTGCTGCGTGGGGTGTGGATGCCCGGGGCTCGGATAGATTGGTACATCTGAATTTCTACAACCTTGCCACTCTTTATTTTCCGCATGTAACATTTCACTGGTAACGCTGCACCTCCTGTTTACCCTTATGCGGGGGAGGTATCCCCCGCACCCCCTCTTTCTTTTCTTTCTTTAAGAGAGAGAACGATTATTTTTTTGAGGTGCCTAAGTATCTTTCACTATACCCTGCTTTGTCGATATCCTAAATGCTAAACAAGTGGCAATAAAGGGCATGAACTAGCCCTTTTGTTTGCCGATTCGTTATTGCATTTTCAAGGAATAAGTGGTATACTAAAATTACTAATAAGGCACCTGTGGTGTCGTTGTTCTAAAAACATCTGCTGGCTTTCTGAGGGCTGTAGGCAGATGTTTTTTTATTGTGGTTTTTAGAGCTTGTCCGCATCGGCGTACCCCCTGCGGATACCCGCGTGTATCTGTTTGTCGAAAAGCACCATCCCGCGAATACTGGGTTCCCAGTCGTATGTATGGCAGCAGTGCAGGTAGTTTACAAGCTTTTCAGTGAATACCTCAAATCGCTGTGTGGTTGCGGTTATTTCATATTTACGGCACAGGAGTAGAAACAGTAGCATTGATGTCTTATGTAGGTTTTCCATAGCTTCTTACCTTTCTTGCGGCAAACTGCCGCTCAAATTCATCTCGTCCGGCATCTGTAAGCGGTCTATTGCCGGTAAAGTGTTTTCGGAATGCTTCGTTTAGCTCCAGGCATCCGTTGATATTAAGGAAAAATGGATACAGATTTTCCCGCTTTTCTTGGTAACTCGGTAAGGCTGCCAAGAAGCCTAATTCGAAAGCCTGTAGATGCTCGGGCGACATGGGCGCCCATGGGTCGAAATGGTGGGCACGTTGATAATCACGGTATGCCTGTTTTACATCGGGGTTGGTTGGGTTTAAGTAGTTGGTGGTGATGATAGGCATAGGCTTGTCCCTCCTTTTCCCAAGTTGTTTTTATTGTCCTTGTATGCCCTCGTCTCTTGTGGTAGAATTTGGGGAAAGGAGATGAAGACATTGATTGATTTAGATAAATCTACAATTAGATTGATTGGTTACATAAATTGCCATGCTGGAGTGACAGAGAGGAAGTTGTTAAAAAAGTTTGGTGACGATGGCACGTCATTATTTTTAATTAATCTTTCTAACGAAATGTACCTCGTTCCCCAGGATATGCAAGGCAAATATTTTATTTATGGCGATGCCCCATGGACCTGTGATGCAAACACCAGATATTACGCAACTCCTAAAGCTAAAGCTTTTCTTGAAAATAGACGTGCTGTTATGATAGGAGATTTAAGGGGCTGGCTAACTACTGCTATTGCTGTTGCCGCTTTTGTTAAGTCGTTTTTTCTCTAGAAGTCTTTAAAAATTGTTTTTGCGCGTTAGTATGTAGCTCAATTTCCGCTGCTTCTATTTCGGCTTTGGCTATATAACTAACCGCCTTAAAAAGTGGTGTTATATAGTCGCTTCGTGTCCTACGCTTCATAATTTTGTGAATGAGCTTGCAATTATACATAGGGAGCATCTCCCATCCGTCTGGCTTTTCGCCTAAGCGTTCATCCCACTGCCAGCTATTTAGCTTATAATAAATCTCTACAAGCTCATTTTTTGGTAAGCTGTAAATTGCTAGTTTCGCTTTATTTAATGAAAATGGCATTTTTACCTCCTCCCTCCCGCCTTTTTCGGATTGTAAGCTCTGTTAACCGATTGAGTGCAATAGCCAGCGAGCAGCCGCTAAATACAATTAAAATTAGCCATAGCGTAATCCATACCATGTGTATTTCCTCCCTCCCACCGCCCTACTCCCGGGGTGGTTTTTCTTTTTATGGCTTTTACCACAGGGTTGTCCTTGTGCACCTCCGTCACATGTGGTAAAATTTAGTAGAAAGGAGGTGAATTTGCTATGAAGATGAATTCAGAAGCTGCACTTAGACATGCCGGCGAACTGACCAAAATATTGTGTGAAAATCCAAATACCAAAATTGATATTAACGACGAAAGCGCTAAGACCGTGGGGCAATTTTTATTAACTCTTGCCGAAACACTATGCGGCGCAACCGAGGAGTAACTCAGCCAGCTTACGTATTTCGGAAGTAATCATTGCCAACTCCATATCACTATCAGCCTTTTGTGCACGCTCGGAAAGGAGCTCCAACTGCTTTCCGAGCAACTCTCTTATCTCCTTATTTGTCATCTTTTTCACCTCTTCCCTCCCGCCGTTGGGCGGTTTTTGTTTTATCCGCTTTTTTAGTAAAGTTGTTTGCATTCTTGCCTTATATGTACTTAAATTGGTTCTTCCATGACAGCGTGTTCCGTTACCCACTCCTCAAAACCTTTGCGCCAGATTATGTATTCATCGTTTTTCATGGTGAGCACATGGGCAAATGGAAGTAGACCTGCCTCTATCATGGCTTTTAGCTTTTCATAGCTTACGGACATCCCTCTTTCCCGAAGCTCGTCCATTAACTGTGTAAATGTCATAGTGCGTAGCACTGCGATAGGCATGCCAGTCACCTCCTTCCACTTTTGTCAATCTTACGCAGTGCGTAAGTGCCTAGCAAAAAAAATACGCCCTGCTCTTTCTGGATTGATATCCAAAGTAGCAACCAACTTCATCATGACATTGGAAGATGGTTGTAATGTGCCATTTAGCACCAGAGCCAGTGTATTTCTATCAACACCAGAGTCTCTTGCAAGTTTGTTCACCTTGCTATAGCCACACTCTATCATGATTTGCTTTAAGGCTATACTATCAGTCATAAAGACCTCCTGCATGCAAACACCTCCTTTCTACTTACCTGTTACGTAAGTTCAGAATACACCACATTTTTCCTGTTGTCAATACGTTTTGCGTAAGTTTTTTAACTTTTTGCATGAAAAGTATTGCACAATGGGAAAGTTAGTGTTATTATTCTTATAAGAAGTGAAAGGTGGTGTTATCAATGCCAACGATACAAGATCGCATAAAAGAGCGTCGGATATACTGCGGATTAACACTATTAGAGGTTGCCAACGAGCTGGGGGTAAAGGAAGCTACTGTGCAACGATATGAAAGTGGAGAGATAAAAAATATAAAACATGAAACTATCGTAGGACTTGCTAATATCCTTAACTGTTCTCCCGCTTATTTGATGGGTTGGACGGATGTGGTAGCAGAAGTTAGTCCACCATCCGCAGAAAACCATCAGGTCACAGACATTGAGATGGACATTATAAAGAAGTACCGCTCCCTTGACCTACGCGGTCAAAAGGCGGTACTTGATACTCTTAATAGAGAATGTGAATTTGCTACCGGTTACAGCACTGCTTCCAACAGTGCCGCACTCATTTCAGATGCAATATGTACAGTCAATGATCTGATGGGGGTGACTGCTGCCATAAATCAGCACAAACCTATAAGCAAAAAATAACCTTTCCTATTTTTAGGAATGGTGTCCTGGTTTGGGTAGTGGTTTATGAAACATAAGCTCCCATTATATAATATCGGTTTTTAGCTGATTAAGCTCGATTTTGTTATATTTAACACGAAATACGTTATATTTTCTTAAATATATAAAATTTAGGAGGGGTCGTATGTTTAAGTGCCTAAGTGGTAGTTTTCCGGCAAATACATCTTTTGGAATGGGGAATTTCAGCTGGGGATGGGGGAAAGATAAAAGCATATCACTCAAAAGCAATCTTATTGATGCCACTCTATCTCACTTACTGCAAATAAAAAGGGGTTTGGTGGTGGAAAGGCTCTTATTGGAGCTGCGGTAGCTGGCCCAATTGGACTGCTGGCAGGAAATATCGGCAAAAATAATATAGAGGTGACTTGCCTAAAGTGTGGCCATAAATTCAAGGTTTAAAAAAATAAAACGCCCCCGGTGTTAAATCACTGGGGGCGATGTTTACAGGAAGGTGATAGTAAATGTTCTGTAGGGGCTGCAAGGCGCTAATTAAAGATGAATATGCCTTTTGCCCTCTGTGTGGAAAGGCAACAAAGCCTGCTCCAAGGACACGTAAGTATCGTCCAAAAGGGAGCGGGTCTGTTCATAAACTATCTGGAAATCGTGCCTATCCATTCGAGGCAAGAAAGAATGGTGTGTGCCTAGGCACCTTCCGGACAGAATATGAGGCCAGCTGCTTCCTTATTCAATATCAGGACAAGAAAATCACTGATATGAAAAATATTAATCTGGGTGAGCTCTGGACTATGTATCAAGAAACAGAAAGCTATACCAAGCTGTCTAAGGATGCCAAGAACAACTATAATGCTGCTTGGGAAAAATCTACATCTGGCCGGAGGACTGATGCGGGGAAAAATGTAAAAGACACTGTGAAGCGGCTATCCATCCTGTCCGACCGCAAGGTGCGAGACCTTAACGGTCTTGATTACCAGAAGGTTATTGATGGCATAAAAGCAGAAGGTCTTGGTCGTGATAGCTGTGAAAAGGTTAGGAGTCTTATTAGCGTACTGTGCCAACATGCCATCCTTATGCAGGTCATTGATCAGAACTATGCAAACACACTCAAGCTTCCGGAACAAGGAGCCAGAGCCAAGCGAAGAAACTTTACCTATGACGAAATACTCACCTTACTTTACAATGATCAGCACCGCGACGTCCAGATACTACTGTGCTTGATTTATTCCGGTGTTCGTGAGAATGAGCTATTTAAGATGCGTAAAGAAAACGTGCATCTATCACCTGATAGGAATTATATGGTCGGCGGGTCTAAGAGTGAAGCTGGGAAAGATCGTATTATACCTATTCGCTCTGAGATCATCGAGTATATTACCGGATTCTATAATACCGGTGACAGTCCATATCTCATCCTAGATGATAACGGTCAAAGACTCAACCGTTCGTCCTATATCAAAAAATATTTTTACCCATTGCTGGACAGGCTCAAGTTTGACTATCGTAACGAAAAAGGAGATAGCCTTCTGGTCCCCTACCGCAGCCGACACACCTTTATTGCAGAAAACATTAAGGCTGGGGTAAAGCCTGAAATACTAACCAAGCTGGTAGGGCATGCCAACTACTCTACCTCTGTCAATAAATACGATGAGTATATTGACATCGACTATATCATAAAGGAAGCCCAAAAGGGCTTATAATTCACTTTGTTTTGTCCCTCTTTTGTCCCACAATGCAGTTAAAATGCAACAAATTTCAATAAATCTCGTCAAAATGACGAACAAAGAAAAACACCGTAGATTAGCTGTTGAAGCCATTCTACGGCGTTTTAATGGAGCTGCTAACGCGATTCGAACGCGTGACCTCGTCCTTACCAAGGACGTGCTCTGCCGACTGAGCCATAGCAGCGTATGTGGCAGGGGCAGAAGGACTTGAACCCTCGGCACGCGGTTTTGGAGACCGCTGCTCTACCAACTGAGCTATACCCCTACATCTCGCCAATAGTTGCAGATTTCCGAAACCACAAGACTTTTTGGTGGGCCTTCAGGGACTCGAACCCCGGACCGACCGGTTATGAGCCGGTTGCTCTAACCAACTGAGCTAAAGGCCCAAATGCACTCTTGTCTGGTCCTTATTTTTTCTAGATTGTGCCGCCGAGAAGTCCCAGCGGCACAGTCTAATTTGGCTCCCCAAGTTGGACTCGAACCAACGACCCTGCGGTTAACAGCCGCATGCTCTACCGACTGAGCTATTGAGGAATATATAAGCTGTCAAACTTCTTTAACAGCTTTTGTGCCGGCGAAGACCTATTTTCACAGGCAGTTACCCGCCAACTATCTTCGGC
>JAVXNK010000001.1:335144-384855 GCA_036645835.1 Angelakisella sp. | reverse complement strand
GATGCGAATGGTAATTGGTTCTGCTGAGATGGGGAATGTTCCCGGCTCGGTGGTGGCTTTTTCGGATATAGCTGTTCCGCTATCACTAGGTTGTGGGCCGGGCGAGGGCACAGCTGACTTTGAACATCCGCTCATTACCGCAGAAAGAACCATGGTCGATGCTAGAAAACCAGATAACAGCTTTTTCATTTCTTTCTCCTTTTAAATTGTTTTTGTGGCAGGTCAAAAATAATTACTTTCCTTTTAGTACGTATTATGGAACGGCATCTTAGCCTTTTACCGAGCCTAACATAACACCCTTGGCAAAATAGCGTTGTACGAAAGGATAGACACAAAGCATGGGAAGCGAAGCAACCACAATTACTCCATATTTAATAAGCTCTGCGTAGCGCTCCCTGCGAAGTAGTTCTTCCATCATGGTTTCGTCAACAATCATCTGTACACTGGAGTTTTGAATAAGTATTTCACGTAGCACCATCTGTAATGGACGTAACTCTGCCTTTGATACATAAATCAACGCATTAAAATATTGGTTCCAATGTCCTACAGCATAATAGACCACCAGTACACCAATGAGTGCTTTGGAAAGCGGAAGTGCTATACTCATAAAAAAACGAAAACTACCGCATCCGTCAATCTCGGCGGCTTCCTTCAAGTCGGGTGAGATGGTGTTTTCAAAGAAAGACTTAGCTATAATCATATTGTAGATACTAATGGCGCCCAATAGGATAAGCACATAAGGGGTGTCGTATAGTCCAAGATTGTTAACTAGCAGATAGGTTGGGATAAGTCCACCATTGAAAAACATTGTAAACAGAAAAAAGCTCATAATAACCTTCTTCCCACGCAGGTGTGAGCAGGATAAGGGGTAGGCGGTTATTAGGGTAAGAACTACATTTAATGTTGTACCACATATCGTATAAAAAATGGTATTACGATAACCAATCCAAATGCGGGCATCCTCAAAGATTTTTTTGTACCCCTCCAATGAAAACCCAATAGGTGCAAAGATTACTCGACCACCATTGACAGCATCAGGCTCACTAATCGAGGCAATCAGAACAAAATACAGGGGATACATGACTATAACTGTAATTATAAATAGGAAAAGATAGTTGCAGATATCAAAAATTAAATCTTGTTTGGTTGATTTTATTTTATTTGTGTATTTTTTCATTTTAAAACCTCCTCACCATATACTCGTCTTAGTAATTTTTTTAGAGGCCTTATTTACAAGAACTAGAAGTATTAAATTGATTACATTATTGAACAATCCAATGGCTGCAGAATAGCTGTAGTCAATATCCAGCAAGCCTTTGCGATATACATATGTGGACAATATCTCTGAAACTTCAATATTAAGCGGTGTTTGCATCAAATATGCCTTTTCAAAACCAAGGCTCATTACCTTACCCGCATTGAGGGTCAGAACAATAATGGCTGTAGGCAGGATATGTGGCAGATCGATGTGGATAATACGCTGAAGCTTGCTGGCTCCATCTATCCGTGCAGCCTCGTGCAGCTCGGGGCTTACGCCAGATAGTGCTGCCAAATAAATGATAGAACCCCATCCTGTGGTTTGCCAAACATTTGACCATACAAACATATGCCTAAAATATTGACCTTCCCCCATAAATAATTGTGGGGTGCCGCCAAGTCTCTCAAGGATAACATTAAAGACACCACGGGGAGAAAAGACAATCATCATCATACCGATTAACACAACTACAGAAATAAAATAAGGCGCATAGGTAATGTTTTGCACAAGAGTACCTATTTTTTTATTGCTTGTTGCATTAATCATGAGTGCAAGTATGATAGGAATGGGAAATGTAACTATCAGCTGATATATACTAAGGATTAGCGTGTTCCAAAGTATAGGGATAAAGTTGGGTGAATTAAACACTCGTTCAAAATGTTCCAGCCCTACCCAAGGACTTCCCATGATACCTTTGCTGGCCATGAAGTCCTTAAAAGCTATGGTGACCCCATACATGGGCACGTAGTGGAAGACAAAAACATAGACAACACCTGGAATAAGCATTAGATATAGTGGCCAATCTTTTTTCAAAGCAGTCCTTAGTTTCACATGCAAACCTCCTAAATTTTCAATAGTGTTTTTCGATATTTAAATAATATTTCATAAATCTTGCTTAATCAAGTAGCGATAATACATACTGTCTCAAAAATTCATTTTTTACACTAAGCAAAATTTCACTTGTTGTATTTTTTCATTAATTGATATAAAACACATAAAAATCTTGACAGTATTTTGTTTTTTGTGTAATATGATGAAGAGTTTGGTTTGCTTACTATTCGCAATGTAGCAAGCATCCTCATAACTATTTGATTATTTCAAATGCACTAGAAACAAGAGCGGGGAGGCGATATTAATGAAAAAGTATGTAATCCCCAAAGCTTTTCAAAAAAAATTCATGACCTACCTTACTGTTTTGTTGTTGCCCCTTATAACCCTTACATTCTTTTTCTATACATTTCTTATTCGTCAGGTACAGGAAATCATCTATCTCTCAGAGCAAAAAAATTATGAAAATGCAGCTATGCAAATTGAATATTCTCTTAATCAACTTAAGGATATGGCTATTCAATTTGGCAATAATCGGGATATCTTGTCCTACAACTTAAAAGATAGCATATCAAGCCGTATTCGGGTTATAGATATGCTGCGATACTCTCTGTCATTGAATGAGACTATAGATGATGTATTACTATTAAATTCAGATCTCATGATCTATACCTCAACCGGTAGTTACCAGATGAAAAGTTATTCCGATCTGTATGGGGTACCCCTGGAAACCATTTATAATGCGGCCTTAGCGCATTCTCAAACTAGCAACTTGAATATGGTCCATCAGGACAGTCGCTTTGTTTATTTTTCCTGCAACTATCCATATAGCTCTCCCTATCCTGCCGGTACTTTGATTTTCAAGGTACGCAAAGATCGCCTTATTGCGAATGTAACCCACTCTTCCTACGCAATCTATTATGATGATCAGCTGGCAGCTGCAACTGAGCAGGATATCTTTCCATTTACATATAGCGGTGACGAGGTTGCTGAGCAACCAAATTATAAATACTTTACGGCTCGTTCGGGGCGTGTTTCCATTATTGCATTCATTGATGAGCAAATAACCTTTAAGCAGTTTTATGATCTGCGCATGCAGATGCTATTTTTAGAAATTGTTACAATGCTCGCCTCATTATTACTAATCAGTTTCTTCAGCTATAGGAGCTACAAGCCACTTAAGCTGCTTAATCAGGCATTGATAAAAATCGGCATGAAAGACGATACCACAACCACAGAAGGGGAAATCCCCGAATCTATTCACTCACTGGAACTGCTGTTTTCTAAAAATAAGCAGTTGGATCAATGTATTGCTAACGAGAAGCTACATACCAAGGAGCTGTTGCTTTCCAAACTACTGGAAGAACACTATGTCAATATCGAGGATATCTGTAAGAGCTTGTGTGATTATGGTGTGCAGTTAAATCAAAATGAATATACCACTATTATTTTTCAGTGTAACAGGGAGATGACGCGGCAGGAATATTTCGATGTGACTCAGAGAATTCGCATAGATGCATTGGAAGTGTATCTTTGCTATGATATTAACCGTCGTATTGTGGCCTTGGTGGGCGGCAACAGACTGACACGCGCAGTGTTAGAAAATGCTTGCAAATGCATTCTTGTGCAGATAAATAGCTGTGCACTGGAGGCAGAGGCCTATATTGGCCCCGTATATAATAGCATAAACAGCATAAATCAGTCCTATAGCAAGGCTGTTTCAATGCTAGTATACCGTGATGTAAGCAATGGTGCACAGCACTTTTACACCGCTGCACAGTTGGAGGAACGTAAAACCTATTATCCTCAAAATGAGCTCAACAGCCTATTAGTGGCTCTTGTTCACAATGATCATCAGGCAATTAAAATGCTACTTCAAGCCATTACTCAGCAAATTTCTAATGACCTATGCGATTTTTCCTTTTCAAAAACAATTGCATATGCGCTTATTAATACCATTATTAAAACGGTAAACCCAGAGGATTTAAACAGAACTCGTGACATTAGAAGATACCTTAACAGGCTTGAAAAAATCAACTGTAAAATTGACATTGTAGAATTGCTGGGGGAGGTATGCTTGGACATAACAAATGGTTTGGACGGTGCAATTGGCTCGGAGGATCCGGACAGTAGATTAACCTTAATTATGCAATACATCAACGCACATTATGATGATCCTGATTTCTTTATTGGAACTGTGGCAGAAAAGTTTGGAATTTCTGTAAACAACTTAAGTCAACAGTTCAAACGTAAATATAATATTCTACCATCCAAATATCTTAATTCAATACGGATTGAAAAAGCCAAGAAACTGCTTCAAAAAACGGATTACAATATACAGGAAGTTGCTAGGCAGTCAGGATTTGTGGATTTTTCTTCTTTCAATAGAAACTTTAAATCCATTGTTTCTCTCTGTCCAAGTCAATATAGAAGTATTAATAAAAATATGAAATAGGTGAAATTATGATGAACAAGCAACCCAACCTCATTTACATCTTTGCCGACCAACTGCGATACAGCAGTGTTGGCTACAATGGTGACCGCAAGGCGTGCACGCCCAATATTGATCGTCTAGCTTCCCAAAGCATCGATATGTGTAACGCGGTATCCGGACATCCTGTATGTGCACCCTACCGAGCTTCGCTATTCACAGGCAAATACACCACCAGTACCGGTATGGTTATTAATGAAATTCGACTGAACCCCAACCATCGTAGCTTTGCTCATGTACTCAATGAAAATGGCTACGAAACTTCCTATATTGGCAAGTGGCATATGTATGCAGCCGAGCTGGGAAACCACCTTGATCCCAAAAACTCTTACATACCAAAAGGCCCTGATCGCTTGGGATTTGATGGGTACTTTGCCGCTTATAATTTTCATCACGACTATTATGGTGCCACGGCATATTATCATCTGGACAGTCCTGAGAAGATTTATTGTGATAAATATGAGCCGGATACCCAAACAGATATGGCCATGGAACAGTTAAACAACCTATCCAAAGGGGACAAACCCTTTGCTCTGTTCCTGTCACTAGGCACCCCTCATGATCCGTGGATTCCTCAAAATGTTCCAGGCGAATACTTTGAGCGGTTTAAGGATGTGGACTTTCCATTGCCCCCAAATTATCTGCCTGAAAATGATCCACATGCTGATGCTTGGGCACAGCTTAGTGAGCAGGAGCGCTCGGAACTGTCGAATTGGATGCGGTGCTATTATGCAATGACAGCCAACCTTGATGATAATATTGGCCGGATTATGGATCATATAAAAACTCTTGGCTTAGATGAAAATACAATTGTCGTTTTTACCTCAGACCATGGAGAACTGTTTGGCGCTCATGGGCGTCGTGCTAAAAACATCTTTTATGAAGAGGCTATCCGTGTTCCCTTCCTTATCCGTCGCCAAGGGGCTTTGGAACAGGGTGTGAAACGCGATGTTGTGTTCAATACTGTAGATATTATGCCCACCCTACTCTCTATGATGGAATTACCCATTCCCGAGACAGTGGAGGGGAGCGACTATAGCCGATGTGTTACCGGTGAAGCGGACAACAATGAGGGTGCACTGATGATGTGTACAGGTCCAACTGCAACCTTTGGGGACGGCAATGAGTGGCGTGCATATCGCACCAAGCAGTATACATACGCTATATTTAAGTCCGATGGCCAGGAACTGCTTTTTGATAATCTTGCTGATCCATTTCAGATGAATAACCTGGCGGGTAATCCTGAATATGCCACCATTCAAGCTAAGCTGAAAGCTGCCATGTGGAATAAGATGAACAAAATATCTGATACCTTTGAAAACAATACCTACTACCAAGAGAACTGGGTAGAAAATCGCCTTATCATGCGCACTGCAACCTCTGAATATTGTGATTATGTAAGTAATTCATAGCACTGCCTATGGTCATTTCGATCAGTGTTATAACTCCTTACCAACCCGTGATATTAAGCTACTAGGAAGATTGAGGATGTGTCCATTGCTTTTTTAGTCTGTAGGGGATGCTATGCTTTGCCGGAAAAAAAAACAGCGATACCCCTGAGGCCCTCGCCTTGGAGATATCGCCGATAGATGTGTTTTACTTTCGTTAAAAACAGGTTTGTCAACTTGTGATAGGCATACAAAACGGCTAATATACAAAAATTATGGAAACATCACACCCTGCCAGAGAATAGACTGTCCGCAGGTACAATATCTTCAAAAGCAAAAAAACACCCCAAAGGGTGTTTTTTTGCGTGCCCTATACAAACCAGCTAAGATTTGCTTACAAAAACATCCTAGCATATTCCTTCGCTCATGTATCATCTGCTTCACCCGTCCAGACGCCTTGGTTGGCAAGTCCTCCATAATGGTAATGGTTGGAAGAATTTCCTTGCCCAAAAGAATGAAAAAAGTAGATGATAGATGTTATAGGTTGCTGCCATTTTGTGCAATGACATTGGCATACCAATATGCAGATTCCTTGGGGATGCGCTTCTGCGTTGGATAGTCTACATAGACAATGCCAAAACGCTCGCTGTATCCCTCCGCCCACTCAAAGTTGTCAAGGAAGCTCCATTGCAGGTAACCGATTACAGGAACACCCTCCTCGATTGCCCCTGCAAGCTCCAGCAGGTATCGGTGCAGGAAATCAATGCGGTCCATGTCATGTACCTTGCCGTCCAGATAAACACGGTCATTGCTAGAAAGCCCATTCTCGGTAATGCAGATGGGCAAGCCGTACCGCTTGTGCAGGTTTATCATGCCGTAGCGCATGACCTCGGGGGTGACAGGCCACTTGTTGGCGGTTACAGGGAAACCCTCGTGCCGTTTGATCCAGTTGCCATTGTCATCCACCCACGAACCGTTGTAGACGTTTACCCCCATGAAATCGGGCTTTTGCACAAGTTCCCAGTCACTTGCAGGTATTGTGGCGGCGAAGTCACGTAAGAACTTGGGTGCGCTGTCATCGTAACCGTTAAGCATTATACCATCCATAAAAATGTTAAAGGTAAATGCCCAATCCTCGGTATCAAGGTTAAAGGTTTCGTTGTAGGCAGCCTCTCGCCCCTTTGGAGTATCTTTAATCGGATAGCACAACCTGCCACATGGGGAAACACCGACCATGATGTCCCCGCTGCTGTTTTGCTTAAGTGCGGTTTGTGCCACACCGTGTGCCAGCACCAGATGGTGCATTGCCAATGCCTGCTCAGTTTTGGTAAGTTGCAGGCCGGGTGCATGTATACCGCTGCCAAGCCCCAGTGAAACAACACATTGCGGCTCGTTGATGGTCATGTAATGCTTAACTCGGCCATCAAAGCGTTTGGCAATGACTGTGGCAAAACGTGCAAACGCGTCCACCGTTTCACGGTTAAGCCATCCGCCTTTGCGTTGCAGTGCGCTGGGCAGGTCCCAGTGATACAATGTTACCCACGGCTCAATGCCGTTTTGCAGCAGCTCATCAATCAGCCTGTCGTAGTAGGCAAGCCCCAATTCGTTGACCTCGCCCACCCCATTGGGTATGACGCGTGACCAGCTGATTGAAAAGCGATAGGCCTGCAACCCCAGCTCCTTCATCAGAACAACGTCCTCGGCATAACGGTGGTAGCAGTCACAGGCAATGTCACCGTTATCGCCGTTTTTCACCTTGCCCTCGGCGTGCGCAAAATCATCCCATATGTTTGGACCTTTCCCGTCGGCGTCCCATCCACCCTCGCACTGGTAGGAAGCACAGGCAACGCCCCACACAAAATTCTTTGGAAATTTACTCATACGGTTACCTCTACTTTATAGTATGATTGTCATCGTTGGAACGGTGTAATTGTTGCCTGCAGCTATCTGTTAATGGCGTCCAGCATCTGCTGCAATATTTCATCGGTTATAGCCCCCCCGCCAAAACTTAACAGAGCGCGTAGTGGCATGTAGCGCAGCATTGCCTCCATCATCTCGGGTGAGATTGCCGCCCTGGCAACGTCGCTTGCACTGTCGTCCTCGGGTGTCGGTGCAATTGCATTGATAATCTGCTTGGCGGGTCCGTCAAGCACAGCACGACCCTTTGGACTTGCCATCAAATCCGCAAAAATGGAATTGGTATCAAAATGTACAGGCAGTTCCACGGTAGAGTTTACATATATTACCTTTTCCAGTACTATGTCACGGCTGGAGCGTCCAATTTGCAGTGCAAAGTCGCCACTCTCGACATACCAGTCATGTATTGCTGTCTCGTAGTAAGCAAAGGAGCGCTTGTTGAGGGTAAAGGTAACCGTCTTGGTTTCTCCCGCCGCAAGCTCCACCTTGTCAAAGCCCTTGAGCTCACGTACAGGGCGAATAGTGGTGCTCTCAAGGTCGGCAACATAAAGCTGCACCACCTCCCTACCGGAGCGGCTGCCTGTGTTGGTCACATCCACGCTGACCGTTACAGTCTGTGTGTCGTCTATGACATCGGCGCTTAGGCACAGGTTACTATAGTCAAAGGTAGTATAGCTAAGACCATAGCCAAACGGGAACAGCACCTCCATCTGCTTTTTGTCATAGTAGCGGTAGCCCACAAAAACGCCCTCGCGGTACTCCACCCTGTCCTTTTCACCGCCAAAGAACAGATAGGACGGATTGTCAGCAAGCTTTAGCGGGAAAGTCTCGGCAAGCCTGCCGCTGGGGTTGGCGTCTCCGTACAGGATGCGGACAACCGCTCTGCCAACCGCCTGACCGCCCAGATAAGCCTCGAGCACGCCCTTGACTTTGCCAAGCCACGGCATCTCGACAGGCGAGCCGTTGTGTAGCACAACCACGGTATTAGGGTTGACGGCGGTTACAGCCTCGATAACAGCTACCTGACTGTCGGGCAAACGAAGGTGTGTGCGGTCATAGCCCTCCGACTCGTATACGTCGGGCAAGCCTACAAATACCACAGCTACCTTGGCACTCCCTGCGGCAGTGGCTGCCTCATGCAGCAAAGCATCGCTGGTGCTGTCGGCAACCAAATCATAGCCACGGACATAGGTAACATTTGCAATGCCCGATTGCTCGACAGCGGCAAGTGCGCTTGTCACCCTGTGGCTGTTGATGTGCGAGCTGCCTCCGCCCTGGAAGCGTGGAGCTGTAGCAAATTCACCGATAAAAGTAACCGTATCTCCCTTGTTTAGCGGCAGAATATTATCTTCGTTGCGCAGCAATACCATACATTGTTCGGCGAGGGACGAGGACAATGCATCGTGCGCGTCCCTGTCCCAGTCGGTTTTGCCTGTTCGGCCCGCAAGGTAGCGGTTGTTAACGGTAAGTATCCGCTCACATGCAAGGTCAAGCAGCCCTTCATCCAGCTTACCCGCCTTGACAGCGGCAACAATCTTGCGGTCATTGACCCCGCCCGACGCCGGCATCTCTAGGTCAAGCCCAGCCTCAATGCCCGTTACCCTGTCTACCACCGCACCCCAGTCGGTCATAACATAGCCGTCAAAGCCCCATTCGTCACGCAGTACATCGGTAAGCAGCCAACGGTTTTCGGCAGAAAATGTGCCGTTAATGCGGTTGTAGGAGCACATAACCGTCCATGGCTTTGCCTTGCGTACGGTGGTTTCAAATGGCGCAAGATAAATCTCGCGCAGGGTGCGTTCGTCAATCTCGGAGCTGGAGGACATGCGACGATGCTCCTGATTGTTGGCAGCATAGTGTTTAACGCTAACCCCAACACCCTTTGCCTGAATGGCGTTGGTGTAGGCCGCCGACGACTCACCCGCAAGGTAAGGGTCCTCGGACAGATACTCGAAGTTGCGCCCGCACAGCGGTGAGCGCTTGATGTTGATAGCAGGTCCAAGCAGGACGCTGACGTCCTCTGCCTGACACTCGTCACCCAGCGCCTCCCCAAGCGTGGCAAAAAGCTTTCGGTCAAAGGAGGATGCAGTGGCACAGCCTGTAGGGAAGCAGACAGCCTTTATGCTGTCGTTCTGTCCCAAATGGTCAGCCTTATCATCCTGCTTGCGCAGTCCGTGGGGACCATCACTCACCATTACCGATGGTATGCCCAACCGCTCAACAGGCTTGGTATGCCAAAAATCGAGTCCCGAGCATAGTCCCGCTTTTTCTTCCAGTGTCATTTGGGCAACCAAATTCTTAATATCCATAACTGCACCTCATTAAGTTATTGTTACGACTTACCCACGGTGGACAGATCCCATTCCTCGTATATCTTGGGCACATCGCTGATTAGCCGCTTGGTGTAGGCTGCCTGCGGATTGAGGATAACATCATCGGCACACCCAAACTCGACAAACTTACCATGCTCCATGATGTAAACGGTATCGGAAATGTAGTAGGCAAGCCCGATGTCGTGGGTGATAAAGATGATGGTCATGTTAACCTCATCACGCAGCTGCATCAGCATATCGAGGATCGTTGCGCGGGAGCAGGCGTCAATCATGCTGGTGGGCTCGTCGGCTAGCAGTATTTTGGGCTTGAGCAGGAAGATTCGGGCAATCATTAGGCGCTGCATCTGACCACCCGACAGCTCAAAGGGGTACTTGTTGGTGAGCTCGGCAAACTTGAGGTTGACAAAGCTGCAAGCCTCGGTCATCATCCGTACCTTTTCCTCCTTCGGGAGCTTCTTGCCGCCACGCATGTTTATGCAGTCCAGCAGGACTGTATCAATCTTATTAAAAACATTAAAGGAGGAAAACGGATCCTGGAAGATAGCCTGAATGCCTTTCCAGTACTTGTGCCGCTTGATGCCTGTTGAGATGTCCCGGGGCTGACCCTGATAGTAAATTGTCCCGTCGGTAATGGAGGTAAGCCCGAGCAGAATCTTGGAAAGTGTTGTCTTTCCACTGCCCGACTCGCCAACAATGGATACAAATTCACCCTCGTGGAACTGAAAGGAAACATTATCTACTGCCACGCACTTCTTGTCGCCTACGCCGAAGACCTTGGTTACACCGCTACCAGACAGGCAGAGCGGACCGCAACGGCACTGCTCGCTCTTTCTCCTACGAACGCTTGTCATTTCCTCATTCAAACTCACTGCGATACACCTCCCTAAGCTTACCGTAGTCGCCCAAGCAGCGATAGCGGCGGTTTTGCTCAAATTCTGACAGCTCAACCGACCTCAGTCGGCATTCCGCCTTGGCATAGCGGCACCGCTCGGCAAAGCGACAGCCAACAGGCGGGTTTTTTAGGTTGGGTGGTGTACCTGGTATGGCGATAAGCTTGGCGTCGCGCGTACCCTCCTCGGGCACGATGATGGATCCCATTAATCCCCTTGAGTAGGGGTGTATCGGGTCAAATACCATTTCCTTTGCCGTGCCACTCTCCACTATCTGCCCGGCGTACATGACCATGATGTCGTCGGTGACATTGTACAGCAGCGGCAGCTCGTGAGTAATGAATATCATCGACTTGATGTAGCCCTTATCCATCATGTCACGCAGCATCTTGATAACCATCTTTTGGCTGGTTACGTCCAGCGCGCTGGAGGGCTCGTCGGCAATGAGCACCTTTGGCGACAGGATTGTTGACACCGCAATGACAGTGCGCTGCTTCATGCCACCCGACAGCTCCACCGCATGCTTCTGCAGCACATCGGCAGGCAGACCCAGTATCTCGAATCGCTCACGTGCACGGTCATAAATATCCTTTTTGCTTGCCTTGGGTTCATGGGCGCGGATAACGTCCTCTACAAAACGGATAATCTTGCTTGTAGGGTTAAGCGCGTTCATTGCCGCCTGCGGTATGTAGGCAATCTCGTTGCCCAGTATCGACTTACGCACGTCATCGGGCTTCATGCCCGAAATATTGACGCCGTCAATGATGATGTCTCCGCTTGTGTAGTGCAGCGGCGCAAAGTAATAGCCCATCAGGCTAAGCGCGAGGGTACTCTTGCCGCAGCCCGACTCACCGGCAATGCCAATCGACTTGCCCTCCTCCACCTTGAAGGAAACATGGTCAACGGCGTACACATCCTCACCAAAACGAGTGACATATTTGGTTGTGAGGTCTTTTACTTCCAGCATAGTCTTTGCCATATCAATACGACCTCCTTAATCTCTCAGTGTAGGATTGAACACCTGATCAAGTCCTGTATTCATTAGGTTAAGCGAGAAGGAAATGAGTGCTATGGTAAGCAGCACCGGGAAATAAGCCCACCACGAGCCGTTGAGGTGCGCTGCATACAGCATTGCCCAGTTCATCATCAGCCCAAGGGTTGGCACCTCGGTGGTCTTGGGCCCCAGTCCCAGCATTGAGAGCTGAGCCTCGGCAAGAATAGCCGAGCTTATCTGTAGGATGAGCGCCATTACCACATAGGAGGCTATGTAGGGCAGAATGTCAGTTAGGATGATGCGCAGCAGCGAATGCCCCGACAGTTTGGAAAGATTGACGTGGTCGCGGTTGCGCAGTGAGATGACCTGTGCGCGCACCGAGCGGGTAGTCCACACCCAGCTGGTAAGCCCGATAACCAGGGCAACCGTCATGGCACCGCGTTTGTCCTGTGCCACGCTGTAGGAGATGAGCAGCAGAAGTACAAAGGACGGAATGACCATAAAAATGTTGGTAACAAACATGATGGCGTCATCAACAACACCGCCAACATAGCCCGCAATAAGCCCCAATGTCAGCCCGATTGCGGTAGCAATTGTACCCGCAACAAGACCAATCATCAGTGAGACGCCACAGGCAGCAACAAGCTCCTTGAGCACATCGCGCCCGAAGTTGTCGGTGCCCAGCGGTAGGCTGCGCACATTGGCAACATCCTTGATGTTAACATAGTCGGTATCCACCACCGCCTTAATCTCCTCCTGCTTACCTGCTGCGTTGGTGTTGACAACGGTGAGCTCGGCGGTGCGTTTGGCGGTTTCGAGCGATTCGTCCAGACGCTGGTAATAGTTGCGCATGGCCTTGGTCATGCCATCGGGACGGATGGCGGGGTCGTACTTTTCCCACCACAGCGCCAGTAGTGCGTCGGTGTCCTGAATGTTAATGTTATCCGCAGGCACACCTGTGGCAAGCAGCCAGTTCATCATGGACACCCTGTCGTCATCCTTGAGCATGGATGCTATACGGTTGTCGGCGGCGTCAGGCAGCTTGAGGGTGCTTGTGGGTGAGTTAATGCTGTCATAAAGGTTTACATATGTACCCGGCTCCATAAATGAGCCTAAACCTATCATCTCCAGCGGGTTGCCCCCGTCAATGAGGAGTGGGTAAAGTACCATAATGAGCATAATTGCCGTCATTATGACAAACCCTACTACAAACTTAGGGGAATGGAATACCTGACGAAGTGTATTTTTCATCTCTGTTCCCCCTTAATCAAACTGAGCTGCCTTGACACGCGGGTCAATGAATCCGTAGATGAAATCGATGGCAAGCGTGGCAACCAGAACCATCAGCGTAATGATCAGGGTAGTTGCTGACAGCAGCGGATAGTCGGACATGGTAACCGCCTGATAGATGACGGTGCCGAGACCGGGATAGCTAAAGATAATTTCGGCAACCAGCGCACCGCCTACCATTGTACCCAGCGACAGGGCAAGTCCTGTAATCTGCGGGAGCATGGCATTGCGGAAAACGTAGCCGACAATCTTGCTGTCCTTAATGCCGAGGAAGCGGCTGTACTTAACATAGTCGGCGTTAAGCTCATAGATGGACATAGATCGCATACCAATTGCCTGTCCCCCGATGGCTATGAGTACAATGGACCAGAACGGAAGCTGGTAGTGCAGGATAACCGACTTTATGAAGCTCCATGACATGTTGGGAATGAGGTCAAAGCCATAGCCGCCGGCTGTGGGTGTAATCCCCAGCTTAATAGAAAAGATGATAAGCAAAATGACTGCCATACCAAAGGCAGGAATGCTGCTGATAAACAGACAGATGGGCATAAGCACCTTGTCAAATCCCTTACGTATGTAGGCGGCTAGGGCGCCCAACAGGTTGCCGACGAGCCATCCCGTAATGATGGCGGGCAGCTGCAAACCGACGGTCCACCAGATAGCGCTGCCTACGATATCCGAAACAGGGCGCGGATACTGGCTGAAGGACAGCCCAAAGTCGCCTTTAATGGCATTTTGACAAAACTTAATAAATTGATTTATAACAGGCTCATTTGTGCCAAATTTTCGTGCATAGTCTTCGTATATTCTCTTGACCGCGTTGGTATCGGCAATACCCTGTGCCGTTTTGGCTGTAATGACAGCCACGGGGTCACCCGGCATCATACGCGGAAGCGCAAAATTTAGGACGACGGCAACTAAGAAGGTTATGAAAAACCAAAATAGCTTCTTACCGAAATACTTGCGATAACCCTTCATGGCCTATTCTCCCCTATCGACTAATGTGTGTGGTAACTCGCCCAGTTATAAGGGAGAAACAGCCATGTTTCTCATAGATTGACAACATGGCTGCTTCCCGCAAAACACTTACTTATTGATTATGTCCGAAGAATCAGACAAGCTTGAGCCCATAGAGCGCAGCAATGCCGTAGCCGTCGGTGCAGTCCATAGGAGGAATGTTGCGTCCGTCGGTCGCTTCGGGGTAGTTGGTCCAAACAGACTCATTAACTGCGTGGAACTTATCAGGGCGATACATCAGCGAGAAGCTGGGAACCTCGGTCAGGTAAATCTCGACAGCCCTGGTGTAGAGTTCTTTGACCTTGGCAGGATCGCTCTCGGTGGGAATAGCCTTGATGATGGTATCTATCTCAGGGTTGCTGTAGTGACCCCAGTTACCCGACCAGTTGCCCTCGACGCCATTAAACTCCGAGCTGGTGAGCATACGTACACGGCCCCAGGGCTGTGCGGGTGTTGCGGAGTCGGTCCACATCATAAAGATGTCATACTGATCCTGCTTGGCAGCTGTGATAACTGTCTGGTATACGCTCCACTCGGGGAACTCGGTAACGATTTCAATGCCAATGTTCTTGCCTGCTGCTGCAACGATTTCCATAGCAGCCTGCCAGTCAGTCCAGCCATTAGGTGCGCATGCGTTGTAGGAAAGCTTCTTGCCGTTCAGCTCGCGCCATCCGTCGCCGTCCTTGTCAACAATGCCTGCTGCATCCAGCATCTTCTTAGCGCCCTCGATGTCGCTGCCTGCCCACTGAAGACCCTTGGCGGCAATAGCATCCTTGTCGTACATAGCCTGCTCGCCTGCGGTGGGGTTCATCATCGAGCGGGGAACCGCCTTAAAGGTAGGTGACTGACCTGTCATAGCGTTGGTGTTGATAGCGTCGTAATCGACTGCAATGGCAATAGCCTTGCGGACAGCAGCGTTATCAAGACCGGGGATGTCGGTGTTAAACCATGCGGTTGGCATGTTAACGCAAATGCCATAGGGAGCTTCCTCAAGGTAGGTGGAAATCGGGAGCTTTTCCTTCTGCCACAGGTCCTGAATGTTAGAGATAAACTGCTGACAAACGTCGACCTCGCCCTTGGCGAAAGCGACCTGACCTGCTGCGTTATCGGCATAGATGGTGTGTGCGAGGTACTTGGGAATAGGCAGGCTGCCCCACATCGAGGCGTCCTTGCCCCAGTAGTTGTCGTCACGAATCATGACAACCTTTTGGTCGTCGGCAAAGAACTTGGTATAAGGACCGGACCAAACAACGTCATCTGCAGGGTCCTGCTTGATGTTATCGGCGGTGCAGCGAGCCTCAAGCTTTTGTATCCATGCCTTCTGTGCTATGTAGGGGTCAACCAGGAAGCAGGAGAGCTGCAAGGGGTTGACAGGCTTGCCTGCATCTGTCTTTTTGGCGGTAATCTTGACGGTGTTGTCATCAACTGCCTTGACAGACTCGATGTACGGGTCGTAACCGGTACCGGTAGCATTCTTGTACTTAACACCACTTGCATAGGTGTACTCAACATCGTGAGCAGTGACGGGGGTACCGTCGCTCCACTTGGCAGCCTTGTTAATCTTGACTGTTACCTCGCTCTTGTCGGCGTTCCAAACAGGGTCGCCGTCAGCCAGCAGAGGGGTCATGCTGCCATCCAGCATGTTATACATATAAAGTGTCTCAAACATGGGGGTACGGGAACCACCGGCAGCACGAGCAATGGCCATTGCGTTGTTCATGTCGTCGGAAAGGGGGTTCCAGCCATTGACTGCGCCCCACTGTTGGCCCGCAAAATAGAGTGTCTCGTTACGGGGCAGAGCATTTGCATCTGTGGGTGCTGCAGGGGCGGGAGCTGCTTCGGAAGATGAGGAAACCTCAGGAGCCGGTGCGGGAGCGGGAGCTGGAGCCGGACTTGCCGCAGGTGCGGAGCCGCAACCCGCCAATGCGCTAAGAATCAGAACCGTTGCTACTAGAAGTGCGTAAAATCTCTTGGTGCTCTTCATGACTCTTCCTCCTATATTTGTTTGTTGCTCGTGACCCCCACTGCCCCCACAGGCCGTCATATCCTTTTTGCAGCTTGGGCGTTGGCAGGGTCGAAAACCTACGGGTACTCCTGCTACAACTGCTTAACCGTGTCACCCTCCCACACCATGCCTGGTATCACCACCCGCTTTGGTATGTAGGTACGGGGCGACTCGATGGCCTCCACCAGCAGCCGCGCTGCTTGAATGCCTATTGCATCGGAATCCTGACGCAGGGTAGTGAGCTTAGGTCGAAGCACACGCCCAAGGTAGATTCCGTCGTAGCCAACTACACTGATATCGTCCGGGATGGACAAGCCCTGCCGTTCAATCTCGTTCATACCGCCGATGTAAGAAAAATCATCGGGATACAGGATGCAGGTTGGACGCTTGGAAAGATCCAACAACTGACGGGTTGCCAAGCCGCTTGCTCGCGGGTCGTGGTAGGCGCCCTTGATAACATGCTCGTCCGGGATATCCAGTCCCAAGTCCCTGCTGGTCTTGTAAAAGCTCGCCAAACGGTTGCGGGTAACCGCTGTATCCTCACCATGTACAAAGGCGATGCGGCGGTGCCCCTTACCGTATATGTAGCGTACCAAGTCATTCATGCTCTGCACGTTATCCGACAAGATGGCGCCGCAGTTGTCAAACAGATAGTCGATGGTAACCACGGGAATGTTGCTAGCAACCAGCTCGGCAACCGACGGATTGCTAAAGTCGACACTTGCTATCATCACACCGTCACAGCCGCGGGACCGGCAGTGTTCAAGATAACTCATCTTTCTGCCACCCATATTTCGGCTGATAAAGGTGATGTCGTAGCCACTCTGCTCAGCCTCCTCCTTGAAGCTGTTTAGTATACTTGAAAAGTACTCATGGGTAAGTCCGCTCGACGTACCGTCCACGAACAATACGCCAATGTTGTTGGACCGACTGGTCTTGAGCAGGCGGGCAGCCGCATTGGGAAAGTAGCCCATCTCATGGGCTGTTACACGTATCCTCTCGGCAGTTTCGACGCTGATGTCGGTTGCATGGTTAAGTGCCTTGCTCACCGAAGCCGCCGACACGCCGCAAGCCTCGGCAATCTGCTTAATTGTTACCATCACTATACCTCAAACTATATCTTATCCATACGCGGAGTAATCGTTATCGAATCCTTACTGTCGCTTACATCATTTTGTTTACCGCACTTTTACCGTTTATTAATTTACCAAATTTTGTTTCGAAAAATCAACTTAAACGTTTTCGCAATTTCATTATAGTATAGCATATGCGCACTGTCAAGCAAATTTAGCTAGAATTATTTCACTAAAATCAATGTTATTACTGCATATTGTCAACAAAAAATTGTATAAATTTGATTTTTTTAATATCTAAAACTGTATTTGGAAGATATCTTGCTATTTTATACTAAATAGTATTTAAAACTTAGTTTTGATTGACAAATAGTGTGATGTACAGCTATAATTACGATAACGATTTCGTGGTTTGTCTATTTCAATTACTCTATTTAAAGGAGCTGTTTCATATGCTGAAGCAAACCCTGGGCGGAGACTGGAAGCTGACCACCGCCGGCGAGAGCTTACCCGCCACAGTTCCCGGCACATTCTACGCAGACCTGCTTGCCGCAGGTAAAATGTCAGACCCATATTGGCGTGACAACGAGATGGCGGCACTTGCGCTCATGGATTTTAACTCGATAACCTACAGCCGCAGCTTCGAGGTATCGTCAGAGCAGATGGCGTGTGATGCTGTGCTACTACGATGCCAGGGGCTGGACACCATTGCTACGGTCGCCGTAAACGGCAAAACACTGATTGTCGCAAATAACATGCACCGCACGTGGGAGGCTGACGCAAAGTCCCTGCTGCGGGTTGGTGTTAATGAGATTGCCGTAACCTTCGGCTCTCCTACCCGCTACATAAAGGAAGCTTATAGTAACAGCCGTGCCGACGGTTCAACCGATGCAATGATAGGGTTCCCGTTGTTGCGCAAGGCACACTGTATGTTCGGATGGGACTGGGGTCCCCGCCTGCCCGACGCGGGCATCTGGCGTGACATTGAGCTGTTGGGTATAACCACGCTGCGCATTGGCGACGTATATGTTGAGCAGCAGCACGCCAATGATACGGTGCAGCTCAACATACACAGCCACGTCGAGCTATACAGGGCAGCAAGCGCCGATATATCGGTTACGGTAACAGCACCCGATGGCAAAACCTACACTGCCAACGGCACCAATTGCAGCATTACAATAGCCAACCCTCAGCTGTGGTGGCCAAACGGTTATGGCGAGCAGCCACTGTATACTGTGCTGGTATCTGCCTCCGCTAACGGCCAGGTGTGCGATAGCTGGCAACGGCGCATTGGTCTGCGCACTATGACGGTGCATATTGAAAAGGATAATTGGGGCGAGTGCTTTGCACAGTCGGTCAATGGTGTAGACATCTTTGCAATGGGTGCCGATTACATCCCAGAGGACAATATACTTGCACACGTAAACCCCGCCCGCACCCGTAGGCTACTGGAGGATGCGGCAACCGCTCACTTCAACACTGTGCGCATTTGGGGCGGCGGCTACTACCCTGACGATTTCTTTTATGATATATGCGACGAGCTGGGACTTGTGGTATGGCAGGACTTTATGTTTGCCTGCGCAGTGTACAACCTGACCGACGAGTTTGACGCAAACATCCGTGCCGAGGTTACCGATAATGTGCGCCGTCTACGGCATCATGCGTCACTGGGACTGTGGTGCGGTAACAACGAGATGGAGCAGTTTGTCGACGAGAACATGTGGGTATCAGCTCCCCGTCAAAAGGCCGACTACATAAAGATGTACGAGTACATTATCCCCCAGATATTGAAAAAGGAGGACCCGCAGACCTTCTACTGGCCTGCAAGCCCCTCCTGCGGCGGCAGCTTTGACAACCCAAATGACGAAAACCGAGGAGATGTGCATTATTGGGCAGTGTGGCATGGCGGGCTTCCCTTCACCGATTACCGCAATCACTATTTCCGCTATGTGTCGGAATTTGGGTTCCAGTCCTTCCCATGCCTGCGCACCGTCGAGAGCTTTACCGAGCCTGCTGACCGCAACATTTTCTCGTACGTCATGGAGAAGCATCAGCGCAACGCGGCGGCAAACGGCAAGATACTGAGTTACCTTTCCCAGATGTACCTGTACCCCACACGGTTTGACACCATACTGTATGCCTCGCAGCTGCTGCAGGCACAAGCCATGCAGTATGGAGTTGAGCACTGGCGGCGCAACCGCGGACGCTGCATGGGGGCAATTGTGTGGCAGCTCAATGACTGCTGGCCTGTCGCAAGCTGGTCGTCCATTGATTACTTTGGTCGCTGGAAGGCACTGCACTATTACATGAAGCGGTTCTTTGCGCCTATATTGCTCTCCTGTCAGGAGCAAGGTGTACTGTCACAGCGTGTCAGTGTAAACGACGAGGCTTCACCGCTTGAGCTGACGGCAACACTGAATGTCGCCAACGAAAGTATGTCGGATATAACAGGCAAGGTAAGCTGGACACTGCGGCATCCTGACGCTCTGGTCATTGAGCAGGGCAGCTTTGACGTCACTGCGCCTGCGTTAACATCGGTGTGGCTTCCCAAGCTCAACTTTTCGCAGCATAGTGCCTATGATGTATATTTAAGCTATTCGCTTGAGGTTGAAGGCAAGACCATCAGCGACGGCGCAGTACTGTTCTGTCCACCCAAGCACTTTGGTTTTGCCGACCCCAAGCTGCAAGCGCATATTCGCGGCGACTGCATTACCGTGACGGCAGCAGCCTTTGCACGCAGCGTTGAGCTTATTTGCGACGACGACACGCTGCTGTCCGACAACTATTTTGACATGAACGCAGGTGAGCGCACAGTACGCATACTGCGCGGCAGTCCCACTAGTGTACACGTGCGCAGCGTATATGACATAAGGTAGGTAGCATTGAAAGAGCTGATGAAAGCATCAGCATATGCGTCGGAAATTGTGAAGCTTCGCATTCAGGATAATGACAGTAAACAACTGCGCATAATGAATAGCAAATTCGAATAATTTGCTATTCATTATGCGCAGTTAAACTACTGAAGCCTGTCAACCGATTTGTAATGCTTATAACTGTGTAGGTTATCAAGGGAGAACTAGCCCACGAAATTGTGGATGGCCGTGTCAATAAGCTTAATTGTATGCTCAATCTTTGGAAGGTCTTCGGGAAAGATATTGGAGAGAGGTGCACGTACGCCGCCAATATCCATCTTGTCACGCCTGCGCAGAATCTCCTTGATGACTGCGTACATATTGCCCTTGCATTCAAGGAATGCGTAGATAATCTCGTTGATTGCAAACTGTAGCTCGGTGGCCTTCTCAAACTGACCGTTCTTCACCAGCTCATCAGCCCGCAGGAACAGCTCGGGCATAGAAGCGTATGTACCGCCAATGCCCCCATCCGCACCCATGATTCTGCCACCGACAAACTGTTCATCTGGTCCGTTAAAGACAATACAATCCTTGCCACCCATTGCCTTAAAAAGTTGAATGTCCTGCACGGCAGGAGAAGAGTTCTTGACCCCCACCACCATTGGGTTCTGTAGCATTGTAGAAAACAGCCCCTTGGAGAGTGCGATACCTGCAAGCTGTGGGATATTGTAGATGAAAAAATCGGTGTTTGGGGCACCAGCCGAGATTGCGTTCCAGTAGTCCGCCATCGAGTAGTCGGGCAGCTTGAAGTAGATAGGTGGGATAGCCGCAATTGCGTCTACACCCAGACTTTGCGCATGGCGTGCAAGCTCTACACTGTCGGCAGTGTTGTTGCAAGCGACATGTGCGATGACGGTCATGTTTCCGCGAGCCTTCATGACGCACTCAAGCGTCAGCTTTCTTTCTGCAACACTCTGGTAAATGCACTCACCCGATGAGCCACAGACATACAAACCCTTTACACCCTTGTCGGATAGGTAACGGGTAAACGCTTCGGTACGCTCTGCACTTACGCTTCCGTCATCGGCATAACAGGCATAGAATGCAGGGAAAACGCCATGATATTTTTTGAGATTTCTCATTTCTTTCGGAACCTTTCTGTTTACAATTAGTAATTAGCCCTTGACCGCACCCATGGTAATCCCTTGGGTAAACGATTTTTGGAACAGGACAAATATAGTGACAATGGGTACTGCGGCAAAGGTTGCGCCCGCCATCAGTACACCGTAGTTGGTGGCAAACTCGCCCTGGAGTGTGGCAATACCAAGCTGCAAGGTAAGTCTGTCGCGGTTCAGCAGCATGATGAGCTGTAGGAAGTAGTCGTTCCATGCTGAAATGAAGGTAAAGATGGCAAGTGCGCCGATACCGGGCTTGACCATGGGAATTACTATCCGGCAGAAGGTAGCAAACTCGCTGCAACCGTCAATCTTGGCAGCCTCCAACATCTCGGTGGGGATTGTTTCGCTGAACTGCTTCATCAGAAAAATACCAAACGGCCAGCCGACTGCCGGCAGTATTGCCGCCCATAAGGTATTGTGGAAGCCCATGGCGTTAATCTGCCTTACCAGAGGTACCAGCACCACCTGCTTAGGCAGTGCCATAGCCATGATAAAGAGAGCAAATAGGAAGGTTCCTCCATAGAAGCGTTTCTTTGCCAGTACATAACCCGCGCTTGCCGAAACAAGGCAGACCAGCAGCATGGTGACAACGGCAATAAAAATACTGTTAAATAGCCACTGCCATGCAGGCTGACGGAAGAGGGTTACATAGTTTTCCAGAGTGGGATTCTGTGGCAACAGCTTGGGAGGTAGTGCAATAGTCTCCTTTTGCAGCTTTACCGAACCGGTGATTACCCAGTAAAACGGAAATACAAACAGGGTGGTTATCAGGGTAAGCATGGTTAACGAGAGGATATCAAAAAGATTCAGCTTGCGCTTTACAGAAGTATACATACGACCACACCCCCCTTTTAGTAGTTGACCTCATCGCCGAAATATTTAAACTGTAGGAAGCTAAATAGTCCGATGATGATGGCAAGGATAACGCCCATTGCGTTGGCGTAACCGAACTTGTACTGCTTGAATGCGGTTTCATACAGTAGGTACATGATGGTGCTGGTGTTGTAATTCGGACCACCCGAGGTAAGCAGCTGTACCAGCGAGAAGCATTGGAAGGTGTTGATGGTGGTGATGACCACAACGTAAAGGGTAGTTGGCATAATGCCGGGCCATTTGATATGGCGGAAAACCTGCCAGTTATTGGCACCATCAATCTCCGCAGCTTCTATCTGAGAAGGATCCAGGTTGCCCAAGGCTGCGATGTAGAGTATAATCGGCTGTCCAACCGAGGTGGTGAACAGAACCAACATAATAGCCAGCAGCGCAAACCGCTTGTCTCCCAGCCATATAATTTCCTTTTCAATGACACCCGCGTTCATGAGCACCCAGTTTAGGACACCGCTGATGGGGTCAAATATCCATTTCCAGACTACCACCACCGAAACGGTACCGGTGACGACAGGCAGATAAAAGATTCCGCGGAAGGTAGAGCGCACAAATGCGTTGCGCTGGTAGATAACGACCGAAACGAAGAGCGCGAACAACACAATAACAGGCACAGAACCCAATACCAGCACCACCGTGTTGCGTACGGATTTCAGGAACTGCTCGCTTGAAAAAAGCTTGATATAATTGTCAATACCGTTAAATTGGAACTTTTTGTTGGTGTAGTCAAAGAAGCTGGTGACAACGCCGGTGGCAATCGGCAGTATGACAAAGGTCACAAAAAAGAGGAGTGCAGGTGCCAAGAAGCAGTAAGCGACAATGGTCTCTCGGGTGCGAATCGGCATGGTTTGATACCAGTTTTTGATACCGCCCGTATTCTTCTGGGCTTTGGTAATTTGTGTAGTCATGATGGTAACATTGCCTTTCCGGATCTGTCCGGCAGTCTATACAGATCCCTAGTTTCTTGGAGAAAGGGGTCGCCCCGCTAATTCAAGACGACCCCCAATTCTTATAACAGATTACAGTATGCTCGGTTAGAATCAGCCCTCAGCTATCGTTTTGTTTGCGTCGGCAGTATAGGCCTTCATTGCGTCGGCAGGGGTCTTTTCCTTAGTAAGCACTGCCTGAAGCGAGCCCCACCACAGTGGACGCATGGAAGCGTAGCCGTTGATAGTATTGTAGTAGTGGCCATAGTATTTGGTCAGACCTGCATAGAATGCCATCTCGGCATCGCCGGGATATAGGTCGCCGAAGCTCTTGCGTACAGGGAAGCAACCGGTGGCAACTACGTCCTTGGGTCCCCACTCCTTGTCATCGCAAACAAACTTGATAAATTCCTTGGAAGCGGCAATCTTGTCAGCGTCCTTGTTGTCAAATACGCAGAAGCCGTTTACCAGATACTCGAGAACAGGAACGCCATCGTCGGAAGGCTGGCAGACGCTAAGAGCCTCGGTGCCGCTGTTCTTCAGGTTGGCGGAGCGCTGGGCTGCAAGGCCGGGTCCCCACAGTACGGTGGCAGAAACCAGACCCTGATCGAAGTGGTCAAGTGCATCGTTGGCAACACCGGCGGTGTTGGGCTCAATCCAGCCTTCGTTTACGCCATCTAGGCAGAACTGTACACCCTTGACAGCCTCGGGAGTGTCCATGCTGTATGCGGTTAGGTCAGGTTTTGTAATGCTGGCGCCATAGAGGTTGGTGATAAAGGCACGAGTGCCCTGGTCGCCGCCCTGTCCGCCGCAGTAGATTTCTGCGCCCTTGTAGCCCTTTTTCTGGAGCTCAATAGCCAGAGCTTTGTACTGTTCGGTTGTCCATGTGCGGTCACCGGTTGTGGGCGCCATCGAGATTAGGCCTTCCTTCTCCAGTATTGTCTTGTTGAGAGCCATGGTGAAGGGAGCGGCAGAGATTGGGTACATATAATAGTTTTTGCCATCGGAGCAGGAGCTCAGCAGCTGCTCGCTCAGCATATCAGCCTTGAACTCTGCGGTAAACATATCGTCCAGAGGAGCCAGATTGCCTGACTTACCCCACTCGATAATTCTGCCGGGTGCATCAAAGATGATGTCAGGAGCTGTACCGCCAGCGATAGAGGCGGTAATTTTCTCGGGACCGTTCTGGAAGTCAATCATCTCAAACTTGACAGTAATCTTGTCCTGCGAAGCGTTGAAAGCGTCAACAACCTTCTTTTCATATTCGCCATTCTCGTGATCCTTTGCCTTCATGGTTGGGAACAGCCATGCCGTAACCTCCACTTTCTTTGCAGGGACGGGAGCAGCTTCTGTAGTGGGAGCGGGAGCAGGTGCAGGATCGGCGGGCTTGCTGCCACAGCCAACTGCTACAGATGCAATCATAATGCAAGCCAGAACCATTGAAAGTAACTTCTTCATGTTTTTCCTCCTAAAATACCTGTTTTCTGGGAAATCCCTTCCCGAGTACATTCATATCATATCAGCTGTGAAAAATATTTTCAATGTAATTATAATACGAAAATATATTTCATAGCTTGTGCACATTGCTGTTTCTTCATGTTCCGTGTAGAAAACTATTGTATAATACCTAAAAATACATTAAAATCGAGATATATTACACAAGGGAGGGGTTTTATGCCTGAAAATATCTTTGACCGCATTAATACGCAGTATGCTTCCCTAACCAGAACCGAGAAACGGCTGGCTGACTATATCTTTGCCAATAGAAACGACCTGCAGTATCTCTCTATTACGAGCTTCGCGGAGCACTGCAAGGTTGCGGATGCTACTGTTTTTCGTTTTTGCAAGGCATTGGGCTTTGGCGGCTATAATGAGTTCAAGTTTGCACTGGCACGCTCACTCATCGGTACCCCGGAAGCAGCTCCTGCCGCGGATGTCTCGGTATACGGCAAGGTTAACCAAGACGACAGCTTCGACAGTATGTGCAAGAAGCTCTACAACACCCAGATCAGCGCACTATCCCAGACGCTTGAGCAAGCGGACGAGGCGGTGTTTCGGCGAGCGGCACAGCTGCTAACCAATGCCGACCGTGTCTATTGCTTTGGACAGGGCGGTTCACTTGTCATGGCGATGGAAGCATGGAGCCGCTTTATCTCGGTCTCACCCAAGTTCTACTATATCGAGGACGTGCACCTGCAAGCGATGGCTGCATCGCTCCTTAACGAAAATGATGTCATCATCTTCTTTTCCTACTCGGGAGCCACCAAGGATATGATAGAGTTGCTGCGCCCTGCAAAGGCACGTGGAATCAAGATAGTCCTGGTAACGCGGTATGAGAAATCCCCCGGTGCGGCATTGGCAGATGCGGTACTGCTCTGCGGGGCGAACGAAGGCCCGTTGCAGGTTGGGTCCATTTCTGCCAAGGTTGCTCAGCTTATGGTTGTAGATGTGCTCTTCAACTGCTACTGGCAGATTAATGCTGAGGAATGTGAAAGAAGCATTGAGCTGACCGCAGGCTCTACTGCCAAGAAATTGTTGTAGACGCATTTAAAATATACAGATAAATTAGTACAATCATAAAAGGACGGGCACAACTATGATATATGCAAAACAGCAAGACCTTAGGCAGTACCTTGGTCTCCACAAAAATCTTGATACCGCACTGCGCTTTTTGGAGCAAACCCCACTCGAGAGCCTTACACTGGGGCGCAACGAGATTGACGGGGACGACGTCTATGTAAGTCGGTTCGACTATAACACCATTCCGCTGGAGCAGGGTGCGTTTGAGGCACACGAGGTTTACGCCGATATTCATCTGGTCCTGTCGGGTGCTGAGCAGCTCGGGGTTTCCCACATTGGCACACTGGAGGAAACGACACGCAATCCAGACAGCGACTTTGTGGGCTACCGGGGCGATGTAGAGCTCTTCTGTCCACTGCGCAAGGGCGACTTTGCGGTAGTGTTCCCCAAGGACGCGCACATTGTCAAGCTGCAACTTGGCGGAGAATCCACTGTACAAAAGGTAGTTTTTAAGGTCAAGATGTAACCATAGAAAGATGAGGGTATGATGAAGAATATTAATGTTTTCGAACTACTGCGTGGCGGCTTGGTGGTTTCCTGTCAAGCACTTCCGGAAGAACCGCTGCACAGCTCTTTCATTATGTCACGAATGGCAGTGGCGGCACTGCGCGGTGGAGCGATAGGCATACGCGCCAATACGGTGGTAGACATCGCCGAAATCAAGAAAGTCGTTGACCTTCCTGTTATCGGCATTATCAAGCAGGTTTATGACGATAGCGACGTTTACATTACGCCGACTATGGTCGAGGTAGACGCACTGGTAACTGTGGGGGCGGAGATTATCGCAATGGATGCCACCAATCGGCTGCGTACCGAGGGGCGAACACTGGATAACATCTTCGCGGAGGTGCGTCAAAAATACCCCAATCAACTCTATATGGCGGACTGCTCCACCATTGAGGAGGGACTGCATGCGGTAGAAATTGGTTTTGACTGTGTCGGTACCACCATGTCGGGCTACACTCCCTACACCAAGGGTACCACGCTTCCCAATCTTGATATGATTCACGAGCTGGCACTGCGTGCCGGGGTTCCTGTCATTGCCGAGGGCGGTATCCACTACCCCGAGCAGTTACATCAGGCACTCGATGCAGGCGCGCTCTGTGCGGTGGTGGGCGGTGCTATTACACGCCCCATGGAGATTACCCAGCGGTTTGTCGCCGTGCTGGATAAGCGTTAGTGGGTGATGACGATGAAAATACTGGCACTCGACCTTGGCGGAACGATGATCAAGGCTGCAATTGTAGATGAAAGTGGTACGGTCAGTGGCTACCGCGAGCTCCCCTCCAACGGCAAGCAAGGCGGCGAAGCACTGCTGCGCACCGCATTTGCACTGGCTGATGAGTATAACGGGTTTGACCGCATCGGCATCAGCACCGCCGGGCAGGTGGACATTTCCATCGGCAGCATTCGCTATGCAAATGAAAATATTCCAAACTATATCGGTACACCTGTGGCACGGCTCTTCAGTAACCGTTACCACTGTAACACAGTGGTAGAAAACGACGTAAATGCCGCAGCATTGGGCGAAGCCAAGTTTGGCGGCGGCAGGGGCTGTCCGCATTTCATCTGTATTACCTACGGCACCGGCATTGGTGGTGGCATTGTCATTAATGGTGAGCTGTTTCACGGTGCCGATGGTGTTGCAGGAGAGCTGGGGCATATCGTTACTCACCCGGGCGGCTTGCGCTGTGGGTGCGGACAGAGCGGCTGCTACGAGCAATATGCCTCCACAACCGCACTGGTACGGGCAGCCACCCAACGCAACCCAGCCATAACCAACGGTCGCCAGCTTTTTGAACAGCTGGACACCATGAGCGATCTTGTGGACGTGTGGGTAGGCGAAATTGCTCTGGGGCTGGTTAGTCTGATTCACATTTTCAATCCACATGCGGTTGTGCTGGGGGGAGGCATTATGGAGCAGCCCTATATTGGAGAGCAGCTGAACCGAGTGCTCTATCCGCTACTGATGGAGAGCTACCGCGGTGTTCGGATCAAGACGGCAGAGTTAGGCAATAAAGCAGGCTTGATAGGCGCTGCGTATCTGGCAGCACTCGAATAGCAATAGTGATTGTCTCCACGTATATATTGTTACCAATAACAAAAAACCGCCTAAACACTACGTTTAAGCGGTTTTTTATTTGGTGGTGATAAGAGGGGAATCGAATCGACTACCCATGGACGCTTTTAAAGGCATGGTGCCATTCTATTTTTCCAAAGGGATAGAGCGCCCGCTTCGTGCACAATCAGGAAAGCTTGTTGAGGAAGTTGACCTCGGTTACATTGTACTTGTTTTTGATTTCCAGCAGAATCTTCTTGAACTCGCCAATCTCGCTGTCCGCATAGTTGCGGAAGGGACGGCGGGAATAGCCCGCGTCCACGCCCTGCCACGCCAACATATTGCGCATCAGCGCCAGATAATCATACTTTATGGCTTCCAGAATAATCTCGGTGCCAATCTTTTGCAGGCGGACGCCATCTTTAAGGTTGCCTGCCTGCACCGCGTTAAAAACACCCTTGAACAGCTCCGGCATTACGTTATAGAAGGAACCAATGATACCGTCGGTTCCCACCGAAAGACCGGAGAACGCCATCTCGTCGCAGCCGGAATAGATGATAAAATCCTTGCCGAGGATATCCTTGAGGTGACTCATCTGGTCGTGTTCCTTGCCGGTAAACTTAAGCCCCTTTACATTGGGTAGGTTGGAGAGCCGCACCAGCAAGTCGGTACCCATCAGCCCTGCCAAAGGCACATTATAAACCACCATGGGCAGCGGCGTTGCGTCAGAAATGTCTTTATAGTAGTTGTAGATATCCTCCTCGCTGAACTTCCAGTAGAAGGGTGGCACCGAGGATATTGCGTCCGCGCCAACTTCGTAGGCGTGCCTCGCAAGGTCGATGGACTTACGGGTACCCATATCGCCCACGTGCACAACTACCGGCTTGCGCCCCGCAACCCGCTTCACAACTGTCTCCACAACCATCTTTCTTTCCTCGCCGGTCATCAGGAAGCCCTCACCGGTGCTGCCGGTCAGGTAAAAACCGTCAATATCCTGCTCAATCAAAAAATCTACCAGTGCATCGGTACGTTTGATATCCACATTTTCGTTTTCATCAAAAAGTGTAATCATTGCAACGATAACGCCTGTCATCTGCTTTATTTCAAAATTCGCCATAACTTAGCACACATCCTTTTTGTTTTTAGTTTTTACTATTCGGGAAAATGGCAGGCAATAAAGTGCTCGGTTCCCTCAATATCCAGCTTTCTCAGTTTGGGTGCTTCGGCTTTGCAGGTCTGCTGGCATTTGGGACAGCGTGGGTGGAAGGGACAGCCGGAGGGAGGATTTGCCGGACTGGGCACATCGCCTTGGAGCGGCGTTCTCTTTTTGGTTTTGGCAATGTCCGCAATGGGTATTGCCGAAAGCAGCGCCTTGGTATATGGGTGTAACGTGTTGGCAAAAAGCTCCACCGTATCTGCCAGCTCCACCACCTTGCCCAGATACATAACCACAATGCGGTCGCTAAGGTACTCCACCACCGAAAGATCGTGGGTTATGAACATATAGGTTAAATTGCGCTTGTCGCGCAGCTCCTTGAGCAACTGAAGCACCTGCGCCTGAATCGACACATCCAGTGCAGAAACCGCTTCGTCACAGACGATAAACTCCGGGTCTACCGAAAGCGCGCGGGCGATGCCGATGCGCTGCCGCTGCCCGCCGGAAAACTCGTTTGGGTAGCGGGTCATGTATTCCTCCGGCAGGTTTACCGCTGCTAGCAGCTCGGCAACCTTCTTGCGCCTTGCCGCCTTGCCCTTAATGCCAAACTTAATCAGCGGTTCCTCCATTGAACCAAAGACGGTAAAGGCAGGATTGAGCGAGGAATAGGGGTCCTGAAACACAATCTGCATCTTTTTACGGATGGGGTCAAGCTCCCGGTTGGACAGCGAACAAATTTCTACCGCCTTGTTGTCCCGCTCAAAGAACACCGCACCCGCCGTGGGCTTTATCAGTTGCAGAATCGACTTGCCAAGGGTGGTTTTACCGCAGCCGCTCTCGCCCACTATGCCCAATATCTCGCCCTTGTAGATGTCAAGGTTTACGTCGTCCACTGCCTTGACGTAACCCACAGTCTTACGGAAAAGCCCCTTCTTGATGGGGAAATAGGTTTTGAGTCCCTTAACGCTTATGAGTATATCTCTTTTGTCAATCATGATGCTATTCCCCCTTTCTGTTTACCGGATGGAAGCAGCGGCAGAAGTGCCCTGCGTCAAGCTCCATCTCGTCGGGCATCTGTGTCTGGCACTCGGCTGTGGCAAAGTCACAGCGAGGGCAGAACTGACAGCCCTTGGGGCGGTTGAACGGATCCGGCGTGTTGCCGCGGATTGGCTGCAAATCCTGCTCCCGTCCTTTGCCAAGCACCGGAATAGAGTCCAGTAGTGCCTTGGTATATGGGTGGATGGGGCTTCCAAGCACCTGTGCCGCAGAACCGGATTCCACTACGTTGCCCATATACATAACGGCAACATCGTCGGCAAGCTCCGCCACAACGCCCATGTCATGGGTGATCAGCATGATTGCCATGTTTTTCTGCTTCTTCAGGTCAATCATCAGTTCAAATATCTGCGCCTGAATTGTCACATCCAGAGCGGTTGTCGGCTCGTCGGCAATCAGCACATTTGGTTCGCAAGCCATTGCCATCGCAATCATGGCTCTCTGCCGCATGCCACCGGAAAACTGGTGCGGGTACTCGTTGACACGCTGCTCCGGCAGAGAGATCCCCATGCTTTTAAGTAGCTCAATGGACTTTTGTGTCGCCTCAGCCTTGTTTTTTGCCTTGCCATGCTGCAACAGCGTTTCGTTAATCTGGAATCCGATAGAAAATACCGGATTAAGTGCGGTCATCGGGTCCTGAAATATCATGGCGATATCCTCGCCACGCAGCTTTCGCATCTCGCCGCCTTTGCGATCCAGTTTGTCAATGCGCACATCGCCCTGCGGACAGTGGTAGGTAATGCTACCCTCCTCTATGCGAGACAGATCGGGCAGCAGCCCCATAATAGCGTTTGCGGTAACAGACTTGCCGCAGCCGCTCTCGCCCACTATGCAGAGTGTTCGCCCGCGGTAGATATCAAACGAGATACCACGTAGAGCATGGTTGCAGCGCTGGTTTGTGTAAAAGAACACCGAAAGGTCCTTGACACTGAGTATGACATCTTTTTTTTCCATACTGCCGCCCCCTTAACCTATCTGGGTGGGGTCGGCAGCATCGCGCAGACCATCACCGATAAAGTTGATACTCAGTACAAACAGAGTAATCATCGAACCGACAGGTAGCCATATCCACCATGCGTCACGCAGCATACCGAGGTCGTTTGCCGCATTTAGTATGTTGCCCCATGTGGAAATCTCCAGCGGTACGCCCAACCCCAGAAAGCTGAGTGAAGCCTCTTGTAAAATAAACATGGCGGTAGAAAGGGTTACGTTGACAAACAGCGGACCAATGGCGTTGGGCAGCATGTGCTTGAAGGCAACTTTAAAATCACTGATGCCAAAAGCGCGCAGCGCCTGTACATATTCCTCCTCGCGGATAGAAAGCATCTGTGACCGTGCCATGCGGTAAACCGAAGGCCAGCCGGTCAGTACAAAGATAAAGATGAGGTTCCACAGGCTTTGTCCGGTAATGGTGACAAGCATCATGACCAGAATCATCTGGGGAAAGCTCATAAGAATCTCCGAAATCCTCATGACCCAGGAATCCAGCCAGCCACCCTTATATCCGGCGATGGTGCCCAGAAAAACGCCAAAAAGGGTTGCGCCCAGAGCGCTGCCAAGTCCTACGCCAATCGAGATACGCCCGCCGTACAACATACGTGCCCATATATCGCGGCCAATCTGGTCGGTACCCATAATATGCTGCGCCGTTGGTGGCTTTAGCCTGCTGATCAGGTCAATCTTGGTTGGGACGTAGGAGGTAAACAGAGGGGCAAAGATACAGATAAACAGGATTGTAAAAAAGATGATATAGCCCACTGTGGAGAGCCGGTTTGCAAGCATCTTGCGCAGGGTGCGGTTTTTGATTCTGCCCCTGCCCTTTCCGCGGGCCTCACGCGCTTTGATGACATCCATCTGCCGGTTCAGTCTGGTATTGTAGCTCATGGTGTACCTCCTTTCAACTCAGTTTGATACGCGGATCTAGCATTGCGATGACGATATCCACCAGCAGGCTTGCAACCAGTACCAACAGTACGCTGAAGAAGCCAACCATCATCACAATAGGCGTGTTCTGCGCCCGCACGGCGTTTATAAAAAGCACGCCAACACCCGGCCACTGGAACACCTGCTCGATGACTACCGCGCCGCCAATGAGCATTGGCAGACGGAAGCCCACCAGCACTATGACCGGAGACATAGCCACCCGCAGCCCATGCACAAGGTTTATGCGCCATTCAGGCAGTCCCTTGCTCCGTGCGGTTTTAATGTAATCGCGGTTAAGCGAATCCAGCATACTGGAACGGCTGTAGCGCATAACGCCCGCCATCATCGAAAAGCCTAGCACCAGAGACGGCATAACAAGGTATGGCAGACGGGCAAAGAAGCCCTGTCCGATATACTCCATCCGTCCGCCCACCGGAACCCAGCCTAGGTTGAAGGAAAAGACAACGATACAAAGCAGACCAAAGAGGAACTGTGGTATAGCAACTCCAATCATGCCTACCACGGTCAGCGCGTTGTCGGCGATGCTGCCCTTACACAATGCGCTAAGCACGCCAAAAAGGCTACCAAGGATGGTAGAGATAATGAGCGCAGCAAGCGAAAGCTCGATGGTTGCGGGCAGGTAGTTGAGCATCAGCTCCGATACCGGCACACCGCTTTGGATACTGTAGCCAAAGTCACCTTGAAGCAGCCCCATCAGCCAGTTAAAGTAGCGTATGAGGAACGGGGTGTTAAGTCCCATACTCTCGCGCAGCGCCTCCAGCGTTGCTGGGTCCATCGTGGCAAGCGCGTCGGGGGGTATCAAAAAGTCGACAGCATCACCTGGCATCAGCTCTATGCCGCCATAGATCAAAAAGCTTATGACGAGCAGCATAGGGATGAGTGACAGTATTCGCCGAATTATATAAGTACCCATGAATGACCTCTTTTCACTTGATGTCATCTGCAAAACAAAGCAGGAATGCGTCTGCCCGCCATAACGCTGGATAGCATTGACGGCCGGCAGACGCAGCGATTCAATCTAACTACTTACTTGATATTGGGCTCGTGAGGGAACTGGTTGATGTAGAACAGTCTGGTATAACGGATTTTTGCAACATTGGTGGTCATGCCGGCAATCTTCTCGATTGCTTTTGCGTCGTCGGTGGATTTGCCCCATGCAAAGTCAATCTTGCCAGCCTCGGCGTTCTTGGTCAGGTTGGGGTCGCCGTCGCCGCTGGACGCAAACATCCAGACCTTTTCGATATTGCCGGTGCCCTTCTTCCAGTAATTCGGGTTTCTCTTGAGGGTGCAGTGGTCACCGTTCTTAACCTGGTCAACCATAAACTCGCCGGAACCGACAGGCTTCTGCCAGAAAGCGTCCTGCTGTGCCTTGAGAGGGTCAACCTTGCTCAGTAAATGCTTGGGGAGGATGGGCCACTGCGCAAATACGGTAAGAGCGTTGGGAGCAATCTTCTCAAACTGCATGGTAATCTTTTTGCCGTCGATAACGATACCGGAGATGTCGCCGGCTTTGCCTTCGGCAAATTCCTTGGCACCTTTGATGGACTTAAAGGTATTTGCAGCGATAGAGTTGGTGCCTGCTGCCTTGAGGTAGAGCTCGACAGAGAACTTTACGTCTTCGGGGGTTACGGGCTTGCCGTCATGCCATGTCTGATCGTCGCGCAGCACAAATTCCAGATTAAGCTGGTCGTCGCTGAGCTTGTAGCTCTCAGCCATCAGACCCTCAGTGGGGTTAAGCTGGCTGTCTGCGGCAATTAGGGTGTCAAAGATCAGCTCCGCGGCAGTGCCGCCGGGGTTAACGTTGGGAAAGAAGAAGAACTCAATCGGTCCTTCGTTGGTATACAGGGTCTTGTCTGCACGCTTGGTCTCCCAGTCCGGAATATTCTTCTGGTATGCAAACTGCTCGTTGCCGAACTTGTTGCCCTTGGTGTCGATTTGGTCGCTGGTATAGATGAATGCTACCTGATGGTAAAGAGGCATCTGGTACACGTTGGCGTTCATAGCCTTCTGGACTTCGTTGAATGCCTTAATCTGCTTCTGAGTATCTGCGGTAGCGCTGGTGGCGAGAATCAGCTCGTCCAGGCCATCCTGTTTGGGCAGGTTGGAGTTGTTGGCTGCGGTGGACATAAAGCGGTCATAGAACTCATGCTCAGCCAGAGCGGCAACAGCGGCATACGCCATGTCCCATTTGACCTCAGCGGGTCCGTTTACCTTGTCTGCGGGGGGAATCCACAACTGCTGGGTAAGGTCGCCTTCCAACTTGCGGAACTGAGCCTTTACGCCCACGTCGGACCAGTACTGACCGATGATGGTCATCAGGTCAACGGTCTGCTGGTCGCCGTAGTAGTAGACTACATCCAGGGTGTAGCCCGCGGGCCAGCCAGCCTCTGTCAGCAGTGCCTTTGCTTTTTCAACATTGTAGGAGTATGACTCCAGACCTGTTGCCAGCCAGTCGCCGGGTGCGGTCATGCTGGTTGCCACTTCCGCCTTGCCCTCAAAGAGCGAGTTTACAATAGCGTCCATGTCGATTGCGTATGCCAGTGCCTGACGAATGCGTACATCGGCAAGAGGGGTTTTGCAACCTGCCTCCTCCCATGTTTTGGCTTTTTCGGCAGGTGCGGGCGCAGGTGCTGCACTGCCCGTCGGAACAGGTGTAGCGCTGCTTGCCGGTGCGCCGCAGCTAGCCAGCATCGTTACCATCATAGCAACTGCGATGAATGCGCTTAAAAATCTCTTCATGTTTCATCCTCCGTTAAATTATTTTTGGATTCATACTTTGTACTACAAACTACATTTATATTTAAGTCAATCCAAATCCGAATTGACAATGCCATAATACCAGTGTTTTACCATGTTTGTCAATTAAAAAATACTATACATCCATAATAAACTAACTTATTACAAAAATTTAGTGCAATTATACAAATTGACTTTTGTCCTTATGCACTTTATAATTTGTAGTACAAAGTATTCAAAGGCAGATAAATATAATAAGGAGCCTAACCATGAAAAAGTACTATATCTTTGACCGTGGTATACTTGACCCGCAGGGAATTGACAATGTTGTGCTGCGTCAGTGCCGCGCCGTCAAGGACACGATAAACAACCCTCTCTTTGGCGAAGGCTGGTGGGAGAGCCCCAGCCTACCTTGGGAGGTACGCTATGACAACGGCTACCCGAATGTCATTCATGACCGTGCGGAAGGACTGTTCCGCTGCTACTACACGGTGTTTTCCACCGACTACGACTCCGCCAACACCCCACTGGAGCAGCGCCACCTGCGTGAATATCTGCCGGAAAGCACCCGAATTACTGCGCTGTGCTATGCCCAGAGCACCGATGGCGTACACTGGAGCAAGCCCGCTCTGTATAAAGTCGATTTGAGTGATGGAGGCAATAATAATCTGCTGCTCCACTACGCCCACGGCACCGGCGTTATGCTGGACGAGGAGGAAACCGACCCCCGCAAACGGTACAAGCTGGTTACCAAAATAGAGTACCCCGGTCACTACAGCTACATGGCTGTAAGCTGGTCCGCAAATGGGCTGGACTGGCACGAACCGGTACGCTGGCCCCGCTACAACCCCGCCGCCGATTCCCACAACTTCCTTTTTCGCGACCGGCGCGACGGAAAGTTCAAGGTAATCACCCGCATCTGGCAGGGCGGGCAGCGGCTTGCGGCAATCTGCGAGAGCAGCGATTTTTACAATTGGAGCGAGCCGGTAGAGATTATGCGCGGCGATGGCTTTGAATCGCAGATTTACTCAATGCCGGTGCTTCAACATGAGGGGTTGTATTTTGGCTTTCCTTCCATCTTCCATGAGGGTGACCGCAGCGCGCCGGATTTTGACAGGGTGGACTGCGAGCTTGCCTACACGGCGCACCTAAACCATTTTGACCGGGTTGCCGCCGGACAGCCGCTTATTGAACGCGGCGCGGGCAGCTATCCCAACGGTGAATTTGACTGCGGCTGCATCTATACCGCCGCGCCCATCAAGCTGGACGACAAGCTATGCTTCTACTACATGGGCGGCAACGGACAGCACACAAACTTCCGCGAGACCTGTCTGGCGCGCGCCTTTTTGGAAAAAGACCGGTTTGCCTACTATACCCAGCGTGACCCTGACCGTCCCGGCGTGCTGCCGGCGAGTCACATGCACATCTATGGCGAACGTCTGGCGCTCATCGCAGATGTAGAATCGGACGGAAGCATTTCCTGCGCAGTCTGCCCCAATCGCCGCCAGCCCCCCTACCCCGGTTACGACTACGATGACTGCACTATTACACCGCAGGAGGATGGCACACTGTCCATCCGCTTCAAAAAAGCCTTTTCCGATTTGCGCGATCGTCCCACTTGTGTTATGATTAATTTTACAAACGCCAAAATATATGCGGTGACAGGGGATTTGGAAACGGAATCGATCCGTTACTGATTCCATTACAAGAAACAGGGGTGGTTAAATGGCTGGAGACCCGTCAATCGGTCTAAGAAATCTAAAGAGCCGAAAGCTGTATCTGCAGGTGTACGAGCAGCTAAAGGACTACATCTTGCAAAAACAGTTGAAGCCGGGCGATAAGCTGCCCACCGAAATGGAGATGTGTGCTCTGCTGGGGGTAAGCCGGAATGTGCTGCGTGAGGCGATTAAATCGCTGGAAATTGCGGGCATTGTCAGTTCCAAGCCGGGCGTAGGCATCATAATACAAGAATTCAGCACCGATTTTGTTTTCCAGAGCCTGATTTACCATCTGGCGTGGAACAGCGAAATGCTGCTGCACCAAACTCTGGCTGTGCGCCGCACGCTGGAGTTGGGATTTATTGACGACGCGTTCCGCACCATTGGTGAGGCCGAAAAAACACTGCTGGAACAACAGGTGGAAATTATGCGTAGCAGCTTTGACATCCAAAGTAAGCTGGGCAGTACCGCAACAATGTTTGGCACCCAGTTCTATGAAGCCGACGCTACCTTCCATAAGATTCTTTTCTCGAAAGCCGAAAACAAAATACTCTCCTCGGTCATCGATGCCGTATGGTGTTGCGACAAGTATTACAAGCAGCGTACCGCACCCGATTACATCGAGCACACCGTTACCAAGCATAAGAACATTGTAACCGCGCTGCGCCACAATAGCCTTGAGGAGTTTCGGGAGGCAATGCACTATCACTTTGATGTACAGTACAAGGTTTCGGTTTTGGACGAAGAAGGTGAGCTGAATGGAACAGACAACACTATATAGGGAACAAACCGAAACCGATGTGCTGGTTATGGGCGCGGGACTAGCTGGAATTTCGGCTGCCATTGCCGCTGCCGAGGCGGGTGCGCGCGTTACACTGGTCAGCAGTAGCATGATTTTCTCCGGCTCCAGCTTTTACCCGGGCACCTGGGGGCTGGGGCTGATTGCGCCGGAAAACGACAGCGATATCGACAACCTTGCCGACGCCATCACACGGCTGGGAGAGGGCATGGCAACACCTGTGCTGGTGGAAACCTTTACCGCCAACATTCAGCGGTACATCAACAAGCTGGAGGCAATGGGCTGTCAGCTAAAGCGTCCTGCCGACAGCGGACAGCGGGAGTACATCCCTTGCTTTGACGACAAAAACCGCAACTGGTACGGTATTATGCAGCAGCAGTCGGTGGGCGTGCTCGCTGACAGGATGGAAGCGCTGGGCATTGTACAGTTGCCATACACCGAGGTTGTCGACCTTGTAAAGCACGGCGACAGGGTGTGCGGCGCGCTTGCACTGCGCAGTGACGGCTCTCTGCTGCGCATTAGCTGCGGTGCGGTGGTGCTGGCAGGCGGCGGCATGGGCGGCATCTTCCGACACCAGCTCAACACCAGCGACATCACCGGCGTAGGGCAGTTCCTTGCGCTGTATGCCGGAGCTAGTCTCGTCAACACCGAATTTTTTCAGATTTTTCTGGGTTTCATCGACCCCGTACCCAAAACTATCTATAATGAAAAGATGTTCCGCTACACAAACTTCTGCCACACCGGCAGCTCTCGGGATATCTTTGCCGGGCTGCCGGATGGCGAGCGGGAGCATCTGCTGGAGCAGCGTTCCACCCACGGACCATTTACCGCACGCCTGGTTGACCGCAAGGTTGACCGCATAATAGCCGAAGTACTGCAACAGGACGAACATGGTGTAGAAATTTCCTATAGCGACCGCATCCGGTCAAGCGAACAGCGACCGGAGTTTATCACCACCTATTTTGAGTGGCTGAAGGATAAAAAGCACCTTACCATTGACGACAAGGTTCGTCTGGGGCTTTTTGCCCATGCCTCCAACGGCGGTATTGTCATCGACACCCACGGCTACACCGGTGTGCCGGGTCTGTTTGCCTGTGGCGAAGCCACTGGCGGTATGCACGGAGCCGACCGCATAGGCGGGCTTTCCACCGCCAACTGCCTTGTCTTTGGCAACCGCGCGGGCGAGGCTGCGGCTGCCGAAAGCCGTGAGACAGGGCGGGAGCTGCAGCCCAACAGCTGCACAGTCTGCCTCATCCCCGGAGCTGCCGGACATCTGGACACACTGCGTGGGCTCAATTCAGCAACGCTGATGGTGACCCGTGACGAGCCCAGCCTTGACGCCGCCCGCCGCCAGCGTCAGACCATTGCCGACCGTGTGCGGCAGGAGCAGATGGAGAACCTTGCCCTGCACCCCGGCGATGCACAACAGTTGCGCGACAGCCTGCACCTGCGTGCCGCGCTGCTGCTGAGCGACTGTGTGCAGCAGGCGGCTCTCCTGCGGCGCGAAAGCCGCGGTTCCCACTATCGCACTGACTACCCCGAAAAGGACGCATCACTGGCACACAGCATTCTTTGTCGCGGCGGAAAGGATAGTGCAACGGTATTTTTTAGATAATTTTGTGCAAGCTCTATATTGCACAGCTCTAGAGATTGTGATAAAGATCAATTGCAACCTGCCACAGGCTGGTATAAATAAGCGATCATCTCTAAAAAAGAAAGGAAATGACGCTTTATGGCAATCCTTGACGCCGCAATCTTTGATGTGGCGGTACGATTTTTGACTATCGACGCAACAAAATTCATCTGTAATGTGCACCAATGCGAAAGCCACTGATAAATTTTTCCACTGCGGTGTTCCTATTCGGCAATGGTGCCAAGTGCTTTTTCTAAATCTCCATTGGAAGAGTAGCGCCGGGTGTTCGGCTTGATCTCTTCATGATAAAGGTTTTTCAGGATATTTGTTATCTGGTGTCTCATCTTCATTGGCGAGGAACATTATCATACTTTTTATAAGAAAGATACTACAGTTTTTCATCAAAATTCGAGGGCCTATCCGCCCCCCTTGCAACATGCCAAGGCAATAGTAAAAACCGCCTAAACGTAATGTTTAAGCGGTTTTTTTATGTGGTGGAGATAATCGGGATCGAACCGACTACCTCTTGAATGCCATTGACGCGCTCTCCAGGTGAGCTACATCCCCGTGCCGGCACAAATCATCTTATCTTTGACAAACCAAGTGTTTGAGGTTCAGGTTTAAAAATAGGCTAAAACCACCAAATATTAGCCGTAAAAATACAATCTTATTTTACACGAAAAAACAGCTAATGTACAAAAAACATGGATACGGCACACCCTGCGAGCGGATAAGCCGCCCACAAGTACAATACTTCAGAAAGCAAAAAAACACCCCAAAGGGTGTTTTTCTTTTTGTGATTGGAACACGAAACGGCTAATGTGGTAAGCCATCAATTGCTCAGTGGGAGAGATGTATTCGGCATATCCAACTTTTTTGGGCGTAGCGGATTATCCAGCCGCAGTCTAAAAATTTTCCCTTACTTCTGCATGATGTGGATTGCAAACCCGCCAAACTCACCGTCTATGTAAACGTTTTTCAGCGTTCCCTCTTCGGTATATGCGGCGGTATCCATCTTAAAGGAAAATCCCTTCTCCTTAAGCTCTTCTACCGCAGCGGTTAGGTCCGGTGTGCGCATGGCGATATGGCCATTTGCTCCCAGGAAGGGAGCCTTCATACACTCAAAGTAGGCACCGCCGAACTCGGACTTCTGTCCGTGGCGGGGCTCCAGATTGAACATCATACTAAGAAGCTGTGCTAGCTTTTCCGCTTCCCCTGCATTGGGTGTGTTAATTCCAATGTGCTCCAGTTCAAAGTTGTTTTTCATAATCAAACCTCTTTCTTAAAATCTGAGTCAGCATTTTGTTTGACTTCTGCCTACATGGGGAACAGTAGCAGAGCACCACAGGTCAGGGCAAGCAAACGAATGAAGTACATAGGAATGGTAAACTTCCAAAACTCAGTAATCTTGTAGTTACCGGCACCCATAATCATTGCAGGCATGCCATCGATGGGCAGGAAGTGTCCACACCAGCCAGAAACAACAATTGCTGCTGCTGCCGCAGTAGGATTCAGTCCGAGATTCACACAAGTTGCAATGGCAAGTGGCGCAAATACATAGACAGTACCTATGGTGGAGCCGGTAAGCGTTGCCAGTACGCTGGTGAGTATGCAGAATGCAAAAATCAGAACAAAGGGGTTGATGCTGGTGCCCAGCATCTTGGCTACCTGCTCACCCACAAGGTTGGTTAGTCCTGTGTTGCCAAGAGCGTCGGCAATACCGATAACACCTGCCGACATTAGAATGATGGGAGCGCTGATGGAGTCACGAATCTCCTTAAAGTCCATGACGCCAAGGATGAGCAACGCAGCAACAGCCAAACCGGTAATGGCATAACCGGTATCTCCGATAATGCTTTGCAGAATCATGCCCACAACCGCTGCAACAAAGACAATATAGGTTGCACGCTCTTTCCATTTTGGCATGGCAGTGGCGGTTGCTGCCTGTACCTTTACTGGTTCGGCAGCTACTGTAATGGGATGGTCGGGCAGTATTTTGTAAGCAAATAGACACCAGACAAAGAAGCCGACGGAAAGAAACAGGTTGACAAGCGAGAACTTGACTAGTGAGACATTTGCCACCACACCGGCGCTCTGCAGGACAGCCATAACGATGCCGTACTGTAGTGCCACGTTAAAGGGTGCCAAGGGGTGGTTGGCTGCAAAGCCTGCTGGCATTAAGACCCTTGAGGGAGGCAGCTTTGCGCTATAAGGCAGTGCGGAAAGTAGTCCAATGGTTAGGACATAGTAGGCAGTAGAGCCGGTACCAAATAGGCTACAGCCCAGCATGACTACTAGAATCATAAGGACATACGCCTTGAAGCCGCCCTTGCTTGCCATGTTGAACATGGCGTTTTTGAATGTGGTAATAAAGCTGGTCTTTTGCAACGCGGCAATAATCGCCATAAAGGAAGCAAGCATGATAATGGTAGGGTTGGAGAAACCTGCAAAAGCGGTTTTAAGGTCGGCAACGCCAAACACGACCAGCAGTAGACAGGCAAGCAGAGGTGGTGCACCAAATGGGAGTTTGTCTAGCATGATTAGGATAATCATGAGGATAGTGATTGCCAGAGCGATAATCATTGGAACTGTCATAATGGGTTCCTCCTCGTTTTTATTTGTTGCTTGCCATGCGGATTGCATAGTCAATGGCATTTACCAAACTTAGCTCGTTGCAACTGCCCTTGCCTGCCAGTGCAAAGCTGGTGCCGTGGTCAACACTGGTGCGGATAATTGGCAGACCCAGTGTGACGTTGACCCCCTCGACAGCCTGCCAGGACTGTTTATCTCGGTCGTAGACAAAGCCCACGGTTTTGAGGGGAATGTGACCTTGGTCGTGGTACATGCAGACCACGATGTCATACCAACCGCCCAGCGCCTCGGAAAAAACGCTATCCGGTGGGATAGGTCCGATGGCGTTGATACCCTTGCCCTTGGCAGCCTCGATAGCGGGCTTGATTTCCTCAGTCTCCTCGGTGCCAAAGAGCCCGTTTTCGCCACAGTGGGGGTTCAGCCCCGCCACTGCGATGCGTGGCTTTTCAATTCCAAGCTCCTTGCAGGCACTGTTTGCAATCTCGATCACTTCGAGTACCCGTGCTTTCTTGGTGCGGTCGCAGGCCTCACGAAGCGAAACATGGGTAGATACGTGTACAACACGCAGGTCATGGTGTGCCAGCATCATGGTGTACTTCTTAGTGTTGGTATAGGTAGCGTAAATTTCCGTGTGCCCGTCAAAATGGGTGTGTCCATCCGACTGCTCGCCATGATAGAACTCGAGTGCCTTGTTCATCGCCTCCTTGTTGAGGGCGTTGGTACAGGTGGCATCCACTTCACCTGCCAGTGCCAGCTGGATTACCTTGCGCACACACTGGAATGCGGCGTTTCCACCCGCTACGCTCACCTGACCGATGGGGAATGCTTCAACATCGGGGATTAATTCCATGTGCAGCACATCAATTGTATCGGGGGTAAAGAGCGCGTCTGAAACCTCCTGACAGAGGTGTAGCTTCATGTCAGTGCGACCGACAAAGCGGGTCGCCTGCTCAATCATCTTAATATCACCAACTACAATGGGACGGCAGCGATTGTAAATATCGGCATTCGCTAGTGCTTTTACGGTAATTTCGGGGCCGTTGCCAGCAGGGTCGCCCATGGTAATGCCGATAATCGGCTTGTTCATCACCTAACCCTCCTTAGCTCATACCCTTTGCTGCGTTCTCGGCAAGCACCTTCTTCAGTGCCTCGATGCCCTCTTCCGGCACCTGGTTGAACGGTGCACGGCACTTGCCCACATTGTGCCCCAGCAGCGCAACAGCGGTCTTGACGATGGTGTTGGGGTTGCCATACTTGAAACAGGCGCGGAAGGACTGTATGGTCGCGTTGGCAGCCTTAGCTTCCTCAATCTTGCCTGCTACAAACAGGTCATAAATGGATGCCATGACGCGTGGGTAGACGTTTGCGCAGCCTGCAATACCACCAGTACCTCCTGCCAGCAGGTTCCAGATGATGAGCTGGTCGTTGCCGGACAGAGTGGAGAAGGTACCATTCTGCTTGCTTTTGCCTGCATCGATGTAGCCCAGTATGTTGACGAAGTTGCCGGAGGAGTCCTTGGCACCCACAATGTTATCTATCTGTGCCAGGCGGGCAACGGTGGCAGGAGCCAGTGTGTTGCCTGTGCGGGCGGGGATGTTATACAGCACGACAGGCATGTCGACAGCGGCAGCCACCGTCTTGTAGTGCTCGTACAGCTCGTTCTGGCTGGCCTCGGCAAAGCTTGGGGCAATGATAGACAGCACGTCTGCACCCAGCTCCATGGCCATCCTGCTCTGCTCAATGGTCTCCTTGGTGGACACACAGCCGGTGCCCGCATAGACAGGAATGCGGCCGTTTGTTTCCTCAATGACGGTGCGCAGAACCAGCTCCTTCTCCTTGCCGTTCAGGATATAGCCCTCGCCATTGGTGCCGAAGCAGAACAGTGCGTGTACGCCGCCTTCAATCTGGCGGTTGACTTGGTTGCGTAGCTCCGCTACATTGATAGATTCGTCGTCGTTCATGGGAGTGATGATTGGTGGAACAATGCCTTTAATCTCTACGGGTTTCATAGTTCTTCTCCTTCATTGTTTATATTTTACAAATAAGCTACTTACATAATTTCCAGATATAGCTTGCGGGCATCCTCAGAAGTTACAGGGCGCATGTTGTTCACCAGTAGGCGCTGCACCTGCATCCCAGCCTCGACCAGACCATCTATATCCTCTGTGCAAACACCAAATTCTTTGAGGCTGGTGGGAATGTCCAGATGGTTGACGATTCTCTCGAGCCGGGCAACCACCCAACTACTCTTTTGCTCCACGGTGGTACAGCTCTTCTGCTGGTGACAGCAGCGGTCATAGACCGTGGCTAGCCGTTGGCGCACATTGGGATGCTGACTGTTGAAGCGCATAACAGGCGCAAGCAGAATGGCATTAGACACCCCATGGGGAATATGATACTTGCCCCCCAGTGGATAGCTTAGTGCATGGACAGCCGTAGTGCCGCTGGCTGTAATTGCCAGACCGCCGTAGTACGCCGCCATCTGCATACGGTTCTTCTCGTCCATGGCATCGGGGTCATCGCACGCTTTTTCTATGTTGTTTAGAATTAGGTCGAGACCCTCCAGTGCGTACATATCGCTAAATGGGTTCGCCTTGTTACTGGTATAGCATTCGATGCAGTGGGCTAGGGCATCAACCCCGGTGGCTGCTGCAATCTTACGAGGTAGCTTCTTAATCATTCGGGCATCTAGTATGACATAGTCGGCAATCATATTCTCGTTTACAATGCCGACCTTAATCTCCTTCTCCGGCACAGCAACTATGGCGTTGGGAGTGACCTCCGCCCCAGTTCCCGCGGTGGTGGGAATGAGAACAATTGGTACACACTTCTGTGCCATACTGGGGTTATCTAGCAAATCCTTAATGGTATACTCATGGGTGACTAGTACACTTGCCAGCTTGGCGGTATCCAGCACCGAGCCCCCGCCGCAGGCGACAATTAGGTCTGCACCAGATACCTTAAACTGCTCAACAATCTTTTGCACATCTATGTAGGAGGGCTCTGGTGGCAACTCATCCAGAATATAGTAATCCACATCGGCAGCCTTAACAGCAGCCTCTGTCAGTGCGAACAATCCACATGCCTCGATACCCTTGTCGGTAAACATAGCCACACGCTTTGCTTTGCTGGTCCTGATAATTTCCGTGATATTCTCTACTGCATCCTCGCCTCCATATACGATGCGAGGCATTTTTATATTGTATTTTGCTAGCATATTATTGCCCTCCTTTATGAGTGTCTTGGTCCGTTCAGTGGATCTGCGCAGCGGTGGGGTTATATAGCCCCATGGTTTCGCGCTTTTCGCCCATGACATCTCGCTCGCTAAAACGGACATATTTGACACCCTTGCGGGTGCGGGCAGCGTAGGTCAGGTGCAGCATGCCATCACGGCTCTGCATGAGATATGGATATTCATACTGCTTGTTGTTGGTCTTGTTCTCGTCACCTATGTAGCCTTCACCCCGTTCCATCCAGCGGATAATTGGAAATGTCAACCCGCCATCCTCGGACAGTGCTACTGCCACAGGGCAGCGCAGACCAGGCCATGCAGCCTTGCCGGGCTTTGGTTCTGCCGTGCAGGTGGGGTTGTAGGCGATAGCAATGCGTCCACTTTGTAGCTTGATGCCGCTGATACTAGAGTTGTTGTTGGGCAGGGGGGTGGGCTTGGGCTCACTCCAACTCTCACCCCAATCAAAAGATTCGCTGCGGTGAATACGGTAAGCCTCGCGGTTGCGCATGAAGGCAACCAGATGCCCCGGCTCCAGCTCAATCACATTTGCATGGACGTGTCCGTTGCTCTTTGGCATCATAACCATGCGCCAGCTCTTACCCTGATCCTGGGAAATACGAAAGCCGGTGGGGTCACCAGACAGACCCTCTGCTGAGTCGGTGCAGAGCCAGTTGGCAAAAATCCAGCTGCCATTGGACAATACTTGAATTGGCTGACGGCAGAATGTACCCTCCTCGGGGAAGATCGTTTCATAAGAACCCCAGGTCCTGCCACCGTCAGTGCTCTTTTGACACCGAACCACGGCGGTAAACTGCATGTTGTCTTTGTCAGCCTGACGGTCGAGCTGGGCAGTATACATTGCCCATACTGCGTTATCCGGCCCATAGAACAGCGATGGATTCTGCTCGCTACGGGTGGGGTCGCCAGAGATATCGACAGGAGGCAGCCAGGCGGTGCTGTCGCTGGGCAGGAGGGAGCAGATGATGTGTGTGTCGGCACTGCCCTCATAGGTGCCGGCGAACCAGCAACACAGCAGATCGCCACTGGGTAGCTCTACCATTGCCGGAGAATGTGCGCTGGGATAACCGCCGTGAGGTATCAGGGCCTCCCGCGTGCCCATCTCCTCGTTCTCGTAGATTGTTCCATCCCATGTTAGTCCGGGTAGTTTTGCGTAGGTCATGTTTGTACCCCCATTATATAATATTATTGATGGGCCATGCGTGCGGCCAGATTCGTCAACAATGTCTCCTGCCCAAAGCCGCCCGACTTGGTAATCACATGGCGTGTGCGGCCGTTGTAGGTAAAGCCTGCCAGTACAATCCCCTGTTCCAACTCACAGATAGGTTCTAGCTCCTTGACACCAACGCAAGTCATGCACTGTAGTAGTGTATCGCCACCGGTCAGTAGCAACGTTCCCAGCGACGGGCTAGTGAAGATGGCTTCCACCAAGTGTCCAAGCCCTCCGGCAATGCGCACCCGCATCGTTTCAAGGTTGATGCCAAGCTGTGCGGCATAATCGGCAGTCAGTTGATTGCTCCCCAGGTCGTTGGTTTCAATTATGCAGTAGGGGTTTGCTGCCAGCATCTCTTCAATGCCAGCAAGCTCGGCCTCGCCCTCCTTGCTTTTCCAGTAACCACACTCCAGCTTTTGGCTTGGTGTTAGGCGCAGGCGGGCAAACCCGGCTTTTTCGGCAGTGTCTAGTTGTATTTGGGTAATAGGGTTTACGCTGCCGCAGACAACCAGCAGCCGTGGCTCAAGCTGTGGTGGTTGGCGGACTTTCTCCGCCTCAATACCAAGCAGCTCAGGCAGCACCGCAGCAAACCCAGCACAGCCCGCCATAATCTGAAGCTTTCCCTGTCCCAGCATCTGGAGACCTGTGCTGTAGAGCTCTGTGGCATTTTCCGCATCAAATACCAGAATGCCTTTATCCTGCGGCACGGCTTCCCCCTCCTTCAGCGCTGGGAAGCTCCGGCTCGGCAGGTCGCACTGCTCCGCAAGCAGTTCGGTCACTACCGAGTGCTTCACCGGAGCAAATGGGTCGATGCCAAACGGACTTTCGGTAACCGGCACACCATCTACATAATGAACACCGCCTTGGGTGATGCGTCCAATCTGGGGAAATGCTGGTAAAAATGCCAGCTGTGTGCTTCCGCTTGCATCTAGTACTGCGGCGAGCTCTGCACCGATATTGCCGCGTAGTGCCGAATCGGTCTTTTTATAGATATAGCGGACACCTGCCTCTTTGGCACGTCTAGTCAGTTTTGCGACCACATTATACGCTTCAGCAGCCGGCAAATGACGCGTTTCAATGTCAACAACCAGAACCTTTACCTGGTAGGCAGCAAAATCCACCTCGGGCCCCACGCCCACACGGGTCTCTATCCCGTGGGCCGCAAACTGTACACCGGTATCCAGTGCACCGGTGAAATCGTCCGCAATAATTAAAAGAAGAATGATGCTCTCCCCTCTCTGTTGTTGCTTATCTTCGTTGACACCATTATGCCGTATTTTCTTTAGCTTTGCACGGAAAAAACACCGCAAATGCGTTATATTTTGAAACAAATTTAAAAAACTATGCAAATCCCCCTTTATAACGTTTCATAATTGAACATATATTTAATGCATTTAGTCCGCAGCTCTGGTATAATAGTCCCAAAGATGAACGGAGGAACTCGCCATGGTTGAATCACGTACTCGTATTCTAGGTATCGCGCCTTACGAAGGTATGCACACCGCTATGGAGCGTGTGGCACAGGCATACCCACATGTGCAGCTGGATATATACACTGGTGACCTTGAGGATGGTGTCGCAATCGTACAGCGTATGCCACCCCATGCCTACGATTGCATTATCTCACGCGGAGGCACGGCGACCTTGATTCGGCAGGTAACCGAGCTCCCTGTGGTTGAGATTCCGCTGTCGGTCTATGACGTGCTGTGCGCCATGAAGTTGGCAGAAAACTATTCCAGTCTATACGCAATTGTTGGTTTCCCCAATATTACCGAGCCAGCACACACCCTCTGTGACCTTCTGAACTACAATCTGGATATTTTGACGGTGCACAGTGCCCAGGAAGTGATGTACACACTGGAACGACTGAAGCAGGGCGACTATCGTATGGTCGTCTGTGACATGATCACCCACACCATCGCTCGGCAGATGGGGCTGGATGCTTTCCTTATCACATCGGGCGTAGAAAGCCTACACGTGGCTATCGACCAAGCACTGGGCATCAGTGCTTGGTTCAGACGTTTGCGACAGGAGAATTTATTTTTGCGCAGCATCACCCAAGGACAGAACGGTCGCGTTGTCGTGCTGAACAGAGATGGAGGTGTGTTTTACAGCAGTCCTACCGAACCGCCTGCCGAGCTTGCCAAAGCACTGTGTCTATATCTACATGAGGTTCCCGCCATCGGTTCTCTCAAGTTCTATTACAGCGATCGCGACCAGCTGTACAGCATCACAGCACAAACCTTGTTGATGAACACCACATCGTACTCTTTGTTTTATTGCGTACCATCGCGCATTCCCCTGCACACACACTGGGCGGGACTACGCTTTCTAAACAAGGGCGAATGCGAATATCTGCTCATGAATAGTTTCTACAGCATCAGCGGGGCTATGGGAGCGCTTGACACCCAGATTCAGACACTTGCCAATGTACGCCAGCCAATCATGATTAGTGGTGAACCGGGCACTGGCAAAGAGCAGCTTGCTAGATATTTGTACCTACATAGTTCGCTCGTCAACAATTCTTTTGTCGCAGTAAACTGCCTTCTGATAAATGAAAAAAGCTGGGATTTTCTGCTTAATCACCACAGTTCACCGCTAAACGCATCCGGAAACACGGTTTACTTTCAAAATTTCGAGTCTCTGTCCAAGGAGCGCGCACCTGAGCTACTGGCGGCAATTCAGGAGACTGGTCTGGCGCGCCGAGTGCGGCTGCTGTTTTCCTGCGCCTACCGCGAGAGCGAGCCAGCGCCCGATATCATGCGCCGCTTCTGTACCCAGATAGGGTGTTTTACACTGAATCTGCCACCACTACGCAATCGCTCGGATGAAATTCCATCGTTAGCCAGTCTCTATCTGGGCAGTATGAATCTTGAACTGGGCAAACAGCTCTCTGGTTTTGAACCGCGTGCAATTGAACTGCTACGCCAATATGACTGGCCCAACAACTACACCCAGTTCAAGTATGCGCTACAGACACTTGCCACCCTGACAACCTCAACCTACATCCGCAGCAGTGTTGTTGCCGAGCTGCTGAACAAGGAACGCTCTCTTCACCGCAGTGTTACTCCTACCGTCACAGCCATGGATACCACATGCACACTCGAGGAAGCAACTCGCAACGTAGTGCAGCAGGCGATTGCCACACACAATGGCAATCGTGCAGCTGCCGCGCGCCAGCTTGGGATTAGCCGCACAACACTGTGGCGATATCTAAGTAAAAGTGAATCAACGGAATGATAGCTATCAGGAATCCGTCTTATATCTGCTTCTAAAGCTTTTTATAGAATGGTTGCTCTGTGGCACAGGTTACTCTCCTCAGCGTTGAAGATGAGCTTGGGCTCCACCTTACCTTATTGCATTATACTTTAGCGCAGGGCTTAAACTTCTAGTCGCCCAAAGACCACCCAAATATTAGCTGTGTTTATACGAACTTAACTTTGCACAAAAAACAGCAGCCACCCCGTAGGGTAACTGCTGTTTTTTGTGATTGACACACGAAGCGACTAATATGCAAAAACTATGGCTACGGAAGGTGGGGCGTGTGGGGCCATTAGGGTGCTTACTGCACGCCCTGCGAGCGGATAGACCGCCCACAGGTACAATACATCAGAAAGCAAAAAAACACCCCAAAGGGTGTTTTTCTTTTT
>JAVXNK010000001.1:204072-335044 GCA_036645835.1 Angelakisella sp. | reverse complement strand
GGAGGTGCCACCCGGATTTGAACCGGGGAATAAAGGTTTTGCAGACCTTTGCCTTTTTCATGTAAATCGTTTGTGTAAGCCATTGTATGTATATCTTAGCACCTTAACAAGCACCTTATTTTTTAGAAGACTTACTATTTTTCGAAATCCAATTTGCTAATTCTATTGTGTTAACTCTCCACTCTCTTCCAATTTTAAGAGACGGAAAGTCTCTACGCTTAAGTAAATTATACACCGTAGTGTCACTAATATCAAGATAATCCCTGAGTTGATCCTTTGTTATTAGCTCTGGTAAACTACATACACGTTCATTACTAATTGTTACTTCCTCCCCGTGCTACCAAATCCACCATTCCTAACCTCACTTACATTGTCATCCACTGTGGTAAAGTACTGTACAATAATTCCCTGTGCAAAAGCTTCACCCTGTTTAATCTTAATGGTCTTCTTCTCTCGTCCGTCATTGGTAAGCTTAAAGAATATATGTCCTTCATTATCTGAGAAGTAGTAATCACTATCAATTACGCCCAACGTGTTATCAAGCTGCATTCTATACTTAAATCCAAGCCCACTTCTAGGACAACAAAGTAAAACCTTATCTGGATCTAGTTGTACACGAATTCCAGAGGGTATTTTGATTGTTTCACCTACTCCTAGTGTAAAGTCATAGGGTGCAAAGAAGTCGTGTCCTGCGCTCCCTGTAGTGGCTCTGACAGGTATCTTAATAGCATCATAGTTACCTCTTGCATATATGGTATTCTCTCCATCTGTGCTAGACAGATATTGCTCATAGCTTACCTTTTCAAATCTATTCATTAATATAAAATATCCCTTTCATTCTCTTTGTATCATATTGTTTATTATGATATTCTTTTCGCAAACTGATTATCTGAAGCAAGGTTAACACCTAAAGCTTCATCATAATGAGGAGTGCTGTTGGGCATATACCTACCAAACTTAACAACTATGTTCTGGTAACACTTTAGAATATCCAGTATGCCGACCACTTCTTCAGGGTAGTAGCCAGTATATATAACTACATCGTCGTTGCAACCCTTATGTCTAAGCAAGTTAATAAAACTTACAATATCATCGATCTGCAACATTGGCTCAAGACCTCCAAACACAACAGCTTGTGTTATTGGATTTGATATATATCTTTTAACTAAATCTGCCTTAGAAATTTCTTTATTCTCTTGTCGCACAAGTGGTTGGTTTTGACACGTTGAAATTGGAAGACCTTGCTCTGTGCAACACTTCCAGTCACACAGAGCGGTTCCAATAAACAGCGATGGTTTTTTATAGTTTGTAAAATCTTCATCTATGAGTGTTTTAATTTTCATCTTATACCGCCTCTGTATTATTCCAAAAGAAGCCAATCTCTAAGTTTAAATTCAGACTTTCTCTCAGCCGAATATGTTTTTTCTGGGGTCAAAAATCCCACTACTCTCTGATATGTTGTTTCCTTTTTGCATCCACAGGTTGGGCATGTTTCTCCATAAAAACCATGGTTGTTTTTACAGGCACTAATACGTGTGCAGAATGCGAAATACGGAACTTTGCTATCTGCCACATAATTGAGAATACCCCATGCTGTTTCAAAATTGTTAAATGGGCTATCACAATTAATATGGGCAATGCTACCACCAGAACAAGCCTTATCTAAAATTGAACTTAATCTGATTTTTTCTTGTAGCGTAGTTTTAATACCAAGAGGTATCCATTGGTTTCCATAAAGCGGAAGCTCGTACTTTTCGTCTGGGTGAAACATTCTATCCTTTTCCATTAGTACGGATGCACATCTTTCAGCAGGAACCTCTTCGATGTTAATTGAGTAATCAGTATTCTTGCAAAAATCGTTTTTAACATCAGTAATTGTATTGAGAATTTGTTTTGCAAAAGCTACACCTTCATCTGAGTAAAATGTATTTCCAAATTCATCCTGATAAGTAAAACCAAATTTTTGCAACGTTTCATAAATTCCAATAATACCAATTGTGTTATACTGTGATTTCAAGTTGATAATTCCAAGCTTGTAATTTGGCAAAAGCCCCTTGTCAATATTGCGCTTAATAATATGTCTAACTCTATCAAGTGTTTTAACACAAAGTAGTGTTTTGTCAGCAAGCAAAGAAAGATACTCGCCACAGCTTTTTGTTTCGTATGCGATTCTAGCTAAATTAATTGTATTTACTTTAATGCTACCAACCTCTAGGGCAGTACCTCCGATGGAATTGAAATACCCAAGATTTTTAACGTCACTGACTAAACGACAGCAATTTGACAAGCTGGTAACATCTTCGCTTACAAAGAAGTTACTATCGCACCACTTCATATTATGTTTACAGCACCATTTAGCAAACTCTTCATCAACAAACTTTCCATTCTGCCTAAGCAGAGCAAAAGTCAATACGGGAAAAGTCATCATGTTTTGACTTCTAATCTCGCTACAAACCTCCATAAATCTCTTTTGGTGCTCAAGTATACCATCAATGTAGTCAATAACATATGTCCCATCTGGGAATGTTTTACCACCAAACAAAGACTCCAAGTATGGCTTGTCAAAGATTGAGAAGTTTGTAAATGCCGATTGTACACCACCCCTAAGAAATGGTTGGTTGAGGCGATATATAATTTCTTGGAAACTTTGCGTCCGATAATATTCGGGTGAGCTAATGAAGTGATTATTCTCTATGTCTTTTTTCCAGAAGTAGTAAGAGTATACCAAAAAGCTGGGCAAACCAACTGCTCCTGATGTCCTGTTGCAGTTCCAACTAACAAACTCACACACAAAATCGGTATATGTATAAAGATGTTTTGGAGGCTGATGATTAAAATTTTCAATGAAGAACATTCCATCAGTTACTAACTTCTCCAAGTCATACGCAAAACAGTATGGTTTCTGTGAAGAATTATAAGCATCATGGAGATAAAAATACCCAACCCATTCATCATGCAGCCACTGATTTGCCGTCTTAAATCCGTACTTTTTATTCAGTTCATAAAATATCTTATTAAAACTCAAAAGCTTTGAGTGTGGTTTACTCATTTCGTTTTCAAGAGTTACAATGTCTTTATGACCAACGTTAGAATTTCCATCAATACTTGCATCGGCAACCGTGTCTTTATCAACAAAGTTATCAATGAAGTCGGTGTAGCTTAGCTGTCTATCAGAGAAACCATTTAGAGTCGCAAGCTCTTCGCCATATTCCGAAAGCATTTTATTATAGCTTGTTGTAAAATTTTTAACTAGTTTAATATTAACGTCCATTTTAACACACGCCCCTTATCCACTGAACTGCTTCTACAAAGCTCATCAGTTTACCATCTACTTCAAGCATTGGGGCTTGCATTAAACCCATCTCCATCAACTGATTTATATCACTAATCTCTTCAAATTCAACGCTTGCCTCGTTTAATTTTTGTGACAACACATGGCACTTGGGACAATGTGTTGTATACAGCTTAACTTCCATTAAAACCTCCATGTACCTTTACTTTTATATTAACCAATAAGTTTTGTTCATTTCTAATTATCTCTATTGTTTCCGTCATCTCTGCTACTAATCAACAGGCACATGAGGATAATCCCCATCATGCCACCCATAACAAATCCAAAAATAAATCCCATCAATTATGTTCCTCTGTTTTAATCGCACAGGGTATATTGTAATTTTTACAATATTCAACTTCTATATTACATCCCTTACTATTTTCCCAGTCGCCATATACCCAACACTCGTCACACTTGTCTAATAGCCATAGGCAATATGATATTCCAACATCATAATCAGTTTCGTGGTATCCCCAAGAAAAGCAATGAACTGGTGATATAAATAGATTTTGAGGATATTGTTTCTCTAACTGCCGAATAATTACAGCAATCTTATCTTCATTGGATTTGATTCCACCATATGGGTGACTTACATATATGATGGATTTAAAATCGTTATCTGTAACTCTTGTAGTGTTAGTAGTTTTAGACCTAATAAATTCTATAGTTGTATGAATACAATCTTCTAAATCTTCATTAGACACCACTAAGTCACAATAATCTAAAATGTTCATAAAAGCTTTTTTGTCATGGTCAATTCTTTCAGTAGTTTTATTAATACTATCTCCACGGGCAATCATTCTATGGTATCTTTCGATAGTGGAAGTAGATATGTATATAACGCAAACTTTTTTGTTGCCCTTATAGTTATTCCTAAAATATTTAATGCCGTCTACATCAATAATATAGAGATCGTTGCTATCAACTTGTGCCGATGTAGCCCCATATTTGTAATTATTGAATTCTGTATAAGCACAAATATCTTTTAATGAATCGAATTCTTCATCACTAACAAAGATATGTCCATATTCGTCCTTGTGTCTTTGAGGTCTTGTAGTGTAGCTTTTAATGGATGTCAATCCATATCTCTTTTCAAGCTCAGATACTAAAGTTGTCTTACCAGAGCCAGATTCACCTACGATTAAAAAAATTGTATCACTCATAGGCATATCAACTCCTTAGCATATGGAAGCGATTCTACCCATCCTACAAAGTTTACAGACCATTCGGTTAGCTTGTGTCCTTTTCTCTGATGATACATTGAACATAGGTTTTCATAGCTCATTGTTACAGTACGTGTTTGCAGCCAAGAAGATGGAAGCCAACGAATGAGTTCCTTCCAATAGCGTTTATCCTTGGTTATAAGATAATTCTGTCTCAAAGCTTCGAGATGACATAACATACAGTCTACATACTCTGAAACAGTGCTTTGATATGGAACACAATCATGGTCAACTCCGCCATCGCTATCTAGGCTAGGTTGGTAATCACCTGTTTCAAAACAGTCTATAGTAATTGGTTTGCTCTGAATTTTATGCATGGTAGATGTAGAATTAGCCGTTGTGCCAATTTTATATGTATCAAACTCCTTGTACCAGTAAAGAGGAGCCGTGATATCTACACTTACTAATATCTGGCGTAAGAATTTCCTATGAGATTCCCCTGCTTTAATCAATTTCTGTGCAAGTTTCTTGTCGTTCTCTCCAAGCACAAAAACTACATCCGTGCCACCATCTTCTCTGAGATGAATTTGTTCATAGCTATCTGACTTGTCATAACTCTCTAGCGGGTGTCTCATTGCTCGTAGAGCATTGCTGAAATTATACACATTTGTGTTTGTAAAATTCATTCTACCGACCTTTCATATTTCTCTATTCTTATAATATTTCCTTCAAATCCTTCTAAAGAAGATATGGTTCCAGATGTTTTAACGATATCTGGTAGGCAATCGGCATCAACAATAAACTCAACAACATTCACCATCGCTTGACCATTATCATTATGGACAGTCTTCTTTTTGTGTTTGAGTGTTGTATATCTATTCGTTTCATCTGTGTGAATTGGCATTTTAACATCGCTTACTACAACTACAAATTCTTCACCTGTATCAAGTTCAACAACAAATTCTTCCCCACATGTGTCTGCATAGTAAGTACCCATTGCTACGCAATATTTATCATCTATTTTACGTAGGCCATTCTCGTCTGTATGTGCTTGTTGTTGCATTTCCCACTGGGTAGAGTTTCTGTCTGTTATTGTTCCGTAGTCCATAAACGCTTTAAAAGACGTATCTAAATTCAATTCCTCAAACGATAAGTTAGAAGATGCCGCCGTAATTACAACCGACATCATTAAAGCTGTAAAATTAATCTGATTTCCCCCTTACTTCCCTGCTACTACGGTGATACATTCACCGCATTCTTGATTATATCTGTCAACTGACTGGTAATCACAATGTCTACACATGTTACTTGGGCAATTACAATCAGCACATATTGAGTCCTTTTCTTTTTTAGTTTCAAAAGATATGTAGTTTTGGTTATGGTTCAAATTATTCATCACCTCCTCCTATTGGATAAACTTCTGTAAACTGTACAGGTGACATTGATGTTTTCAATTTCTTTACGCTACCATTTTTATCGATGGCATACAAAGTAAATGATCCATGTCCGTACATTTCTCTTGTTACTAAAAATTCATTCTTGTAGTTCATTTCTACGTATTGATTTTTGGGATACTTAATTGTCATGCCGTAGTATCCACTCTTGTGTTTATGTCGCCTGTTTCATAAGTTATGTATTCTTGGGATTTGGGGACTTCAATACCCTGAGACATATATGTATTTGTGGTTTCATCTGTTACTCGGTATTTAACTCCCTCTATAAAGGTCTTGAATGGATTGTAAAAGCTAATGTATTTATTAATCTTCATTTATAAATCCTTTCATATTTAGTTGTAACTAGGCTCATCTTTATCGTTTCTAATTCTAACAAATATCGGGAATTGTAGGCTTTCTAAGCCCGTATTCTTATCACTTGTAGTTTCCTTGTATTTTACCTCGATTATCTTACCAATGATATTTTCACGATTACTCCAGATTTCAGATCTTGTTTTGTCGTCATAACCAGATCCTACATTGACGGTATTCCCCTTATACTCGACCACAAGAGCACCTAGTGTACCTTGAAGTCTACCTGAGCCTTCTTCTACCGCCACAACCTTTAAATCCATAGTGTAGAAGCGTTTTACCTTAATTAAATCAGTGGTTCTCTTGCACTTATATGTAGTATCTTTATTGAGCATTAGACCTTCCCAATTATTGTTCACGGCATATTCAAGCCATTCATCTATTTGAGATTTGTCAGCACCTTCATAAACCATTTCAACCACATCAATATTCTCTAAATGATTGCCCTCAATGTTGCGCTTAAGCCTTAGTAGAAGTTCTTTTCTACGTGAATAAGAGTTTTCAGATTCCTTATTGATTAGTTCACTAGTATGAAAAAAATCAAACACTACAAACTTGATAGAATCTTTATCTGCATCATCAGAATTGATAATACCCGTTCCTATTCGGAAGTTTTCTCCGTCAGAAACACTGTCTGTATTTTTACGAACTAGTTCTCCGTCTATAAAGAAATCTTGCAGCCCTAATCTGTTTATATCATCAATAATATGCTGTAAGCCTGTAAATTCTTTACCCTGTCTGCTTGTAAGCTTACCATCGACAAAACTGCATCTATTGCCATTAAGCTTCTGGCTGAGGTAGAAGTATTCATTTGGCTTCAGTTTTAATTTGTCAAATCCTGATCCCAGTTGCACTTCCCATGTTGGGATGAAGTCCTTGCCATAAATTTTGTTTACTGTCTTTGCATCGATACCTATTTTGAGTGACTTTGTTATAATAGATTTGATGAAGTTTTTAATATCATTATCATCAAATGCAGATATATAGCATTGACAAAGTAGAATGTCGGAATCTTTACCAGTGTTATGCTCTACAAGATAATCAAGCAACTCCTTAAATGATGTAAATGAATTTTTTAAACTATCTTCGGCTACATACTCTAGAGATTTGTTTATTTTTTTATCAGAAATGCCAGTTGTTATATATGTATTTAACAGGAAGAGCAACACCTCTTTGAAGCCCTCACAATTTTGATATTTTCTTAGAATCTCTTGCTTTTGATTTGTGCTATTAGTTGATTGTATTTCGTCAAATATTCGTTTTACGGTTTCTATTGGTTTGTCCTCCTTTAGTTATCAATGAACTGATCACATACATGTGCTGCAAAAATAATTCCAATCAATAGTAGTGACCACCATTTCATTGTAAATATTATCGCTGTGGCTCCCAACGCACATAGTCCTATTGTCGACACGTCTGAGCACGTATCCGCAACTGCCTTTATAATTTTCTTTGCATTCTTCATCTTATGTTTCCTTTCTCAACTTTGCACACAAAAGGATTGTTTTATGTAGATTTAATTTCTTCTACATCACAATCAATTCCAAATTTCCCGTGATTTCTGTTATAGATTTCTATTGTATATTCACTGTCGTGTGCAATGTCAAGTGCTTGTTCTTCACTTTCTGCTTCAATTTCCTCAGTCCAAGTTTCATTTATACTGAATGTTGCCTTATATTTTTTCATATCATTTTCCTTTCCTCTGTGCTGATGAAATAGCACTTTTATGCTGATTTTCTGTCTATATGTAGTATTAATTTATTGCATAACCCACAACATGTAGTGGGTTATCTAATTCTTAAGCTTTCTCCCTGTGGTTCAAGGTGTGCAAAGTCACATTTTTCAATGTCATTTTCCTTGAAGTATTCTCTAATTTTGTCATTGTTAATTTTATCATCCTGTTTAATGCGGTAGTCCATGGGAATATCGTCAATCTTTTCTGTATCGATCACTAACGCTCTCTTCCCACCATTTTTCTGAATATTAAATGAGAACAAATTTGTTGTAAACTTTAGTTTACCTACAGCTCTCATAGAGTTTTCAAGGGTTTGCTTTAAAAATTTAGAGCGATTATCAAGTGTTTGCTTTCTTGTAGTTAATCTTTCAATCTCTTTTTTCAAACCCTCAGCATTGTTATCGAGCGTTTTAATAATTTTTGCATATCCGTCAGCCTTATCTTCAATCTCATACTCAAGGCTTTCAAGTGTATCCGTGATTACTTGCTCATCAATTTCATCGTCCTCAAGCATATTAAACACTGTGAGAAATTCATCTGTTAATTGGTATAAACTTGCCATATGTTAAGCTACTCCTTTACTGCTTTCGATTAGAAAGTCTTTCAAAAATGTTTGTTTTGTCTTTACTTCTTTTTTCTGAATTGCTGCTCGTATTGCAGAATTATTTCCGATTAGGACACAATATTTTTTTGCTCGTGTTATAGCGGTATATAAAAGCTCTGCATTATTGAGAATATAACTGCTATTGTCAATTGCTACTATAGTGGAATTAAAACCTGAACCTTGCATTTTATGTACTGTACAAGCATATGCCAATTCTAAGTTTTTGCATTCTGCTTTCTTAAATACTACCTGTCCAATTCCAATGAAATCTATAGTGCAATACCCATCTTTGGTGATGTCTTCTACTATTCCAATGTTACCATTAAATACGGCACAGGTATCTCCATCTACCGTTACACACTTATAATTGTTCTTTGTGTTAAGTACTTTATCCCCTTTGCGAATAACATATTTTTTGCTTTCTTCATCTTTATCTTTACTTTTTTGACTAACTACTATTTCTATTTCAGGTGTATCAACAAACTTAGGATTATAAATATCCTGCAACTTATTGTTAAGTGTATAACAGCTTAGATCACCACGTAATCGCATAGGGACACAAATTTGAACCTCTAAAATATTATTATGCTTCTTCATCTCATTTTGAAAATGAGAGATTACGCAATCTGTAAGGTTATTGTTAGTTTGTGATATATCCAACTCCATATCTTGGAGTTCACCTAGTATCTCATTACCTTCAAATTTACTATTAAAAATTAGCTCTTGATTTGCAACTTTTATGGATGTTGGAATAATACCACTTAGGAGTGCTTGTCTGTGAGGCTTTGTTAGTTTTACAACTGGTAGCATTCCGCTTTCTAGAATGTCTGAGAAAACCTGACAATTTCCAATTGGAGTAAGCTGTTGGACGTCGCCCATTATAATTACTTTTGCACCAGTGGGACAAGCCTGAAGCAATGATAAAAATAGAAATCCATTTACCATAGTCGCTTCATCTAGCACCAAAATATCTATCGGCATTTTATTGTGTTTATTATATGAAAATGTTCCATTTTGATATCCTAATGCTCTATGAATTGTACTTGCGGGTAATCCAGTTGCCTCGGTTATTCTAACAGCAGCTTTACCAGATAACGCACAGGCAGTGATAGTGTAATTATGAAATAGAGAACAGATCCCGTTTGCAGTTGATGTTTTACCACTACCACCTAAACCTGTGAGTGCCATGACATAACTATTTAAACTAAGTTCAATTGCTCCAAGTTGTTCTTCTGTATATTCATATCCTTGTTGCATCTCAACTTTATGTATGATGTCTGTCCAATTAGTAATTACAAATGGTTTAGGCGTGTATGCCTTATTCTCATTTTCATTTAGCAACTCATCTACATCTTCATTTTCAAAATCACTAACGTCATCAGCTACCACTGGGTATGCCAACCTTAGTAACTCGTTCATAATGTTCTTTTCAAGATTGTAGTATTTAGTTAATGCAATCTTATTGCCACCATCTAACACCACCACATCCTTGTTATCAATCATTATTTTTGCTACATTAGTTATAACTTCTTCTGGTACAAACCCTAATGTATCATAGAGTTGATGCATTAAATCTTGATAGTAAACGTAGCTTTTGCCCGCCTCCCCCATTTCTATAAGATGATATATTATGAATCCCTTAATTCTCTCTATATCAAACTGTCCAACTCCAACCTTACAGGCAATCTCATCTGCCTTTTTAAACCCAATCCCATCCACACTTACCAACTGATATGGTTTGTTTTTTACAGTGTCAACAACAATATCTGGGGAGCCATAATAATCAACAAGCTTCTTAATTAATGTATGCGTTAGTCCCAAGCGACCAAGTTCAATATAAATGGAGCTATAGTCTTTACTCTCTTCATATTCATCGATAATTCTCAGGGCTACTTGGTTCCCAATGCCTTTAACTTTCATCATTGCCTTTACATCTTTATTTTCAAGTAGCGATAGAACATCATCATACTTTTCAAACAACTTATCTACTAAGTTTTCGTTGATAATGTTTCTAAGAAACTCACGCTGCTTGTCAGCACTAGATATGTCAATACATTTACTGATATACACAATTTCATAAGTATTACCATATGTTTCATGCAAGTCAACAAGCTTACAGAACACCTTATATGTAGTACCATATTCAAGTGTACATACATTACCCTTTAACTTGATTGTATTAGTTAGGTCTTCACAATTTTCAATTCTCTTTGTGATCTCAGAAGTAAAAATGGCAAACTCTCCACCATCTACTCGCTTTGCAAACTTAGGAAAGAATATTTTCCCCAAAGAAATTTCACACTTAACTATCTTTTCATCATCCAATTAATCATCCTCCATTTCTGATAACAATTTAGTGTTTTTGTCATAGTGTCTACTAACTATTTCATATCCAGTAATAATCTGATATTCTTTAGAAATGTCCACACTCAATATGTTGATTCCAAATTCATCTTTCCCTATGGATTTCATACCATATTCACTTGTGGTGGTGGTCACATCAATGATATCTCCATCCTGTAAAGGCAGTATATCAAATATATCTTTTTTTACTTTTGCATAAACAGTAATGCCAGTTTTCATTTGATATAATACCAAATTTGGTTTCACTACATTTCTTGTGTTAAGAACAAACCATCTATTGTCTTGCAACTCTGGGTTTGTATATCGCACGGTATTAAACTTTTCTATTTGCATACTCATGATGTCATATTCAGAAATATGTACATTGGGAATGCTATCAAAAATCTTTTGAAGAATACGAGCATAATCAACATTTTCATATTTTTTTCCAGACTTTGATAATTTAGAATGATTCATAATTATTTCCATGATATGGTCTTCTGTTATTTTCTTATTTATATTCAAAACCGTAAAATTATCTTTTCCGTAGAGCAGCTTGAAATATTGCCTGAATTTAAGTAGTCGACCTGTTTTTCCATATTTATTACAGCAATCAGCTATTAAGTAGCCTTCTAATACCTTATCCGTAATACCTACCAATGTGACTTGCTCTAAAAAACTATAAAAGTCGTCGCTTTTACTAAAACACTCAAAGAGTACTGTAGGTGTAATGTCTTCTTTAATTATGGAAGGTTCAAGAAACTGACGAACCCTTTCAGTAGCTAAATCAATGTAATATTGACGATCTAAGTACTCTGGTGTCGTTATGCACGAATTGTATTTATAACGTTTTGTTTCCTTGTTATAATACCAATCCACTTCTAACGACTCATTGAATATAAAACATCTTTCGGGCGTGTTAGCTACTTTTTCATAACTCTTTTGTCCTTTTTCAATCTTAACTTTGTAAATACCTTTGTCGCTTTCTCTGTTTGATGCGAACACTCTATGTACTTTTTCTTTCAACTGTACACCATCTTCAACCATAACCTTTTCAACATATTGCTCAGATGCTCCATTAGGTTTTAAGACCTTTACTTTTTTACCTGTCCCATATACAACACCCTTGTAAAGATTTGTGAGCTTGATGACCTTTTGAAATTCAATTAAGTTGGTTTCAGATTGTATAGTTTGTTCAACTGGAATGTTATTTACAAAATAATTGATGAGTGCTTTATTTATAATTGGCATGTCGTAATCAATAGGTGATAATGATTTTACATATCCACCCTTGCATTTATATTTACCTGTGTCTTTATCAAGTAGTATGTAATTGTTTACATCCTTTTGAACCAACTTCCCATTGGGGTATACATCCCATTCAAGATCAAGCTTGGTGCGTTGTTCCCATTCATGAGCAATTTCTTGAATTGTAGTAACAGTTTCCATGTCTGGACATAGCACATAAATACCATCAGTGTTAATCTGTAATACTTCACATAGACCTTCCATTCTTGCGGCAAGCTCGGTTAAATACCATTGTCCTGCTAGGCACACGTTGTTACTTTGAAGCGGATCAAAACATGGTGAATTTCTATCTTTTAGAATTCCGTAAGCACTATTGATTACAATTTTTAGCGGTTGTTGTCTTTTGTCTTTAGCTTTTTTAAGTTCAAGCCTTCTGTCCTTGATTTCTTTAAATTTATCTGGGTTAGCAAGTTTTCTACTGGTATATCCCTCATTAATCATTAACGCTGGATAAAGAGATGCGACATCACAAGCAGCGATAATTCCTTCGAATATTTTGTTGTCTTGTGAACCGTGCAGGCCACCATAGCCGTATACGCATGGAATGCCACATACAGTTGTGTTAAGCTGGCGAACTCCATCTGTTGCCTCACTTTTAAGTGGCAATTTATAAGACATATTTTGCGGGTTTTTATACCAATCTATTATGTATTGATACCTTTCTGGCATTTGCAATTTAGGAGGTATAGTAATTTCGAACTCATCATCGAGCGTATGTTGCTGTACTGCTCCCAATATGTGAGACGCTAACTGAGCTTTTGTCTTATTAAACTTATCCGCACTTAAGTTGAACATTTCAATCATGTCTAAGTGAGCTTCAAAATCCTGTTTAGTTTGATTCAGTACTTTTAAAGTTTCCTTAACATCGTGAATGTTATATGTAATTGTTTGTTGAACTTCCTCTGAAGTCAATGGACGGTCGATGTCAAAGGGTACTTCAGTTTCTTTAATTGTACTTCCAAGAAACGCTTCCAATTGCTTTAGGCTTTTGTCTTTTAAAATGACATCATAATTATTAATTGGATACTTGTTCCCATTTTTTACAATTTGATATCCTTTTTCACCAAATGTAATTAATCTATCATTCACATTTCCAACATTCATTCCATCCAGTAATGCTTTGAAAATCCACATATCATATTGTCGGCTGTTGTATCCAATAAAAATGGCTTCTTTGTATTGATTATAAAAGTCAACAATTTCTTTACGATTATTTATAATTGTAAGAACTTCATCTTGGTTATTATAATTTACAAACGTGACACACCACCAATTGATTTTACTGAAAACCTCAAAGTCATATCCAAATATTTTTTGTTCTAGCACCTTTCACCTTCTTTCAAAATCCAAATCCACTAGGAATATCACTTTTTTCAAACAATAAGTCTTCTATTAAAACCTGTGCTTTATTACTGCCTTTAAAAGTATCAATATTAAACTTTCCAATTATAGTAAAGTTTATATTTTCACCTGTGGTTACTATGTCTTTGTATAAGGATGCTAATGAACCACCTTTCGAGAACATTACAAACTCAATATTGTGCCAACTAAACTCTATCCTATTTTGCTTTAGTCCTACTAGGTTTATGTTGTATTTGTTACATACAACTTCTTTTACTGCAAATAGCGGTTCTTCAACTCCACTTCCCCACAAGTATGAATACTTTCCAATGTTTTTTACCACTACGTCACTAAGAGTGTTGTTATCGTAAACGTTATACACTGGATAAGTCACATCAGTTGAAGCTGGGAGTTGTGATAGCATGTTAAAAAGTTTATCTGTATTTTTAAATGGTATAGATATACCAAAGGCGTTGTCGTGTCCTTCCACATAATCAAAGAGTTTAGTTTCTACACACCATTTATTAAAGTTAAGAATCAAACCCCTGCTAAATCCTCTAGCACTCCCGCTACACACATCTCCGTATCGTCGTAGCACTAAACAAGGTTTCTTATATACGCTGGTAAGCTTGTTTGCAATTAATCCAGTTGCATTCTTATCTACAGAATCTTTAGCGTTACAAACAATCACAGGATATTGATGTAAGTCATGAGCTTCAATATCAGTAGTGAGCAGTTTGATGCTTTCTTCTATTTCTGCTTTTTGTATGCGGTTACAACTCTGGCAAGACTTTAAAACATATTCTTGTATTGGTAATTCCACTTCACCTTGCCCTCTGACTTTGCGAATCAAAGTTTTGTCTGAATTACAAAAAGCCTCAAACATGTAACATTTATCTTCGTAAGTTCCGTAACGAATCAGTGAATTAACAAGTGGAGCTACATAAAATCCAATACCGTTTATCGTGACTTCATTTCCCAATGAATATGATTGAGCTTCCACTAGAGTACGAATGAAAAGATTTTTGCCTTTCTGCTCAGATATCTCTGTTAAACCCTGTAAAATCAAAAATCTACTTTGTGGATTTAACATGTTACATCTATCAGCAATCATTCCTAAGCACAATAAATCAAGGAAATCATCAGCATAATTTACAGAACACTGCTCATCTAAAATTTTACAGAACTTATATGTAACTCCAACTCCAGTCATAGCCTTGTCTGTAATATTCTCTGACATTTGGTTATTTACCACAGTTGCATGATAGTCATTCAAATAAGGTTCTCCTCTTGTGCAAATATGGTGATCTAATATAATAACATCTACATTGTGATTTTTTAACATTTCAATTTCTGAAACATCACTCGTACCCGCATCTGGAACAATCACAAGTTGACAGCCACTATTTATAATTTCAAAAACTACATCAGACAAACCATGCTCTTTTCCATTGTGGATAACATATTGTAGTTTAGTATCTGGATATATCTTTAATATGTACTGATATATTAAACTTGCTGATGTATACCCGTCTGCATCTGAGTCTACAACAATTGTAATGCAATCCCCATTGTTAAGATGACAAAGCAATAAACTTGCAGCTTTGTCAATATTCTTAAAAGCATGAGGATTCTCAACAGCTTGTGGATTAGGATTGAGAAAACCATCAATGTCGGTTATACCATTTAACTTCAAAATACACTCAATTTCATTACCAAAATCAACTTTTCCTAATAACTCATACTTAAATATTGATTTCACCTACTTCCTATTCGTTACAACCGACATAAATTTTATTGTCCATTAATTTAAGAAGTGTTTCTTTCCCTCTGTCGGTGGGGGAATCTTTATATTGGAGTAGTCCAGTTGTATCCCAAAGTACACTTACTTTCAAATAAGGTGCGAGTGGAGTAATTATATTTTCCTTAATACGTTTTGCCCACTTTTTACATTCGTCCGTGTCCAAATCTTCATATTGCTTATCAAGAGCTACTATGACTTCTTTAACGCCCAACATTAAGATTAATCCCCTCTGATATTCACTTAAGTTACATCCACACAGAGCAACGGTAAAATTGTCATCACCAAACATGGTGTCACTTTGAAGCACTGACTTTTCCGCTTCTACAAGCATAATTTTTGATTTCTTCTGAATAGCTTTAAGATTCTGATTTAAACCAAATAGATTCATGCTTAATGGATGGTTATAAAATTTCCGTCCCAATCTAAAGGGTTGATATTTTCCGAACATTTCTACATCATCTTCTAACATCGCCCTTCCTCGAATACCAATCAGACGGTTATTCAAATCATAATGGGAAATTATGATTCTTTGTTGCCACATACAATATAGAATGTTATATTTGTCCATGCTTTCTTTTGAAATACCGTCTTCTAACCATTCATGTGGATATAACTTTGTGAATATTCTCAGCACATTTTTATCATAAGGTTCTATTGGTTTATTTATAGCATTCTGTTTCTTGGTAATTTTCTTAAATCTGTTAATAAATTCCCAATCTGAAATCTGCTTTTGCTTACCAAAACCATATTCACAGTTATCAATGTTGAGCTTGATACATATCCAATTGATGGCTTTAAATAGTTCTCCTTTTTCAAATCCCTTTGAACTGATAACTAACGAAATAATATCCATTTGCCCACATTCCGTATAACAGTGAAATGTCTGAGAGTCTTTGTAATAGTACAATTTCGGCTTACGGCCATGATGACATACTGTATCTGTAATCCACATATCGTCATCTTCATAGTAAAAATCAGCACCTAGTAAAAGTAACAGTTCTCTAATATTGTCTTCTGTAAGCTTTTCTTTCAGTTCAGCAGCAGTCATTCAATTTACCACTACTTTCTGGACAATTCAGTAGCTATATCAACTCCATCTATAGGCACATCATCCGTTTCAATTATCCCTACATTACCAACATCATCTATTTGAAAATCAATTAATGTCTTTTCAATATCACCAACTAGCTCAAAGTTATAATCTGTAACAAAGCAGTCCATTTCTCGCATTGTCCCAAGATTTAACCTTGTCCAAATAATAATTGATTTCCATTTACCCCCACGGTTTTTAAATATGTAATACGACATGTTTGGTATTACTGTTCCAAAGTTACCATCTGCTTTAAGAATTGGTTCTAGCTTCTTTAAATCTTTATGAGTTACAGGAAGTGCTAGTATACCACCATCTGCCTTTTCTACAATTGCCTTACTCCCCTTTAAGGCACTTGCATCTTTATTTCCATCATCTTTATACGAGTCATTTAATTGGGTCGCAGATCCTAAATATACATTGTACTTATTACAAGTGAGCTTTAGAGAATTACTAAAAAGAAATAGGATTTGATCTGTTCGTAGTCTTGATTTTGTCTTTTCATAATAGTAGCTATATAGAGAAGGTGAGTCATTTATGTAATCAAAAAAGCAATATTTAATTCCTTTGTTCATTACATATCGTTCAACCGTGTCGTTAATACTGTCAATCGTGAAGTCTGGCATGTATTCACAATAAAGCATGGATTCTTCAACTAGCTTAGCCGAAATCTTTAATACACTTTCTTCCTCTGCACCAATATCTCTCCATTCTTCCATTCGATCCTGTTCTATACCACTAATATGAGCAAGTAAACAATCTTGAATTTCTTCCTTCGTAAGCTCAGTTGATATAAATAGTACAGGCTCCTTATCACCAGTTGGTATCCATTTATGCTGTGACCAGTCGTACAATTTGTCACATGCAATATTTAAAGCATCACTCATGGAGCTACGGCTTTTACCGCCACCTGAAATTGAACTGCGGATTATGAATTTCTTACCTCTCATACCCTTGAAAACTGTTGTAAGATAGCCACTTTGAAATGGATATCCATATGTATTATCTTGGCGTTTGTGTTCTTCTAGTCTTTCTTGTACTCCATCTCCAGCGTGAAAAGAATAGTTGTCACCAAATGAATTCTTCCACATGTTTTTAAAATCAAGAAACTTGTTTGTTATAATATTGAGAACATCAGAGCTAGTAAGAGCAACAAATTTATCAGTTTTCTCTTCATCCGTCTCATCATAAATGAACGAAACGTCTAATTTCAATTCTTCTGTTGCATTACGAATAATTGAATACTTTCTAACATCGTCATAATAAAGACCTACGTTTTCCAACTTATCTTTTGTCATTTCAATTGCTTCTTCAACATATGCCCAACCATTGTTGTTTTTCCATATTGATAATGCTGTATCAAATTGAGAAATTTCATTCTCTATTTCTAACGATGTAATTTTTCTAACCGTTCCTTTTTTAGAGATGTTTACAATGGTTCCCCATATCAGCTTGTGAAACATCTCAGGATAATCAATATCCAATGTTGCCGACTTTTCATCAACTGCCAGTTTGGGATTGTTACAATAACAACCCAGCAATAGAAAAATTGCCTTTTTGTCTACTTGCTGACTAAAGTTTATTACTATCATCCCCTTCCACTAATTTTGTTATATCAATCAAAGAGTTGTAATTATTAGCAGAAACCGACTTCTTCTTTGTTACAATTTTAGTTTTTAATTCTACATCTGTAACACTATTTGAAATTCTTTCTTGCTGTTCATAATGTTGCTTTGCCTCATCATAAGTATACTTAATCATTACAATTCCAAACTTTACATCGAGTGATATGCGTGAAATTTCTCTTATGTACCAAAGTGTATATCTCATTGCAGCATAACTGTAATGCAACTCGGTTTTATATTCTTTAATTTGCTTGAGTATTAATCCAGTTGGAACATCAATGTTAAATGTTTTACATATGTCATCAATTAATGCCTTATAAGCATCTGCATCTATACGTAATATTTCATAACAAGCATTACAATATGTTTTCCCACTCATGGTGCTCTTTTCAGATGGTTGTAAAGATGTTCTTCCACATTTTTTACACGTTGATAATCTAGCCATAAACCACCTTTTTCTTAGGTACTAGGGAGGAAACAACCTCCTCCCTAGCTATGTATCACTTACTTAATTTGAAGTTTTTCAGTCAACGCTTCCAGATCCATGACGATTACTTTCGTCAAGTCAAGCTGTGTGTCTCTCAAAGAATCAAACATTTTTACATTACCATCTTCATCAATACCTAAATGCTTCTTAAGAACGGCAGTTGCTTCAGCAAGCTTTCCATTAGAAGCAAGTAAACCACCAAGTTCAATTCCTCTAGCTTTAATAGCAGTAAAATCTTCAATCTTCTCAGTTTTATCAATGGTCTTTTCACTAGTTGTAAAATCTCCACCATTTTTCTTGATAGCAGTCATCCAAACTTCTTTCAGCTCAGAGAACTTAATCTCGGCAGGAAGACCAAATGTGTCTTTCAAGTTAGGATATTTATCAGACTTCTTGAATGTCACATATCTTTCCTCAACCTTATTTACTGTTTTGGTATACATATATCCAACCAAGAATGCACCCTCTCTAGCGTAGGACATGGTATTTTTATTGAGCTTAAGAGAATCTGATTCTTGCTTTGTATCAAAATCCTTTACATGCGAGGATTGAGCAATAAAGTGTACAGGGTATCCTAGTGCCTGAATTTCACCTATCTGCCGAAGAGCACTCTTAAATCTCATTGTACCCTCACCAAATGCACCAACATCTTTTAGGATTTCAGCGTCAGCGTTTGCAGTAACATATCGCTCACAAAACTCTTCAAACTTATCCAGAGTATCTATGACAATACAGGAAAACTTCTTTTTCATGGTAGGATTTTGGAGTTGTCCCTTAATGGATTTAAGTTCAGACATTGTATTGATTTTTAGAGCCATAATATTCGGAATATTTTGATATCTATCTTCAAACTCAAGGAACAGTGGTCTTGTGCCAGCCTCAGCAATTTCATCGAGAAATTGCATAAGTGTTGTAGTCTTACCTATACCTGTATCTCCCATAATAATGGTGGAGTATTGAGTAAGGTCTACCGAAATCTTATTTGGCTGTAACTCTGCGAGGTTCATTATCATTCTTTGCATTACTCCTTATTTTTAATTGTTATGTACATTACTGCTGTGCAAATGGATTATAGGCTACCTTTGGGGCGGGTGCTGCTACTTCATTGTTTGTCTTTCCTGTAGTTTTACCAGCTCGAACTTCAGCGAGAGCTTGCTTTCTCTTAGCAATGAGAGCATCCACCTTTGTCTGATCCAACTCATGCTCAAAGAATGTGCTGGGCAGAGAACCAGATTTGATTTCATACTTCTTTACAGTTAGCGTCTTTCTATCTACCTTATCTTCACCAAAGGCTTGCTTTTCAATCGTCTCAACAACTTCCTTGGTGTTAATCAATGTACCCACAAATTTTGCAAAGCAACCATCATAATATCCAGCAGATCGAAATGCAGCAACCATATCCTTGCCAACAATCATCTTAATGGGAATAAGGGAATCCACTTCGTACTTAGCATCCTTACCAAAACCATCGGCAGTCTGACGAATTGCATTCATCCTTACAACTAGATTTCCTGTGGGAACATCCTTAATTACTTCATCTGTGATACTCTCAACAATACCTTCTACTTCAAACTTGGCAACTAGAGGTGTCGTCTCAATATCCTTTTCCTCAATCTTATTTACAAATCTTGCATTAATCTTATTGTTAGACACAATTTTGGTTTTGTCTGCTGGATTAAGAAAATCGTTAGCAATAAAACTACCGTTAATAGAAATCACGCTGGCCTCGTCAGCTCCAACTTCTGAAATATCCTTACAGTGTTCAACAATTTTCATGTACTCGTTATAAAAATAGTTTAGTTCAGAAGTTGCTTGCTTCTTTTCATCTTTCTTAAATTTACCTGAGTAGATTTCTACTTCATGTTCACTACCATCAGACGTCCTAATAACTAGAGAACCGCCTATAGCGTCCTCTCCTTTTGTCTTGGTAATAAACTCATTAATGTCCTTTGCTACCAGTTTTCCTGTAATTTCAACCTTGTTAATCAGTTCCTTCATTAATCACATTTCTCCTTTAATTTCTTTTATTTTTATATGTACCATATCTTAAGCGACCAACCGTATAAATGCACATCAAATTTAACATTTATATTGTTTAATCGATAATAAGATTAAATCTATGTTAAAGGCTCTCGCCTATTAAACAGACTTTATTCTTCTTTGATGATATCATCTTTACCGCTATGTATTGCCACACAAAATCCATGGCATATAGGGCAGCCTAGCCATTCTTCCCTACAACGGTACTCCAAAGTGTTCTAGAAGCTCTCCTGTGCATCGCTGCGGCTCCTCAAACACTCTCTTGCAGTCGTTGCATTGGAACATACGAGTCATAGGCTAGAAAGAGCGTCAAACAGATTAACATATTTCACCTTTTCTGTAGGTGTAGAGGTATATATTGCAGAAGGGTGTATGGTTCCACACTCAGCCGTAAAACTCTCTGGGTATTTATGTAAGTATTCTTTAACATTTAAATAAATCTCATTGCTAATTTTATCTATGGTTTTGCATTTCGAGATAACTTCAGTTGAAAGTTGTTTTCTCTTTGCAATCAGTTCATCAATTACGGCTCGGTCAGCATTCTTGTTAGTCTCCCTGTCTCTGCTTTCTTCCTCCTTCCTCTTCTTTTCTGAGCAGCTCAGGATACACTTTGCCATCTCTACATCTGTAGGATAATCCTTACCACAAACACTGCACTTAAAGCTCATTTACATCTTTCCTTTCTAAGATTATATTTTGTTTATATTTACCTCTTGTCCTAATTGTAACTTAGATCTCAAATAAGTCAATAGGGTTTTGCAAATATTTATTTATGTTTATTTTTATATTGTGTTTAAATCAATGTCTTGTTTCATGTGAATCTACTTTTTTACAAATAGCAACGTATCACTACTAAATCCCGCAGCTCCCTTATGGCCGCCACCACCATAGCTTTCAGCAATCTTAGAACAATCCACATTACTATCTCCACTATAGATGCTATAAGAATACCTTTCTCCGTTAAAAGCCCATACGCACACTACTGGATACTCATTATACTTTTCACCAAATATCCAGGAGTTTGTTTTACGATTAACAACAAGGGCTTTGTATCCGCCTATATTAGATTCATATGCATACTGATTGCGGTACTGCTCATTGTCCTTATCAATATAACCCTTAATTGTTATTCCTGTATCTATAATTTTATCAGTTGGAGACATAGGAATTTGTCCAAATTCACAATCGTAGTCATTTTCGTTTATGTATTTCCATATTTCATCTAATGCATCATATTTTGTTGTTTCTAGACCAATTTTAAAATACGTAGTATATGGATCAAAATTATATATCCAACAATCATAATCACTAACCAGCTTAATATAATACGGGATATCATTAAATTCATAGTTGTACAAGTACATATATGTAAGCGCAGCACCACTAATCTTGTCCTGCCTTAACCCCTTTATGCTGCATAGATTGTCATGTTCTTTTATTAGATTTAAACTTGAAGTATGATGGTCTATCCAAATAACATCACAATTTTTGTCTATTAGCTGTTCTAATACCCACTTAGTATTTTCCTTAAATGAATAATCCACAAAATAAACTTTTTCTCCATTGTTAATCAAATTCAACATTGGAGTCAAATCCATTATGTAATCAACTTCAAAGAAGTCTTCTCTATTGTAATTATTCTCGTATTGTGCAACAATTGAACCTGCACACCTACCGTCCATGTCATTATGATAAAAACACTTCATTATTTATATCTATACCTCTTTACTCCTATTATATTTACTCACTACTAATTTATATTTGGTTTAGTTGTCTGTTTCAACCCACATGCTTACCATTACATTTTTTAGTTCTACTTCTATACATTCTATCTCGTCTTCATATTCCCATGGACTTTCATCTTGACATTCTGTAGCTCCCACGGAATAATATGTTCTGTAAAACTTCCCTTTGTCTTCAAAGATAATTTCGTGATAAATGCTCCATCTTGAAGTATCAACGATATCATTTTTAATTGCACTATACGGTAAATCTAATTCATTCATTAAATAATCTTTATGTAATTTAATTTTCATTTGTTCTTTCCTTATAATGTGTTATGTTTATAAATTTAAGTCTTAATGCATCATTATTTTTTATATAATCATACGCCTTTGCATAGTCCTTAAATAAAATATCTGTAGCTTCCCAGTAGGTTTCTGAATTACCCCAGCAATCATGTGAAAATTTTAAAATTTCTACCTCATAAATTAATTCATGCTCTTCTAAACACTTTAACACGAAGGATTCTGTTTTATGTTCCTTCTTACAATAAGGACATTCATATCTTTTTAATTCTTTAAACATTTTATCTCCTTTCTTACTCCACATAAAACACGTATTTGTTATTGACTTTTTGTCTCAGCAATCCTCTTAATTGCCATTTCATAATATAAAGAGTCTAATTCAAAACCCAAATAGTTTCTGTTAATATTTTTACACGCCACTGCTGTTGAACCTATTCCCATAAACGGGTCAAATATTACACTTTGTTTATTAGATGAATTTTCAATTAATATTTCCATTAATTTTACCGGCTTTTCCGTATCGTGAATTGTTTTGCCTTCTGAATTTTTCATTTTTTTATTGGGAATTTGCAAAACATCGCTTGTCCCACAATTGTTAATTCTTTTATGTGAACCTTTTCTCAACATAATTATGTATTCAAATTGACTCATATAAGTTTGTCCCATAATTTTATTGTCTTTGACCCAAATTAGGTTTTTAATATAGTGAAATTTAGATTTATCTATTACATCTAAATAATGCGTTATATTTTTATTATTAGTCATAATATAACAATGAGAATTTTCCTTTAGTATCCTATACAATGGTGGCAACCAATCCTCAATTTCCAAGTCGTTTGTTTGGAATACCTTACCGTTATTCACTGATTTTTTTTGAAACATACCGCCGCTATTGCCACCGTTACCTCTTGCTGTAATTTTATATGGTGGATCTGTTACTATTAAATCAATGGAATTGTCGGGAATCTGTTCCATTCCAGAAATACAATCTTCGTTATATATTTTATTTAATTCTATATTTCTACATCCTTTCTCCCAAGCAAATGGGATTTTTATAAACAATCCATAAATTCAACAACTACTGTAGCAGTGGCAAATCCATCATCATTACTTCTAATTGTACTGACTGTCATTATTTCTCCCCAGTCATTGTTGGTATTGTTGATTACGATTTCAGTTTCATCCGGTAACCCTTGAATTGCTCTTGTGAATTCTCCTATTGTCATATACTAAAACTCCTTCTTAATCTCAATAGTTTTAATGGCAACTCCGGTTCTCACTGACAATTCAATCTCTTTGTTTTCAAATGCTTGTAGATATTCTTTGACCCAATCCTCGTTGTCAAAATCGTACTGTTTACCGTTTTCCATATCGAAGTCTTTGGGTACATATCCGAAAATCATATTATCAGTGCTGCAATGGAATTTACCACCCTGCATATCATTATGGAGATAACCATCCGGTAACGTGATTTTCTCGCATACGGAATAGAATGTTCTTCCAAATAGTTTTTCTATCATCACAAAATAGTTTTCAGAAACACCTACTACTCGCATTGGTTTTTTCCAATCGTTAACTTTAATCAAATCGCCAACAGAAACAGTGTCTAGTACCTCTTTTGTAATTTCATCATATGTTTTATAATCATTCATTGTTTTACTCCTTCTTTTTACTATTAAGTAAATTCATTAAATACCAGCACTTGTGCCTCTAATGTTTCTGTCATTAGTGGAAAATAAGTTCTTAATTGCAACAAAACATCTTTACCCATATCACAAATATCGTTTACTGCCACACTACTAATTTCGTTAATATATTCTTCATTGGTTTTAAAGAAAATGTACCCAAAATACAAATAGTCACCATCCATTGGGTCTGTAAATAATTGCGTTTTTCCAACTTTTTGGCAATAAGTTAATTTCTCATATAGGTCTGAATACTCAAATTCTTCTGTGATGATTTTGTCTCTGTAATTTGTTAAATCAAATCCAATAATTCCGTATGTATTTTTATTTACTGACATATTTATTTCACCTCACTTTTACGGTTCAATGTAAACGAGAATCGCCTCAATCCACATATCTTTTGTCTTTTCTCCCAAATCAGCTTCAATTAAATCTGATGACATACCTTGATAATCTTCGTCGTGTTGATTGAAATATTCTTCTTTTAACTCGTCCTCATCTGTGTAAAACCTTTCTCGGTATGTTGCGTACTTGCCGACTGAACAATCTCCGAAGCTGCCCAACCAATATCCGCAATCATCATCAGCACATGTATCATAGTTGATCATAGGCACAACAGGCAGTGTTGGGTTGTCTTTAATAAGCTGAATTAATTTTGCTGTTTTAAGATTTGTCATTGTTCACCTCACACAATTTAATCCCATAATTTGCTCCACGCTTTACAAAATCAAATTCTTCCTTAATTTTTAGTCTCGCTTTATTCTTTTTAATCATGTTGTCCATATCGGTAAGAAACATAGGATATCTGTTACCATCTTGGTCTTTCCAATAAAATGTTACTGCACTTCTGCCACGACCACATCCATCGTATGTAAGCGTTAAATATAAAGTTCGCTGCGGATACCATAAGATTGTATCGCCATATTCTTCAGTTATAAAAATTCCTTGCTTATAGCACAATTGTCTTTCATCATCTGACAACTCAACACCAACACACTCACATAAACTTTCAGTGCCATCTTTATTTGTTTCAAATGGAAAACATATTAATTTCTTTGCCATAACTTCATCTCCTCTTTGCCCAGTCTTTCTTGTTTCGATATAAAATGTGAATTTTATATTAGTTTTATCACTATATGTAGTATGTATTTGTATATATTTATCTATATGTTGTGTTTAAATTTGTCTAATTGTTACTGTTTTCGTTAATTAGATACAAATAGCTATAACCGCCGGCATTCCCAACTGGTTGTGCTAACAAACACATTGCAATTTCATTGGCATCATAAATTCTATTACCCTGCCGATATTGTTTACCAAAATTAATTTCACCAACACCACCGATTAAAAGTGGTTTTGTTTCTCCACAAGAAGAATTTACTCCACTTGTGGTTTCGTAAAATTTTCAATAGTCCCATCGTTTATACATTTGAAAATTCTATCTAAAGCTATTTCAAATGCACCAATACCACTAAAGAAACTACTCAGCTTAACATCATCAAATAAATATGGCATAGCTTTATATAGTTCAACCAATATGTAAAATAAAACATCAACAACTATACTGTTGCCCGACTGTTTATAAAGCTGTGAATTTGACATTCTTTCAATTCGTTCCCCATCTTCCATTATTCGTTTACCTTTGTGGTTAGGGTATTTTTTTAATATCTCATCTGACACTTCTTTTTGTTCAAATTTGGCTTTATAAAAATCTTCATCGCTAAATCCCATAAGTCTAAAAGTTTCTTTTGGAGTTAGTTTACGAATACGGAAATTATCAATTTTCTTATCTTCCACCAAAACGTTGTCTTTTTGCACAGTTGTAATAGTGTTGATATAATCATTATTGCCAAATTCAAGCTGTTGTTCAATATCTCCATCTTCAGTGTACCTACCCCTAACGGCAGCAGATTGTGGTTGAATTATCTTTGGTTCTAACCCACCTCCACCACAACAATTTAAAGCAGGGCAACAACCATCTGGTGAATAAATTCGCCCTCGCTGTGGATTATCCCAATTTCCTGTGTCAACGATATTTCCAACTTGTGTAACTTTGTTTTCTAATATTTTTGGACAATTACCATGCCCGGCAGTGTGTGTTGGCGAAAGTCCGTCAGGAGACACAACAATACCATCTTGAGAAGAACTTATTCTACCAACAACATTAACATTTACTAATCTTGGATCTTTATAATCTCGTGACGTTAAAGTGGGTGAATATTCATTGTATTCTCTCGCTTTACCTTCTCGTAAAACTTGGGAACTGTCATAAAGTACCGCATTTTTACTATTAAGATTTGTTATTAAACGATTTACTTTATCTTGAGAAATATAAAACTTTTCGTCTACTTCAGCATCCAAAACGTGCTTTAACCTAATCCCGTTGTCAAATGGTTCTGGAAATTCAAACTTGCCATTATCCAGTTCTTTTTTAATAATAACAATGTACACTCGCTCTCTATTCTGCGGTATCCCATAATTCTTAGCATTAAGAACCTTATAGTGACAGTTGTATCCATACTCTCCGAGTTCAGCTATGAACAAGTCAAAAGTAGCTTTGAATTGCTTTCCAATTAAGTTTTTTACATTCTCATATAAAAATACTTTTGGTTTCTTTTCTCTTATGATACGAAGTAATTCCACTATCAAAGATGAACGTGTTTTAACTATGTTTTTAGAATGGCATTTAGGACATTCATCACGTTTACTGTAATGTGCTTGCAATGGGTTATATTCATTGTGGCAATCTTCACAAGTCCATTTAGCACCTTCTTGTTTTCCGGCCACGCTGAAATCCTGACACGGACTGCCTCCGCAACCCCAAGTGAAATCATCAATTTCTTTTTCGTTTACCTTTGTAATATCGCCTAAATTTTTATCAACCGTTTCATTATGTATTGCACAGTATGATTTTGAAGCATATGTATCAAACTCACACCAATTTACCAGTTCCCACTTTTTCTTTAAATCTTCTATAATAGTTTTCCTCCATTTTTCATCTTGCTTTTCATCATTGTTTTTGCTAAAATGAAATAGCAAAGCTCGACTATCTCATTTTTTGAGTTAGCTCTTGTTTTTGTGCTTAGAGTACAGCCTGTATCTTTGGTCGGATTGGGGTTGTACTCTTTTTATTTAATTTTTTATGTATTGTTGATTGTATAAAGCAATTCGACTTATTCAAAATCATCTAAGAACAGCAATTCTGTCTTACCATACCCATTTTTTCTGCACTTAATGTACAACCTACCTTCTTTATCTTTATAAGCAGACTTATCACTAACTCTGTCGGTATTAGAATTATAGACAGTTACAATTATGTTTGTTATGTTGTTATGTAGAGTAACCACTTCACCGCCACACTTATGCAGTAAAGTCATATATTTATTTTTAGGTAAATTATCCCATTCTTTAATATACATCTGTGTTTCACCTCCCTAAAATCCGTATCAAATCTAACTTTTATCCTTAATTGTGTGTTATATCTAGTTCCCTTTAGGCGGCCTCGGTGGGTAATCTGGTGGAAATGGTCGATACCCTCTAGGTTGCTGTTGTATTGATATGGCAACAACAGTAAGTATGCCAAATATTTGAAACAGCACCGAAAGCATCCCAAAAATTATGTACTTTACCATTTCAAAGGCCATCCGTCAACCCTCCTTTGGTTCGCTCAGTTTTCTACCGCAATTAGGGCAACAGTTAATTATAAATGCTGACCTAGATGGGATATTTTTCATACAACAATTTGCATATGGTGGACAAGGGTCACACTCTGTATTAAGCGTTCTCGCCTTGCCAAACGTGTTTAAAGATAATTTTGTAGTGTGAGTGTGCTGATATTCGCTAAGTTTTCCATTACAATACTCACACCCTTTGTCACGCTCGGCTTTTTCTTGTAGGGCGACGATTGCTAAATCTCTGGCAGGTGCAATCTTGCCGTAGTGTCTGCCGTTATCTTGCATGGTTACATCCTCTAAAATATTAATTGCTTCAATCTCGGTCATTCTGCTCACTTTCATTTTTATAATATTTATTTTTACCTAATACAAGTCTTCTGAATATAGCTCGTTGCCAAACTCAGTAGAGTCCAATTGCCCAGAAGCCAAAACAAATTCTCGTGCTTCAGCTCTACCTAAAAACCTATTTTTAGAAGTCAAAAACCCTTGTGTTTGAATAGTGGCAGTATACTTTCGTTCCATTGCTTTCAATTGCTCAAAGCAACATCCGTGTCTCCACCCACACACAACAAACCCAGATTCAATATTTGTTGGCTGATGCACATAGGTATTACCATCATCAATCCATATGGCAGCACACAATACTCTCTCTGTATTCTTGATAGTTATTCTATTACTTTGCTCTATGTATTGCGTTTGTGTTGGATAATAATTGTTTATAATTATGTAACACACCAACATAACCGCAATGACAGTGGCTAAAACCACATCACACACCTTCTTTCAAATACTCAATAATTACGCAAAGCAAACAGACTGCATTCTGGGTACAGTAATACCAAAGCTAATCATGATGGCCTCGTCCATCCTATCAACAACATCATCTTCTCTATTATCAAACTTAACCTCTCCTACCTTACCCATTAGGCGACATCTATCTATAGTTCTAATCTGCTCCATCATTGCAATGGAATCACATTTTAAACCAGACTTCTCCTTATCAATAAACAAGTGAGTCTTTAAATTCGTTTTATTTTTACTTGTAATTGGAGCTACTAGCAGTGTAGGGCTGAACTTGTTTCCAATATCATTTTGTACCACAAGAACAGGTCTGATACCACCCTGTTCAGACCCCAATGTACCATCCAAATTAGCGTAATAGATATCCCCACGTTTAATAATCATGCATTCCACCTAACTTTAAAATAAATATATTTGTTTCTGTAATTGAAATATAGCATAATACTTTGCACATGTCAATACATTTTTAAAATTCTTTTATATTTATTTCCAGTTAAGTGAATAGAATCAACTATTCACTGATAATTAAAGACTAAATGCTTTCTTCCAAGCAGCATACTCTAGTTTGTAATCTTCACCATCACCAAGCTCCTGTAGACTAATCTCCCCTGTTTCAAGTTCGATTTGATATGCTCTATAAAAAACTCCAGATCTCCATAGTGAAGTAAATGTTATTGCTATTGGGTATTCTAGATGTTGTTTAAGAGTCGCAAATTTCGTGGAAACAACTGTAATTGCTGTGTTTTTCATTTTACTTCTGTCATCAGACGTGTTTTCTAGAATATATCCATTCTTAACAATCTCACGTTCTCTAGTTACGGCATCTTTAATTCCTTTTTTTGTTCTCTTGGCTGTTCCACCCTGTGAAGATGCAATAACATCCATGTCTCTAACATAAGCTATTAATTCACAACATTTATCTGATAGCGCAATTATATTGTTACCATATGTCAGAGTTTTGTTTTCAAAATTAACTTGGTCTAATTTCAAATTAAACACATCATTAAATTGTACTCCGTTAAAAACTAAATGAAGCATAGTGCGATACATGTTATCTCCGCTGTCATCATTTAGATCAGCGAGAACAACATCCAGATATTCGCTAAGTTGCTCCTCGTCCTTTACCATACACATGGCGTATGATTTAGAGAAATCCACATCAGATGGGGTAAGCCCTATTAAACGGTTTTCGCTATCTAAAGAGCATTTATTTTCAATCGACCATGTTAAATAACCACGAAGTGAGCTTATCGTTTGACGCTGATAATTGACTGTCTTTCTTAATATCAAAGGAAGAGAATCAAGCATCTCTTTATAGGTAAACTGTGAAAAGTCTTTTTCTTGATCCTGCTCTACTTCCTCTAGTCGATTAAAGAGATTTACCCAATCTGCTTCTCTTGATCCGTTTTTGGGAGACAAGGTACTAGCCATAGCATAATCAATAAACGCAGTTTTCTGTTCTGGATTAAACATAAAACATACCTCCTTTTATATGTATTTATTATACTATAGCAAGTGGCTTCAAGTCAACAAGTATTATTTATCATTTTTATATTAGGAATGGGGTAAGCTGTTTAACATTTTTACTTCCTTATCACACAAAACCATTCCCTTGCCATTATGTAACACAGTTATTTCATCATTGTTATAATTGACTATTAAAGAAAAACTATCAAGGTCATCTACCCAGACTATATTTACTGAAGTAACAAGCCTAGTCTCATACTTTGAAGAAAACTTACTAATTATATCCTCGTTTATTATTGGGAAATAAGTATGCAATCCTTCTTCAGATTTAATTGATTGAATGTCAATATGCTGTGCTTCTAAAGGAATGTCTTTGCTGAAAATCTTCATTTTACTCCTCCTAACATTTTAACGAGTGTAGCAATTGATTAATCAAAAGTTCCCTCATTTTGAGTAACATTACCACCATTACACGAACAACTGTTCTTTACATTTATTATTCTATACTGAATTTCGCTCGTTGTCAATAGATATCTGAGCATAATTACAATTATATATCTATTTATAATCATACAAATCAGTTGATGGAACTTTTAAGGCTTTGGCAATTTTACAAATCACCTCTAATGAGGGCATACTAAGTCCGTTTTCAATCTTGGATATATAATTTCTGCTAACCCCTGCCATCTTTTCTAAATCCCTTATACTCACATCACACTCTTTTCTTTTTTCCCTAATTTTAAGAGTTATCTTTACATCCACATACTACACCTCTGTTTTAGTATATGGATTTTTCTTTTGTTGGCAATACCACAATGATATCACTTAAATGGTTTCCTATGTTGTGACAAATAATTATTTAGTGTAAAATATTGGATAGGTTTGTAGTACAATTTTACTAACTAATTGATTTTACATTTCGTTTATTTTTATGTTATAATCTTGGCAATTATACCTGTGTGATTGCAAAGCAATTTCCGATTCTATTTACTATTTCTGGTTTTCTCAAAACACGCTTGACAAAGTATTCTGCCATCACTAAGTTTGTGAAAACCAGCCTTCTTTATCGCTTGCTGTTTTGTCTTAATTTCTGATTGAACACTGGAAATGCAATCGCAATAATCGCACTCGTCACAGTCACAAGAAATATAATATTCAATTACTCTTAAACTGCTTACTCCCATCGTAATTCCCCATCTCAACTAAAGAATTGTTTGATTTAATCTAGCTGTTGTAGCTTCATTGATACTTTTTAACAATATTTAAGGCATCTTGCAGTCCTTCAAGATATTCAGAATTATTCATCATTTCTCCCATAGATGCCTCGTCTGGATTACAAGCATTTCTCTTAATAAGACTGTTTATGTCTTCAATAATCGATGCTAAGTAGTCGTTCATTTTATCTCCTTTCTCACCAATCAAGCGTTTTATGCTCTTAATTCATTTCCAAATGTTTTTGGTATTCTTTTAATGCTTGTTTTGCTTCCCTTGATAAGTTTTTAACTGCTTCACCTTTTTCATTATAGAAATTGTCCTTATAGATATAAAAATTCTTGTTGCGTCTATGCATTCCGCTTTTATCTCCAAAATAATTTTTAATCGTATACCATGAATTTATCATTATTACTCTAGTATTTTCAGGAAGAATTTTTCCAGTCGCATCGCATTCAACGCCATCAAATATACACATGGTATTTGTATTGGTATTAAAGTAACTTCTATCACGTAATCTAAACAAGTTTTGTTCATCATAGGTAAAATAATGTCGTTCTGAACCTATAACAAATCCTTTCCATACTTCACTTAACATTTGTCTCAACTCCTTTCACAACCAAACAGGCATTCTATTAAGATTCATCTCCAGCTTTGAAATTGTAAACTGGACGTACTACCTTCAACACTTCCACTGTATCACCTATGTTGTTTATAATGTCTTCCATGCTCTTATATGCCATAGGACACTCATCCAACGTTGCTTTGTTCACTGAGGTTGTGTATATGCCACTCATCTGCTTTCTGTACTCAGATACGGTAAAGCTTTGCTTTGCCTGTGTGCGGCTCATCAAGCGCCCCGCACCGTGTGGAGCTGAACAGTTCCAATCTTCATTGCCACGACCTACACAAATCAAGCTGCCGTCTCTCATGTTTATAGGTATGAGCAGCTTTTCTCCTGTCTTTGCTGAAACTGCACCCTTGCGTAATATCATTTCGTCGGTGTCAATGTAGTTGTGAATGGTTGTAAAGCTTTCTTCAATATGCAGCCCCATACCCTTCACAATTTCATCTACCATAGCCTTACGACTTAGTAGAGCAAACTGTTGGATCAACTTCATATCATGGATATATTGAGTAAACAACTCGTCAGAGAGATAACACAATCCCTTGGGCATTGCAGTATGTTTGGTATTCTTCAAAGCTTTAATTGCTTTTTCAATCTCTTTCTCTCTACCATCTGCTTTGAGTCGAGTAATAAGTTCCTGTACGTCAGTTTCACCGCTACCATTGCACTGATGATATGCCTTGTCTTGATAATGGTTGGCGACCTCTAGCCCTAGATGGCGGCTTCCAGAGTGTACTACCAAGTAATAGCTACCGTCATCATCTACGTCAACCTCTATAAAGTGATTGCCGCCTCCAAGAGTTCCTAAGCTTTTTTCAGCACGCAAAGCATTGATGTGTTTGTAACAATATAGGTTTGTTAGATCAATGTCGTTCATGTAACGATGAGCTTTGCTGCGAATAGCAAACCCAGACGGGATCTTTTCATAGATAAGCTTGTCTAGTTTTTGCAACTCTAGGTGAGTTTCTTTAAGAAGAGCAGTCTCCATTCCACAGCCGATATCTACGCCCACTAAGTTTGGTACAACCTTGTCTGTAATTGTCATTGTTGTTCCTACAGTGCAGCCAGCTCCAGCATGAACGTCTGGCATCATGCGAATACGGGTTCCCTGCGTGAATTCTTGATTACATAGCTCTATGATTTGAGATATAGAAGCTTCGTCTACTACATCTGTAAAGACTTTTACTGTGTTGTATTTACCATTTAACTCTATCATAAATCTCCTTTTACTTTTATAATATATCTTCACCAATCCAAGATTTGATTTGCCTATTACTCGTTTTCAATAAATCCCGCACCACCTGTTAAGGGAGCGCATGGATTCCACGTCAACTCATCATCTGAAATTGTAATTTCAAATATACCATTAAACCTCTTGATAAAGAATTTATCATTCTCAAGGTGCTTATAGATTTTATACCTAAGTCCATTGTCTGTAGCTGCAATTCGATTAGTATAAATTAGATCAGGCATTTCTACCATAACAACCAAAGGACAGTCTTTCCTGTGCCCTTCTTCTGTGCAACGTGGTCTTTGGCCTATTGCTGCACAATGAGGATAACTTTCGCCATCGTTACCCATTTTTTGAAATGATAACATGCATCTATCACAGTCTGGTTCGTCAATAAAAGTTTGCTTAAAATAGTAATCCATTTTTCACCTCGTCCATTTAACTCATTACCAATTAAGTATTTGCTTGCCTTACTATTTCTTTTCAGAATGTAGTCCATCGATATACTTTTCAAACCCTATAATTGTTGGCCTTGTACCAGCCATACTGCACTGTTGTATGTAAAACTTAAATCCCTCTCCGACAGCTTCTAAATAGTCAGAGCCATAACCGCCTTCATATGCCTCTTGTTCATACCTTTCGAGCTTTTCAAAAAGTCTTTTACTCATAAAGTAACTCCTATTTTCTCAAGCATCTCTTCAAGCCATTCTGCATTTCCTTCTTCTGCATCCATATAGGTTTTTGCAGCCTTTTTAAAAGACATATTGGACGCTATCATATAGTCCATAATATTTGCTAAGTCCTGATGAAAAATATCTGATTCAAAATCTCCAAATGGATTTCCATTTCCAACTTCATGTAATATGTCAGCAATAATCCAATAGCCTTTGCGATCATTACTCATTCTTTCTCCTTCGGGTGTGACCTGTACTTCACAATAGCTTGCTGCACCTCAATATTGTGTGTAATAACCTCCACACGGCTCGCTGGCGTTATAAACCACGCATGATATCCTTCCACTAACTTTGCACTATACTGCGTCTGAAACAGCGCGTACCCCTTCTCAGAGAGCGCTGCTTTGAGTGTTAGCCATTCATCCATGCTTCGGACTGTTCTAGGTTGTAGATTTTTCATTGTTCCTCACTATTTAGGTATCTTATTTATCTTCTTCAAACTATACACATATACCCACTTAGGGAATCCGTCCGCAACACTTATAGGACTTAGCCCCTGTGTAAAGCGATTGAGCATGTTACATCGATACATATCACCGAGCAACCTACCAAGCTCTGGGACTTGATGTGCTCCATATGGTTGCCAGCCAACTCTTTTAGGGTTGAATTTTTCTATGTAGGCATCGACAAATTCCTCAGTTACTATATCTACATATGGGTGTATGGGATTGGACAAGTATTGAATAACCCAATCTTGTTTATTATATTTGTCAAGTTTTCGATTCTCTACAACTCATCATCCTTCCTTTACTTGTGTGCTTTGAAAATATCCAACATCCACTCATTTGAATCGCAAATCCCAAGTTCTTTATTATAGCTGTATATCATACACAATAAATTGTAAATCACTCCAGCATCAACTACTAAGTTTTCATTAACTGCACAAGATATTCCGCTCATGTAATGGCTGATTCCTTTTGTAATTTCATCATATTTCCCTGAAAAATAATCATTTCCGTCCAAAGACTCTTTTGACAGCTTGTAAGAAAATGTACCTATGGAAAACCCATTATGATTGGCATCTGTATTGACGTTATAATCTTCAACAGCATGGAGCAACCCTAAAACAGCGTCTTTATCAATGGGTTTATTTGATTCAAGAATCCCTATTATGTTCTCAATTGCTTTATTAACATTCATGATTTGAATCTCCATTTCATATTTAAATATAATTTATTTCATTACCAATCGAGTGTTTGGTCAACACTTATTAACTTCGTACATTTTCTTCACTTCTTCCAACAAAGAAACTTCCTCGCTCAAACTACGGATAAGCTCTGGCGTGTTGCTCTTATTAATTCGTGAAATGAACGCATCCTCATTTAAAAGCCTCAAGTTATTACATTCTTCATCTCTTTGTCTAGTTGCTCTATCTAACTTACTGTTTAACCATTCAATGAACATGTCCACAATATTTATCCTTTCTAAAATGCATAGCAGTCCCGTACTTCATACACTTATCTCATTAGACTTCTGATACTGAACTTCCAAATCTTCCTCTAACACCTTAACAACTCTCCATGCATATGTAGCAGCGCAAGCAATGTTTCCATTGGTTCTTTTTCCACTCGCATAATGAATGTGTCCAAAAGCAGAACCATACTTACCATCAGCATTAAAGTACACTTTATTTACAATACACCAATTACCGTCGTTCCAACTATCCCGCATAATCATTATCTTTTTAAAACCATGTTTCTTTGCTAGATTCATAATATTGTCATACTCATATTCCATGCTAGATTCTCCTGAAGCTAATTGTTTTAGTGTGGAGCAGACATGATAAACACACCTGCTCCATAGTTTGTACACGCCTACGAACAATTACAGCGTTGTCTGGTGGTCGCCACTGATATTGGCCATATCTCCAGCCAAGTAAGCCTTGAAGCTCTCTAAGGCTGCTTCTGTTCGTGCTCTGACGGAAGGATCTCTGTTCATACCACCTTCAAGTGTAGCGTTGTAATCAGAGCTAATTGTTGTTCCCTCTTCGCTCGTGAAGAAAATCTTAATCCAGTCGGCAAGCTTCTTGTCGTTTACCTTATTTTCTGTAGCATACTGGACTACTGGTAGCAGAGAAATAAAGTGAGATTTTCTTTTCAATTTAGAGAGAATTGGAGTGTTTTCATTTTTGTCCTCAGTAAGCTGATTTAATATTGCTTCATATGTGTTCAAAAGATTCAAAATAGTATTTGTTTCATCTTCTGATATTGTCTTTGCCTTCAGAGTTTCTTTGATTTTAGTATTGAGTAAACACTTAGAATCATTAAACAAAATGGCATACGCTTGCATTGCAAATCCCACATTGGCAGATTTGTTTTTTGCTTTATCATCCATGATGAAATTAAACACTGGATGATTAGCGATATCAACTATTGCGCCAGCAGATTTTGTTTGAGCCTTTGTAAGCTCGACATTAGTCATAGACTTGCCGCTGTTCAACCTAATAAACATTTCCTTTTTCTGTTCATAAGTTGCATCCTCAACATAAAAAACAGACAAGTTGTAGTCACGAATTCGATCTTGTAACTCTTCGTTGAGCTGAGAAAACTTCTTTTTGTTGACGTTAACAAATTCGCCATTGCTTAGCTCTACTTCTGTTTCTTCACGTAGCATAAACTTATCTTTCTGAAAGTCTATTATTGCATTGCAACGCTGTTTACCATCGAGTACATCATACATTCCATCTGCCTTTTCAGTATAGAGAGCAGGGATGGGATAACCTTCCAACATAGAGTGAATAAGTCTAGATTTTCTAGTAGCATCCCATACCAAGCCTCTCTGCATTGGGTTATCAAAAGAAACCTCTTTCTTCTCTACCATTTGAAGTAATTTTTTAGCAGTCCAATGAATCTGTGCAATCTTTAACATACATATTTCTCCTCACTATAAGTTTTATACTATTTATATTTATTATATAACTAATATAAAAAAATAGCAAGAAGATTTTGTTAATTTGTTTTACACACACCAAGGTTGCTTTGTGACCTCGATCCACTTGTCTAGCTCTTTCTGATACCTATCTCTTTCTAAACGATATTGGTGACTAACCTTTAACAATGATGGACTCATATCTGCTATCTGTTTAGTGTATTGTTTTACCATGCTGTGTGCTAAAAAAGCATGGAATGTTTCGTATCCCCACTTTTCTTTATTAAACTCCCTTGCTTCTTGCGGAGACATTTCGAATTGTTTTGATATTCGCATAATTCACCTCAGTTTATATAATATTGCTAAGACGTGAGCTGATATTGCTTTACAATCTTTGTGCTGATTATCGGCTTCAGTCTTATTGGAACAGCAACATTATTATTTCCATTGCTGTAATAATGATGCGATCCGTTTGTTCTTACAAGCTCATAACCATTCTTCCGCAAAATATTTGTTAAGTCTCTAAAGTTGAAAACAATCAAGTAATCACCTCCTTATAAAATACTGTTTCTATTCTAATTCTTTTAATGATTCTAACACCATTAACTCTCTACACTTTTGATAAAACTCTTTGTGCTTTATACATTCGACAATGGTTCCAATGCCTTTATATTGGTTAATTTCTGACAAAGGACAATCTGATGTATTTTCTAAGTCTTTTACAACTGCATCTTCGACATACCTATCGCAGTCATTATATATGCACGAATAGTTTTCACAATCATATTTGCGACATATCGTAGAACCAAATTCAATTAGTCTTGCCATTAATCACTCACCCCTATCCTTATAAATTGCTGAGTTTATCTGCTTTTTCTTATACACCAATCTATCTTGTAATCTGTTGTACTAGATACTAGATCTGCCATTTCATAAAATTCTTTATTGTGTCCCGCAGCAACAAGAAAGTTTTCCTCTCCATATTTATTGTGTTGTATATTATGGATTAATTCATGAATAAGGACTCTTATAATATCGTGTTCTGACCAATTATTAAAATACCAATCTGCGACCTCAATTAACTGAGTATCAAGATTATATCTTCCAACAGTTCTGCTTAACCTTTTGTTCAATTTCACTTCGTTTGCTGTAATAAATTTCTGATATCCAGCGTTACATAACACTGCTTTTGCTTGATTCAGTAAATTATTAATATCTATGTTTTGTCACCACCAATCAGGACTTCTATGCGCTTATCTCTTGCAATATTTTAAACGAATGATAACCGTTCTCTTTTTTCATCTCACCTATAAACTCGGTTGCTTGTTTAATAGTCATGCATTCTTCGACCCACCAAGCTTCAGATAGGAACACGTCATCATTGTCTTTGCATTGATATATTACATAATACATATTTTATTCCTCACCAACCTATTGTTTTATAGTAACTTAACACTCAGGTTATCATCTCTCTCAATGGTAAACAAATCAATTGTATTGTCACTCATATGACACCCGAAACAGCAGCCAATCCATTTTAAACAAGATTCTTCTCCTGTTGCCTTATTAAATATCTTGTGCTTTACAGATCCAGCCCCAAATATATCGCCAATGAAACCTTGTTTGATTGCACTCAACTTTTGATCCTTAGTCATAGCAACACCACCAATCTATAATTTCATATTATTTATTTTTACTCTGCTAATTCAAAAAACTCAATACAATCGTATGGGCTAATCTGTTTTCCTGCAACTTCAAATCTCATTCCATCATTGGTAGGGTATGCGTCAAACTCATCTCTAGCATAAACATATGCTAAAGTTCCATATGTTTCATCGATTATAATAGAAAAGTCTTTCTTACATCTGAGTTTCACTTTGTTCATTATTATATCACTACTCCTTGCAACATATATTTTAAAGTTTTTACATCTTACGCTTCATGTACTTCGCACACAAGCACTCCAAGGCATTTATTGTCTACATCAAATTCGACACCCGTCTTCAAATCTCTAACAGTTATCAAGCAGTAATGAGGATGGGATAAGATTTCAACTTTATTGCCAATTTCTATATTGCTGTATTGTTTAACCAAGCTTTTTGTTTTTGCTCCTACAGTATAAATTTGACCGATACGAATTTTATTTACTGCAACCATTTTAATTAATCACATCCATTTATATTATTTTGATTCCTCAAAACTATTTTTTTCTGGATTCCACCACCTACAACCTTTATACTTTCCATTAGTACCCGTTCTCTTTTCGTATACCCCCTTACACTTCAAACAAACATAGATTCCAATATACTCCTGTTCAATTCTATCGTTTCCTTGAAACATCATTTGTTCACCACAATATTTACAAAACTCCATAATCAATTCCCCCCCCCTTAAACAGAGTAACTATAATATTTTCCTGTTTCGTAATCGTACACTGAAATTGAATTTCCATTTACATTACCTGAGAAATGTTTTCTAGAATCATAATCATAGCCACTAAAGCTACTTCGATCAATGGACAATGAAATGCTTTTTCTGTTTTCATAATGATAAATGGAATTCAAATCTCCTTGAATGTAACATCTTCTATTGTAATCATAAATATTAACCTGCTGCCTTGTTACCTCTCCGCTAAAGCTAATATATTTCCTTATTGAGTAGTCATAAACAGAACTTGCATCTTTGTTTGACAATAACCTTCCTGCGATATATGCTATTGCCCATCGTGTATGATCTCTCATGGTTGTCCTCCCTATTTGTAAATATTTTCCTTATTATACCATAGTTTTAGACAATCTTCAACAGTTGTAGACAACTATCTTTACCAAATATAGTATTTATGCAACTTTCAGTTTGAATTTTTTCTGTTCTGTTTTGTTGGCACTTCTGACATACATACAGTCATCAATAACAGTGGACATTAAAAGCTTTTCATTGATCATTGACTCGATGTGTTTTTGAATATAGTCTAATGTCTGCCCACCGCTGCCATTCCTACCATCATTTAATCCTAATCTTCTTAATCTTACTTTGTTAGCTATTCTTCTGCAAACATCAAATGTCTGAAAATACTGGTTAGTCCTTTTTGTTTGGCACTTCTCAAATATCAATGTCCTTATTTCATCATCCTTAGTGCTTAAGAATTTTTCATATTCACCATCCGTTATATCATAAACCGTATCGTAAAGATCAACCCACCGAAGATTAAAAGCTTCATGCTTTTCAAGTGCTTCCGAAATCTGCTTGATTTCATTTTTCAAAACTTCACCACTAAAGTCTTGTGGATGCAAATATAATGTTTGCTTTCCCTTGACAATGTCCCCACAATACCATCTGTCCGAATTGTCCTTCATATTCCATCCTAGAGGTTGAAGTGCTGCTTTCACTTCTCCGTAAAAAGCCAAATGATCATCTTCAGTAAAAGAAAATGAAGGATATTGGTATTTATGTGCCTCAATCCTAAAGTATACATTTGCATATTCATTATTGTAATTTCCATCAGGATTCCAATTGTTTGTTAACTGATGGTCTTCTCCGTATTCAGGTTGTATTCCATTTTGATGATATTTAATCATATCTTTATCCTCCCCTTCTATTTCCCACTCATTGCACCAAACACATCTTCTACAATCGCACAGAGACTATCCCCTGTTACGTTTACACGGTAACAATAACCATTCTGGCAAATTACCTTAACATTCTCCTTGCCACCCTCTGTAGTCTCGTATTCGCAGCTTACTAGGTGTGGCTTAGCAATCCGTAAAAGTTCGCCCACAGCTAATACAAATTCTTCTCTGTCCACAATAAGAACACCAATCCTTTCTTTTATAGTGTTTATATTTATACCATTCGAATAAAACAGACTGAATATTCAATCCAGCCCGTTAATATTAATTTTCCAATGCTCTGATTTGACCTTCGATTTCTGCTTTTGTGGTGTCTAATACTAAACTAAGCATTAAAATTGCGGTTTCTTTATAAATGAAGTTATACCAATCTTTTGATTGTAAAAGTTCTTTGACGTTTTCCTCTTGTTGCGTTCCACCAACACTTTCATATGCCTGTAATGCAATTTCCACATCATTTAGCAAATTAATTTCAATTCTTTCAGGGGACACAAACGTTAAATCTATGGGAATATATTGATCTTCCCATTGCATTTCAAGATAGTCGTTTAAACTGTCTACGATAATGTACCCTGTTTTTTCATCTTCGTCATTGTAATTTTCTGAATTAAAATGATATTTCGCTTCTATTTTTTCATATTCCTCATCAGTTACTAAAAATGAAGTCGTTTCATCGCTATAGGCGCCGATGTATTCTTCCCGAATTATATTTATCAAATCTTTGTTTTCGCCCCAAATTACTTTAAACATAGTAACACCTCCATAGTTTATCTCTGATTATATAATCTAGTATACGTTTTATGAGTTATGATTTCAATAGCAATCTCTCAATTTAATTAAACAATCTTGAGCTGTCAAAATATATCGTTCTTTTGTCCTTCGTTTCTCTCGCAGCACTCCAATGAAATGCGCTTCTTGCAACACCACTTAAATAAACTTCCCTGCCTAGTAATACAATCGCTTCATCTCTCGATACATATCCGTCGTTTAGATCCAGCTCATAAATTGTAATACCCTTATTCATTGCCTTTTCAATTTGTGGATAGTCACTTGTTTTATGTCCCCATTTTTTCAATAGTTTTTTATCTTCTGCTGTTAGTTTCATTTAAAACAACCTCCTCACCAAATTCTCGATTTATATTAATCTAGTCTCTGTCAACCAGCACAACGTTAAAACCACACTCTTGTAAAATTCTTGTGGTTGCCTTTCGTTGACTTTCGTAAAAACTGTGTGTAGACAAGTAAATGTTTTGGTTTTTAACTTGCTCTAAAAACTCCTTGTTACAGTCGTATGCTTTCTCGTATTTAGCTTTTAGCCATCCATTACCAGCTTCTCTGTTTATCTTTACTATGTGTGTATCACTTTCATTACAAGTCTCATCTAGCTCTTCCCAGTCGTGTATTAGCGCTGGTGCAGCGTTACCCATATATAACCCCCGTAACTATTTGTTCAACATTAAATCGTTGATTATTTTATTTTTATCAGTCAGTATCAATGTCGCATTCTATATTCTTTACAGGTTTGGTAAATAAGCTACTATAGAAGTTTCGCTTATATCAACAACCAAGCATGGTTCTTTATCTTCTTCTCCTATGCCCACATTAGCAACATAATAGTTTCTGTAATTTGCCGCATTGTCATAGTTAATTTCTTGTCCATCACAAAATATTCTAACTAATGTATTCTTATTTGTAATTACAGTAAACATATCTTTTAACCGAAAAGAAATCCTTTTTACTTCATCTAATTTGCTCAGATTGCCACACCCCTAACTAATTCGTATTACTTTAACTTCTGTCAGATTAACGTGTCCTTCTCCACAATGTTCTTCCATTACATTTGCAATAGCTCGATCCTCATCTTCAGCAAGTGTATATCCTTTGTCATTAACAATGCTATTATTATATCCTCTATAGGAATGGTAGTATTTAAATATTTTCACATCAATCACTCCTTCTATATTAATATTTTAGCGACATAATAAACTCAATTTCATCATCTGACCACACATGTCTTTCATTATTTAAATCACAATCCCAATTATTATGCTCCAGAGTAGGTAGCAACTCAATTAGCAATTCTTCAACTGTTTTAGCCGCCACAGAACATTCTTCGTTCTGGTAACACACTATGCCGATTTCTTCGTTCTGGTAAATTTCGAAGTTATATCTATCACAAATTTCTTTTAATAAGCTCATTTTGTCAATCATAATAAATCCTCCATTCTATGTGTTTATATTAATATTACTCATTGCTTTTTAGCGTCATTTATGTAGTTGTTTGCTTCTATATGTCTTGCATTAATATCGGCTTGTGCTGTCTGTAAAATATCCCTAAGATTTTCATTTTTTAACATTTTATCTTTTTGCTTTTCTATGTTGCTCAAAAATGCACTCAATTTAATATAGTCAACAAAAGAAACTGAAATATTATATGAGTTGTGTCCTGTATTATATATGATTTTTTCTATCAAATCACATTCGTCCGTTTCAAACTCCCAGCGTTTATCATTCACATAATACAAGTCCTTAATTTGCTTAAAAGTCATGCTTGTATTAGAATGTATTCTTACCCCAAAGCACTTACTATTTATTTCCTTTACAAATAATATCACCAATATAAAACACATAACCGCCACTACAATTCCTATTACAATGCAGAATTCAATAAACAGATTAAACATATCTTTTAACTTCACCACCAATCATTTATTCTATTCTCTCTTAAAACATAGTTGAATATATCTACCATCAGGATGAATTGTATTGTTTTCAAAATATCCTTTTACCAAAATAATCTCCGCACACCGTCCTTCATCCCCATAAAGTCTTTTGAAATTTTGCTTAAATCTATTTTTCAAAGCTTGTTTTGCCGTTTCCCCTTCGATAGTTTCATAGTCTTCATTTAGTGGATTGTTCCGCAAATCATTGAATACAACAATATATTTATTCATAGTTCTTATGCTCCTTTTGTATTTTTATTTATTGTATATTAGACAAAGCTAAGTTACAACACCAAATCTATCATTTATGCTGTTTTAATCGTTTCTGCATACTTTAGCATTACTGGATTGTCTTTGTATTCAGAAATAAAATTTCTCTTCACTTCGTCAACCCATCTGTCTATATCTCTACTTTGGATTACACCACCGTAGACTGTCAAATATCCTGTAAGTTGGCAACCATCTACATTGGGTACACAAGTAGGAGCATCTAAAACAGATAGGTAAACACATTTATTTCTTTGGTTGTAACAATATTTTACACCTCTAAGTTTATATTGCTCTGCCAGTTCGTAAGCTTCTTTATAAAGCGGTTTTCTAGCCACCTGAATCACTCCTTATTTCAATATAGAATCAACCATTGGTTTTAAAATACTGTACTTCCATCTGAAAAGTGATTTTCAGGATGTTCAAGACTATATAATAGAGAGGTTAAAATTAGCGTAATCTGATAGTTGTTTATCTTTTCATCACTAACCCATTGTCTTAGCTCCTTTAATCCTTCAATGACCTGCGGTACGGTTTCATTAATTGTAAGTGGTGTTTTCATTTCAATTATCCTCCTATACTCAATCATATTAATATTCAAATAGAATTAACTTTCTATATTGAAACAAAGCCCATCTGTTATGCTGAACAAAGGCGAGTTCCAAGACACAACATTACACTCCAATAGGGGAGAAGGACATTCGTCGTAGTCGCCCATATAAACCGTTTTTTCTTCTGTCATATTATAGATTTGAATGTTGTTTAAAGCAGAGTCATTTGCCAAGGCCATAATATCTTTAATGGAAATCTTTTTCATACTCTCTCCTTCTCAACTTTGCATATCAAATACGCTTTCTATAAGCTTTCAATAATTTCACAGTACCTCACACATGTCTCTAAGTCGGTTTTCATTATTGGAGTTAAATCATTTCTGTCCTTGAAAAAACTTATATAATCTTTGGCCTTCTTATATCCTAATGCAAGCCTTTCTTTTGAGTTTACAGAGATCATTTTGTCTGTATGAGTAATCACCTTGTTCATTAATGAATCATATCCGTTATATAGCATTAATTACACCTCTAATACTAAAGCTTTACACATTGTAAGCTCATTGTTAAACTCCATATTCTCTAGCCACGCTCCGCTAGGAAGCTTGGTGTCGAATGCCCAAAGTGTACAAGTAAGATCATTGTGATAAATTGTAGGATTAAATTGCTCAACAAATTCCACTTCTGGTTGTGTAAGGGTGCGCTTACTGTTGATACACCAAGTAAGTTTTTCAATTACTTTACTTTTAATTGTTTTCATGCAACACCCTCCTCGTATAGCTTATTCTTCAAACTTATTATTTTTACCTTTATATCATTAATCATTTGATTTGCCGAGTCAACGCTTTTAAAATTCTTGTTTGCAGCGTTTTTTCTTACATCTTTTATATCACGCACTAACCATGTTAATTTATAATCCATTACATTTCCAAGAATACTATAATCTTCAACTGTATTTGCTTTTGTCAGCCGTGCTATAATTTCTGCTTTCAGCTCAGTAAATGATTTTGTAATATCAGCTATATCTTGTGTATAATCAATCTCTGATGCTTCCTTTGCCCGTTTCTCTGTTTTATATTGTCGTAATTTGCGCTCTAGTTCTTCTCTTACTTCTGTGACATTATGACCACTTTTATCAATCTCTGGCTTTTCATTTTTTCTTCCATAATAGTAAGACGCTCTTTCTTCGGGTTTTGGTTTGCCTATATATTGCTGTTCTTGTTGTATTACATATACTGCTGCACATCCACTTTTTCTTGCCGCTTCAAAATCGCTTTGTCTATAAAATGTGTCAATTTTACTATTGTATATACGCCGCAAATCTTTGGCATAGAAGATTCCATTGCTCATCTCACACACCCTCATTTCTCCTTCTGAGGATATAAGCAATATGCCTGTGTCGCTACCTGTAGTTTTTTCAATACTCTTTGCTGTGAATTTACCTAAAAATCCAGTAACAATATAAGGTTTTGTAAAGTCATAACCATATGCTTCATGAATATATTTCAAGGCGTTTTTTCTGCATTGGAGTAACTCTTTTTTCGCATCTGGAAATGTTGCTGTCAATGTATCTGCTTCATCTTTATTCCCACTTGTTAAAATATCTTCTCGCATTGCCCTTGACAATAATGGTGCTTTGTAGCTTGATTTTTCTTTACTTTGTGAAACATCAATAGTTTTTTTGTCTTTAAAGTCTAACACTAGCGGATTATTATAATGACTGTTGCAATCTAACCCTTTTGTTACATAATATCTACTCGCATCATTAAATCTTACCCCATTGGCTCCATCAAGCACAAATGTTCCAAAGTATATATTATTCTTTTCTGCATGATATTTTAGATATACATCGCCAATATTGATAATGTTATCATAATGTGTTTTTGCTTTATTTAAGCTTGCAAATCCATAATAACCCAATACCATGCTTTGCAATCCTTGATAAATCATATCAAGGTTATTGTTTAGTGTACTATCTGGTTGCGAAACAGTATGGTTATAACGATTCTTAATACTCATATGAGAGCCGTTCCGTGCTATTTGGATATTGAGTATACTTGTACCGTATTCATCTTCTCTGCTAGGATTTTTAGATCGCTCTATTTTATCAATGTTTTTCTTTATTGCAACTAGCATATGGTATTCACACATACGTGAATTCAAATTGTTATAGGTACATATAACTTCATCGTGCCTGTAGAATTTTCGACATAAGGCTATAGCATCTTCATCGTCAAATATCACATTATCATATCCTGCCGCATTAAAAGCATTTACTATTTCCTGTTGTGTAGTATTTCTTATTTGTCCGATTGTGCCACTGTTGCTTATTTCAGAACATAATGATTTAATTTGAAACTCTGATAATTCAGAAAATACTGCTCTCGCATTTTGCGGCGTAACTAAAGCTTGACGAATTTTTTCATTATCAACCGCAACATTTTTGATTGTGTTATATGCATATTCGCCAACAAAGTTTTTCATATTACTCATGTCATAACCTCCGATTCATAATTTTTATTTCTACATATTATCTAAGTCCTTTTAAAATTTCTTTTATGGTTCTCCAATTTTCTTCAGGCAGTTTAAAATCTAAACTTGCAGGAAAAATTTGAACTCTATATCCATCTGTATAACGATATTTGAATAAAACTGCAATGTCATTACATTGCATACTTTGTCGCACCAAATTACCATTGCGAGAGACGATACAGTAACAAGGCTCTAATGTAGTCGCTGCAAGCATTGCTGTCTCTGCATCCATTGGAGGCATTGTATTCAAGAATGCTTTATATCTACGTTCTTGTACTTCAGTCACGGCATATTCTCCTTTTACTATTATTTATATTTAATCAATACCAATGCACGATTTTATTTAAATTGTCTACATTAACATACAGTTCCAAAACCTACTTCATCACCATCTTTGTTGTAATCAATAAAAATAATGTTATAGTATTCACCGTCACCGCAGTCAGAATGGTTTTCTGTATAAGCAACAGCTTTTTCATATGTGTCAAAAACATCTACTTGTCTAATAAAGTTGCATGTATTTTCATCATTGATTTCAACAACATATTCTGTTGATACAACTATATTATCTTTCATTATCACCAACTCCTCACTAATCTATTATTTGCTTTACACTTGTACTTCTTTATAAGATTGTTGATTCTTCAATTCAATAAGCTGATTGGGTTCATTGCGGCGATGCTCCACTACTTCATCGTTTGTTAACCATTGCTCTGTCCACGAAATCCCTTTGTCAGCGGAAATTTTATATAATCTCATTTTGAATATCATAATCCATACTCCTTTTTTCAAATAACTCATACTAATACTACTCTAGATTACTCTTAACCCACTCTTCCATCTCGTCCCAAACTTCTGACTTGTAAAGCACATCACTTAATAAATATTGTGGGTGGGCATCTAAAAACTTTTCAATTGCAGCACACTTTTCCCTGCCGATGGATTTTTTAATTGCTTCATATTCTTGCAAAATGCTCATTCAAAATTACCTCATCAAATGTGATTTATTCTTCAAATTTTTCTTCATAGGTTTCATTAAATCCATTTACACAACCGTCATCGTCACGCACCTGAACCAAAGTAAAGGCAATACATATTTTCTCTGCTAGTGTCTTGCCACCAAATATACTTCTGTCTTTTAGATCCATATCATAAATAAACAAACTAGGTCTGTCGCAGCAATTGAGATAATCCATCATGGCATCAACTAAAATTTCTTTAATTGTTTGTTCATTATAATATTCAACAGGACAATCACAAGTCTTAGACATATATTCGGTTATTGTCTTCATATATGATTCTACGGGTCGATGTTTACATAATTTAATTATATCTACTGTACGTTGTTCCATCTTCTCATCGCTCCTTATCAAATTACTTTTTATGCCCATTTTATTTTTATCCAAACCATTACAGGCTTTGTTATATCTAGCTCATCATACTTTGTCTTGATATTAGTTGGTTTGTAATGTCCATCAAGAGTAGCCTCTGTATAATCCCCAAACATGCAGTTTTGAGACAACACAAACTCTTTAAACTCCTTATACACACGAAGCTTCTCTTTTAAATCATTGGGCAAGCATCTTATATCTTGAGTGAACCTATACTGCTTGGGATAAACCTTGCTTCTAAACCCAATAGTTACATATAGCTTTGGTTGACGTTCCATCTTTCTTATAACTCGTTTTAGTTCAGCAATTGCAGCATCCCTACCCTTAGTGCAATAAGCGTACCCACAAGTTCTTATATCATTATCAGAAAGATTTATCTTTTCGTATATTGGAATGTTTCTATTACCATTTGAAAAGCCAACAACTCTAAATGCCTGAAACTGCTCTGGAGTATACCTATAACATTGCACAGCTAAATAACTGTCAATTTTTCTCATACAATACCTCACTCTTTCAACTCAAATACAGCATATATTGATCCATTCAGCATTACGTGCTGATACAACTTATCGTCATAAGAGATAACCCTACTTCTCCAACATCCGTCGTTATTGTCTATTGTGATATCACTAATGTACTCTCCGCAACGGACAATTTCAAAGTAAAAGCTTTCATCTTTAATTAGTTCCATAATACCATTCCTTTCAAATTCACGGAGTTGTGACCGTGATCTAGCATTACCCACCCCTTAGAGGGTGGTCACTCTGCATAAATTGTTAGTTTGGTGTGCTATTTAATTTCCCATCCTATTCCTTTATCTTTAACTGCGAAGCCAAACGACTTAAACATTTTCATAACTGTCTCATGAACGCATTCTGTTTTCCCGTCATCCCACAATTCTCGCAAACAGATTTGCGCTACACGAAAGTCTCCTAATGCGAAATTATATTTCTTGAATAACTTACTCTGTCCTGAAGACATGTCTTCAAGTAAGTTTCTAACCTTAATACATCTGTCACCATCAATAGTAACAGGAAAGCTTGCACTCTTAATCATAATCTTCACCTCCTAAATTTGTATATCAATCGTCAGTTTGCTAGACAATTTCTATTATAAATTTCTTCAACTGTCAGCTCTTCGAATGATGTGTTGTTATTTTTACAATTAGGACATTCACCATGTACTGTTTTTGTGTTCAAATAATGCAGTCCACAATTATTGCAAGAATAATATTCTCGTGTATCGTCTGCTAAAAATAGCGTTTGATTATCTTCATCATAAAACTCATAATCACTCGGATGCTTTCTAAATATTTCACTCATTCTTTCTTCCATTGTAAGTTTTCTAATATTCATAACTTTATTTCAACTCCTCATAAAAAGTTACATTGTTACGGATTTTACTCAATTACTTCGTGGCAAAACTCTCCAAAATTTCCATGTGCTTTTGTATTTGCAATAAATGTTTCCTCATCATAGAAGAAAGCACAATTCAAACAATTCTTGTGTCTATCTGGAAACTTAGTGCGAAATTTTACATGAGCCTCATTCCAATTGTCAGCGTGAACTTCTACCCATCCACGTTGGTATGGGAACTTCATGTCTGTTCCAAATGTATAAAAGTATTTGTTCATGGTAAATTTCATCCTCTCAACTGTTCATAAATGTGGTCTTTCATCGTAACCCTAGAACGTCTTCTGTAATGTGCATCAAGTCCTCAAAAGTAAATTCAAACGGCTTATCAACTTGAGCACAGAATACCCGTCCAGTGGCATTGTTGAAGAACTCGATTCCGTAGATAAAGGCATCGTTTTCAGGACAATAATCGCAATCTTTCCACCAATCCTGATATAGAGCTTTCAATCCAATTGTAGTTGGAAATAACCCTTCACATCCATGGTTATCCCAAAATCGTACTCCATAGTCATCAGGGCTTTCAGAAACCTTATACAGGCAATCAATAATTTTCATTATCTCCATCCTTCCATGCTGTTCAGCAAATCATTCATTTATCAACTTGTCCCCAATCAATTTCAGGGAATCTGGTGCTTCTAATTTCTCTTAATCTTTCAGCGATATTGTCAAGCTCATTTGTGATTTCATCAGAACGCCTATCATATCTTTCAAGGTACATTTTACCTGCTCTTTTATTAACAGACTGGTCAAATATTTCATCAATTCGATTAATAACATTGATAAAATTCAACTCTACTCCATCAACAGAGAATAAAATCTCATGGTCTCCACAGTTTGTATTGTCAAACTTATCGATAATATGATGTTCGCCTTTTATAGCTTCACAAACTATCCACACAGCCAATTTGTCTTCTAATAAATTAACTTTCATCTTAATCTCCTCACCAATTCGTTATTTTGTACGGTTCTACTAATCAGCTTTAGTTGCTGACATGGGTTTTTCCACAAACTGTCTGGAATCAAATAGTATCGAATATATTCCCTCGTAGATGGTAACAAGCACCTCATTATTACCACTAAAATCAAAATCGATATATTTATCTAGTGGATACTCAAAGTGCATCAAAAGAACATTTTTTAATTCTTCTACTTCCTCCGTAGAATAATCATTGTCTTTTTCTATAAAAATCATTTCACCCCAATGTTCTTCGAGAAGTCGCTGGAGCAGTTGCGGTAAAGACCTAAGACTTACGCTCCCTAATTTATTCAGATACAAATCACAATCTGGACAATGTGTTTCGTACCCATCTCTTACACAATGACTTTTCTGACCATACACACAGTTATACCAATAATGCTCATGATACCACCAATTAAACATATGTGCCTCCAAATTTATCTATTTAAATGACCACTAACTTTACAGCGCTATGAATGTACTCGTTTTCTCTATCTTCCTTATCAAAAAGGTCTATGGCTCCAATGTATTGAAATATAATTCCGTTTTCATTAAGCAAGCTTTCAAATTCATCTCCTATGCACTCAAAACAATCAGAATCTTCTGGGCGATCGTTTTCATAATAGTCATTCCAATTTTCTAAAGCTTGTCTCGCCAATCGTTGTACATCATCAACTCTATTAGAATCAACAACGTAAAGCGAAGGATTTACGCCTTCTGCATCGTTGTATGTTACATCATAATCAAGTATAAAAACTTGTCCTATCATGTTATTCTCCTTTTCAAAACTTAGCATCAAACATCGGTTTGCTACGCTTTAATTTTACGTCCAGTACTGGCGTAATGGCCTACGCCAAGCTCGCCTTGATAATTTTCTGAAATGCATTGAAACAAATGCTCCATACTAAAGTCATTAAGATATTGCAAATAAGCAGACCTGTCATACTTACCATGATTCTGCTCCCAACGCCGAATTGACTTGATAACAACCAAAAGTGCTCTTGCTTCAATTCCAAGCATTTTGCAAACAGAATATAGTGCATCAGACTTAGCAGATGAACGTTCAAAATGCTTAGTATAATCTATTCGTTCACTTGCAGCAATATTGTCCCACCAACCGCCCCTCCATGTTCTCAAGAATTGCTCATTTTCGTTTTCTGCAACGAGATAGTCTTCAGCAATTTGTCGAAGTATTTCAAGGTCAATTTTTGTTGTAAATCTCACAAGTATTCATCTCCTATCACGATAAATGTTCAATTTGGTTTAGACTTATCTATTACTTAACGCTAATCTAATGTCGGCAAGATAGTGTGTCCACGAATGATAATTAAGATCTGATTCAATAGGCTCACTGTTGACAATTATTCCTTCAAGTTCTTCCAATTCTTCTTTTGTCATCAACAAAAATTCGTTCATAATAATCACCCATTTCACAATCAATTTTCGATTTGGTTTGCTTTAGCCATAAATCACGTCACCAAAGATGGCGTACTGCAAAATACAATCAGCAGTTGCTGCATCGCCATTTCCAATGTCTGCATCGTCTGGCCTATTGATCGCATTCAGTTTAATACCATTGAGCAACTTTTCAAGCGTTAGGTCATAGTGTTCGTCTTCTTCGTAATCACACACATCAATGGCTCCACCGTGTTCAAGAATGTGAGCAAGAATGTTTTCATAACAAATAGTTGTTCCTATAGGAATCTCTTTGGTGAGCTGCGCCTTATGTTTATCATATATACTCTCTTGAGCATCAAGCTGTGCCCAATAATCAAACCCACCAGCTTCGCAAGAAAGGATATTTACAATATCATCAGTGGTAACAACTTTAACAATTTCAATTTTATGTTCCATTTCTGCTATCCTCCTAATTTAATTGTAAACCGTAAAGCTATTGTTATCGTCCGTGATTAAGAAGCTAGAGTGTATTGAGCTAGAGTCAGAACCATGTTGTGTCCACGCTTTATTTTCTGCTTCATCTACATCGTAGGCCTCAACGAAGCATACTGTTTTTCCAAGTGCTTCACCTGTTCTGTGACTATACTTATTGATTATAACTAGGTACTTGTTCATGACTCTTTCTTCCTTTCAATCTCTTAATGAAATGCACTTTTAATATAGACTTATTTAGTACACACTCTTACAATGTTTTGAAATTCACTTGGACAACGGTGAATTTTATCCTGAGTAATTGCCTTGTAATCATATGTTGGCTCATCATCTTCGACATAGTCTACAAACCACAAGAAAGCATTATCTTCCCAAATTGATAATGGATCGGCATGAGCAATTGCCTTATTCAAATGATGAAATAATCCCTCTCTAACATCAACACTAAAAGACAATTTATCATCTGCAAAATAACCATTGCTGCATTGCGATAAATCATCACAGTGTGAAAAGTCTTGATGTGTACGAAGTTGTCCATATAAAGTTCCACCATTAACAGATTTCTTTTCGGAAAAAGATGTTGCCCAAATTACAAACCCATAATTATTGTAATAGATAATAGCTTCTTCTAGTTTGTTTTCATAAGGAATGTCGTATCTGAGAGCACACTTAAATCCATGTTTTTCAATTAGGGAAATAAACTCACTCCATGTCATTCCCCAGTATGTGTCTCCAATTTCTTTAAGAGCATTTCTTTTTGCCTCTCCTGACATTACAGCCATCCAAAGAGACATGTTTGATTCTGAATCATCAAATTCAGACCAATGTTTCCCCTCAGTCATTTCCTCAACGGCTGCTATGGGGTCAAAATTTAATAGCTTGTCTATATACGATGTATTCATTTTTCATCTTCCTTTCAAAATCATTATGAAATATCCGATTTATGCAGTTCTTATATGTGAATCTCCATCCTCGTCATCAGTTCTGCAACTATCATTATCACATACCCAAGAGCCATCAACACAAGTTATACCTTCATCATTTGTGATATACTTACCACAATACTGACACTTGTATAGTTCCTGCTCTGTTTCTCTGTCGGTATCAAGAATTGCGTTAGCCACTAGATTTGCTGTTTGTCTATCACAACCAGTCATATTCATAACTGCGTTTTCCATCTGCGTCATAGCTTTCATTTTTATTCCTCTCCATCCTCTACAATGTCAATGTCTCTTCCCGTGAAGTCATCAGCATCCAGAATTATATCACTGTTGTCGTAACGATCTTCAATAATCTCAATAGCCTCTTCTTCAGAACCAGCTTCAACAGTAAATGTCCGTTGTAGGTATTCGGTTATTTGAACTCTGTATTCCATAATTATTATCTCCCTTCAATTTCTATCTGCTGTTTTATTAAAGTCATCAGCAACAACTTCTGTAAAATAATTATCTATGACTACTTTATCACCAATTTGAATTTCTTTAGTGTATTTTGTCGTGATACCTCTCACGCTATTATCCTTGACGCTCCATGTTTCAATTCTACTATTCTTAAGTTCACTTATCGTAATTGTTCTTTTCATTGTTATGCACTCCTTATCAAATAGCTGTTCTATAGTGTTTATATACAACAAATTATTGTTACTCCCTCTTTAACTAAAGGTTCAATCATCTGTTTTACGGCAATCTTAGCTTCTTCCTCTGAGTCACTATGAGTTTGCATTTTCAAATACCTTCTACCATTAGCACCATTGAAGTTAATCTCTGGTTCAAAGATTACTGTTACCCAATATTCATTCATTACATACACTCCTTTGCTTCACTATCAAATAATTGATTTATATTAATGTTTAATCGTTTCCTTTAAATCTTCTACAGTCATTAAAAATAATTCTTCTGCCTCTTCTTCTGTAAATTTACCGCTATTGATCATTCGTTCTTTTTCAACCAATGCTTTATCAAAACGTTTTGGAAATAATATTTTTCTCTTTCTTCATCAGAAGCATAAAGGTACAGTTCCATTTCGTCTTTGTATAGTCCTTTATTTGTTAAAATCATTTTTATCATCCTTTCAAATTCAAGATAGATTGTTTATTTTATTGCCACCCAATTGTCTAAATTATCTACCCTTGTTTGTTTCAAGTATGTTCCATCAAGGTCATACACTTCTGCCATCCCATTCTTACAACTTTGCACGATATATTTTTGACCCATTATTAACTGTGCCTCTATTTTTCCAAACCAATTAGCTACAGCATAGTATTTTTCGCTCACGACAGCACCTCCTAAACTCCTCATAGAACTGTTCTTTGCTATCAACCAAAGTCCCTGTACCAATCACCGATATCTTTTTTAGCTTTTGACAAAGCCTTTATCATACGTTCATCCGCTTCAACCTGCTCATGCGTAACACCCAAAGCATCCAGAGCGTCACCGTCATAGCAGGTAATACAGTATTCGTGATTGTCTAGCTCATAGCGAAACATATCATAGATATAGCCTTCGCCCGTTGTGTCATTTGCGATTGCTTCTCGACATTCTTTTTTATGTCTACGATACATTTTGGTCATGGAATCTCCGTCTGTTTTACGAATATAACCACCACAACCAATGGAGCAAACTTTATCTATTTCAGATGGCTGCAATCCTAATTTTTTCATGCCATCGTCAAACTGGTTATTACTGAATGCGAAGAACATTGGAAAGTTATTTACTTCCTCTTGGTGCTTTTCTTTTAGTGTTGTATACTGATTCATAATAGGCTCTCCTTTTAGTTATGTATTGAGACTACATCTTTATTGCTTCATTTAGTGCCTCAAGCTTCATCTTCAAACTACCTACAAAAGCCTCATTGTCATAATCACGTTCTGCTGAAGCAATAGCACTTTGGATGCAACCTATTGCATTTTGGATGTGGACTGTTGCTTTTGCAATATCTTCAATTGATAAAAATGTGCCCATTCCGTTAAACCACATTAGACACCATCCTTTTCAAGTGACTACACTTATTTCTCTCAGCGTTCCACCGTTATGCTGCATACGGTTTTGAAGAAATTCATCAAAGCTTTCCATGTCAAGTATATCCTCTATATCTGTGCAAGTAGTGATAAGCTTCAAAGCATACTCACGCCTTAGCTGCTGTAGTGAGATAGTATTATCTGGATATCTCTCATCAACAAAATATCGTCTTCTATCTACATAAGCAATCTTCATATAAATCCACCTTTCTGATTAACCTATTATTTATACCACAACTGCTTTAAACCTCATACACTCTAGTGCATGAGGTTTAATCAGTCTTCTTCCAAATCTTCTTCACATTCTTCATATGTATCGCCTGAACAGAGAAAATATCCTCTACTGTCATAGGCTTCATAGTGAATGCCTACTTTTACAATGCGCTGTGTACTGTTAAGTAATGACATTGTGATTGCTCCTTATGTATGTATTTAGTTTGGTTGGGTAGGTAGGATTTGAACCTACGGAATACCAGAGTCAAATTCTGGTGCCTTACCGCTTGGCTACTACCCAATATGTGGTGCGGGATATGGGACTTGAACCCATACGGTATTACTACCAAGGGATTTTAAGTCCCTTGTGTCTGCCTTTCCACCAATCCCGCATATGGTGAACCTGAGGAGGCTTGAACTCCTGACCCTTCGATTAAAAGTCAAATGCTCTACCAACTGAGCTACAGGTTCATGTAAACGGCAGAATAACCGCCGTTTAATTTTGTTTATTTTTAGTTTTGTAAACGTTTGTTAATTAGAGATTTTGCATAATTGTCTATTGCTGTCTTAGTAGTGAGGGACGATATGTGTGCTATTTGCTCTGTGGTAAGCTTGACGGTAAAGTCTCTTAACAGTCGGATTTTTTGCTTTATGTATGTTTCCATGATTGACGACCTCCTGATTTGGACATGTCGAGTAGCCTACAGTGCCTAGTAGTATTAAAACAAAGCTTAATACCGCCTGCCCATAGAACTGTGCGTCAGGGATAATGTGTAGTCCTAAATCGCTTGTCCCTACCGTACCAACTCCTATACCGAAACCAATAAGCCCAATTGTGATGCATATGGTTTTCATGGTTGTTTTACCTCCTGTGCTTTAGATTATAGACTGAGAATTTGTGTTTGTCAAGTGTTTTTAAAAGTGTTTATTTTTATACTGAAATACTTATCATTCCTTCTTTCTTTTTTTTGCAGACATAACCATACTATAAATCACTCAAATTATGCTGCTTGACATTCACTATCACCCATGATAGTATAAAGAGGATAACAAAGGCTTTTGTGGTGACTAGTCTTTGTGTATGTTTATCAAGACTTCGGAATCAACGGCTTTAACCTCAACGGTTAGGGTCGTTGATTCTTTTTTAAAGAAATCCTTTAACCATAGCAACATTGATTTTATCACGTCCATGTATGTATCTCCTCTCTTCACGACATTCGATTTTAAGTCAAGCATGAGGAGCTAGATACTTCAAAGACTAAAGCCATTGTTACCCTCTTTATTGCATCATGCAGGGTTGGAGTTGGGATTAATGAGATGAGAGGACAAAGGGCATAAAAATAACGCAAGCCCGTTTTGACTTGCGTTATAGGGTGTGGATTTGTGGGATGTTAGGAATTGTCACCATAGGTGTATTGTTCAATAAGTTCACGTATTTTAAATGATTTTGTTTTGCCCTCCGACTGACACTTTTCTATGAAATCATTGTTTAATGTTTTAGGTATACTTGCACCAATGGCCAATGTTTGGATATTCTGTTGCTTTTTCTTTTCGTATTCGAGTTTGTAATCCCGCTCTTTTTTCTGTCCAGCTCTAGGATTGTAACGTTTTTTAGTCTCTGAAGGATTTTCAGCCATAGTAAAATTACCTCCGTAAAATACATTTCACCTCCTTATTGTATAGTATTTTACAAGGAAATACAAGTCAATTGTTGGATACTTCAATTATCTTGAATGTGAAGCCTTTTGCGCCTTTTGACTCAAAAAACACCTTATACAGACGTTCCATTTCCTCTGCTTCCTTTTGAGTTTCCCATAATTGTTGTGTGGGAAGCTCCTTCCCTTTTGAAAATATTTGCACTTTGTACATGTTGCCTCCTTGCTCCGTCTACAATTAATACTGACTTCGGACAGTTTGCAGGCTATAATTCTATAGATATATTATAGCCCACAAGTTGTATTTTGCATAGAAGGCATTATGCTTGTATCATTAGTTTGTCGGCTTGTCCGACTATCCACCCTCGCCAACGTGGAGGCTGATACATAAGGGCAAACGCTGCCCACTATTGCAGACAGCGTTTTTTCACACTTTTTATATTTACTTTTCAGTTGCCTTAATGGAAAGAAGCTTAACTATCTCGTCTTTTTCTTCCTGTGTTGCATGGGAATTGATAACAAGGGCAATCGCCTTTTCAATGTTCTCAATCTGTGCTTCCAGTGTTATTTCCAGTACTTCAACCTTGGCTGTAGCTGCTGCTTCCTTGTCTATTTCATCTGCTGCCTTTTCTGCGTTCTTCTTTTTGGTGTCCTTGGCTTTTTCTGCCTTTGCCTTATTTGCTGCCGACTTAGCCAGTTTAAACTCTTTTTCGGTAACCCTGCCCAGTTTTTCGCCATTGAGAATACGAGCAGTGTTGATGACAAGCAGTTCAAAGAATTTAGGTGTTACCTTGGCAATGTCATTTTCAACCAGTGCCATAGCCTGTGCCATAATTTCGCCATAAATGGCAAAGTCAACATAGCGAGTGCCATAGCAAGGCCGCAACTTTGTTTCGCCATTTTTTGCGGGACGAGTGCCAACTTCCTTAAACCAAGCATCGGAATACTTTTTAACAGTCGCTTCTGCTTCAGATAGTAAAGCTTCATCCTGCTTTATGCCCATAGACTGCCGTAAGTCCATCATTGCACCTATGGCAACATAAAACCGCTGTGCAAAGTCAATGTGATTTTGAGCGTTCTCAATGCCGTATTCAGTCATAGACTTAGCGGTGCAAGATAGAGCTTTCTCCCCTGCTTTAAAATCCTTGCAAAACATACCAAAAGATGTTAGAGTGATAACGTTGGAGTTGTTGGAAGTGTTGTTAGTTGTAGCCATAATAATACCTCTTTCCGCTCATTTTGAGCAATATAATTGTTGTTTAAATTTAGTCTACCTCATCAGTTATAAAGCGACTAACCTTTATAAGACAGCCAAAATATTTCCTTTACTTTTTATCATTTCAAGCAGTATACACCTATACAGGCGATAATATTTTGACTGTTTCGGTACGTGATTTTATTTAATGTCGCACCACGACGACGGAATCCGTTTGATATTAAAAACCACCTTGTGGTAAATTTATCTGTCAGTAGATAAAGCTATTGCGTCATTTTCACGCAATTGTAACCTTGCTTCTTTGGGTGGTTAATTCCCTTGACTTGCTTTCCAGTATGTCAACCGTTTTCCACGTATAGTGTACAAGTATCACAGTTTTCTATTGGTTTTATTCTTAGCTTCCACACTAATTTTAAACCGTCCACCATGACGATGTACCACCCCTTTATCTGATTTTGATAAAGCAAGCTTTTTGCATTTCACGTTTTGTATCTCTATTGGCTAGCATTTCTTCTAACCTTAACTTTATTATATTTCATGCACTAGAGAGGTGCATACACGTTTCCCCTGTATATGTTTGTCAAGCATATACTTTGTAGTCGTGTGCTACTATTTTATATAAACGTTTAGCATTACCATTGTTTGTAATGTGACAGTGTACGCTAATGCGGTGCTGTCTCATTATGGTTTTACTAACCATTTATATTTACTTGTCAATGTTCATGGATACGCTATCACAAGTATAGTCTGCATTGTGGCTGCTCTGCCGTGCCGTATAAATACGGTCATGTGATAACTGGATGTTATGCCGTGTGTAATTAGCGGGCATATCCGCTTGGCTGTTACATAGCTCGGTGGAAAGGGTTTGTGCTGTTGCTTTACCGTTTGCTATGTTTATAGTATATACTCATTAATGAGCAATTACAACTACAAAATGGTTACAGTAATATTACATATTGGTTACACTATTTATTGATAAACGATAAATTATAGGTGTTTTGGTGTAGTTGTGGGAGAATTGTATCTAGTATTTAAAACTAGATGATGTGATATTTAATAATATGTTGTTTAGTCTTTGTATAGTGTGTATTGCGCTATACTGTGCGATAAACTATACTGTGTGACACACAGTATAAAATCGAACTGTTGGTAAGATTGCTATGTCGTTGTACTATTGCAGTAATACAGTAATAGCGGCATTGTAAAAGGTGGTTTATATGGTGCTTTTTGATGTGTGTAAAATATGAGTTAGCAGTTTTTACAGTAAAAGCGCTGTATATCGTGGTATTATCTGCATGTTTAAGGATTTAACACTATATGTAGTGGTGGGGGTGCATTTACATTTTTCATGGCTCTGTCAGCGCATAAAAAGGGGTTAGTAGTTCATTTCCACTCACAACCTCCATTTTCAACTCCGAATCACTTCGGTACTCTCTTCGGTGCAACCTCCTAAAATAGCACACTTCAATATTTTAACCCTATCAAATCACCTATCAAAACACACAAAATCCACCAAATCAACTATCACAATTCCTCACAAACCATTTACACAAGCCTATTAGCCCCGAACAAACCTCAAAAACCACACAATCACCAAATCCAATACATAACCCACCATATTCTCACAGCGATTTAAACCCCCTCTCACAGCCCTTCAATCTTAACCCTACAACTTACCCTAATACACCTCAAACCCCTCTAATACACGCTAAAATCATATCATTACAAACAAAATATAATCATTCAATAACCATCCAAAAGCACAACTAAAAAGACCTCAGAGTTATCAAACTCCGAAGTCTTAATTTTTTACCCTATCCCACTCATACTCTTATCCTGTTTTACTCAAAGGTCTAGGCAGCTTAGTAATAAACTTAGCTCTGCCATCCTCATAGTTAATCAAATTCAAACTACTGTACTGTTCCAACCCCTCCATATCTTCCAAAGTATACGGACTCAATTCGTCCTTAAACTCATTGAAATTAACCTTCCCAGATCCTTTCATAAGCATATAACTAGCACCAGCACTTCTCAATGTCTGATCAATCACACCTATTTGTCTTAAGTACTGACAACTAAAAACAAATTTACATCCAAACTTTCTAGTCTGAGGACATATCTCTTGTGTTTTTAAAAGCTGCATAGCAGTAGGAGCTTGAAATATCTCATCAACAATCACATGAAATCTTTTCGGTTTGCTTTCTCTTCCTCCTCTCACTAACATAGCACTCCATATCTTTGTAAACAAATAAGTAACAATAACATTTTTACTGTAAGGTGTACTGAAATACTCCTGTGGCATCTTAACTAATACTATTTTCCCATCATCCATGGCCTTAACTAAATCTACATTATCTTCACACCCCTTTTGAAACATCATCTTTAATCTTAAATCTTTCTTTAACAGATTGATCCTATGATTAATACCATCAACCTTGATACTCTTAGTACCAACAACCGTATTATCTCTATACTCGTTCAACTCCTCTAAAGCACTGATTTCATCCTGTAACAACCCTCTAACAGCAGGACTGATCTCATCAATACACTTATTTCTATATACATGGTCATTCAAACATTTTACAATATCTTTTAAACTAGCATCATATTTCAGAAACACAACATTACTAGCAGCACACAAATACCTATCCATACTACTGGATAACGGTTCCCCATCCACATTCAAAGCATCTACCAGCGTCAAAATATACAATGCTTTTCTATTGGCTACATCAACTATGTCAATTGCTTTATGTCTCTTTTCCTTCAGTTCATTATATCCAATTCCCTGTACACTATCCACATTGGACATATCAAGAACAATTAACTTGCTCTTATCCTTGCAACTCCGTTCAATACTATCTGCCAATTCACAATTCTTTATAAAGTCAATGACTATGCAGCCTTCATTTCTTGTCTGGATATTTTGTACATAGTTTTGAATATAAGTAGTTTTACCACTTCCCTGTTCTCCCACTAACACTAGAGGAAAGTTGCCCTGATCATAATTATCTCTCAGAAATGCCTCTTGTTTATTCCCCCTAAATGAATTGACACCAAGAGAAATGTATCCACTCCTTAATTTCTCTGGCACTTCTGTTTCAATTGTGTTAATGCAATCAATCTTATATTCCTCAATAATTTCTTTCGCTGGCAGAGACAAGAAATTCTGACACTCGTGAGACGATGCCACGAAGCTTGTGGCGTGTTTTATATAAGGCTTAGTAAGATTAACTTCTTTGTTATAAAACCTCCCATACGTTAGCTCATTATCTCCTGAGACACTTTTAAAGCTCTCACACATAGACATGGCAAGATTATTTGCTTTTCTTATATCTTTACTTTCAGTCATGACAACAATTTGAGTATTTACTACAGGCTTATCTCGCTTACGAAGTGAATCACTAGACATTTCCAAACTCTTCAATTGATTGGTTTTACTCTTATCTCCAGAAAAGAATTCTAATAGAATTTCTAACGCAAAACCCAATATCTTTTCTACAATGGAAAAAGCTAACATTAGAAAAGCTTTATCACCACACTTGTAAATAGTGCTACCCTTTTTCATTTCTTCTACCAGTTTATCATATTGGTTACGCCACTCAGATACGCTTTTCGGAATAAAATTGTAAAATATACCTACCCTATCTCCTTGATCCATGATACTGATGTTTTGACATATAGCGGCCAACAAAACATTATTTCTTTTATCACAGCTCAAACTATATGCATCTTGTTTTGTATAATTCATACTGTACTTTATTGATTCAGATGAAAAACTAGGTATTGCAGACACTTCTTCAATAGTAACTCCCGTCCAAACATCTCTGATTTTAGATAAAAGCAAACCTTTATACTCTTTGGGAATAATAAAATAAAATTCAATCTTATCATGCTCTAGATAGATATAGTATCCCAGCTTTACTTCTACATTAAAAAAGTACTTTTTGTTATTCTTCTGGATCTGTTTAAACACACTTCTGTACAACCCTGCAACAGTCGCAATAATACTATCAGAGTTATAGTTTCGAATGCTTTTCATAGGTTTAATTCTAAGAAACACATACTCAGGATGAATGATCTCGAAATAATTAGACAGCTCCATATTTTTCATATGCAAACATCTATCCCCTCTAGTATCAACCAAAATATAAGCATTTTAACTATGCCACTTAATATCTTTTCTTCTCTAATTGCCACATAAATCCCCATCATTAAAGTTCCACCTATTAATGTAAATTGGTAAGTAAAAAATAATATAATTCCCCAAAATTCAACAAGAAAGTTCTTGATAGCATCCATAATACCATCCATATTGAACACCTCTTATCACATATTAAATAATTCATAAATGCTCTTAACCATCATTGGATAGCCTATTATCATAGCGATACCCACCAGTGTCATTATGCCACCCTTTATTGCACCGTTAAAATCTTCCTTAGACAAACATCTAGTTATTGATACAATCCCTGCTATTGTTCCTACGCTGCTACAAACATATATAACGGTATCTAATACAACAGAAAAAATGTGAGTTAATAATTCCATAATGTCACTCCAATACGTTAGTATAATTAATATTTTTATAGGAACGCTAATAACAAATTAAGTAAAAAGAAAGGAATATGATTATGTTGTACACTACAATGGCAATCTGTTACGGAATAGCATTTGCTGCACAGGTAATAAACGTAGCTATATTTCACTAAGCGTGAATTAACAGACATTTAATATTCTGACAAGCTAAATCGTTCTATAATTGCCACTGCTCCGCATATACATGTCATGTAGTGATGTCGTCACGACACCACGGAGAGACATTGGATGGGTAAGTATACCCTGTTATATTTCATATCTGTATCCACTTTCTTTTCAAAATGTGGCTTATACATCTATCTATTTAGGTGTGTAAGCCTATTTTTTTGCCTACAAACATATATCAAATAAAGAATCTGATTTACCACTATCTATAGGGTTTGTCTCTTTCGTCTTAGAGAAATATTGCTTCAAAATATCCTTAATAGTAGCTGAGGGGCAGCTATATGTTTGCAATATATCGAATAGCCATTTCTCCTCTTTTTTAAAGGACAAGCTTATTATATATTTTGTGGGATTTGCCATACAGTAGACCTCCTATTTTCTGGTTTATTATCGTACTTATCGAAGTGATGCTTGCCTATCTCATAGAACCCTATGGCATTAGCAAATTGTCCTTCTTTAAATATACTCACATCTGGGAAACGTTTTTGAAATGCACCAAATAATAGTTGCGCTCCTCCACCACAAAGATATATTGGTGTTGTTTTTGTTGGATAATTTAATCTTAGCTCAGTAAATATCTCTTCAAAATGATCCTGAATAATAGGCTTCAAAAAGTCTAAGTTCTGTTTTTGACTATATATCTCCAATCCTTTAGTTAGTATGTCTTCAGCATATCTAGGCTCTAATGTCGTTTCAAATTTTCTATTAACCGCATCAACAATCTTAGAATAAAGGACAAGCATTCCATGAAACCACGTATTATTCTTTTGAAGTTTAGGTTTTCCGTATTGCATTTCAATTAGCGCAACATCTATGGTTCTTCCCCCTATATCTACAATAAGAACATTACCCTTTATGTCTTGGCTGTATAATGCTCCTACCCCTTGAGGAAATATTTTCACATCATTTATAGTTATCTGTCTAATAGGCTGATCGTTAATAGAGATATAACTTTTGCTCTGTTTTAAAATAAAGTTCTTAAGTTTATCTTCCTGTTGTTTAAACTGTCCTACTGGTAAACCACTCACAATGTAAAAGTCATTAGCGTTACATAATGCCAAATCAGCCAACAAACAAATACGATTAATATCTGTTTCCGCTTTATCTAACTCTACGGTTCCCTTCCCATCGCCAACATAATATGTTTCATTATTAACTCGTAGCCTAATTGCTCCACTCACAATAGAGTCATCCATAGTAAATGCTGTTTTAAACCTATTTTTCGTTTCATCTTTGGTGTATGTGTATCCTATGTCGATACCTTTAATCATTCATAAATCACCTTTCTTTTAATAATTTTAAGTTGTTTTAAGACCAAAACCGATGAGTATGGTAGATTATATTACCTAAAAATCATAAATATAACTAAAAATATATAAAATTCATAAATGTTGTGTTGCAGGAAAAACTATTACAGTAATTAATAATAAATATTTTTTAAACCCTATTGACAACATTTGGCATCATGCTATAATTGAGACAAGAACATCAAACATTTTAAAAGTGTTTATTTTTATTATATGCGGGAGGGTACTAGATGAAAAAGGTATATGGATACATTAGAGTGTCAACAGAAACCCAAGCTGATAAAGGATATGGTTTGTCTACTCAAGAAAATGCCATTGAAAAGTATTGTCAAGATAATAATCTAGAACTCGTTCAGATATTTAAAGACGAGGGTATCTCTGGCGCAATGGGTGATAAAGATGATTTATCATATAGAGAAGGTCTTACAAACCTATTAGCTACGCTTAACGGCACTAACACAATAGTTGTAATGAACACTTCACGTTTATGGAGAGATGATTCTGCAAGAGTTCTCATATGTAGAGAAGTAAGGAAAACAAAAGGTGAAATATTATCAGTAGAGCAACCAAAATATTCGTTGTACTCTACTGATCCACATGACTTTTTGTTTAATTCTATGATGGAAATACTTGACCAGTACGAAAGAATGACTATTAATATTAGACTTGCTAAAGGCAAGACTACCAAAGCTAAAACAGGCAATAAACCAACTGGTCTAGCTCCTTTTGGATACAAATGGGACTACAATCATAAGTTTATAGAGGTAGATGAAAAAGAATCTGAAATAGTAAAGCTAATTTATTCCTTATCCAACCAAGGCATAGGATTAACTGCTATTGCAAACATGCTCAATAAACAACAATACGAGACTCGTAGGGGTTACTCTTGGAGTAAACAAGGCATTAGAGCTATACTGCGTAATAATTTTTATATTGGTATAGTCACTCATCAAGGAAAAGAAATACAAGGTAAGCATCAAGCCATTGTTGATACAAGTGTTTGGGAATCAGTTAATAAGGCAAGCTGATATAAATAAAAATGAGTTTAAGGATAGGAAAACAAAAGTAAAACGTGTTCTCGCATTTGGCGACTAGCCATATGCAAAATAATATCTTTAGTTAATATAATATCTATATTTAATGTCGGTAAAATCGGTGATGCCACACACCCTTTTTTCTCATCCGATGACCAAAAGGGGTGTTGAGAATTACCCATTTTACCCACTGATGAATTATTGGCTATTTAAGCCATATGAAATGAGGTGATAAAATAAAAATATTTATATCAAAAGAAGTCATTGAAAATGGGCAATTATCTGAAAATGCAATTGCTGTTTATATCGCATTAAGGCATATTTATGTTAAAAACGAAAAGCTTTACTATACGAGTATCAACCAAATATTATTTATTCTCTTTAAGCAACTTGATATCCATTGGAAATATAAGTCCCGTATAGTTTCTGGACTTAATGAATTACTCAATTCAAATCTTGTTAGAATGGTCACTGAAATCAATAAGTCTGAGTTTATCTTAGATTTATCAAAGCTAAATGTTGATACCGCCCGTAACTTTTTTGTGGTAATTCACACAGATGAGATTAATAAGATAATGAGCAGCAATAACAATAAATTCAAATTGCTTAGGTACTTTTCAATTTTGATGGGAACCACATCAAATTCTGATAGCGGTATTCCCCGTGGTATAGGAATAACCTCTCAGGTTAGCTTATCTAAAATAAGTGGGGTAACGACCAAGAGCATTAGAGCTTATAATGAATTTTTGCTTTCACAAGAAATCATATATGTGTTCAGTCCCAACGATTATCAGTTTGATGACAAAGGAATACGGTCTCTTACTAATACATACGGAAGATATTGTGATAAGGAAAAAATAATAGAATGCGGGAATTCTCATGTGCAAAAATATGGGTTTAATGCAGTTGCAGAACAACGATTGGTAAAGAAGCATTCAAATTCACATTCACGCAGTATGTCAAATATGTTTAGATATGTTAGAGACAAGGGAAAGGTTTATGAATATGAGACTATGAAAAAGATTTATTTCTCTATGATTGAGCAAAACGAAAAACTAAGGCAGCGATACTACAGAGATGAGGACTATGACAGGTATAAAAAGGATTTATCCGTTTTTAGGGGGTATGATTTTTATTCAGAACTACCCTAAAGATTCTCAAGCACAATAAAACATAATAATAAACAAACTTAAAACAGAAAGGATTAAACCGTCAATTAATGAACAAAACAGGAAACAAGAAAAAGGGCATCTTTAGAAATTGCAGAATATGTATGTATTACGACACCTGTACAAAATACGAAAGCTGCGAGTACCTATCCCCTACCCCATCGGATGAAAACTACATAGAGGATTTAATGACTGAGTTAAGAGCCAAAGTGATTCCAGCGCCATTGCACAAACTTAAGGTTGGAAGAAAGGATCAGAACGCTTACGATGATACGATTACTCCGCTGTATGACTATCACAGACAAGCAATTAACGGTGCATTAGACGAAATCCGCAGCGGACTTACTTCTCACATTTACTATGTGAATGACATCGCAGAGATTTTGAGATTTGAGCCAAGTATTAATGTTACATATTCGGACAAGGTGTATTACGTTACACTATAACATATAGGATGAAATAAAGGAGACAGAACATGGGTGACACAATCATAGAAAAATTAGACATTGTATTTAAGACTTACGAGGTAATTAGCATTCCATATTCTCATATCGAAACCGTAGACATATCTAAGATTACAACCTCCTTACTTAAGCATTCTAATAGCAAAAAACTTTATGAAACTCTTGAGGCAGGGTTTTCGAATATTATAATTTCAAGAAATGCAAATATTCCATACAACGGATTTTATTCACCAAACAGTTGTACCGTATTTGAACGAATAAAAAATCATTCTGACATAATTTATTTTGATATTTATTATAGAGATTTGGACAGTGGTGAAATAAAAAATAAATACATATCCGTAAATTGGAATTATGCGAGTAACCTGCGAAACACATATCAGAACACTATAATTGATAACGACGGAAGCCTTGTTGTTGCAATTGGCGAAAACATTAATATGGGTGTTTATAAGCTTAAATAACTATGAAAGGATTATTTTATTTAAATAAATTAAGGTGAAAGCATTATGATGAAACTTATTAAAAACTACTATGTAGAGGCAGATGAAAAGCAGTACGTTCTGAAGCAGTTAATTTCCAGAAAAAGAAAAGAGACTGAAGAGGTTTATGCGGCGGAGAATTTAATTGGATATTATCCCAATATACCCAGTTTAATTAAGGCTTGTGTCAATCATAACACTAGATTGGGTATTTCAGATGGAGAAATTCTTACTTTGACAGACGCAGCTCGGCACATAGAATCTATTACAAATGAGCTTAATTCAATTATAAGTTGTCTGGACTATTCTCAACTCAATTCTGAGAGTGATGGAGGCGTGTCTATTACCAACTGAGGGTAAGTTGACGTTTTAAATCGCACCACCCTTAAACACGCTCAGAATCAACATGACACACAATAACAAAAATAATAATTAAGGACAGGTGAAAATAATGTTTGGATTTTCAATAAAGAGAGTATACCCTACTGGAGCGTATAGCATGAAGTTAAGGCAAATAGTAATACCATTGGAGTTTAAGAAAACAAATCCAAGGCCTGATAAACTTATCAATAAATATAAACATTACATATATAGAAAATCCCTTATGGAGACAATTGTAGTTGATAGGAATGGTGTTCTGATGGACGGATATACCAGCTATCTCATTGCGAAGATGTTTGACATAAATGAAGTTCAGGTTGAGGTTAGATAAGGAGTGAGAGAAAATAAGTAACAGTAGCGTAGCATTGTGGTTTGCAAAAGACTCCACAAACAAATATACAACAATTGAACAAATTCAGGATAGTAATAGAAATGACACCTACCTTTGCCCAGTTTGTGGAAGTGTGGTAATACCCAAATTAGGAGATAAAAACTCTCATCATTTTGCCCATGTGGATAAATCAAAATGCAATACCGAAAGCTTGATTCATTGGTGCTATAAAAATAACTTTCTAATAGCTGGAACCAAATTCTACATATTTGACAAAGAGTCTTCTACGTATAAAGAGTATGTGTGTAAAGAAGTAGATATTGAAAAAACTTATCATACCTCTTTTGGATTGTATCGGCCAGATGTGACCGTAAGAACAGAAAGCGGCGAAGAAATATTTTTAGAAATGTTTTATAAAAACAAGAAAAATACGGATGATTATATAAACCTGTGGTGTGAACTAAACAAACCAGTTATAGAGATTGATATAAAGGCTTTGTTGCACTATGAGGAAGATTATATTTATCGTTTCAATCCAGTTTTTTATAATGGTATTTGTTATAAGCATAAGATGAGTAAGAACAAATCGTTTCAAAATCTTCTAGCTATGAAAACTAAGGTATTGGATTTGAAAACCTGTAATGAAAATAATAATGCAGTGCAGATAATAAACAATATTGATTGGTTTTGGAATGACCTATTGCGTTATAAGTCTGGAGATATTGAAATTTCAGAAATTGCAATATCATTAAATCACGTAATGGACTGTTTAGACACTAACATGAGCCACATGGTTGAAGACTTTTTGATAAATGTAAGGTGCAGTAAGATTCTTGAAGAATACCGAAATTATAATTTTAAAAAGTATAACGATTACATAGAAAAAAGTGTTATGCCTTTATTGATTAAAGAATATAACCAACTTCCTGAGTATTTAAAATGGTGTGATATTGAAATCGATTCAAATTATAGATTTGGCGGCATTAATGTCACGCAGAAAAACATCTCTTATTATGGTAGTAGGCGACTTTTTAATAATTATATAAGTTCAGATAATTATATGTTTGATGAGAACAGTAAGGAAAACTTCGTGTCGCAAATTATAGAGTACATAAAAAGCGAATATGAAAAAATAGTTGAGAATTGTTGTAAGTATAAAGTAAATTTTGACATAGGTATCAACTTCCCCGACGTTGAGCTAAATCTCACCACTGACACCCCTGTGGCGTCCGACTTTTATTTATCATCTTATAATTTTTCGCTTGTAAATAGTGAAATTGAAGCCATACAAGACTTAATCACATTACAAAAAGAACGCAAATTAAAGGAATTAGTTGAAGACATTAAAAGCAAACAGAAGTCTATCGACGAAATCAACGATGAATGTTTAACTATTACGGATATAGATATAACAAGTAAGCTCAAGAACTTACTTAACTCAATACTATTTTGTATGACTAAACAAAAGCGAAGTGCTATTTTTATTCTATTGAATTGGAAATTCTATAATTCAGACTCTTCTCAGAAACAACAATTGATAAAGTTTGTTCAAAACTTGAGAAGCTTAGGGTTGCGAGTAAATAGATACAGCATTGTAAAGAATTACTAAGGAGAAAACATGAGACAATTATATACACTAAAATTCAAATCTTCACGTCTGAAGGAATTTGGGTATAATATTAACATTACATTTGAGGAAGCTAAATCCACAAAAGAAGTAATAGCCCTCGCAGATAGTCAAATGTTACGAACAATTCGTGACCTTTCTAAACATGCGGTAGTACCTGAAAAGGTAGAACGATTATTTCAGGAAAGGGATAAGTTAAAAAAGAAATATACTAAATTGTCTAGGAATAGCGACTATAAAGAGTGTTTGGATCGGATTCATACAGTACAAGATAAAATCAATAGGACTTTATTTATTCAAGACTATGTAAGTGTTGTTATTGATCATCCTACTCATTACCAGCATATTTTTGTAAACGGTATTGTTGTAAATGGTGTTATATACAAGCGCCTAAGTTGTTCAGCAGGACAAGCTCGAAAATCCACGGTGGTACTATGCAATGAATCAATACTTGGTGCTGTAAGGATACGGCTTGAAAACGGGAGAAACAACCAAGTGCCATTAGCCCCCAGTAAATATAATGCTTATTTCGGCTTGTCTAGTTCTGCCACAGAAATTGTGAGTGAACCAAAGTTTATAGTTGTTAAAGACTTTGAAAATACGGACACTTTTGAAACACACTTTGTTACAGAGACAGATTGGGATATTGATGACGTTGTTGAAACTAAAACAGTGACTCAAACACTAAATAGAACAGATGGAATGGGGCTTATCTCCCCAACACAGGCAGAAAAGTGGGCTAAAGAACTGGGGTTAGATTATATTCCGTCTCAATTTGGAATACGTCAAAGTTTTGTAAAAGGTATGTTGTGCACATTTCCTATTCATGACTTCTGCAAAGAAGTAAATGGAGGCAATTATATTGTGGAGACTATTTACAAAGATGAAAACGGCGAATTTGTTAAAGCGGATTTAAGAGACTATGATGTAATATTGTCAGAATCACAATTTAAACTATGGAATTGCTATTCAAGCCTACAAGAATACATAGACTGCTGTCATAAAAACCACTTATATTGGGGCATTACTCAGTATTCTCCAAAGGAATCAAAACATGTTTTAAAAATGAATTATCAGTTCTTACAGACATTAAATTTAAACAAAGTAGACATTGAGGATTTAGCAAAAGATTTTGTAGAATGGGTTAATGGAGTAAGCTATGAAAACTATCCATTCTTATTGTTGTTCTTAATGGGTATTAATAATGACGCTAATAAGATAAGAAACTTTTTACTTAGCAGCTCTAACTATTGGCTAAAATCTCTCATTGTTTGTCCTGACTTACGACATGATAAATATACCAAAACTAAAATCAAAAATCTTATTAAAACAAAAATTCGCAATGGTTGCATGGGTGATATTTTTGTTGATGGGAACTTTCAAACATTGGTTTCTGATCCATATGGGTTTATGCAATCAGTATGTGGAATGGATGTTACTGGGTTGCTTGGGCGTAATGAATTTTATTCAAATTATTGGAATGAAAAAGAAGTTGCTGTAGTTGACGGTATGCGCTCTCCGCTCACTTTTAGATCTGAGCATGTAATTATGAATCTTGTTAAAAATAAAGATACGGAAAAATGGTATCGTTATTGTAAACTCGGCATTATTCTTAATTATCATGGTCACGAGGTGTGTAATTTTGGCGGTGCTGATTTCGACTTGGATATACTAGCCACTACTTCTAATCAAACGATAATAAACGGTGTTTATAAAGATGAGTTGACAATGATGTATGAACCACCAAAGCCCAAAAAAATTGTCTTTTCAGAAGATGATTTGTATAACTCTGATGTTTTTTCATTCGGATCAATCATTGGTTCTATCACAAACAAAAGTAGCAATGCCTATGCTTTGCTAAGTAATATCGGTGAGGAATATGGCGAGAGCAGTAATGAATATAAAACAACGTACTCTAGACTTATTCAATGCTGTAAGGCTCAATCCGCACAGATAGACAAAGCAAAAATAGGGAAGAATGTAAAAGGCATACCGAAGTTGTGGGTGGAATATCAAGCCCCCATTATTGATGATGACACTGGCGAGGTAATTTCTACACAAGATGAAATAAGTCAAATTGAGTTTTACAATAGAATTCTTCTAAACAAGTATCCATATTTCTTTAGGTACAGATATAGTGATTGTAAAAAGACATATGATGTGTATGTGGATCAAAATGAAATAACCTGTCATCAAAGATTTAGAATGTCTCTTCAATCATTGATTAATCTAGGAAACAAAACGGAAGAACAGATTTTATTTGTAAATAGTTATTTCAAATATCTTCCCGTTATAATGAGTAATAGTCCCATGAATCTTTTATGTAAACATATAGAAAGTGTCAATTTTGCACTGAACAAGAAGTTTACTGAGGATTCTAATATTGATTTTGTTTCCTTGCTTAAAAATCATACCGTTAGTTATTCTGATGATGACTATAATTTCATATCTAATGTGTTTTCCAAGTTTATTAAAAACAAACACTTTGATTATATTGTAGAAAGCAAAGAAGATGATGGAGATGATGTAGCGTGTGAGATTACTGATTTTGTTACTCTTGAAAAGTATATCAAAACACATACATCAAATATGTTCTTAGCAGCCAATTGTGCAATTGACTATTTTTATAGCGCCTATCCTTCTAAAAACAAAGAAGTTTTGTGGAGTGTTTTCGGAAGATATTTGTTCACTAACCTAAGGAAAAATATGAAAACACAGCCTACTTTCCCCTGCCCATGTAAAGATGGAGACATAAAATACTTAGGGCAACATTATAAAATGATGGAGGTTAATTTTGAATAGCGGTTATAAATACAGAGATACGGAATACGCTAAGGCACTGATTACATATGGGTTCCAAACAAAGCATTGCAATACAGAGCTTAGGATATTGGCACTGTATTATAGAGATATTATGGGACTTAAACCCAAAGAGCGAAAAGAAAAGCTTAATCAGTTTTGCGAAAAATACATTCCTAATTATAATAAGGCAAAATTCTTCAAATTAATTAATCGGGCTTTAAATCATTCACTAAAAAAGACCAATAAACTTATTGATATTCTGGAACTCCCTGTGTACAAATCGGAAATAGAATGGATAAACAACTTAGATTACCCAGACGATTTCAAGAAAGTCATCTTTACTTTTTTGGTTCAAAAAAGATTAGATAAAACTGTTTTTGAATTTTTGACAGAAAAACCTTACATAAATGAGTATTTCAAAGGGGGTTCCAGTAAGTACAACGATATTAAAAAAAGCAGTAACATTAAGGGTTCTATAAGCCTGAATGATGATGTGGTATATTGCCTTGCCAAAGATGGATACATAGATATTCTTTGTAAAGGAAGTATTAAACTCAAATTCTTGTCAATGATGCCTCCTCCAGATGTTACCGCAATAACTTTAACTCGTTTTGAAAATATAGGTTACTATCTAGATTGGTACAATAAGAACGACAAGGTGGTCTTATGCGCTGGTTGTGGAGCTGCTTTGAAAAAAAAGTCTAATAATCACATTTATTGCAAAGAGTGTGCCACACCTGAAAAGCTCTGCACAAAGAAAATCGTTTGTATTGATTGTGGGACTGAGGTTGAGGTAGATGCTAAGGATAACTCGACAGAGAGATGTGAAGGTTGCTATGATAGTTATAGACGTGAATATAAACGCATTAATGAGAGAAAAAGGCGAAAAAATCTAAATAACACTATTTGTGGACAGCACAAATAAATTCTCAAAAACCCACAAACCCGCATGAACAGTACGTTTATGCGGGTTCTGTTTTTTGTTAATATATGATAGTATATTAAATTATATTATCTCAATATATACTATACACCATTTAAAGTAAATAGTATATTGGCAAATGTACCAAATTTCAATTAAGAAAGTGAGCGATTGTTATAATTCCTATTAGCCGTGAAGAAGCGGATATCATTAGAGCTAAGTATCCAAATGTGGCAATCCCCAAAACTATGAAGAACCATTCTAAGAGCAAAAGAGGTCAGAGGTATGTCCCCGCCCTAGATAGAGTTAAGATTCTATTGAGTGAGATACGTGGTTATCAGGTTACTGATGAATAACATTAAAATTGGTAAAACAAATATTATTGAAAGCGAGATTTAATAAATGCCACAGGAAGTTGCGATAAATTTAGATGACCTGCTTAAAAATATCCCCTCCCCTGCTGATTATCAGTATTATAAGGGGCTTAAAAACAACCGCATTATTTTCAATGATGAGGTTGGAATGGACATTATAGAATCCGTGGTAATTCCTCTTTTAGATATGGATAACGATCCTTTGGTCGAGCATATTGAGCTTATTATAAACAGCAACGGTGGCGATGTTTACAGCGGAATGACGTTGTGCTCTGTGATAGACCGCTTAAAAACCAAGACTACTATTACTATTCTCTCTGTTGCTGCCAGTATGGGTGCTCTTATGGCTATGGCAGGACACAATAATCCTAATGTTACAACGGTATGTTATCCGTTTACTGTGTTTCTAATACATAGTGGTAGTTATTACTTTGAAGGATCCGCTAACGCAGTGCGTGATAGTTTTGCATTTCAAGAAGATTATGAAAAAATGATAACAGACTACATTCTTACTCATACTTCAATCCCAAGAGAAGTATATGAAAAGAAAACAAGATTTGAATGGTATCTGACAGCAACACAAGCAAAAAGCTACGATATTATTGATGAAATTTTGTAGGTGAATATATGGGTAAGATTAAGAAAAATCAAATCCGTGTATCTTTTGTTGGTGGAAATGCAGAGGATGTTACTGGTAGCATGACTTTAATAGAGTCTAAGGATTTTAAAATATTATTCGAGTGCGGACTTATTCAAAGCAATAATGTAAAGTCTGATTATTACAGCAATAAACGAAAGCTGACATTTAAACCAAAGGAAATAGATTATATTTTTCTTGGACACTTTCATGCAGATCATAGCTTGTTAATTCCTCGGCTTGTAGCTGAGGGGTTTCAAGGTAGAATAATTGCGCCTGTAGGAACTTCCAAGTTTTTTAATGCAATGGCACTAGATAGTGCTTTTATTATGAGTAAGGACGTGGAAACACTTTCTAATAAATATGGACTTGATGTCTTCCCTATTTACACCTCCGATGATGTTGCTGACACCATGCCTCTATTTGAGGAGCATGAAATAAATCAAGTTATTGAACTCAATGACTATATAACATTTAAATTTATACCATCAGGACACATAATTTGCGCCTGTCAGTGCGAAATGTGGCTGAAGTGTGGATCTCAGACAAAAAAGATTGTGTTTACCTCGGATTTAGGTAACGTATCGTGTCCTAAACCGTTTACCCTTCCATTGTCACGAGTAGATAAAGCAAATTTGGTTGTAGCCGAAACTACATACGGCGACAATAAAAGAGCTGTCGGCATTAAGGATAGAGAAAAAGATTTAGAAAAAATCTATTCTGTTATTACCGATGTGTGTATAGAACGAAAAAGTAAAGTACTGATACCAATATTCTCTTTGGATCGGTGTCAGCTTATCATGTTGCTTTTATATCGTATGTTTAAGGATGATAAAAGCTTTGAAATACCAATTATCGTAGACAGTCCATTAGCCCAAAAAATGTGTAAGTTATATTGTGACACGTTAGTTGGCGATGATTTGAAGCTGTGGCGAGAGGTAATGTGTTGGAAAAACTTTAAATATCCTGCTGAATATTGTGACAGCAAGGCGTTTATGGAAAGTGATGAACCTTGTGTGGCTTTGGCGGCATCGGGTTTCATGGCAGCGGGTCGCTCCAGACAATGGGCTAAGGTGCTCTTGCCAAACCATAACGCTCAGATATTGTTTGTTGGGTATTCTTCTGAAAATGCACTAGCAGGTAAAATTAAGTATGGTAATGCACAGAAGACCATTTCTATTGACGGAAAACAGTATAGAAATAGGTGTGGAGTGACTGACCTTAAGAGCTTTACTTCTCATATGCAGAGGAATGACATGTTGGACTATTATTCAAGTATAAACTGCGAAAGGATTTGTTTAGTTCACGGTGACATGAAAGGCAAGCTAGAATTTGCTGAAGCACTAAAAAATGAAGTTAGCAAACGAGATCGCAGCACTAAAATTATATGCGTAAACAAGAGTACAGAAATATTGCTATAAAATATCAAATTGATTTAAAGGAGATTATTAAATATATGGCAAGTAAAATTAACCGCAAGTATGGCGCAGATGTTAAGGGTATCCTTTCTATTGAAGATGGGATCATAACGGTAGAAGTTGAGGATGTAGATACTCCTGTTACTCTATCTGATTTCTTTAAGGACTTTTCTGACAAGGAAGTGAAAATCACTATCGCATATGGCGAAGAACTGTAATGGGTGGTGTGACTTATAAATAATAATTTGAAGCGCCTTGATGGAGAAAATGAACGCCAATATTTGTGGAGAGTTGGACAATTAGTAGATAATGGCGAGTATCAGAACTGGAAAGAGATTGCTCCTATCATCAATGCTCAATGGAGAGAAGATGAATCTACATATCGAGATGAGTCAGCCTATAGAAAGCCAGTACAATATGCAAAAGGGTTTTACGAGGATGTATTTGCTCCTATGATGCAAGGCGATGAGTATCTACAGCAGCTACAAATACAGAGAGATGAGATATTTAAGTTAAAAAAGCAATTCTTTGATCAACGTAGAGAATATAACAAGTTGCGCACTCCAGATGCAAGAGCTGAACATTTAGGTGAGTATCTAAAGCAGTGCGCCAAAGACTTAAACAATTTTATCCCATTAAATTTTGACAAGAAGCTTGGAGAGCATTCTGAAAAAGAAGCTGTGTTATGTTTAGCTGACTGGCATTATGGGATGATAACAGATAATATCTGGAATACTTATGATATCGACATATGTAAAAAGAGAGTAGAACAATTGGTTTTAAAGTGCAAAGAACGCATTGAGTTACACAAACCTAAAGCACTACACATTTTGTTGCTCGGAGATCTTGCGGATGGCTGTATTCACACCTCATCCAGAGTTGCGCAGGAAGAAGTGACGTGTAATCAGATAATGCAGGTTAGTGAGATTCTAGCAGAGGCAATTAATGAACTTGCAAATTCTAGCAGTATAGAATGCACCAATGTCTATTCTACATATGGAAATCACATGCGGAGTATCCAAGACAAGAAAGACAGTATTCATGCTGATAATATGGAGAAGCTAATTTCTTGGTGGTTGAAACCAAGACTTCAAAACAGAAAAGACATTCATGTTATTGACGCAAATTACAAAGAATTTATCAAGCTAAATGTGTGCGGCTATAATATTTGTTGTACGCACGGCGATCTGGACTCAATTAAAAATCTAGGCATGATAGTAAATACCATATTTACAAAAAAGTTTGGTGAGACAATTGATTATACCATTTCTGCTGACAAACATCATCTTGAAGAATTTGAATCTTTTGACATAGAAAATATATTAATCCGTAGCCTATGTGGATGTGATAATTTTGCAAATGGCAAGCGGTTATATTCTAATGCTGGACAAACTTTGATGTTCTTCACAGAAGAAGACGGTCGAGAAACTACATGTAATATTAGATTAAACTAAAACTGAAAGAGAGCAGACTAACAAATGAATAAAAATGACATAATCAATGCACTGCATGGTGCAAATGAGAATCTAACAAAGAAGGATATTACCACTATTGTTGATGGCGTTTTTGAGGCTATTCAGGGTGCTGTGGCATCTGATGGTGAGGTATCTATATATGGCTTCGGTAAGTTCAAGAGAAAGCTTCAGAAGGGGCGCACAGGCACTGTGCAATTTGGTGACAATAAGGGTTCTACATATCAGACAAAGGATAAGTTTGTTCCTACATTTACTGCCGCAAAGCAGTTTTGTGAAACTGTAAAGTAATTTGCTTCTTCATGGTTCTCCTTCCTTATATGGGCGGTCACTGTAATGGTGGCTGCCCTATTTATATGGCAATATGTCCGAGTGGTCATAAGGAGGCAGTCTTGAAAACTGTTCTGGCTTAACAGCCCCGTGGGTTCAAATCCTACTATTGCCGCCACATATTCACAGCAAAATTACTGATATCACAGACGATATGTTTGTCCGTTTCTAAGGAGGTATTAAATGGCAGAAATTAGTCCTAAGATAAAATTTTACGATAAGGAAAAGCTTGAAAATATTAATTCAGAAACCATGAAGCTATGGAATAAATATAAGATTGACATGTCGTTAAGAGAGTTAAGTCAGAAAACTCAAGATGGTTATTTGAACGATCTTCAACACTGGTGGATTTATATTTACGACAACCAAGGGAATCAATCTATTAAGGATTTGACAGAAGACGATATCACGGAGTTCTTGTACTTTTGCAAAACACAGGGCAATAATTCCAGACGAATGAAGCGTAGAATGTCGTCTATTGCAGCTTTTTATAAATATCTTCGCAAGAAAAAAATTATAAATGAAAATCCAATGGAGTTTATCGATCGTCCTAAAAAGGATACTGACATAATTGTTCAAACTTTTCTTTCCAAAGAGCAAGTGGATCTAATGAAAATGAAACTACAAGAAAATGTCGATAATGCCAAATCACAAGGCAGACTTCATTATGCATTACAACTACAATGTTATGCTCTATTCTCACTCTCTACTATGGCAAGGGTTACAGCAGTTAGCAACACTATGTGGGAACAAATTGATTTTGAAAACCGTATGGTAAATAATGTTCTTGAAAAAGAAGGTAAGATTGTCACCCTGTATTTTTCACAAGAAGTTTTGGAGTTGCTTCAGAACTTAAAATCTTATAGAGAAGAAAATAGCATCTCTGACAATGGTTATGTTTTTGTAAGTGCTTATAGTGGTGAGATAACCAAAATGACAACTGGCACTCTAAACCAGTGGGTTAAAGCAGTTGGAGAAATGATAGGTGAACCTACGCTTCATCCTCATGATTTTAGACATAGTGGTAGCCAGCTTATGAAATTAGCTGGTGCTAAAATCGAAGAAATCTCAGAGCTTTTAAATCATAGTGGGTTAGATGTCACAAAAAAGCACTACTTACGTAGCGATAAGGCTAAAATTCAAGCATCTAAAGATAAATACGGGATATAATTTAGATCAATTCCCTATTTCATACTGTTATGTGGTGGTGGAATAGACAAGGCATAGGCTTGGTATCAATAGTAGACACAAGGTTTGATTAAAATCTTGAAAGTTTGCGGACTTTCCTGTTAGGTGCAAATCCTAACCCACATAATAATTTTGTCATTAAATGCGAAACAGAGTAGCATAAAAAACTGTACGTTGCATAGTAGGCAACCAACCATAATTGGCCTAATTGACGTGTCGTGAGGTCATACGACTTTAAATAATAACGTGGACAATTTTACATACCTCTAGTGAGCTACTAGCGAAAGGTTGAAATAGCAGGTGGGTTGGTTCCGTTGTACCAATAAGTAGAAAACAACATATGATATCTAATGTAAATGGCATTCGTTCCAAATACATATGCTTTCGTGATTATTAGTTTAATACGATTGTTCATCTATTAAATTCCAAACAAAGATAGTCGCTCCCTGATATGCGACATATAAATGGTCAGTGCTCAAATGTTTCCAGTTGCGAGTACTGTAACAAAAACGCTTCGCTACTTATCATTAGCGGATTGGTATTATTACTCTCGTATCTATATTCACCTTGTAGCCAATGGGTGAAAGCTAGTTGGTGAGCATTTTCAATCATAGAAAAAGACCTCTCTGATTAAAGAAAGGTCTTTTTCTATCCCTATTACAGGGTTGTTAAGTAATGTATGGTAGATGATAACACACTACTGTTTTATATCTCCATCCACCAATTGAACACTTCTTTTGCTCAAGTAACCACAATACTGTTCTCCAGTTACAGGGTCAGTAAATTCGGCTAAATAATAATATGGCTGTTGACCTATTATGGTTATGGCTTGGTCGGCAGTAATTCTTGTTATAGATGAGGCTCCTGCCATCGGTGATTCCTTTAATACAACAGAGTTGATTGTTTGTCCAATTATATTACAAGCGAGGCTCATACCCATACTAATAATCGCAACAAGTATTTGAGCTAATAGATACGCTACAACTGGATTAGTTTTCGCAAATCGCTGAATTGATTCAAAAAAACTTTGTTGCCAGTTGAGAGGTTGTGAAAGAGCACTTTGTACAGCTTCTTCGATGCATTGTTGGCTTTCAGTTGAGATGTCAGGGAGTTTGTCCACTTCGTTTCCATCAAAACGCCGCAGATTAAGGTCAAGCCGTCTATTTTGAGGAATCTCGTTACTCAACATATTTTGAGTCTGTTGTAAAATGAAATCCCAATTATATGTCTGTAAATTGATTGATTCTAATAATTTATCTATAGATTTAAAGTAGTAAGACTCAAAATTCGCTTCAAAATTATTTTGAAATCTTGATAAATCACTAATGCGTTGAATTTGCATTAGGTTTTTCACAGCTACAGCTTCATCAAATGTAACTATTTGGTTCCAAGTTTGTAGGTTAGCTATACTTTCAAATTTACTTACTACTTCAAGTTGCCGCTGAATAGATTTCATAACTGAGTTGTTAAACTGATGGTTGATATCCATGTTGTCACCTCACTCACTGTTAATACCATTATACAATTGATACAGAGATATGCAATATAAACTTTAATCAAATACGCAATAGAAGTGAAGTTTGATTGGCATATTTATAGATATAATGGGATATACATAGTCTATGTGTAGGGATTGTGAGATGAACTATGATACTAAGAAAATGTTTTTGCATTTTTCAATCGCATAGTCGCATTTAATCGTGCGGAGATTAGATAAAATCTCAGAATTGTAGTCGAACCCTACATCACTAGAGTTACCGTGTTAGGTAACTCTTTTGTTTTATTAACCACTTTATTAATAAAGTGATGTATACATTGATTTTACAGGTCTTCCCTATTGCTTGGGAGGGCTTTATTTATTTTAAGGAAAGGTAGGTACATGTATGGCACGAAAACAAAAAGTAGTAGAAACAGACGACAATTTTGATGAGTCTCATATATATATTTGTCTTGCTTGTGGCTCTGCTTGGGAAAATCCTGTTGGTCATTTTTATAAGTCTCAATGGTCTGAGTCTTTTGTAAAAAATAGTCGTTATGTACCTATTTGCAAATCCTGTGTACAGACTTTTTTTGAAGCCTACGAAAAAAAGTACGGAACTCGCTTGGCATGTATTTTAGCTTGCCATAAACTTGACATTCCATTCTATCATTCTCTATTTGACAGCATAGTTACAAACAATAATACCTTTAGCATAGGTCTGTATTTGAGACAAATTAACGGTAGGCAGTATCAGTTTCAGGATTTTTCTCAAACGATATTAAACAAAGAGTTATCAAAGTCTGCTGACGATATTCAACAAGAAAAAGAGATTAAATGGACTGTTGATGAAATAAAAAATCGTGATGAGGCAATCAGCATAATTGGATATGACCCTTTCGATGGTTATTCTAGTAATGATCGTCGTTTTTTATTTGGGGAGCTTGTAAAGTATTTTGATGATGATATAGCCGATGACACATATAAACTTTCTCAAATTATTCAAATCGTTAACAATAATAATCAGATTAGACAATATGATTTGCTCATATCTTCGTTGAATCCAATTAAAGATGCCAATGACATTAAGAGTTTGGGTACGTTAAAAAAGAATTGTGTTGATAGTAATGATAAAATTGCAAAAGAAAATGAAATCTCAGTTAAGAATCGTTCTAATAAAGACATTGGAAAATCTACACTTACATATCTTATGAAAGATTTGAGAGAAAAGGATTTTAAAAAAGCTGAAGCAAACTATTATGAGCAACTATATTCAGAAGGATCGCTGTGGGCTATTGAAATGTCAAACAGGGCAATCAAGCAGAATGGTATGTTTGATGAAAACGATAAACAAGAAATCTTTGATATACAACGAGATTTGATACAAGAACTACAATGTAAATTAGATAAAGAACAAGAAAAAAACCGCTTATTATTAATTGAAAACATAGAGTTAAAAAATGCTGGTGATAAGAATGAATAGGATAAGAAAAAAAGTTCTTATGACTGATTTCAAGCGCAGGATTTGTGAATTAGACGCTGAAAGTATAGCTTATTATAGAAGAAATCCCTGTATTGCATCTGAGGATTTGCTGGGAATTAAACTCATTGACTCACAGAAGTACATTTTGCAAAGAACTTGGAATGCAAGCCACTCTGTTTGGTGTTGTTCTCGTAACTTTGGCAAGTCTTTTATAGGCGCTGTTTTTATGATATTAAAGGCAATTTTGTATGAGAATCAAGCAATATATATCGTAAGTTCAGTAGGAAATCAGTCTAAAGAGACATTTGGCAAAATTGAAGAAATCGTATTAAACATTGGTAAAACAGCAGCTTCTATCAAGTCTTTAAAAGATATTGTATTAAAAGAAACTAAAAAATCTCCAAACAATAAAACTGGTTTTAGTCATGCTCCTGAAAGTTATCATGTGGAATTTTATAACGGTAGCGAGATATTTACTCTTAATGGCAAACCAGATAATAACCGCAGCCGCAGAGCCACACTTGTATTTTTTGATGAAGCTGCATTTAGTTCAGATGAGTTAATTGCTGTTTGCGAAGCATTTGCTACGCAGAATACAGATTTTGTTACTGATATAGATGATAATTACAATCCAGAAGTTGAGCCAAAACGTGTTCCTACGCAGCTTGTATACGCTTCATCTCAAGACGAAATGGATAAAATGTTTTATAAGCATTATAAAAACTTTGCCAAGCGAATGATGGCTGGGGACAGATCGTATTTTGTTTGCGATATGATATGCGATACCGCTATCAAAACTTTTATGAGTGGCAAGCCATATATCCCTCTATTAACACAGTCAAAAGTTGATGCAGCTATGAAGGCCAATAAAGAAAAAGCGTTAAGAGAATATTATAATCAACCATCACGAGATGGTGGTATCTCTCAGATAGTCAAATGGAGTACTATTAGGCGCAATGAAAAATTTTATTTGCCTCAATTATCATGGATCCCCAACTGCAAGATTGCGTTAGCATTTGATCCTGCTCGTACTATTGATAATTCTATCACAGCAGCTATGAACATGTATCAAGATAAGGATTTAGGATGGTGTGGAGATATTGTCAACTGTGTAAACATGATTGATACGGCAAGCAAGAAAAAATACAAGCTTGATTCTAATCGTCAGTTGGAAGAAATCCGAGACATATTATTACGATACAATGGTAACAATCCAGACTACGAGTATCTAGACTGCTTAATGATAGATCAAGGTGCTGGTGGTGGTGGCACAAGTACATATGCCGATGGACTATTAAATGACTGGACTGACAAACAAGGCAAATTACATAGAGGACTTATTGATGCAAATCATGAAATTTATACTGGTTACTCAACAATGTATCCAAACGCTGTAGATAAACTTCGGCTATTAAGTCCACGAAAATATAGAACTCAAATGGTTGAGGAATTTATAGAATTAATCAATTTAGGAGTGATTAGATTTCCATATGAGTATGGAGGACAAGATATAATAAAAATAATTCATAAAGAAAACGAAGAAGAAGTCTTTGAAAGTCATGAATTATCTGACGAAGAAATGCTTGCGTTAACACAAATAGATTTGATGAAAACGGAAATTACATCAATACACAAGTCTACGAATCCAGAGAAAACATCTGTAACATATGCTTTGTCCAAAGAGAAAGAGAATAGAATACATGATGATAGGTTTTACTGCATTATTATGCTTGCTCACAGACTTTATGAGTTGCGGCGAGGACAAATAGTAGATAAACCATCAGAAGAGCTAGACCTCTCCTCATACCAACCCTGTGTTACAGCAGTGTCGTTTTAAAAATTGACAACGCAAATTCTAATAGAAAGTAGGTGAATAAATGTTAAAAACAAAGGATACATCTTCTGTTCCGCCTGTGGTAGCACAAGAAGATTTTATTATTTCAATCGAGAGGGATGAATTAGGAAATGAAGCCACTATTGTGACTTCTACTGAGGATCAAATAGCAGCATATGAAGATAAAATACTATTATCTGCAATAAAGGACTTTGATGTAACCAAGCGTCAATATTCAGCCTACTATTCTGACAAGTCTTCTAACGATGAATTAACCCCAGAACTTATTGATGAGCTTGCTAATGGAATTCAGACAAGCCTTGCTAAAGTGCAACAGGCTAATGGATTGGTACGTAGATATATTATTACTAATGATATTATTGGCAAAACATATGAAGCTATTGAAACTAACGTAAACACTAACACACGCTTATCTTTTGGCGATTATTCTCAGCAGCGTAACAAGAATAAAAAACTGAGCGATGCTAAATTAGCTGTTAATATGTTTAATAAGCAAATAAACCTAAAACGTCTTATTCGAGACGCAATTCCTATTACATATGCAGAAGGCACAAATATTTTGTATCTTCGTTATGATGGTAACGGTTACGTTGTTGATAAATATCCTCTTGGTGTGGCTATTATAGAGCAATGGGAAGTTAATGGGAAACCAGTAGTATCTATTGATATAAAAGAGCTTGAAACACGTCTAAAAAAGACATATGAAAAGGATAAAAAAAATAAAGCTAGATTTTTCAACAATATTGAGGAAGACATAAAGGCCAATTATCCCGAAGAGGTTTATAAAGCATACAAGAATAAGGAAAATAGAGTTGAGCTAAATAATAAGTATACGGGCGTTATGCGAATTGGGAATATGGGAAGAAATTATGGAGTCTCCCCTATTGTACGTGCATTAAAAGCAGCTTTATTACTTGAAAATTTTGAAAGTACCGATTTTATCACAGCAAAATCCAAAGCAAAAAAGATTATTCATCAAGTAATGAGAAAAGAATGCTTGGGAGAAAAGTTTGATAAAAAGGGGTTAGAATGGAGTACTCTTGCACACAATGACTTGATTGCAGCATGGAAAAACAAAACCGTATTGTATACATCCATTCCACAAGTAGAAAAACTCTTATATGTGGAGTCAAAAGTAGAGGATACCAGTGCCGACAAGATAAATTTAAACAGAAGTAAAATTATGACCACTCTTGGTATTGGTTTTGCTGATACTAATGTTGCAAACTTTTCTGTTGCCAACATCAGCTTGGATCAGTTGCTTAAGACAATCAATTCCATATCTCAACAGCTTGAATATATACTTGAAGATTGGTATAAGGTCTTATTTGAAAACGAAGGTCTAGATTTTGAGTATTTACCAGAAATTCAAATATTGGATTGTGAACAAATGTCTCTAGATATGAAAAAGGATTTAGTTGAACTGTTATATTCTAAACTAAATTGTTCAATGGAGACGAGCCTTGGCATACTCGGATATTCACTTGAAGATGAGAAAAATAAGCGAATTGCCGAAAATGAAGCTAAACTTGATTCTGAAATCTTCCTTCCTCATAATTCTCAATATACAAATAGTGGTGGAGACGGAAGCGGAACTGTAGGTGCTCCATCAAGTAATAAAGATGAAGACAAAAAGAATTTAGACAAAGATTATACGAAGAAGGCGAGGAAATAAGCATTGGATAGGCTAATAAGTATACGATGTCCTTGCTGTGAAAATTTAATTGCTATTAGTTTAGACAGTGGTGAAATACCCACTGTCTTTTTTGATGAAGATAAAGTAAACAACACCTTACCATGTATAGATTTAGCTAACGAAGGAGGTGATATATGTGGATGAAAATAATCAAATCTTTTTGTCTTCTAATGAAGTTTTGTGTAGTGAAGTTACAGAAGATATAACTGCTTTAAATGCTAAGTTTATCATCTGCTCTTTTGAGACTAATAGAAACAACGTAAAAATTAACAGAGCGACTATAGATAATTGGTTGTATACTCTTGTTTCTCAACCTGTAGTGGGTAAGTTAGGAGTTTCTGATAATGGAGAAGCTGACTTCACAAGCCATAACATGCATGTTGTTACACGGGTTGATGAGCGAGGTAAAACCTACAATGATTATGAATTTGATAGTTCTGCTTGTGGTGTTTTTACAAGTGTTCAGATAGAAAAGGTTAATGGAAAAGAATACATAACTGCAACCGCAAAGCTGTGGAAGAGATTCCCAGAGTTTTGTGCAATTGTCAAAAAGCGATTGATGAATGGAACATTAAATACTTCTTGGGAAATATCTACGTTAAAATCACATATTGAATTCGAGCATGGAAAACAAATCAAAGTAATTGATGAGGGTAAATTTTTAGGCCATAGTCTACTAGCTTCGTTTATCCCCCCCGCCTATCCAGAAAGCCAATTACTTGAGGTTGCTTCACAAGAAGACAATGAATTAATTGAAGCTCTTAATAAAGATTTTATTGAGATTTCAAATAAAGAAACACAAGAGGAGGATGGTTTTTTGGAAAATACCGAAATATTAAACCCAGAAGTTGCAAATCAGAGTGTCGATTCTGAAGTAAGCCAAGTTACAGAAACTATAGTTAATATTGATACTCCAGATTCTTCTGCATTGACTGAATTTGATTTAAGAAAAGCACTGAGAGAAGCAATTGCAGACAATCTAAAAATTGAGAAGTGGGACTTTTATATTATTTATCACTTCCCTGCTGACGGTATTATTTGGGTGCAACTGTATAATGCGGCAAGTGAACTGGATGTTATTCAGTTTACTTATACAGTAGAAAGCGACGTTGTGACTGTGAGTGAACCTGTTAATGCAAAACTTACTGTATCTGTTGCTAGTATTAATTCTACGATTGCACAAAAAGACGACGCATTGATAACAGCAAATGAAAAGATTCAAGAACTTTCAGCAGAAGTGGCTAGTTTAAAGCCCTTTAAGGAAGCGTGTGAGACTGCCGAGCGTGAACGAATTGAATCTGAAACGGCACAAAAACGAGTTGATCTAAAGACTAAAATTGAAAAAAGCAAACTTTTCTCGGAAGATGAAATTAAATCTACTGAAATTAGTAATCTAATCGAAACTGTAGATGAAGTTGCCATTAAGAATCTAATGGCTGACAAGTTTATGGCATCTCTTGAGAATACCACTAAACCAACAGTTGACACTTCTGAGGCTAGACCTGCAACAGCAACAACTCCAGTGACTCCAAAAGCAAACATTGATAATAGTGATCCGAGCACTGGTTTTTCTATTACAGAATTACTTAGTGCGTATTCACACAAAAAATAAGAAAGAAGGATAAAAATTATGTTAAGAGAATTTCAGTCTAAGAATGGCAAGAATGTTCCTGCCGATTATAAGGCAAAAGTGGCAATGAAAACTGGCATGGGTGTCATAAAGGATCGTGCAACTAAGGAGGTTAAGTTCCCTGCTGCTGCAACTGCTGATGATATTTACATAGTCAATAAAGCTCGTATTCCTACTGGCATCAACTGTGCTCGTACTGATATGTCTGACTATGATGATAACTTTGTAAAAGTTGCTTCTGGGGAGTTTGTCAAACTAGAGACTTATACAAACCCTGAGAGTTTTGGTACTGACGCTAAGGGCGCTACAGCAACTAAGGGTAAAGTTCTGGCAGTTGGTGTTGATGGGCTATGGGCTGATGCAGCGACCACCGTGGCATCCAAATACCTTTATGCTGACGATTATGTTGACAATGGTCACACTCTTATGAAAATTGATGTGCTTGATGCTCCCATTAAGAATGCTTAAGGAATAATTATAAAAGAAAGAAGGATATCAATATGTTAAATGTAGAAATTGCTGAAGCGATCAAAAACGTAAATATGTATGAGATTGCACAGAAGACCGAATATAAAGCAAATACACTAAATGACGATGAAAAGCTTGTTGTTTCTCAGCTTGATGCTTATTTTAGAGAAATTGGTAAGCGTGGAGTTGATAAGGACAATGAAATTGCAGCCTTTATGACTAAGGTTATTGAGGAAGAAATCTACAATACTCCTGATGAGATTCTTGAGCTGATTTTCAATCGTGGTTCTGTTGGCGAGTTTGATGATTATGAGGCCACTATTATCGCTAAAAATAAGCTTGCCGCTTATGAGGCTGCAAAGGAAGGTAATGTTGATCGTAGTTTCCTTGATATTTCCGTGCTGAAGCCCACTTGGAAACATCTTCAGGTTAAACAATTTTGCGTTTACGCTTAAAAGAATGGCTTGCGTGTAGAGTAATCTGCATGAAAAATAATACACTGAATTGCTGGAAATCCGTAAAGACATTTAAACCAAAACAGAGAGATGAAAAAGGCTCAAATGGTATGGTTACGAAAGTAGAAAGAATTAAATGTATGGCATAAGGTTAAATCCTAAGTGCTAAATAATCGGAAATCAGCAGCCAAGCCTCGAATAGAGGAAGGTTCAACGACTATCTCCGTTAAGGAGAGTAGAGTACAAGTTATTGGTGCTCGAAGTAGTGTACCCCTTGTGAAAAGGGCGAAGATATAGTCTGCACTTACAGGAAACTGTAAGATTGTTGTAAAACAATAAGCACAGAGTAGCGTCTGTATATATTCATCTAAAATATTAAATAAATGCAATAAAGTGTAGAATATTGCGTTAAAAGTCAACATAAAAGAGGTGAAGGTTTGCCTTTAAAAAGAACACATAAAGAATTTGTTGATATGTTGCATACAATAAATAAAAATATTGAAATCATTGGCAACTATATTAATAGTACAACAAAAGTAAAATGTCGTTGCAAAATTGATGGCTATGAGTGGGAAGCAACTCCTAATAAATTAATACAAAGACGTGGTTGTCCTAAATGTGCTAAAAAAGAGCCATACACGAAAGAAACTTTCCTACTTAGATTACGAGAAATTAATCCCGATATTGATATAGTTTCTGAATTTAAAAATGGAGACACACAAGTTAGATGTCGGTGTAAAATTGACAACTATGAATGGGAGTCCAAACCATATACATTAATTCGTGGATTTGGGTGTGCAAAATGTGGTGGTAAGCTGCAAAAAACAAATGAAGACTTTGTAAAAGAATTATCACAAGTTACAAATAAGATTGAGTTATTAACACACTATGTAAACTCTGATACAAAAATAAAATGTAGATGTAGAATTGATGGTTACGAATGGAGTACTCAACCAAGTCACTTGCTTAATGGACATGGTTGTCCAAAGTGTAGCGGTGTCATTCTCAAATCTCACGAAGATTTTGTTCAAGAATTATCATACATACAACCCAATATAATTGTTTTAGGAGCATATGACGGAAACAAAAAGAAAATATTGTGTCAATGCTCTGTTTGCGGTCATCAATGGAAAGGAAGCCCTAATGCTCTGCTAAGAGGAAGAAGTGGTTGTGCTTCTTGTAATGAGTCTTATGGTGAGGCAATAATATCATCTTATTTAAAGTCCAATCAAATTCCATATGTGTTACAAAAAAGATTTGATGATTGTAAAGATAAATTTTCGTTGCCATTTGATTTTTACTTACCAGATTTAAATATGTGCATCGAATATGATGGTGAACAGCATTTTAGGCCAGTTAATTTTGGTGGTTGTAGCAAAGAAACTGCACAAAACAGTTTTAAAAAAATACAGTATCATGATAATATAAAATCCCAATATTGTTTAGACAACAATATATCTCTTATTAGAATTGACTACACTCAATTTAATAAGATTCATAATAAATTAGATGAATATTTGCTTTAACATAATGGAGAAACTGATTTGTCTTATGCTGATCTTCGCAAGAATGGTTGGAAAAGTGTAGCCACTGTAACTAATTTTGCGGTTGAAACTCTTAAAAACACAATGTTTAAAATTCTGTTTGATGTAATTGACAATGGCATTGCAAGCGGTGCTCCTAATTATATTAATGAAACAACTGCAAAGATTTCACAAGCAACCGCTGATGCTGCTGCTCTTTATCTTAATGATAGAGCTAATGGCACATCCGTTCTTATAGCTCTTTCTAAGTACATTCAGCAGGTAAGTAAGCTTACTGGCTTTGTCTCCGATGATATGAGAAATGAAGTCCACCGCACTGGTTTCCTCGGTTCTTATGATGGCGTTGAGCTTGCTCGTATTTCTTCTGCACATAAGCTTGCTGACGGTTCTACTCAAATTAAAGACAAGCGCATGTTTGGTGTCGCAGGTAAGATTGGTAATCTTGATATGAAGGGCGATGTTCGTGTTCTTGAAACTATGGACAACAACGATGAAAAGGTGGTCATTAAGGTAACTGGCTTTGAGTTTGGCTATGCTTTCAATGCGGACACTCTTGAGAATGTATGTGTGGTTGCAATTGCCTAATTATACATATTTGTAATCTTGGAGGCTTGTCTTATGATGAGCCTCCTTTATTTTAAGGAAAAGTTATGGATAAATATTTTTTCTGTTACTCTAAACGATTAAGAAAGGCTTTAATCGAAAATGGGTTCATTCCAATTTGCAATGCCCTTAATAAAAGAACGAAAGCTGAATTTTGGTTGTTTGTTGGTGATGCAGAGTTAAATAATTACAAAAATGAAACCTATCAAGAAGATAGGGATAGATTTTAAGGAGATTAAAATGGTATTAGAAAGACAAAAAACATACATGGTTTTAAATTACAGTTCAAGTCCTGTATCTCTATCAACAAGGGAAAGAAGTTATCTTTTAGAAGGCGGTACTCGTGACCACCCCGCTGTGATACCTATGACCATCGATGAAATAGGCACAGCAAATACAAATGGTTGTGCATTTAAATATGGTCTGGCATGGTTTGAAAAGGACTTTGAGGAAGCAATTTATGAAGATATTCGCTTGACTAATTGGCGAGATATTTTACGTGATGAGCAGATTGAAGATATTATTCTTCATCCTACTAAAGAAGGACTAGAAAAAATTGTAGCGATTAATCACGAGATTTACTTTAACCGTGTTTACGGTGTTTATATGGGATTGAAGAGTGTATTTGCTGAGATTTCTCCTCGTGTTGAACTTGTAATTGAACAAAGACGGGATGAACTAAAGGCTAATCAGCGCAAGACCGAAATTGTTATTTCCAAACCTACACCAAAGGTCGGTACGACTGGTGAAGATGTTGAGGACTTAAAAGCAAGACTTGCTAAAATGGAAGAACTGCTTTCTAAACAGGCTGTTGCACAAGAAGTAAAATCCGTAGAAAGCAAGCCAGAAACCAACGCCACAAATAAACCTAAAGGTAGACCCACTTCAAAAACCTAAAAGAATGGAGGAAATTGTATGGGTACTCCGTTCAAAACACCTATTGAGCGATTTCTAAGACGCATTGAGGAAGACATTGATTTTTTTGAATATAATGGTGTTTCACCTGAACAAGCTCTTATTATTGCAAAAGAAAGATCTAAATATATTCTATTAGACGCAGTGGCTCTGATGGATATAAAAAGTAACCCAGACATTGTGTTTAGTAACTGTAATGAAATTTCAGAAATCTTCAATGAGGATTGGACACAAACAGAATTGTCCATTGTCGTTGGGTTAATGTATCAGCTCTATTTAGATAAGGACATTCCAAAGTTAAAGCTAATGAATGTAAACTATACTTCGTCAGAGTTGCGTGTTTTGGATCCAAGTAATGCACGAAAATCGTTTATGGAAATGTATGAATTTGTGTGCGCTCAAAATGATGGGTATATTGACGAATATCGCAATAAGGATAGACTTACTGGTAAATATAAAACTGTAGATTTCGCCGCCTATGATGATGTTTAGGTGGTGATGAATATGGAATTAAATTCAGACTACTTCAGAGCAATTCAAGGCGCTACAGGATGCAACAATAAAAAAGAGGTCAAAGTGGCCGAAGTTAAAAGACGATTTGCGAGAGATTTTGATACCTCTATCAATGTAAATTATGACACGTTGCGAAATGATATTGTGCAAAATTTAATCGTACTACCTACAAAAAAGGAAACCGTATGTACTGTAAAATCTCGTCCAGATGAATTCATATTCATTGGAGATATTATTACATACAACAAAAGCAAATGGTTGGTAACGAAGCTAAAAACAGGAGTGAACATTTGCTGTGAGGCAGTCATTGAAAAGTGCAACTTTAAAATGCGATATCAACTACACAACTCTACCATTATTGAGCAATGGTGTTTGATAACTAACAGCTATTCAGAAATATCTTCTGATGGGAAAGTGGTTTCTACTCCAATCGGCAAAACTGTAATGCTTCTTCCCTATAATGAGAACACTAGAAGGATACATAAAGACAAACGCATCATGACTGAAACTGTGTTTACCAAGGACAATAGTGAAATAGGTGTTGTTTATAAGGTTACTGGGTTTGATGGTAAGCTGCATGACTATGGAGCTGATGGGCGATTGATTGAGTTAGGTGTAGAAAGTACAAGCTATCTGGAAAGCACTGACAATATCGTTGAGATGATTGCGGATTATATCTCTCCCACTTCCCCCCCGATACCTCCCACGCCTAACCCCACGCTCCTTAAATGTGAGGTAGCTGGTAGGTCGAGTATTCGTGTTGGTGGAAGTGCAAGACGCTATACGGCTAAATTCTATGGGGTTGATGGGATCGCTGAAGCTGTGGGGATAATTCCCAAGTGGGAATTTGTGTGCAAACCTGAACTCAAACAGTATTTCACATTAACACCAATTGAGAATTTCATTGACATTGTGGCTTTAGACAACGAAACAATTATTGGTGAAATGGTAAGTTTGAAATTGACCGATATTGGTGGCCTTTATGCAGAGACACAGATGAAGATTGAGGTGGTGATGTAATATGGCTAATAGTTCAATGATTGATGACATTAAAGACAAAATTATTAAAGATATCATTCACGATAGCCTCATAGTTCGTGCAATCGACGCTAATGTTGAGTATGCCGATGACCTCATTGATACTCGCATCTTTAAGTTTAATCAGAATCCAAATTCAGTTCAACAAGCACAAACCTTTATTACAATTCAAGTACATATTCCAAGAACCATAGATCGTAATAAAAAACGTGTTGAAACTGTAGTGGAAATATGGATAATATCCAACAACAATCATATGGTTGTGAATAACATTCCTAAAATTAAAGCTAACAGAAACGATCTAATATCTCAGTTGCTAGATGAAAAATTTAATGGTCGTGACGATTTTGGCATTGGAGAACTTCTTTTAGAAAGAAGCGTAGAAGGCATTCATCCCGATAGTCGAGATTATGTTTTTAGACAGATGATATTTAAAACAAAAGATTTTAATCAGCCAGTTTGTAGGTGATTAGATGAATCAGTTTGATGAAGTAAAAATGTATTTTAAACAAGATTTTTATATCAATGACAAAATCACTTTGCGACAACCAACTATTAGAGACATCGTTGAATTTGGAGAACACAGATACTTTTCTATGATTAATATGTTGGTTTCAATACCGTCCAATTATAAATCCATTTTATTTGATATGGGATTTGATTATACAAAGGTAACAAACTTTGAACTTTTTTCCATGATTGCAATCGGGTTATCTCAAAAAGATACATATTTAATTTTAGGAGACTTGGACTTGTCTCATTTTGTCCCCGCAATAAGTAGAGAAAATAATGAGCTAATCCTTTACAACGAATATACAGATTGTGTGATTGATCAACGAATTTATTCTTTAATATTTGATTATATATGTGAACTTCATGATATAAAACCAAAGGTGGAAAATGCATATAACGAATTTACAAAAAAGATTCTAATAGAGGAAGACAGAGATAGAATTAATAAGGCAAGCAGTAAAAAATGCACGTCGTTATTGCTACCGTTAATATCCTCTCTTGTAAATAGTTCAGAATGTAAATACAATTCCACAAGCATTTTAGAAGTAGGAATTTATGAGTTCTTAGATAGTGTTGGACGCATTTCATTAATAAGAAAGACAAACGCATTAATCCAAGGTGTTTATTGTGGAAAAATAGATGAAACAAAATTAAACAAATCCGATTTGGATTGGACAAGAAGCCTTACTAAATAGGCTTCTTTTTTTATGTATAAAACAGGAGGAAATATTATGGCTTTTGATGTATCTAATTTTATCATTGACCGTGTGCTTAGAGGTGTTATGACTTCTACCGCAGATGGTTCAGTGATGTATTCAATCAATCAAATCGAAAACCCTTCTCTAAAATGCTCTGCCGATGAAAAAACTGCGGTTGACGCATTGGGCACTACTATTCAGAGCTATTACAAGAGTAAGAACTGTGAGTTTTCGGCAGAGAATAGTATGTTTGACTTGGGTCTTTTCGCAACACAGCAAGGAACTTCTAAGAGGATCGCTACCGCTGCTTCAAAAATTATTACTCCTGCAATGGAAACAATTGATGTTACTGGCACTACTTGTGTATTGAAAAACACCCCTACTGCTCCCCTTACAGCAATCTATGAACTTAAGGGCGATAGCACTATGGGCAAAAAGTATACATCTAACGCTACAGCAACAGTAGACAAATTCGCATATGACGAAGCTTCTAAAACCATTACCTTGCCTACGAGTGTTACTGTCGGCTCACAGGTTTTTGTCATGTACGAATATGCAACTGAAAATGCAGTTGAGGTTGTTGGTTCTGCAACTCAGTTCCCGAAGGCTGGTAAGTTCGTAATGGAAGTGTTGGGAAATGACGTTTGTGATCCTACCACCCTCATCTACGCTTACGTTATATTCCCCAATGCTAAGCTTGACCCTAATAGTGACATCCAGTTCACCACTGATGGAAAGCATCCATTCTCTATGAAGTGTCAACAGAGCTATTGTGACAAGCAGAAAACACTGTTCAAGATTGTAATTCCTCAGATGTAAAGAATTACTTATAACGGGGAGAGAATATATCTCTCCCCGTAAAATTACAGGAGGAATTGTGATGGCTAAACAAAACAGAACATGTCATGTATGTGGCGAAAGATATTATTATTGTTCAAGCACTTCATGTGGTGAAAGTTTCGATAAACCTACATGGATGGTGCTGTTTCATGATGAAAATTGTAAAAACATCTGGGATGCTATATCAGATCATTTTTACAAGAAAATATCAGACGAAGAAGCAATTGATAGACTCAATAAGTGCGATTTATCTCAGAGATGCAATTTTAATTTCTCGTCAGATATTAATAAGGATTTAGACGATATTTTATCCAAACAAAAAAGTATTCTAGAAGTTTCTAACGAGAAAACTACAAAAAATCTTTATATCAAAAAATAGTGAATAGTATTTTATAGGGGTAGCTTCACTATTTTTACGTGATGTTGCCCCTATTTTTTACAATTTTGAAAGTGGTGAAATATTGAAAGTTAAAAGTAAAATTACTGGCAAAATATACGAACCAGAGCTTGCAAGATTTATCCCAAACATGAAACAAAATCAGCGTTACTTATTTTCTGGTAAGGCATATGACTCATTGCTTGACATTATATGTGGTAATGAAGATAAATTAGTTTTCGTGTGGGAAATAAACGAAGTAATGGATGAACTTTATGATTCGTGGTGCAAGCGAGAACTGTAAAGACACACATAATTAGATAAAATTAGGAAGTGAAACTATTAAACAACTAAAGCTCATCTCCCCCATTCCCTGCTCTGTTAATCACTACATAAAGCCACGACCATTTATAGTGCACGGAAAAGCTCAAGTCACAATGTATGAAACATCGGATGCAAAGAAGTACAAGCGTGAATTTACAAAGTACATACATGAACAAGTGAAAGCTCAGAACTTTAATATTGTACCTAACAAGACACAGCACTTTTATTGTGATTGTATTTTTTATTTTGACCGAGTAGATAAAGACCCCAATAATTATTTTAAGCTTTTGCTAGATTCAATAACTGATAGTCAGTGCATTTGGATTGATGATAATGTGGTTTGCGAAAGAGTAAACAGAATTTATTACGACAGTAAAAACCCACACATAGAGCTAACTGTATACCCCGTGAATTATATAGGTATATTTGATAACCAAGACCAATTAGATCAATTTAAGTCTAATTGCATCGGTTGTAGTAGATACAAACGAAATTGTGGCCTTTTAAACAACGCCATCGAAGGTAAAATTCAAGAAGAAATTGAAAATATGCATTGTTCTAAATATAAGAAATTAAAAGGAGACAAATAATATATGGCAAAAGCAAAGAAAGAAGATTCTAAGATTAGTATTAATCAGATGGATAAACTTCTCCCTACAAAAACCAAAGATGATAATAAAATACCTCTTTGGTTAAAAGATTCAGAGGGCAAAGATACACTAGAAATCATCGTCACTCCCATACTATCTGTAGATGATACTGTGAGCTTCGTAGAGAGTGTTGCAGAGGCATTGTTCGTTAAGGATACATATCTACCCTCGGTTCGCAACCTCGTCTACAACAAGGCGCTATTGGCCTATTACACAAATCTTAGATTTGACATGACTGATGATAAAATAAATGAGCTAGTTTATCAGACTACTGTATGTGACCAGATAAGCGAAACTATTATGAAACATGCTGGTGAGCAGATGTGTGATGTTCACGTTGCCATTGATGAAGCTATTGAGTTTAAGAAGCAGCAGATTCTTTCTGAACAGCGTCAGCTTCTTATGGCAACAAACATGAGGATTGATGAGGAACAGAATGATATCCTGAAGAGTTCCAATGCTCTCATTGAAGCCTTCAACTCCATCATAACCAAGTTTAACGATATCAATTTTGAACAGCTAGTAAAAGATGTAAATACAGTTGCTAACACTCCTGATAAGGAACGTGTAGATAACATCCTTTCCTTCCAGCAGAAGCTTGAGGAGGCAAAAGCGACAGTAACAGAATAGGAAAGTAGGTGATAAGTTTGAAAAAAATATTTCTTTCCCCAGAGACTAGACCCGCACCCCACGGCAAGTATTGGGGTATGGATGGTGTATATGAGCATGATGTATGTTGTGAGATTGCAGAACTGGTAAAGCCTTTGGCAGAGTACAACGGCTTTGAAGTGGAGATAGCAAAACCAGAATGGCCAATGGCTAGGCGGTGCACCCACGCCAACGCCACAGGGGTTAACTACTACCTATGCATACACACCAACGCAAGCGGAAACGGCGCTACAGAGGGCACAGCAACAGGTGCAGAGTGTCTATACTATAACGCCCCTGCAAGCATTAAGGCTAATAACCTTATGTATCGAGAGCTTACTAGTCTATATCCGTCAAAGCGTGGTTGTAAGAACTACAGTCACTTCTATGAAAACAAATACACCAACATGGTAAGTTGCTATCCAGAATTAGCATTCCACGACAATGGTAAAGACGCAAAGTGGATAGTTTCACATAAGCAAGAAATAGCTGTAGCACTGTGTAAGGGAATATGCGGCTATTTTGGTGTTGATTATAAAGAACAGCATACTGAAATTGAAACAGATGATATAAATAGTAAAATTGAGGCTCTTAATGAAATTGTTCAAGAAAAAGAAGAAAAAATTCTTTCTCTTTCGGCAATTATTAAGGACTATGAATCCAAACTAGATTCTATACATCAAACATCTTCTATAGAAAGGACTACACTATGAAAGAACTTTTTAATGTACTGATTATAAATCTTCAATACATCGGCATTGCCTTCGGAATATTTTCTCTTTGTGTAATTGCAAACGTTATTGCCAGTCTCTATCACAATACTAGAATGTTAAAGAACAAGTTTGATTTAGTTAGATTTGGTGATGGTTTTTTAAAGATGATTACTATAGGCGCAACCACTGCTATTCTTGCAATTATTGTCACTCTTATTCCCTACATGTTTGGTATTGTTGGCGTTAATATCCCAGAGGATATTTCTAAGCTGTTTACCATTGGTGCAATTGTAATGCTTTATTGGAAGGGCATTCAGAAATACTACATAGAGGCATATAACACTGAGAATGACATTCTGGAGAATAGAAATATCATAGAGGACACGAAAGTGAAGTAATTAATGTACGAAAGAGTCAGTGTTTAATTTCACTGGCTCTTTATTATAAGGGGCTGATAAAATGGCAGAAACCAATAATTGTCCATTTCACGTAGAACACAATACTCGCATTAAGCACTTAGAGAAAGATATGGAAGATGTAGATGATAGAGTTACTGACTGCGAAAAAAGCATAGCTGTAATAACTGAGCGAATAGCTAACGCTTTAGATAATCTATCTCGCTTACCCGAAGCAATTGATTCATTGCGGGAAACAAATATAAAACTAGAAAGTAAGATTGATACCGTTAATAAAGAGGTAAATGGTCTAAAAAAGGACTTTGAGGGTATTAAATCCGATATAAAAACCATCGATGATGAAGGCAAAATAAACCTCAGAACAGGATTTAAAAATTGGATAATTAAGAACTGGGTTAGTGTTGCTGCTATTACCATGTTTGGTGCATATTTAAGTAAGCAAGCATTCCTATAAAGAAATAGGGTGTATCATGACAGATCTTGAAAAACAAGTAGAAAAGTATTGTAAATCCAAAGACTTTCAAACTGCCGTTAATAGCAAAATGGCTACTGATAAAAACTTCTGTGGTGGAGGAACTAAAAAGATAGCAGAACAGTATGGTAAGCGGATGAAGGAGATTCTTCGAGAAGAAATCTCCGATATTGTTAGTGAGACTACAGGAGAAGCGTTCCTTGACCATATTATTGTCAGTGTGCATTTTGAAGATAGTGTTGGTTGGGTGGCAGATGTGTCTTTTGATGAAAGTGAAGTTACTAGAGATACTTTTAGTAATACATACTCAGAAGCCTTCCTCCCTTACCTGATTAATAATTCTTGGGTTTCATCTCCTTTGGGTAGAGCTTGGGGTTATGACAGACATGGACAATTTGTAGGTGCGTCTGATAAATATATGCTTGGTCAATTCAAAGGTTTTATGAAACGAGCTGTAGACAGATTTAACGCAGAAGTTAATAACGGAACCAATGCAGAGTTTGACAGTAATTATGACGAAGGAACTTTATGAGAGGGTTATCCCCTCTCTTTTTTAGTGTGCAAAAAGAAAGGGTGAAAACATGAGCCAAAAGCCCGATATTAGAGTTAAAGTAGGTGCTTACACTGGTGTAGACAATACACCTTTATATGATGATCTAAAAAAGATAAAAGAAAATATTAATAGAAATCCTCCAAAGATAGCATTGTCTTTAAACCAAGTCGCTACAGCTCAAAATCTTAAGCTGCAACTGAATGATATTATTAGCAAGCTTAATATTAAGCCTGTTAAGTTGAATTTTGATATAAGTACAAACAAAAGTGCTCAAAATATTGCTCCCAATGGGAAGTATTCTCCAGCACAATATGATTTAACACAAACAAAAAAAGCAAACGCTAATCTACTGGCAGAACAAGAACATGCACACAGGCAATTTATGAATCAGTCAAAAGAGCGTTTGCAAGCGATATCGGAAGAAGTTAGAGCTAAACGGCTATTAAGGCAAAATGAAAAATTAGAGTCTTCTAGCAAACAGTCCAAATTGAATACAGAAATTCACAAGTTTGAGGACTTTGGAGATGCTTCAAACAAGCTTACAATGTACGAAAAGCAGATAAATGCTCTCGGTATAAATGCAGGTGAAACCAAATTACTATTTGATGAGCTATTTAATACTTTTGCTAAGGTGAGCACAAAACTTCGTGATGTTGGGGACATCGATAATATAAGCGAAGAGGATAGTGCAGAATTAGAAAAGTTGATTGGGCAATATCAAGAAGTAGAAAAACGTCTTATCAGCATTGCTAAAATTCAAAGTGTAAAAAACCAAAATGAATTTGCGTCAAATCAATCTCTGAAAAATATGCAAAATATGGTTAATGAGTTGAAGAAATATGAAACCATCAACAATAGACTGCATAATGACGCTGGTATTTCTGATTCATTTGGCGACTTAACTAATAGAATGCAAACAGCACTAGACTCAGGCAATTACGATCCTACTGTAATTGAAAAGTTTAGAGCCGAGTGGGGTAAGTTAAAGAGCGACATACACGCCGCTGGTCTTGAGGGTCAAACTTTTGGTACTAAGCTCGGAGCACAATTGTCAAAATTAGGTGTCTATTTTACTGCTGCTGGAATTATGTTAGGTGCATGGCAGCAACTAAAACAAATGATTACCTCTGTTGTTAAACTAGATGAGGCAATTACAAATTTACAAGTTGCCACTGGTAAAACCAGAGCAGAAACCAAAGAACTGCTTGCTACATATAGTCAATTAGGAAAAGAACTAGGGGCTACTACAACACAGGTTGCGGAAGCCGCCGACGATTGGCTAAGGCAAGGAAAATCTATTGCAGACACAAACAAATTAATTAAAGACAGCTTAATGCTTTCAAAGCTTGGTAAAATAGACTCCTCTGAGGCAACTACCGCTTTAACTGCCATGTCCAAGTCCTATGGTATTGTGGATCAGCAAATTACTTCTCTAGTAGACAAACTAACGGCAGTAGATCAAGTTTCAGCTACAACCGCAGGTGGTATAGCGAAATCTTTTCAGGAAACCGCCGTATCTGCTAATTTAGCAGGTATTAGCATTGATAGAATGATTGGTTATATTTCAACTGTGTCTGAAGTGTCACAAGACGCACCAGAATCTGTGGGAAACTTCTTTAAGTCATTTTTATCTAGAATGTCAAATATTAAAGAAGGTCGCCTTGTTGACGAGGAAACTGGCGAAGATCTTTCCTCTGTAGAAACTGTTCTAGATAACATCGGAATTAAACTACGAAACAATCAAGGTCAATTTAGGAACTTTCAGCAGGTTCTTGATGAAATCTCTGTCAAATGGAAAGAGATGGAGGCTTTGGGAGATAAAGTAGGACAAACAAAAATTGCCTCCGCATTAGGATTAACACGTCAGCAAGAAAAAGCAAAAATTCTATTTGAACACTATGACGAAGCTATAAAATATGCTGAGATATCTGCAAACTCATTAGGAACGGCAGAAGAAAAGTTTAATAATGCATATCTAACAAGCACTCAAGCATCTATGGACGCTTTTACGGCACAGTATGAAGAAATGTCCAATACCATTTGGAACAGTGATTTTATTAAGGGCACTTTTGATACTGGTACTGGGCTATTAGGCACTTTAACATCAATTGCAAGCTTCTTAAACAGCAATGTCATAGGCCAAACTATTCGTGACATTACTTTATTGACTGTTGCAATCGCAGGATTAAAAGCAATTAGCAATACTAAAATATTTTCTGGATTACTAGACGTGGGTAGGGACGAATTCGATGCCCCTCAAAATCACACCTATGTGTGCCCACCATGCAGTGTTGGTAACAACAAGCGAGTTTATAGAGAATATGGTTCTATAAACAAGGCGGCATGAAGGAAATTACGCCAAAATGGTGTGCCTAAGAAACACACTTCCGAGAATAATACGGAACGGGGAGTCTCGGTAATTGTCTATCTGCTAAGCTATAGTGGTAACATTATAGCGGCTATTGTGAAAGTGAATAGGTATAGAAATAATGATAGACAGAGAGCTAATCCGCACCTAACCTGAACCTTTATGGTAGTGATATGACGCAAGGAGTATCACAAAAGACAGGAGTGGTCATCGAGTATCTTGGCGACACGGTATCGCAGACCTTATTTGCATACATATCGTGATAGTGTACTCAGGTCGAAAGTAAACAGTCTACTTTAATTATTGGGACGGTGTATATTACGCCCCTGACCGTGTTGGACGTTTTGTTTGCAAACGTATAATATATAGCAAATGTATTGAAAATTTGTCGTTAAATGATATAATTACTCTATGACTTGCGTTATGGAGGAAATAATGAACAAAGATAAGCTGACAGAAGTTGGAATATATCCTCAAAAGTTCAACGATATTCTTGGTGTTCAAATTCCCACTGAAAAGATTTATGTTTCCAATGGTTTGGTGATTCATTTATATAAACATGGACACACAGATTGTATTCAACATTTAAGTAATCTATCAGACATTATTGCACATCCTGATTATATTGGAGTTAATCCAAACGAAGTTGGCGATAGTGTTGAATTGGTAAAAGTTTATAATGATAACATTCTAATTGGGCTAAAATTAGATCGTGATGTTAATGAAGGTTTTTATCTATATGTGTCTACAATGTATACAATTCAAGAGCAAAAACTAAATCGCAGATTACATAGTGGCAGATTAAAAAAATGCTCTTGACAGTTCGGTTTAGTTTATGTATAATTTAGTTGTAAGTTGAATATGTTAACTTAGTAAGGTTGTTGAGGATCGGAAATGGTTCCCGACACACTCTGAAAAGAGTATCTGGTATGATGGATACACCGCCCATCCAATGACCTTACAGCGAATTAAGACCACTCAGAAATGAGTGGTCTTTTGCTATATGCAAATGCTTCATTTATTGAACTTTAACCATACTTTAAGATAAGGTACACTACGAAAGCACCAACCATCATATAAGCCCACATGGGCGGTTCTTTGCCGTTGGGCTTTTGTGGTTTGTGCCTACGTGGATTAGAGGGTATTTCGTTTACCATGTTGTATTGTTGATAATCATCCATAATAATCTCCGTAAGCACTTACTGTGATAATCCCTACCTACAACGCTCCATAAGTTGAATTCGAACTTTAATTAAGAATTTGACCCCAACTCATAGACGAACGCTGGCGATATATATGTTATCTACCTACTAGGCAGCGATCTCCAATGTTGTGTTACATTTTCTAACTTCCCATTACGAAAACGTAAATACGCACGAACATAAACAGATTTGCTAATTAACATAAACATCACATAATCCTTCTGTTGTAGGTAAGGATTATCACAGTAAATGGTATATGGTGTGTGTTTAAAACTACTACATAATACAACCCCTCAATTACATCAAGGATCTTCAATCGTACTTTAATTAAGAGTTTGATACGGCTGAATTACTGGATAATTAAATATATCTTAACTACCTTGAGGCAGGGTTCGCCAATGTTGACATACATACTCAAGTTTACCGAAACGAATGCGAGTGTAGTTGTGAACAAAGACAGTTTTACAAGTATTATCCATATTATCACAGTTCTTTCTACGAGGGGCTGTGTTATGTGGTAGTGGAAATAAACATCATATTCAACAACTATTTCTTTGGATCCCACTGATGTCCACAAGCCATGCAGGTGTCAAGCATTTTACCTGAGCCTATAAATCCCGTAGTTAGTTTCCATCCACGCTTGGTCATGGTAATTTGGGTTGATCCACATTTGGGGCATTGGACTGGTGGTGGAGATTGGGGTTGTAAGGTTGTAGATGATTGTGTGGCATCCGTGCTATTTAAAAGTTCGAATTGCTCTTTTGTGATTATTTCATCCGTTTCTTTTAAATACATAGTCTTACATTTTATACACAGGCATGTTTTTTCCCATTCGGCAGAGCTACCAGTTCTACCACAGCTTGGACATTTGCGCTTAACTTGTGTTTCCATAAATACCTCCAATAATTTATATATTTCCAACGATATGTAGATGATAAAGACTGACATTAAAAGCAAAAATAGTGGAAACAACACTTGCGTTACAAGGTGAAACCATTGCTTTGGGTGCAGCTCAAGTTGCCAATATAAGTTTTGTTTCTTCTCTTAAAAGTTTGACCGCCGCTTGGTTAGCATCACCATTTGGTATGGCTACAATCACTATAGCAGGAATTACAGGAATTGGCAAGGGTTTAAAATACCTCTCTGAAACGGGGAATAGATTCAAACAACAGGCGCAAGATGCAGTTCAAGCATATGCTGATTTAAATAGCGAACTTGATTCTCTTAATGGTCAACTCAAAGATAACATTAAGCATTATAACGAACTGAAATCTCTTGATCCAAACACTCCAAATAGAGACAAGGAAATTTCAGATCTTGAAATAATTAATAAACAGTTGGAGCTAGAAATAGCAAACAAAGAAAAACTAAAGTTAGATGCGCAAAAAGACGCAGAAAACAAAGCTGTTAAATCTTATAACCATGGTAATAACGGTTTTACTGATGTAGAGCGTATGCAGATGGCTCTTCAGCGTGTTAAAGAGTTAAGACAAGAAATGTTGTCCTTGGGCAGTGATGAAGATAGTCAAATAAGAGCCGTTGAAATTAAGGAAGAATTAAGTGAATACGATACCATTATAACCCAAATTGGCTCAGACTTATTATCAACTCAAAAAAATATTACTGGCATAACGGAAGAAGGGGCAAAACTCAAGCCAGAAATAGACGCTGCTGTAAGCTCCTACGCTGAATTCATTGATATTGTTTCTAACAATTCAAATTTGCCTAATATATTTAAGGCTCTAAATACTTCTGATTTGCAAAAATCTATTGAAGATATTAATGCGCTAACATCCTCGATGGGAGCAGTTTATAAAGAGCAGTATGACAATGGAGAAATTTCTTCAGCTACATTATCCAAACTCATGGCAGAAAACCAAAACTGGATAGATTTAATTACTATAGAAAATGGAGTAATTAAATTAAATTCTGAAGCCGTTATAGAGAGTACTAAAGCTAAAATTCAAGCAAAGATAGAAGAAGTTAAAGCCAATAATAATGCTGCTACAGCACAGTGGGAAGCCTCCATAGCGCAGCTAATCTCGCTAAAGAGTGTAGTAGAAGGATATAAAACAGCTACCAATGCAGCTTTAACTTATGCCGAGGTTGTTGGGAAAAGTAATAAAGTTGTTGAATTAGAAAACAGTATTAAAACCTTAGACGTTGGCATAGCCAAAAACAAAGCCACAATCGATGCTCTAAAGGGTAGTTTAGATAGACTTGATACCAATGACCCATTTGGTAATCTTGCTGATTCAATTAAGAAGGCAAACGATGAGGCTCGAAAACTTCAAGACAATCTACTCAAAGCCCAAGGAGATGCTTATCTTAATGTTATAGACAAACGCATTGAAAAGCTTGAAGAAGAAAAAGACGCAGAGTCTAAATATTATGACAAGAAAATCCAACAGCTTCAAGATGAAAAAGCTGCCTTAAACGAAGTTGCCGAAGAAGAGGATAAACTACTCGCAATTAAAAAGGCCAAGGAAAACTGGGAGAACCTTCAGAATCAGAAAACACGCCTAATATATAAAGATGGTGTTGGTTGGGAAAGGGGCGTTGATCAATCTAAGGTTGATGAAGCCAAGGAAGAATATGACCGTCTCCAAAAGGAATACAACAAGTATCAACTCAACAAGGAAATTGACGAGAAAATCAAGAAGTATGAAGAAGCTAAAAAGGCGGCACTTGCTTCTCTTGACAAAGAAATTGAAGGTTGGAAAGATTTAAAATCTCAAATTTCTGAGCAAATGTCTCATATTGGGGAAACTCTGGATGAGCATGAGTTGGAGATGAAACTTCTTGCAGATGCTGAAAAATTGAATTTTAGCCAAATGAGCGATGCTGCCAGCAAATGGGCTGATGCGGTTGAAGAAGCTGTAAGCAGAAATAATGCTGCTATAAATAGTGCAAAACGTCCTTCTGGCGGAGGTGGCGGCGGAGGTTCCAGTGGAAGTTCTGGTGGCGAGAGTAGTAAGAGAGATGAAATTCAAGATAAAATTGACAAGCTCAAAGATGACAAATCAAAATCTACTAGTTACTCTCAAGTCGTCGGAATTAGTAATGAAATCGCAAAGCTTGAAAAAGAATTAAATAAACTTCCTCATTATAAGACTGGTACGCTTTCTGCAAAGTCAGGTTTATCTGTTGTAGATGAGAGTTTGAAAAAAGAATTACTTATCAGACAATCTAAGGGTAGGCTTACTCATATGGAGTATGGGGATGCTGTGTTCCCTGCTGACTTAACTAAAAATCTCCTTAACTGGGCATCGAGCACTCCAAATATGCTTATGCAAGACATGCAATCCAGAATAATGAAATCTATTGGAGCTGTGCAAAATGGGCTTACTTTTCAAAATCGTAGTACTCCAATATTGTGTACGTTTACTGGCGATTTATCTTTTCAGAATATTCGATCTGGTGACGATGCTCAGAAGTTTGTACAGGAACTTCAACGCATTAGTTTGGATGCAGTTCAGCATGTAGCAAGTAGTCAGTTTAAAAGCAAATTTGAACAGTAAATTAGCGTTAAGACCACTCAGCAATGGGTGGTCTTAACTATTTAGAAAGTGAGGTGTTGTATGACAAATATAAATGCCGAGATACTTAATGCTGTTGATATTACAATTAAAGCAGTAGCAGATAAATTACCTTTTGATAAAACTGTCGTTGGTGTTATTACAGCAGTTTTGGGCAACAACAAATACACTGTACGGATTGCAGGAAAGTCCTATACCCTCACAGATGCTTCTGCTTATATGCTAAATGACACTGTTTGGGTTAGGATACCTTGTAACAATTACAATCTAATGTTTATAGATAGAAAGAAGGTGAATTAGTTGGCAAAACCTATGCTATACCCTGTTTCCGCATTCGACAAGGTTAATGCTAAAGATTTTACTTTCACTTGGAGTGGGTTTCAGTCAGTAAAAAATAAACTAATTATAAAAAATAATTTATCTAATGCTATAGTATACTCACAAGAGCAAATTACTATGCAACTGAAGCACACGTTACCAATCAATACGCTTGTGAATGGTACTTTATACAATGCACAAATTCAGGTCTTTGATAGTTTTAATAACACAAGTGTACTAAGTGATCCAGTTTTGTTTTATTGTTATGCTGCTCCTTTGTTTAACTTTTCAAATCTAACTAACAATCAGGCAATTAACAGCTCTTCTTACGGGCTACAGTTGTCATACTCACAAGCCCAAGGAGAAGTTTTAAACTCATATCAAATAAATCTCTATAATGCTGGACTACATATAATTCATCAAAGTGGAGTTAGATACGACACCAGTGTTCTTAAATACACTGTTTCTGGACTTGAAAACGATCAGGCATATTACATTGAAGCCGTGGGGAAAACTCTAAACGGTATGGATGTAACTACAGGTAAGATTTTTATAACAGTGGAATATATACAGCCTAATGTATTTAATCTTCTGAGTACTATCAATTTAGATAAACAAGGTGTAATTAAGTATAACAGTAATATTGTTTCTATTGTTGGTACTTCAAGCCCCTCCCCTACATATATTGATAACTCTAAAATAGACCTTACCGCCAATGGAACGTGGGCTAAATTTTCAGAGGACTTTACTATTGAGAAAGATTTCACCTTACAAATACATGGGTATAATTTCCCATATGAAAAGCAGCTTGTAGTATTGGATAATAATATCCATCAAATTGAAGTTAAGCTCCGCAAGAATAAGTTCAACAGTCAAACCATGGAAAAGGCTTATTTAGAACTCATATCCCATGGAAGAAACGCCAATTACTTTTTAATCAGTAACTACATTGACGTTCCACTACCTACTGATATGCTTCAATTCTGGGTTCGAAGAAAAAACAACTATTATGAACTAAAATTATCTAAGATTATATAAGGAGGATTATATGATTTTCTTGTGGGATTTTGTGTCTGACGAAACATCATTTAATCCCGTTGCTACAGATATCTCAAACATAAAATCTGTTAAGATATCTAATGGAATTTATGATGATTTGTATTTGACCAAAAATACAAAATATGAGTATAGTAATGTTATACCTACCACTTGGACTTTTGATACAATTTTACACGCATTATTTAATGGTAACCTTAAGGCAGGTAATGTGGATTTTTCTGCTAGTGAAGTTGACTCATTGAGAATTAAGCGGAGGGTTAAAAACACCTTTGATTGGTTATTATTATGTGAAATTTCAGTAAGGTCAAAGCAGGATTTTGAAATTACAGGTTATGATAAATTAGCCTGTAGTGAAACAGATTATGAGTATTGTATCATACCTGTCATTAATGGTGTAGAAGGTAATTTAAGTATTACAAGTGTACATAGTCAATTTGATGGTATATATCTGATTGACAGAGACGAAATGGTTGGATCGGTGCTTAATGTTGAACAAGCTATACAGCGCAATCGCCCAACTGCCGTTAAAAACGCTTTAGGGCGTAGATATTCTACCGTAATATCAAATAGCAATAACAATTATGACTCTGGTTCAGTATCAGCTACATTTATTGAAGAGGACACCTTAAACGGAATGTGGAAAACCGATGAAGGCGTTTCCTATCGTAAGTGGGTAATGGACTTTTTGTGTAACGGAAAGCCTAAAGTGTTAAAGGATTTTCAAGGTCGTATGTGGTTATGTCAAATTGTAGGCAATCCATCTGAAGATAGTTCACAGCATTATCAAATGCCTATTACACGCTTTGAGTGGAGTGAAACTGGAGATTGTTCAAGCAGTATTGATTTATATAATAACGGATTAATAGACATTAATCAAAGTGTTATGGGGGTGTAGAATATGAGCTACTTCCCTTCTCAATCTGACATTTTAACGATCCTTGCTGGCAATATTAATCTCTACACAAAGATAGAAATACTTAATTCAGACCTACAGTGTTTAGATAGTATTGAAGGGGTTGTTACTAGTGGAAGCACTAGTGAGGATGCTAGTAGTAGCGTTAGGGGCGTTTCAACACTAGATTTAATCATGACAGACAAGACGTTTGTTGTTGGGGAAACATCTAAGGTTTGGTTAGATAAACGTGTAAGGATTTTTATTGGTTTTGAGAATATTAGAGATGGTATGCATTGGTATAAACTTGGTACATATATGCTCAATACTTTTAACTACTCATTTTCTGAAACCGACGCTTCGCTCTCAATATCTTGTGAAGATTTAATGTGTTCTCTAAATGGAACTCGTGGCGGTGATTTACCAGCATTAGAGGCTGAAACTCCAATGGGTACATCTATTAGACAAGCTATTATTGACACCGTTACTCAATTAGGTGGAGTTAAAAAATATCGTATAGATGATGTCGTTGTGTCTGGACAATCGGCAACAGTGCCATATGACTTGAAGTTTTCAGACCAGATGAATGTGGCAGGTATTATAGATAAGCTTGCTACACTTTATCCTGCATATGAGTATTTTTTTGATGAAGATGGTGTGTTTATATTTCAGGCCATTCCAACATGTGTGGATGACGATATAGTGCTTGACAATCAAATACTGCAACAACTGGTTGTTGATGAAAACAGTACTGTAGATATTACAACGATTAAAAATCATATTGTTGTTTATGGAGAAACTAAGTCAGACGGAATCCAGATCAAAGGTGAATTTTATAATGATAATCCCAATAGTCCATTTAGTGTATCAAAGCTTGGGCACATCTATAAAATCATGAACAATGAAAGCACGAAGCAAATTCCCACCAACGATTTGGCTAATCAGAGAGCAAGTTATGAGTGTTGGTTGGCTACAAATTTGACAGACACGATTAATCTAAACTTGATACTTGTACCTTGGCTTAAGGTAAACCAAAAGATTAGGTACTTATCAAGGGCACAAAATGAAGAGTATGACTACATTATAAAAAGAATAAGCAAAAACTTTTCTGAGGGTACGGTGACAGTAGAAGCAATGCGCTTCTATCCATTGTATCCTTTTATTGTCTAAAAAGGAGGACTATATATGGCAGAAATGAACTTCCCCGCTGGAGTAGATGTATATGATAGGTTTACAGATCCAGATATTTCATCACTTCCGTTGATTACTCAGTGCAAAAATTATATTGCCGCTGGAAATCTTGCTGCCGCAAACGCCATTTTGGAAGCTAATCCTTCCTTAAAAATGATGCAGGTTAATGCACAAAATTTGAATCAAATATTAGAAACACTAGAGAGAATGCAGTTGTTCATATTAGAGAATATACAACAGTATTTAGTTGATATAGCTAAATACAAAGGTGATTGGAATGGTGTTACTAAATATACAAAATATGATGTTATTAACTACATTGTTGATGGCGGAACGCAAAGCTATATGGGAATTTTAATTGATATTCCGATCGGTACGTTGCCTACTAACACTCAATATTTTATATCTCTAACCATGCGCGGAACTCAGGGTGCAAGTGGCATTGGATTAGCTCCTAGAGGTGTGTGGGCATCTACTATTCAGTATTATAAAGATGACTGTTCGAGCTATGATAATATGATGTGGCAATGCCTTGCAGACAATATAAACGCAAATCCAAATTCCTCTCCAACATACTGGGTAAAGATAATGGATTTGTCTAAACAGATTTTGTTTTCCGAGACAGAACCAGCATCTACTCAACAGGGTGTAGACGATGTTTTTATTAAAGTGCTAGACAATGACAAATATGAAATGTATAGGAAGAATCCAAATGGTACTTATACAATAATTAATTTACCTGTAGCAACCCATACCCACACCAAAGCCAATATCATAGACTTCCCAACCTCATTACCTGCTAACGGTGGCACAGCAGCTAATGTTCCATGGGATGGTGTTACAGGTAAGCCTGCTACATTCCCTCCGCCGGCGCATACCCATACCAAAGCAAATATTACAGACTTTCCTACATCAATGCCTCCGACTGCACATACCCATACCAAGGCAAATATTACAGACTTCCCAACCTCATTGCCTGCAAACGGTGGTAACGCTGATACGGTGGACGGTTTCCATATTGCAGGTATAGGTACAGCTGCCCCTGCTTCGCTCGTTAATAATGCGTTGTTCTTTGTGTATGAATAGGGGGGTGTACTCATGGCGCAAGGCTTAATTGGTGTTAACGGTACACCTCGGAATATATCGGAAATTCATGTAGGCGTGGGGGGGACTAGAAGAGCGTGTACCGAGGCTTATGTAGGGGTGGATGGCAAACCCCGTCTTATGTGGGCGGGAAATAAATGGGCAAATAAGGTGTATACACCAGCGTATATACCCGCAGAAAATAGGTATGTCGTGGCGCAGGTTGATAAAAGTACTTTAGCCCTTACCTCACTCAGAGATATGCCCGCAAGGCATCACCATTTTGGAGGCGCGAAAAAGTATATTGTTGCACAGTACGATTGGCCTGATGATTCTACTAGAGTTTCCTATGTTAAATTAGACCCCGACACTTATGCTCAAACGTACACTTACCCTGTCGGGGTAAATACTGGTGGAGCGGAGAACTACCCGACACTGTGGCGTGAAGGATTTTTCTGGCAAATATACAACAGCTCCGGAATGTCTCTTTCTAAGCGTGATGAAATCACGATGAGTATTATAAAAAGGGCATTCACAAGCCCAACTACAAACTTAGTCGGATGTAACAAGGACAATATATATCTTATAAAATGGATTGCACATCCTGTGTTTGCATTCTGTAAATTGGACGACGTGACTTTTGCAGTTGGCTCTGTCACACAGTTGTGGCAGTCTAGTGTTAATGCGAATTGGAATGCCTCGGATTGCACAAACGATACAGTCTTTACAGAGACCAATAAGGAGTTAGAGAAGTATAATCTACAGACAGGTGCACTCATTTTAAGGAGGGCATCTAATACCGGTAGTATCGTCACCGTATCAACATCTTCGTATAACCTATTTGTAATGAAATCATAACAAGAAAAGGAGAAGACTATGAACTATTTTATAACGAATGAGCCGCTTTCTATCCTTGAAGAAGCGGAGCGTATTAACTGGACAGGCTTTGGATTTTCAGTGCAGGAGGTGTCCAAAGCTGTGGGCAAAGGCTTTCAGCAGCAGGACGGTGAACGAACGGTATCCATTCTGCCCATAGCCAACGAAGCGCTACTACAGGAACGACTGGGCACACTACCCAAAACCACCGAAGATGGCGGTTACTACCGCATCATTACCGAAGCAGAGGCCATTGCAGAGCGTGATCGTCTGAAAGCCGCTAATGACTTGGCAGAGGAAGTACGCAGAAACACCCCCACCGATGATGATATCTTTAAGGCGCAGCAGCTAAAGCTACTCACCGAAATAAACATGAAGCTGGGGACTACAGGAGGTGCTACAAATGTATGATTTAATTAAGAAGTACTATAAGATGGGTATCTATACTGATGCCGACCTTGATATGTATGTAAAAAGCGGTACTATTACACAGGCACAGGCGGATGAAATTAAGGGAGTAAAATAACCACCAAATAAGACTTTTATACTGAGTTACATAATTTATGGGACTTACATAACTATAGGGAGTAGATTGAGATTAATTTCTCTTTCTACTCCCTATTTTTTACGGATTTCTAAAAATCAATCAGATCCATCGCTTTAGCTTTTTGTTCTTGAATTAAATGAATATAAGTGTTATAAGTTATAGCTACACTTGAATGCCCCAATATCTCGGACACAGTTTTAACATCCACCCCGTTTTTGAACATTAAACTGGCACATGTGTGCCTAAGAGTATGAATACCACAACCTTTAATGTCTATATCCGCACGTTCAAGAATTTTTTTGAATGATTTAAGAAAAGTACTTAAGGTAATAGGTTGTCCATCTTTAGTGCTTACTAAAAACTCAGGTGGAACATGTCCATACTTTTGTAAATATACAGCTTTTAATCCTTCTATTGCTTTGACTGCATTGCTGTTTAATGGCACTTGTCTTTTGGTACTTGCTGTGCTTTTTGCTGTATCTTGATTGATAGTTATATATTTAAGTTCTATTCCATTATCTTCGTCGGCAAATTTATTTTCGCTGCGGTCTTTAACTGTTATTCTATTTCCTTTAACAAAAAGCAGTTTGTGTTCTAAATCAATATCTTCCCATCGTACTTGAATTGCTTCACCACCCCTGATCCCTGTGTATATCATTAATATAAACACAAATCCATAAGAATAACAGTATTCACCATTCTCATATTGAAACTTACAGGCGTTAATAAATTTTTCCTTTTCAGCTTCTGTAAAATATCGAATGTCTTTTGTTTTATAGTTCTTTTGTTTTGGTGGGGATATCGTCTTCATCGGATTAATTCGAGTATTATTTCGACTATCATAAAATGAGTAAAATGAATTTAGTGCATCATACACCTTTTTAACTGTTGAATGCGATTTTCCGTCTTTTGTTATGGCATTTAAGATTTTTTGTTCAATTATTTCTGGAGTTACTTTTTGTAACAACAAACTGCCAACGATAGGTAAAATATGTGTATTAATTGTAGATTCTAATCTATCCATAGATGATGGCTTGAGTTCATGAATTTTAATATTATATAGCCAGTATTTTATAGCTGTATCAAAATAGATCTTATCTGGTAATAAAGTTGCTTGTGCTAGTTCATTTTTATATTCCTTCATTTTTCTGGATACTTCTATTTGGGTTTTGCCAGTAAAATATTTAATCTTACCATCATTTGTTTCTGAAGCAGGAATTTTTCCTCTCCACGTTTCATTGGGTAGTTGATATATACTTCCTTCTCCTTTTGGCCTACGTTTTTCTCCCATTATATACATCCTTTCAATAGATAAATAGATCTTATAATGACGCAATACGTTTGTTTTATTTAGTCTACCATTAGTATTACCTATTGTCAATTATTTAGCACCTTATAGTACACCTTATTTGCACCTTATTATCTATTTTTAAGCACTAATATCTATTGTTATCTACCGAAAGAGGTATCATATTACTAATGCTAACACAAAGAAAAATCCCTCGTAGATTAGCTGTTTAAGCCGTTCTACAAGGGATTCTTTTGGAGGTGCCACCCGGATTTGAACCGGGGAATAAAGGTTTTGCAGACCTTTGCCTTACCGCTTGGCCATGGCACCGTATGGAGCGGGTTACGAGGTTCGAACTCGCTACCTCCACCTTGGCAAGGTGGCGCTCTACCAAATGAGCTAAACCCGCATAGGCAACTGTGCCTAATGAGAAAAATGGCGACCCGGATGGGGCTCGAACCCACGACCTCTAGCGTGACAGGCTAGCGTTCTAACCAACTGAACTACCGGGCCATACCTGTGCGCCAAAGGATATTTTACTCATCGGCGACAGTTGCTAGTATACCAAAAATAAGTGCTATTGTCAACTGTTTTTTCCCGAAATTATCTCATTCAGGCTGTCCTTTTTAAAAAGATACTTATGATTGCAAAAATGACAGCAAACTTCGGCCTGTCCATCTTCCTCTATCATAGCACGCAGCTCACCTACATCCAGCGAGGCAATAGCCGCCTGTACCTTGTCACGGTTGCAGTCACAGCGGTACTCTACGTTGCGCAGGTCCAGCAGCTCCGGCTCCATGCCCTCCAGCACTCTGCGGCCAATATCCTCAGGGGAAAGTCCCTCATCCAGCATCTGTGTCACAGAAGGCAGTTTCCCTACATTTTCCTCCAGCTTTGCAATGTCCTCTTCTATGGCCCCCGGCAACAGCTGTACCATGTAGCCCCCTGCCGCCCGTACCGTCAGGTCGGGATTTACCAAAACTCCCAGCGCACATACGGTGGGTATCTGTTCGCTTGTAGCAAAGTAGGAGGTAATGTCTTCGGCAATCTCCCCGGATACAATGGGTATCATGCCAATGTAGGGCTCCTTTAGCCCCAGGTCCTTCATTACATGGAGAGAACCACTCTTCCCTACCGCACCGGAAACATCCAGTTTCCCAAACTGATTTAGGGGAAGCTCCACAATGGGATTTTCCACATAGCCCTTTACGTTGCCGCTGGCGTCCGCTACAGCCACTACACTGCCTATAGGGCCATCGCCCTTCATGCGCAGGGTAACGCTGTTGTCCTCACCCTTGAGCCCCGCACCAATGATGCTGGCGGCCGTCATAAGCCGCCCCAGGGCAGCTGTAACCACGGCAGAGGTCTGGTGCAGATGTTCGGCACGGCCTACCATATCGGTGGTGTCCACCGAATAGCAAACTGCTGCGCCTGTGGCTGTTATCATTCTTACAAAGCTTCCCATAGTAATTCTTCTCCTGTTTCCTGTTCAGTGGTTAACTAGTTTCGTTTTGCGATATATACCAGCCGCTCTTCCTGTTCGGTAGGAGGTAGGCCGGTGTAGTCTCCCTGTATCTCGAGCAAGGTAAAATCCGCTCTTTTCAACATTTCACCTATCTGTTCTGGTGGATAGCTGTACTCCCGAAAGCTCTCGCTGCTGCGGCGGTACAGCTTGCCTTCCTTCTCAAAGAAATCCAGCTCAATATCCACAGCACCGTCACCGACATTGTAGAAGTTCTGCCAGACGCAGTATACTTCCTTTTGGTCGTATACAAAGGTACTGTTTCCCAGCACTTCACGGTGTTTGTAGGGCGTGTTCATATCAAAGATAAAGATACCGCCAGGTTCCACAAAAAAACGCAGCCTGTCAAAGGTCGCCTGTACCGCCTCTGCCCCTGTCAGGTGGTTTAGGCTGTCCTGCATGCAGAAGGCAGCATCCACCGTACCATACAGGTCCAAATGCTCCATAGGCTGACAGAGGTAAAGCACCGGAGGCTGTGCCATGGCAGTCTTCCCGGTTGCCTGCATCAGCATATCGGGGGAGCCATCTACAGCAATGACCTCCTTGCCTCTCTTTGAAAGCTCCAATGACAACGAGCCTGTCCCACACGCTAAATCAAGGACAAGCTCACACCTGTCCCTGAAACGACTTACTTGATTTAAAAAGAAATGGGCACGGGAGGCGTAGTCCACCCCGCCTATAAGACTGTCATAAAAGGAGGCAAAGGCTTCATTATATCCTGCCATCCTCTTTATCCAGCCTTTCAAATATTGCAGTATATCCGTCCGAACCGTAGTTGAGGGAACGGTTTACACGGCTGATAGTTGCGGTACTGGCACCTGTCTCCTGCACAATCTCGCTGTAGACTCTATGCTCACTGAGCATCTTGGCCACCTGTAGCCGCTGGGAAAGGGCTTTTAACTCAGGAACGGTACAAAGATCATCAAAAAACTTGTCACATTCCTCTTCATTTTCAATAGCAAGAATAGCCCGATACAGGTATCGTACATTGCCATCCTTTAGTTTTGAATTCATCCAAACACCACCTATCTGTTATAGTAACAGTTTACCATTTCATAGCGTAAAAGTAAAGGGGACTTTCAAGTGTTTAAAGATTGTTTTCAAAGGTCGTTACGAACAATGTCCTCAAGGGTCTCACGACGGATAATTACACGGGTTTCCCCATCTTTTACCATGATAACCGGAGGCCTTCCATTGCGGTTGTAGTTGGAGGACATGGAGTAGTTGTAGGCACCTGTAGCCAGCACCGCCAGTATATCTCCTACCGCAGTTTCCTGCAAGGGTACGTTCTCTCCCAGCAGGTCGCCGGACTCACAGCATTTACCCGCCACGGTGACAGCCTGTGCCTTTGGTTTGGTGGCTTTGTTGGCTATGGTAAAGGTGTAGTCGGAGTGGTAGAGCGCATAGCGGGGATTGTCACCCATACCGCCGTTTACCGATATATAGGTGCGTACGTTGGGTATCTCCTTTACTGCACCTACTCGGTAAAGGGTAATACCGGAGGATCCTACAATGGACCGTCCCGGCTCCAGAATGACATAGGGCAGGGGGATTTCCTGCTTTTTACAGGCAGCCTTAACGACTGTGGATACGCGCTCCATGTAGTTTCCGTAGGGTACAGGGTCATTTTCCACAACGTACTTAATGCCGAAACCACCGCCCAGGTTCAGCTCCGGTAGCACTACACCGGTAACACGGAATATCTCTCCCAGAAAACCTACCATGACCTCTGCTGCATGAGCAAAGGGTTCAATGTCGAATATCTGGGAGCCGATGTGGCAGTGGATACCAAGAAGCTTTAGACTGGTGCAAGCAAGCGCCTGCTTCACAGCATCAAGGGCCTCCCCTGTTTCCAGGGCAAAGCCAAATTTACTGTCTATCTGTCCGGTACGGACAAAGTCGTGGGTATGGGCATCCACACCGGGCTTAATGCGCAGCATAATACCGGTCTTGCTTCCCCGTGCCTCTGCAAGGCTTGCAAGCAGGGTAAGCTCGGTCAGGTTATCTACCACAATGCGCCCCACACCGTATTCCAGCGCCAATGTCAGTTCTTCTATGGTCTTGTTGTTACCATGGAAGATAATCTTTTCAGGGGGAAAGTCCACCGACATGGCGGTATACAGTTCCCCTGCGGAAACCACATCCAGCCCTAGCCCTTCCTCCATAGCAATGCGGCAGACTGCCTTACAGCTCATGGCTTTGGAGGCATAGGCTATCAGCCCATTACCGCCGTAGCAACGCTCCATAGAGGTAACGTAGCTGCGGCAGACCGAGCGTATTTCACCCTCGTCCATAACATAGAGGGGGGTACCGTACTGCTGTGCAAGCTCCACGGTATCCCGTCCGCCTATAGTAAGATGTCCCAGTGCGTTGGTATCAAGGCATTTGGCTATCATCGGGTCACTCCTCCGTTTGTTCTTCTGGGTTTAGGATGGCCTCTATCTCCTCCAAGCCGTCAGCTTCTATCTGGTCGATAATGGCACGGATTTCTGCTACGCCCATACCGTTCACAGCCGAGAAGGGTATCATGGTAATCTGCTCCACACAGGGCAGTTCCATCTCCCGGAGCCGCTTTTCCAGCTGGGGGCGGCTCAGTTTATCCGCCTTGGTCAGCACCACCACGAAGGGAAGCTCATTGTCTATGAGGAAGTCTATCATCATAATGTCATCCTCGGTGGGCTGGTGGCGAATATCCATAAGGCTGAGCACCAAGCGGATGTCACGGTCGTCATTGAGGTAATACTCCATCAGCTCGGCCCAGCGCTGCTTTTCATGACCGGAAACCCGTGCATAGCCATAACCGGGTAGGTCGACGAAGTACATGCCACCGCCGGAAAAGAAGTTGATGGTCACCGTTTTTCCGGGGGTTCCGCTAACTCTCGCTAAGGATTTTCGGTTGAAAAGTTTGTTTATCAGCGAGGACTTGCCCACATTGGAGCGGCCCGCAAAGACAATCTCTCCCCGGTCGCTTTCCGGCAGCTGGTCGGGTCTGCCGAAGGAGGTTAAAAATTCTACTTTGTTATAATTCACGAAGCGTTCTCCCTACTGGCACAAAACTGTGCCTTTCAGTTTATCCTTGTGCTCCACAGAGGGTAGCATGGTGCCCTGTGCAGCCTGCATGGCGGCCTCGGCCGTAACAGGCATACAGATCAGTGCTGTTTCCAGCACCGTTTCCATGCTCTCCGCAGGCACAAAGCGGATGTTGTCCTTTACCACCTTGTCAACCTCCTCCAAATCGGGCAGGTTGGCAGCTGGGATGATGACTGTCTTCATACCGTGCTTGTAGGCAGCCATTGTCTTTTCCCGCAGTCCGCCTATGGGAAGTACCCGTCCACGCAGGGTAATTTCTCCTGTCATGGCTACATCGTGTCGAACAGGGATACCGCTAAGGGCAGAAATAAGCGCTGTACAGGTGGTAATACCCGCTGAAGGGCCATCCTTTGGCACTGCACCTTCCGGGAAGTGGATATGTATATCCTTGTCCTTGTAGAAGGTGGGTTCAATACTATACTGCCCCGCAACACTGCGAATATAGGTGATGGCAGCCGCCACCGATTCCTTCATTACATCGCCCAGTGAGCCTGTGCACTGGTTCTTTCCGGTACCCTCCAGAACGGCAGCCTCCACCTGAAGCATCTCGCCGCCTACCGAGGTCCATGCAAGGCCGTTGGCAATACCTATCTGGTCGCCCTTTGCAAGATCGTCATCCTTATACTTTCTGGGGCCTAGGTATTCCTCCAGCTGTGTACGTCCAATGGTAATCTTCTTGGGCGGTTCCTTGGAAACCAGCTTCACCGCCGACTTGCGGCAGAGAGCTGCAATGCACCGCTCCACCCCACGTACACCAGCCTCACGGGTGTAGTAGTCTATAATATCATAGACAGCGTTATCTGCAATGGCGAAAGATTTCGCTGTAATGCCGTGGCGCTTCATCTGCTTACTAATGAGGTGCTTCTTTGTAATATGGAACTTTTCCTCTCGGGTATAGCTACCCACCTCGATAATTTCCATTCTATCCAGCAGCGGTGCAGGAATGGTCTCCCTGCTATTGGCTGTGGCAATGAAAAACACCTTGGAAAGGTCGAAGGGTATCTCGATAAAGTGGTCACGGAAGGCATTGTTCTGCTCCCCGTCCAGCACCTCCAGCAGTGCGGAGGAGGGGTCGCCACGGAAGTCGTTGCCCAGCTTATCAATTTCGTCCAGAAGCATGAGGGGGTTTGCGCTTTCCGCCTGCTTCATAGCATTTATAATACGTCCCGGCATAGCTGCAATGTAGGTTTTGCGGTGTCCTCTAATGTCCGATTCATCCCGCACACCACCCAAGGAGAGCCGCACATACTTGCGTCCCATGGCTTCGGATATGGAACGGGCAATGGAGGTTTTACCCACACCGGGAGGGCCCAGCAGGCAGATAATCTGTCCCTTAATATCGGGTGAAAGGATACGTACCGCCAGTGTTTCCAGTATCCGCTCCTTCACCTTTTGCAGGCCGTAGTGTTGACTGTCCAGCAGCTTTGCAGCCTTTTCTATCTCTATCTTATCCTTGGTGTATTTGTTCCAGGGCAGCTCCAGCACTGTATCCAGATAGCTACGGATAACGGCAGACTCCTGAGAAGAGGAGGACATGCGGGCTAACCGCTCCACCTCGCCCATAAGCTTCTTTTCCGACTTTTCGGGAAGCTTTAGCTTGGCGATACGCTGACGGTAGCTTTCGGTGTCATCCAGAGAACCTTCGCCCTCACCCAGTTCATTGGATATGGCTTTCATCTGCTCCCGCAGATAGTATTCCTTCTGGTTGCGGTCCATCTGTTCCCGCACCTTTTCGTGAATATCCATCTCCAGATTTAGTATCTCATTCTCCTGCTCCAGCACATGGGCTATAATCTCCAGCCGCTTGGTAATGCTGGATTCCTCCAGCACCGCCTGCTTATCCTCGTACCGGAACTGGACATTTCCTGCAATGAACTCTGCCACATAGGAAGGGTCTTCCGACACCATTACCCCCGTGGTAAAGTCCTTTGGCATTTTGGGAATGAGCATGCAGTACTCGTCAAAAAGATCCTTGACAGTGCGCATAAGCGCATCGCAAAGAGCGGAATTTTGCACTTTAGACTTTAGGGGATATTCCTCCACCATGCCGCTGTAGAAGGGGGTCTCTTCTATCATTTCGGTAAGCTTACCGCGATACTTGCCCTCTACCACCACACGAAGGCTTTCGCCCTGTGCTTTGACAATTTGGCGTACCTCCGCCACAACACCCACCTTGTATAGCTCCTTGGCTGTGGGGTCATCGGTACGGATATCCTTCTGTGTCACCAGAAAGATGCGGCGGCTGCCGGACATAGCCTCATTGAGGGCCAGTACCGACTTTTCTCTGGCTACATCAAAGTGCAGCACCATATGAGGAAACAACACAAGACCCCGCAGTGCCAGTACAGGCATTACAGTGGGGAGCTGTGGTGTTGTTACTTTCGTCGTTTTACTGTTTTTGGCCTGTGTCATAGTGTATTTTCCTTTCCATGGCTCGGTCGCTTTAAGTAATCGCTATTCAGTGGTTACTTATATGCCACAAGTGCTACCTCCGTAAAGTATACAGAGGTAGCAGCTTGATTACTTTTCCTGTTTAGGAGACATTAAAACCGGATTTCTTTTTGCCGTTCTGGGGTGCGGGCAGCTTGATTTTCGCAGGTTTTTTGGCGGGATTCCGTACTATTTCCGGAGAATCCTCACCTGTAACACACTTTTCAGTGATAACAATGCTTTCCACTGTGGGGTCAGAGGGGGTTTCAAACATCACATCACTGAGCAAGCTTTCCATAATGGAGCGAAGTCCTCTGGCGCCTGTCTTACGTTTGATGGCCTGCCTTGCAATCTCCCGAATGGCTTCATCGCTGAAGTCCAGTGTACAGCTATCCAAAGAAAACAGCTTCTTGTACTGGCGCAGCATGGAGTTTTTAGGCTCGGTAAGTATCTTTACCAGTGCTTCCTCGTCCAAGGGGTCCAGTGTGGAGATAACCGGAATACGACCTACCAGTTCGGGAATGAGGCCAAAGCGAACAAGGTCGTGAGGAACCACCTGACGCAGCAGCTTTTGCTTGCGCTCCTCGTGGCTTTCACGAAGCTCGGCGCGGAAACCCATGCTGGACTTCTCGGTGCGCTTTTCAATAATGGTCTCCAGCCCCTCAAATGCACCGCCGCAGATGAAGAGGATGTTGCTGGTGTCTATCTGAATGAACTCCTGCTGGGGGTGCTTGCGCCCGCCCTGGGGAGGAACATTGGATAGGGTACCTTCCAATATTTTCAGCAGTGCCTGCTGTACGCCCTCGCCGCTGACATCACGGGTAATCGAAGGATTTTCGCTCTTGCGGGAAATTTTATCGATTTCGTCAATATAGATGATGCCTTTTTCTGCACGGCTAATATCAAAATCTGCCGCCTGAATAAGCCGAAGCAGGATGTTCTCTACATCCTCACCCACATAGCCGGCTTCGGTAAGGGTAGTAGCGTCCGCTATGGCGAAAGGAACACCCAGCACCTTTGCCAGCGACTGGGCCAGTAGGGTTTTACCCACACCGGTGGGGCCCAGCAGCAAAATATTGCTCTTTTGAAGTTCTACATCACCGGTATCGCCGAAGTAGATACGCTTGTAATGGTTGTAAACAGCAACCGCCAATGCCTTTTTGGCGTCGTTCTGTCCTACAACATATTCATCCAAATAGCTTTTTATTTCATAAGGTTTTGGTATGGAAATCTCAATATCCTCGCTGACAGGGCGCTTTTTCTTGTTGCTCCGACTATCCGGACTTTGCTCGTCAAGGACAGCCAGACAGAGCTCCACGCATTCATTACAGATGGAGACACCCGGCCCTGCTATCATTCTGTCCACCTGCTCCTGTAGCTTGCCGCAGAAGGAACACCTTAGCTGTTTATCATTTTTCGCCATTACTGTAAACTCCTACCCTGATCATTAATCGTTACTAAGTTTTTGGGTCTTATTTGCTGCTTGTAATGACCTTGTCGATAAGACCATATTCCAGAGCTTCATCGGCATCCAGGAAATTATCACGCTCGGTATCCTTGATGATAACGTCCAAGGGCTTGCCTGTCTGGTTCGCAAGTATCTTGTTCAGCTTTTCCTTGATGTGCAGCAGACGGTCGGTGTGTATCTTAATATCGGTAACCTGACCCTTCATACCGCCCATGGGCTGATGAATCATTATTTCGCTGTTGGGGAGAGCGAAGCGTTTACCTTTTGCACCTGCTGCAAGGAGGAAGGAGCCCATGGAGGCTGCCATTCCCACGCAGATGGTGGAGACATCGCACTTAATATAGTTCATGGTATCATAGATAGCCATACCTGCTGTTACCGAGCCACCGGGGCTGTTTATATACAGACTGATATCCTTTTCAGGATCCTGTCCTTCCAGATAAAGCAGCTGTGCAACCACCAAACTGGCGGATGTATCGGTCACTTCTTCGCAAAGCATAACAATTCTGTCATTAAGCAGGCGGGAAAAGATATCATAAGAACGCTCGCCTCTGCTTGTTTGTTCAATTACCATTGGCACTAAACTCATATGGCACCTCCAAAATCTATTTCGAGGCTGCATCAATTGATACAGCCTCTATGTATGCGCAGCGCGGAACTGTGCTTATTCCGCTGCTGCTTCCTTCTTTGTCTTTTTGGCCTTGGGCTTCTCAGTTTCATCCTCGGACTTCTCCTTGGGAGCTGCCTTAGCCTTAGGAGCTGCCTTCTTAGCCTTGGGCTTTTCCTCACCCTCGGTAATTACTGCATTTTCCTTAATGAAATCTACAGCCTTGTTAAGCTTAAGGCCGGAAGTTACGCTCTCCTCGGTGATAAAGGTCTTTACCTTTTCTACGTCAATATTATATGACTTAGCAGTCTTCTCATATTCCGCAGCAATATCCTCGGCAGTAGGAGCAAGGTTTTCCAGCTCTGCAATCTTCTCCAGGGTCAGGGTAACCTTAACCTGCTGCTCGGCCTGGGGAGCGAAGTTGTTGCGGAAGGAGTCCATGTCGCCGCCGGTGTACTTGATGTAGTCCTCAAGACGCATGCCCTGAGACTGCAGTCTGTAACCGAAATCCTGAACCATTTCGTCAATCTTACGGTCAATCATAGCCTGGGGAATAACAGCTGTCATGTTGGCAGCAGCAGCATCGCAAAGCTCGTTCTCCAGCTTCTCTTCTGCCATCTTTTCCTTGCGCTCGGCCATCTTCTCAGACATATCGGCACGGAGCAGCTCCAGGGTATCAAACTCACTGACATCCTTTGCAAACTCATCGTCAATTTCGGGAACTTCCTTGAACTTAAGGCTGTTGAGGCGTACCTTGAAGGTAGCAGCCTTGCCACGAAGCTCTTCTGCCTGGTAAGCCTCGGGGAAAGAAACGTTTACGTCAAATTCCTCACCGATGGTCTTGCCGACAATCTGTCCCTCGAAGCCGGGGATAAACTGGCCGGAGCCCAGAACCAGGTCATAGTTTTCGCCCTTGCCGCCTGCAAAAGCAACGCCATCTACAAAGCCTTCAAAGTTGATGTTGGCAGTGTCGCCGTCACGGGCAGCACGGTCATCCACATCCACCAGGCGGCTGTTGCGGTCTGCCATCTTGGCAAGCTCTTCATCTATTTCACTGTCGGTAACTTCTACGGAAGCCTTGGTTGCAGTAAGACCCTTATAGTTAGAAACTGTTACCTCAGGCTTTACTGTTACCTTTGCTGTGAAGGTGTAGCCCTCGCCGGTTACTTCGCTCATTTCAACATCGGCACGGTCTACGGGAATAAGTCCGGACTCGTCCAGTGCTGCGGAATAAGCCTCCTGGTAGGTGCTGTTTATAGCATCATCATAAAAATATTCCTCGCCCACCAGCTTCAGGATCATAGCTCTGGGAGCCTTGCCCTTACGGAAACCGGGAACATTGAGTTTTTTGGAGTTTTTAGCAAAGGATTTTTCCAGTGCATCCTTGTACTCGGCACCATCTACGCGGATTTGCAGCTCGTGCAGGTTGGTGTCAATCTTATTGTTGGCAATCAGTTTCATCAATTCGTCCTCCAGAAAATATTTCAAAATCTTATTTAGTATATCACACACAGGCAATAAAAGCTACTGTTTTTAATGAATTTATCGTGAAGATGTCTGGCAAAAAGGTTCTTTCTATACGGTTTAGGAATCATTTTCCGCAATATTTATCCGCAGCGGGGCAAAGCCCAAATAGTCTGCCGATATAAGGCTAAGCTGCACTCCTCTGTAGCTTCCGCAGAAGGCTTCGTGGAGCGCCGGCCCATGAAGATGCCCATAGTAGCAGCGCTTTACACCATACTGTTCCATAACATCGAAGAATTCCGGTATCACCTGGTTGCCAAAAATGGGGGGATAATGCAGAAACAACAGCTTTTCCACAGCGGTACCGCTGCTGCTTTCCTCTGCCGCTTTCAGCGACATGGCAATCCGTCCTGCTTCCCGTTCCACAATCTTCCGGTCGTGGGACTCCCCGTTTTCAAACATCCAACCGCGGGAGCCGCAGAGGGCTACGCCATCTGCTAGTACCGCACTATTATGGAGTATTTGCAGCGACTTTAAACCAAAAGCTTCAAATTGGCTCTCCATTCTGCTGCGGGTGCTCCACCAGTAGTCGTGGTTTCCCTTCATAAGCAGCTTACGCCCGGGCAAACTTTCCAAAAACGAAAAATCTGCCTCTGCCTCCGTCAGCTTCATAGCCCAGGATACATCCCCTGCCACCACCACGGTGTCTGTGTCGGTGACGGTCTGCCGCCAGCTTTGCTCCAGCTTTTCCATGTAGCCATCCCAGCCGCGAAAGATATCCATGGGTTTAGGCGCGGAGAGGGCAAGGTGCAGGTCGCCTATTGCATAAATCATACCCGCTCTCTCCTTCCCTATCGATTAGATGCGTAGAAACCGCTTTACCGCATCGGTCATTTGTGCCGTTTCATAGACCTGTGTAAACCGCCGTTCCGCCTGCTCCAGTGCGGTAATGGCTTCGGGAATTGCAGTGCCGGAAAGTTGCTCCAGCTGTTCTGCCCTACGGAAATCATCTTCCGGAAGCCCCGTGGCGCCCAGTGCCTCCAGCACGCTGTCAGCAAACTTATAGGGGCTGGCGGTGGATACAATGACCATGGGGGTATCATCCCCTGTAGCTTTCTTATACTGCTCTGCCACATTTGCCGCTACGGCAGTGTGGGGGTCACAGAGGTAGGAGTACTCTTCAAAAACAGTTCCTATGGTGGCCTTGGTGGCAGTGTCGTCGCAACAGCCTCCCCAGAAACCGGCCTGTAGGGCAGCCTTGGCTGACACCGGCAGTGTAAACCTTCCTGTTTCGGAAAGCTGCTGCATGAGGTCACGCAGAACACTGTCCAAACAGCCGCAAAGCTCAAAGAGCAGCCGCTCCAGATTACTGGATATGAGAATATCCATGGATGGGGAAATGGTAGCGTGGAAAGGACGGTTGCGGTCGTATACGCCGGTGCGGATAATATCGGTAAGCACGTTGTTGGCGTTGGATGCACAAACCAGTGTTTTAATGGGAAGACCCATTCTGCGGGCATAGTGGGCGGCAAGGATGTTGCCGAAGTTGCCCGTTGGTACGCAGAAATTGACCTGCTCACCCATGGCCAGCTCCTCGCCCTCGATAAGGTCGCAGTAGGCGCTAATGTAGTAGACAATCTGCGGCAAAAGCCTGCCCCAGTTGATGGAGTTTGCACTGGAAAGGATATATCCGCAGTCGGCAAGCTGCTTTGCAAGCGCCTTATCGCCAAAAATAGCCTTTACCCCTGTCTGGGCATCGTCGAAGTTGCCTTCTATGGCTGCCACATTGACATTTTCACCCTGTTGGGTGTACATCTGCCGCTTCTGCATATTGCTGACCCCGTGCTCGGGGTAGAACACCATAATCTTGGTGCCGGAAACATCACGAAAGCCCTCCAAGGCAGCTTTTCCGGTATCACCGGAGGTGGCTACCAGTATGACTGCTTCCTTCTGCTCCCCTATCTTGCGGATGGCAGTGGTGAGAAGCTCGGGCAGAAGCTGAAGCGCCATGTCTTTGAAGGCGCAGGTGGGACCATGCCACAGCTCCAAAAAGTAGTTGCTGCCCGTGAGGCTGGAAAGAGGGGCTGGGCGGTTGTCGTCAAAGCCGCTGCCGTAGGCCGCATCTACACATGCGCTGATTTCAGCGTCGGTATAGTCGGTTAGGAAGAGCCGAAGCACCTCCTTGGCCCGCTGGGTATACTGCATAGAGCAGAGCCGTTCCAGAAAGCTTTGGTCTATCTGCGGAAGGGTTTCGGGCAGGTAGAGCCCACCGTCGGGAGCAATGCCCCGCAGGATAGCCTCTGCTGCGCTTACCTTGTTACTGCTGTCTCTTGTACTGATGTAGTTCATCTGTCATCACCTCTTATACTAATCTCAAATAAAAATGTAATTTTCATTTTTATTCGCACAGCTATGCTGTGCAGCGGCATCCGCCGTGGAGATGTCGTTTGATACTGTCTCCGCCGCTAACAGCGGCATGGCGCATAGTGCCATAATTAGAATATGATTTTTCATATTCTAATTGGAGAACAGTATTACTGAAGTTTACCAATTGGCGGAGGCATCAAAGGCCGCCTCCCAATATTCTACTGTATAGTTGCTGTCTTCCACTGTTACCGCCGCTACGTCAAACCGCGGCTGAAGGTCGAAGCTATGGCAACTAAGGTAAGCCATGGCAGAGCGTATCACCCTGCGCTGCTTCTGGTAGTTTACCGCCGCCAAAGGGGATACCAGTGCATCCGGCTGGCGTGTCTTTACCTCCACAAAGGCAATCACGTCGCCCTTGGTTGCTACAATATCCAGTTCACCGCCCTTGCAGTGCCAGTTGCGTACAAGGATACGGTAGCCGTTTTTCACCAGATAGTCGGCAGCGGCACCCTCACCCCTGTCCCCTGTCTGCTTTTTATAGCCCTGCTCTGCCATTACCGCTCACCCGTAAGCTTCTTTAAAAAGCTGATACGGTGTATGGGGGCAATGCCGTTGGCTTCTATGGCAGCGTAGTGCTCCTTGGTTGGGTAGCCCTTATGCTTATCCAGTGCGTACTGAGGGTAGTGCTTGTGCAGTTCCAGCATATAGCGGTCACGGCTGACCTTTGCCAGCACCGAAGCTGTGGCTATAGCGGCCGATTTACCGTCTCCCTTCACCACCAGTTCGCTGGGAACGGGCAGGTGTGGGTCACGGTTGCCATCCACAAGCGCCAGTATGGCAGGAGGACAGTCCGGCTGCTCTGCCATGGCGGCATAAGCACGATTCATTGCCAAAAAGGTAGCTTGCAGAATGTTAATTTCATCTATTTCAGCAGGGGTGGCGGCTCCAATGCCGTACCATGCAGTATCCCCTTCTATCAGCTGTTCAAAGATGCGCTCACGCTTTTTTTCCGAAAGCTTTTTGGAATCATTGAGGCCCTCTATGGTGACCCCGGGTTTTAGTATGGCGCAAGCGGCAAAAACTGGCCCTGCCAGCGGGCCTCTCCCTGCCTCATCCAGTCCGCACACTGCGCCACTGCCGCTGTACTGCGCATCAAACTGCAAAAGTTCCTCAAAGGTCATTGTCATCATTCCTTTATTTGTCAGGTGTAGGGGGTGCTTCCAGTGTAACACGACCCAGTGCGCCGCTGCGGAATTCATCCACTACCATAATGGCGGCACGCTCGGTATTGATGCCTCCGCCGGGTACCAGCATTCCTCTGCGCTTGCCGATAAGCTCCAGTACGTCGTAACTTTCATTCTCCCGTACCTCTTCGGCGGTAAGCTTGTACCGCTGTGCCAGCATGTCACCATAGGGTTGCTGCAACACCTCGATAAGCCGCACTGCCAGATGCTCTACATCCAGTATATCATCCTTTACGGCACCCGTAAAGGCAAGGCGTTCGCCTACCAACCTGTCCTCAAATTTGGGCCAGAGCACACCGGGCATATCCAGCAGCTCTATACCGCTTTCTAGGCTTACCCACTGTTTGCCACGGGTAACGCCGGGGCGATCCTCCACCTTGGCCTTGTGACCGCCTGCCATACGGTTAATGAGCGAGGACTTTCCCACATTGGGAATACCCACAATCATAAGACGAATGGTTCTGCCTGCCATACCCTGGCTTTCCCAGCGAGCTATCTTTTCGCTAAGCACTTCCCGCACTACAGCAACCAGCTTATTAAGGCCTTTTCCGCTGCGGCAGTCGGTAGCTATGGCAGTAACGCCCTGTGCTTTGTACCACGCCAGCCACTTTTGGGTAACAGCCTCGTCTGCCGAGTCTGCCTTATTCATAACCAGAATACGGGGCTTCTGCCCTATGATTCTATCCACTTCCGGATTGCGGCTGGAAGCGGGTATTCTGGCATCGGTAAGCTCCACTACCAAATCCACCAGTCTCAGATTTGCCTCCATAAGCCTGCGTGTTTTTGCCATGTGTCCGGGAAACCACTGAACCGATACAATTTCAGACATGATGAACCTCCTTTGGAGAATTTATTTAATAACGCCAAATTTTTCTATGGGATGAAAACGAAAAAGCACCTTGCCTTCAATATTTTCCACAGGGATGGTACCTGTGTAGGTGGTGCGGCTGTCGGTGGAATGGTTGCGGTTGTCCCCCATGACGAAGGCATGCCCCTCTGGCACTGCCAGTGGGAATGTCACATCGCCGGGGGTGGTAGTGGGCTCGGGGATATACGGTTCCTCAATGACCACACCGTTTCGGGTAACCACACCGGTGCTAAAATCAATATCAATCAGGTCGCCGGAAAGGCCAATGATGCGTTTTACCAAAAACTTGTCTGCCTTGTGCAGGTCCCTTATAATTACCACATCACCATAGGCGGGGGTATAGCGGCGCACCATGGCTATGGCTCTGTCTCCTTCGGTGAGGGTTGGCTTCATGGAATATCCATGGGTAAGGGTGGGCTTAAAATACATGGCTATCAGTGAAAAAATACATACCGACAGCACCACTGAAGTCAGAATACTCAAAATACTTTTTTTCAGCGAGTAGCTTTCAGTGCGGTTGTCGGTTCTGTTTTGCAAAGGTACAGTTTCCTGCTGTTCCTTATACTCCACACAACCCCTCCTTCCACCGTTTGCTATAGATAACGAACCAAATGGCCGTTATCTTGTATTTCCTTCATATATAGTAAAAAAGAGGACATATTCTGTCCTCTTTTCTGCGACACTTAGCGAAGTGCTTCTTTAACTTTAGCCGCTTTACCAACACGGTCACGCAGGTAGTAGAGCTTGCTTCTGCGTACACGTCCGTTACGGATAATCTCAACACTGTGTACATTTGGGCTGTGGATGGGGAATACTCTTTCCACGCCAACGCCATGGGAAAGACGACGTACTGTAAAGGTCTCGGAGATGCCGCCGTGCTTCTTGGCAATTACTGTGCCTTCGAAAGCCTGGAGTCTCTCGCGCTCGCCTTCCTTAATTTTAACCTGTACTCTTACACTGTCTCCCACATTTACTACGGGGAGCTCGCTTTTAATGCTGCTGCTTGCTATAAGCTTTAGAGCGTCCATACTGTTTCTTCCTCCTTATAATGTCCAAGCATTCATACCACACAGGAAACTACTTCTAAGAAGTTATTTCAAGGAGACCATATCGCGGTCTCTTGGATAGCGGACTGCCCAGTTTAATGTGTGACCTACCCTATGGTGGTCAACATCAAAACCTGCCAAGTACTCCTGACAGTTCTCATGCCCAACTATAATATCATAAAGACATAGGTAATGCAAGTGTTTTTTTAAGACTTTTGCGGCTTATCCTCCGAAAGTACACCAGAAAGATCAAAACAGGGTGTGTATTCCCGTTTTGCCGAGCTTCGCTCCTGCATAAAGCCACATAGTCCCAGCTCCGAAGCCAACTCCACCACCTGATTGTACTCAAAGCTGCTGACGGGTCGATGCAGTTCTTTAATGTCTCCGCTGTAATGCTGGGGCGTGTACTGGCTCATAAGGCTTACTGTTACAGCATTCCCCCATCGCTCTGCTATATGCCGCACCACCGCCTTGCTGTCCTCACGGCTGCCCGGCAGTACCAGGTGGCGGATGACTGTACCGCTGCGCAGCATACCGTCGCTATCCAGCACGGCAGGGCCCGTTTGGCGAACCATCTCATCAATGGCGGCAGAGGCCACATCAAAGTAGTCGGATGCGGCAGAGTAACGTTCTGCAAGCTCCCCACTTTTGTATTTAAAGTCCGGTAGGTAGATATCCACCAGCCCTGCAAGGCTTTTAATGGCATGGGGCTGTTCGTAGCCACCAGTATTGTAGACCACGGGAATGTGCAGGCTGCCGCGCACCTGCTCAAGAGCTGTTACTATCCACGGCAGATACTGGGTGGGACTGACCAAATTAATATTGTGGGCGCCCTGCCCGGCAAGCTCTAGAAAGATATCAGCCAACCGCTCTGTTGTTATGGCTTCTCCAAAATTTTCACGGCTGATGGCACTGTTCTGACAAAAACAGCAGCGCAGAGGACAGCCGGAAAAGAAGACGGTACCGGAACCGCGGGTACCGCTTATAAAGGGCTCCTCCCACATATGAAGGGTGGCTTTCGCCACCCTTACGGTATCGCCGCCTCCGCAGAAACCTATAGATGTAGTACGGTCCGCCCCGCAGCGTCGGGGACAAAGCCTGCATTTATGAATATCAAATATCATACTGTGACAGTCTCCTCCTGCCTTTCCAGCATTGCTTCAAAGTTCTCCATGGGTACAGGACGCGAGAAGTAAAAGCCCTGTGCCATATCGCAGTTGGAGCTGCGCAGGAAATCTACCTGTTCTGCGGTTTCCACGCCTTCTGCCACTACGTCGATAGAAAGCTCCTTTGCCATACGAATAATATTGGCAATAACCGTCTTGCCACGCTCGGTGTCAATGGTTTTCCCCAGAAACACTCTATCCAGCTTCAGCACATGTACCCTTAGGTCCTTTAGGACATTCAACGAGGAATAGCCTGAACCAAAGTCATCCAGCGACAGTTGGAAGCCATTGGCGCTTAA
>JAVXNK010000001.1:110135-203972 GCA_036645835.1 Angelakisella sp. | reverse complement strand
AGGAATAGCCTGAACCAAAGTCATCCAGCGACAGTTGGAAGCCATTGGCGCTTAATTTTTCTATAACCAAAATGAGCTTATCCATGTTTTTATAGGCAATATTTTCGGTTATTTCAAACTCGATAAGCCGGGGTGGAATATTGTATTTTTCAATAATGGCGCAGATAGTTTCTACATAGTCCTGGTTATACATATAACAGCGGGACTGGTTGATAGAGGTGGGTACAGGACAGATACCACTGTCTATCTGTGCCCGCATATAACTGCAAACCGACTCCAGCATGTAAAGATCCAGCTCCAGTATAAACCCGTTCTTTTCAAACAGGGGGATAAACTCATCGGGAGGAATAATGGTGCCATCGGGCCTTATCCAACGCACCAAAGCCTCGGCACCCACTACCGTACCATCCTCCAAATTGTACTTGGGCTGCATATAAGGGGTAAACTCGTCATGTTCCAGAGCCGCGTGCATGCACTGCTCTATCTCCTTTTCATTGTCTATCTGCTGCTGCATGTCCTCGTTGTAGACAATAATATCAATATCGTAGCGGTCCTTCAGCGCTTTACGGGCAATATTCGCCCGGTCTATTGCCGTCTGAACATTGGTGATATCACGGGTAAGCTCATATACGCCGCAGTTGAGCCGCAGTGTATATCGGTTGTCATTCACCATAGGACAGTGTACAATTCTATCCTGCAAATTTATCCAAAGCTCTGTGCCCGTGTCGCTGCTGTCCTTGCGCCTGTGTAGTAAAACAAACATGTCTCCGGAAATGCGGGCAAAGGTTTCATTTTCCGTAACCGCCTCACCAAGCACCTTAGCCATGTGTATCAGATATTCGTCCCCTGCTTCGTATCCAAAGTCCTTGTTGAAAAAGCGAAACCGACGGGTATCCATATAGAGCAATATATACCTGCTTGCACCGTAGCGGTGTATCAGGGAGCGGGCATCCAAACGAAATTTCTCTGCATTGGGAGCACCGGTAAGAGTATCATAATAGGCCAGCTTTGCAATCTCCATGCTTGCCTTCTTGTGCGACTGAAAGATATAGATGAGTACAGCTACAAAGAGTATGGCAATGAAAAAGATAAAGAGCATGGTGCCTTTAATAATGTTTGCGCGCATAGTATCCATATTGCTTGGGCTTTGCTGGGCTATCAGGTTGGCATCCTGTGTGGCTACCTCCTGCATATGCACGGCAGGAACATTTGTCAGGGTTTTGGCCACATACCCAAGATAAGAAAAAGACGTAAATAATGTTAGTAAAATAAGCCCCACTATAACAAACAGTGCAAGTTTGGGCTTTTGCCTATCCATACAATCACCACGCCTTCTTGCTACATTATATAGGCTTTTTACGAAAAACACAATATACTTCCGTATTCTGGGGAAATGAATTTCCTTAAACTAGAAAAACAAGGCAAAAAAACGCAGAAGCTTGCCAATATTTTATCCTGTCCTTTCTTGTATTTTTAATGTCTGTATACTATAATAGATTGAGCTATACTTATATTATGGGAAGCGTGCTTTTTATAATATTGGCGAGGTTGTCTATGGCGGCCTTCGTTTAAATGCACGCGGCAACCCCGCTGCATGTGCAAGTATATCTCATCGGACCGATAAGATATACTTATGCTTTATCACACAGAGGAGCTAAAACATGAGATACCGATATGATCTGCACAACTTGGGGCGGGAGATAGAAGAAAGCGTGCGGGGTGCTATTAAACCCGAGGATATTCAGCACCTAAAGGGGAGCATTGACGAAATTGTAAACGAACTAACCCAAATGGGGCGGGAGTTTACACAGTCCGGCACTGCCATTCCTCCCCCTCCACCACGGCCTTCACGTCGCCCTGAGCATCGTCCCCAGCATCAGCGTCACACTGCTGTACAATATGGCGGTGCGCCCGTACCCGCCTCCGTTAAAAGCGTGGACGGCATTGTCCTTACTGTACTGGGTACTGTTTTTGCAGGGCTTACTACTGTAATGGGAATCGTGTTTGCTGCGCTCTACGCCACGGGGCAGGTGCTTTTTTCAGCAGCCTTAGGACCTGTAGCCCTGACATTTGGATGGCTTTTGGGTTTAGGTGCCACCGGTTCCGCCTTTTTGCTCGCCAAAGGTTCATCCCTGCGCAGGCGTGCAAAGCGTTACTCCGAATATCTCCGGCTGTTTGGCGGATGCAAGATGTACCCACTGGAACAGCTTTCTATTATTACCGACAAATCCAAAGCCTTTATCGCCCGCGACCTGCGCCGCATGATAGATTCCGGAAAGCTCCCAAATGCACATCTGGATGCGGACAAGTCCTGCATTATACTGGACGAAGAAACCTACAGCCAGTATCTGCTGGCAGAGCAGAAAAGCCGTGCCCTTTCTAAGAAAAACAGGAAGCAAAAAGCGGTTGCTGCCCCTAAGGAGTCTGCCCCTGCCCTTGCTCCGGAGCCTTCTGCCACAGCCTCCCCTGTGGATACCATTATTCTGGAGGGCAGAGCCTACATCGACCGGATAAACACCGCCAACCGTTTCATAAAGGGCGAAGCGGTGTCGCAAAAGATTGCACAACTGGAAGGCACTGTTTCCAAGATATTTGACTATGTGTCCGAACATCCCGAAAAGCAGGGTGACCTGCGCCGTCTAATGAGCTACTACCTACCCACCACCCTAAAGCTGCTGGAGGCCTACGGAAAGTTTGAGGCCCATGCTGTGCGGGGTGAAAACGTAAGCACTGCCATGCATGAGATAGAAGGAGCACTGGATACAATTAATCTGGCCTTTGAAAACCTGCTGGATGACCTTTTCGAGCATGAGATGTATGACATCACAAGCGATATTTCCGCACTGGAGACTATGTTGGCGCAGGAGGGGCTTACCGCCCAGGACTTTGCCGCCACTAATGAAAATAATGCCGCAGGAGGAATACAGTAAGATGGAAAAAAGCCTAAACGACCCTCAGGAGATACTACTGACCGCCGAACCCACCCTCACCTTTGAGCCCTTCGCAGAAGAGCTTCCCCAGGTAGCAACACCCCCTGTACAGGAAAATCTTGCTAAACCCTCCTTTGACGACAGCATGCTGTCCCCCGAGGAAAAAAAGATGGTGGAGGACTTCGCCGCCAAAATAGACCTTGGTAATTCCAGCGTTGTGCTGCAGTACGGCGCAGGCGCCCAAAAGAAGATTGCCGACTTTTCCGAAACCGCTCTTGGCAATGTGCGCACAAAGGATTTGGGTGAGCTTGGAGAAATGCTTTCAGGCGTCGTTTCCGAGCTAAAAAGCATGGATGCCCCCGAGGAGGAAAAAGGCTTTTTAGGCATCTTTAAAAAGACCTCCAACAAGATTACCAGCTTAAAGGCCAAATACGGAAAAGCCGAAGAGAACATTACCCGCATCTGCACCGTTTTAGAGGGACACCAGATACAGCTGCTAAAGGATGTTTCTATGCTGGATAAGATGTACCAGCTGAACACCAGCTATTTTAAGGAACTCTCCATGTATATACTGGCCGGTAAGAAGAAGCTGGATACTGTACGCAGCACCGAGCTTCCTGCACTTATAGAAAAAGCCCAGAAGAGCGGCCTACCCGAAGATGCACAGGCAGCCAACGACCTTTCCGGGCTGTGTAACCGTTTTGAGCGTAAGCTGCACGACCTAGAGCTGACACGCACCGTTTCGCTACAGATGGCTCCTCAGATACGTCTGGTGCAGAGCAACGATACCCTGATGTCTGAAAAGATACAATCCACCCTGGTGAATACCATTCCTCTGTGGAAAAGCCAGATACTGCTGGCACTGGGTGTTAACCACTCTCAGCAGGCGGCAGAGGCACAGCGAGAGGTTACCGATATGACCAACCAGCTGCTGCGCCAGAACGCACAGACGCTAAAGATGGCTACCGTGGCTACCGCTAAGGAAAGCGAACGCGGCATTATCGATATTGAAACGCTGAAGCTAACCAACGAATCGCTAATATCCACACTGGACGAAGTGATGAAGATACAGGAGGACGGACGTGCCAGACGCCGTTCTGCCGAGCTGGAACTGGGCAGAATAGAAACCGAACTGAAACAGAAGCTACTGGATATTCGCAAGTAACATCAACTATAAAAATAGGGTGCGGCGGGAAAATTCCCGCCGCACCCTTTGGTTTTTTTGTTACTATTAATAGGATTTTAGTTCATCCTGCAAGGTAAACTGGCCTACCAACTCCTGAAGCATCTGTGCCTGAGAGGACAGCTCCTCACTGGCAGCTGCACTTTCCTCCGCAGTAGCGGAGTTTGTCTGCACCACAGAAGCAATCTGTTCAATGCCGTTGGTAAGCTCGCCTATGGAGCTTGCCTGCTCTTCCGAAGCTGCGGCAATCTCATCTACCAGGCTGATAACCAGCTTTGCTTCATCCACCACTGCAAGGATAGACTTTGCCGTATCGTCGGCAATGCGTGTGCCATTCCCTACTGCCTTCACCGTTTCACCAATAAGGGCTGTGGTGTTCTTGGCAGCCTCTGCCGACTTGCTGGCAAGGTTTCGTACTTCATCGGCAACCACTGCAAAGCCCTTGCCTGCGGCGCCCGCACGGGCAGCCTCTACAGCTGCGTTAAGGGCAAGGATATTGGTCTGGAAGGCAATGTCCTCAATGGTCTTAATAATCTTGCCAATCTGGCCGGATTTATTGCTGATATCACCCATAGCGGTAATCATTTCGTTCATCTTGGCATTGCTGCGGGTAAGCTCCTGCCCTGTCTTGTCAGCGGTATTCTTCGCATTCTGGGCATTCTTGGCATTGGCCTGAACCTTGTCGGAAATAAGCCCTATGGTGGCAGAAAGCTCCTGTATGGCACTGGCCTGTTCGGTAGCACCCTGAGAAAGCGCCTGTGCACCATCCGAAACCTGACCCGAACCACTGGACACCTGCTCTGCGGAAACATTAATCTGAGAAAGAGTTACATTGAGCCCTGTAAGGATACTCTCCATAGAAACACGCAGTTTTGCAAAGTCACCATGGTAATCCATGGTAAGCTCGGTAGCAAGGTTGCCGCCGGCAATGCGTTTCAGGTGCATGGAAACATCCTTGGTAATGGTATGTAGGCTCTGTACTGTTCTATCCAGATCCTGCAACAACCGTCCTGTTTCATCCTTGGACTTGGTAGTAGGTACCGGCGAAGTAAAGTCACCCTGTGCAAGCAGATCCAGCCGCTGTGCACACTGCTTTATGGGACGGCTTATCTTCCCGGAAATGACTGCGGCTACCAGCGATGCTAAAATGATAAAGATAATCACCATAGCGATAATAACATAAAAGCTTAAAGTAACCTGCTGGGCAAAATCCTTTGTAGGAGCGTTTATGCCGATGCTCCAGCCGTTGGAACTGCTAATAGGTGCAAAGGCCAGAAACTTTTTCACACCGCCTATAGAGTAGGTGTCAAAGCCTATTTCACCCGCTATCATCTTCTGATGGTGGGCGGCCAGCTGTTCTAAGGAGGTGTCTGTCTTAGCCAGTTCAAAGATATTCTCGTTATTCTTTACCCGCTCCACTTCCTTATGAGCAACAATGACGCCCATCTTATTAAGAATGTAGGCTGAACCACCGGAGCTAATTTGAATGGAGGTTACAATATCAGTCAAGAACGTTTCCTTGGGCACAAAGTAGACCACACCGATAACTTGTGAATTGAGGATGCCATTTTTCCAGATGGGTGCAGCCACTATAATGCTAAGCTCACCGGTTGTTTTGCTAATTAGTGGGTCGGAAACAAAGGAGTTACCCTTCATGGCTTCCACAAAATATTCCCGGTCACTATAGTTCTTGCCGTCAAACATACTGACGCCGTCTACACCTAAAATATTTCCCCGAGAAAGACCATATTCTTCGGATTTGCGCTTGATTACCGCAGACTTGTAAGCAGTGGGAATATTAGAATCGGCAATTTCCGGCATCATTCCCGCTTCCATTGCAATGTTTTTGTAAAGTTGCAGTTCCTGCGAAACCCGTTCACCTGTAATTTTAGCGGTTTGGGTCATGGTTCTGCTCAAGGCGTCGCCGGTTGCGTTGTTTGTAAGCCACAAGGATACAGAACCAAGCGTCACCAGAGAAACTACTACAACTAGGATAATGGCACTCATGATTTTACTTTTGATAGTTTTCATACTACTGCACTCCATTCAAACTGTCCTATAAATGAAACTTATTCTTTTGGCAAGTTATAGTTATACAATAGCATAATATTTGTCAAATGTCACTCAATATTTCTTAATAGTTACAAAAAAACAGAAAAAGACTACTAATGTTCGCACATATTTTATAAAATTATTTAACACCAAAAATATCCATATCTACTTACCGCCAGTTCCCCACAGCGACTGTAGCACTTCCCCAATGGATACCTGCGCCTGACGGGCAGCTAGAGCCAAGTCCTCATATTCCGGCTTGGATTTCTCCACTCCGTAGCCTCTCCCGGTTTTTACTCGTATACTGCCGTAGGGGGTAGCAAGCTCTTCCATATGGCGGTCCAGAATGTAACGGTCACAGCTTCTGCGGCGTACACCAAAGGTGGTGGTATGCCGTAGCAGCAATGCCGCAATCCGGTCGGCATCCTCGGGTTTTACAATGCAGGTAAGCAGCTGCCCGGGACGGCTCTTCTTCATGACGATAGGAAGTGTGAACACATCCAGTGCACCCCCCTGTAAAAGCTGCTCACAGGCAAACCCAATGGCCTCCCCTGTCATATCATCCAGGTTGCAGCAAAGTTCGGTGACGCAGTCATTGGCCCCCGCTTCTCCGCTATCCCTACCCAGTATGGCGCGGACGCAGTTGGCGGCTTCAAAATCCTTTTTACCCATGCCGTAGCCTATCTTCTCCATAGTCATGGGAGGCATACTTCCAAACTGGGTGACAAAGTGCCGTAGCAGGGCTGCTCCTGTAGGGGTGCAAAGTTCACCCTTTACCTCCCCGCCGTAACAGGGAATACCGCGCAGAATGTCAGCGGTGGCAGGTGCAGGCACAGGCAGAATGCCGTGGGCACAGTGTACCTGTCCGCTTCCCACATGGACAGGGGAAGCTACAATTTTATCGGGAGCAAGCTCCTCCAGCAGCATACAAACACCTACAATGTCTGCAATAGCATCCATGCTGCCTACCTCGTGAAAATGCACCTGTGAAACAGGCACGCCATGCACCTTGGACTCCGCCTCGGCTATCAGGCGGTAAACCGACAGAGCCGACTGCTGCACCCATTTTGATACAGGTAGTGCTGTTATAATCTGTTCGGTTTCCTCCATACTGCCGTGGGTGTGCTCCCCTTCCCCATCTGCATGGCTGTGGGTATGTCCACCGTGGCTATGGGTATGGCCCCCATGACTGTGGCTATGCCCATGGGCATCCGCACTCTCCTCTTCTATGCCTCCTACGGTAACCGATAGGTGTGTACCGGTAATACCGCACTTGACCGAGGACTCCCGGGTGACCTTTACACCGGGGATACCCAGATAACCCAGCCGTGTGACAAAGCTGTCGGGCGCAGGTACAAGCTCCAGTAGTGCCGCCATAAGCATATCCCCTGCGGCACCCATATTACAGTCCAAGTATAGTGTTTTCATAGCATTGTCCTTTCTGTAACGCTGACTAATTTATATTGGCTATACGCCAACTCCACTTCCCATCTGGTTTATCATGCTGGCTTGGTATGCTGCACCAAAGCCATTGTCAATATTCACAACGCTGACACCGCTGGCACAGGAATTGAGCATGGACAGCAGTGCCGAAACACCGCCGAAGTTTGCCCCGTAACCAATACTGGTAGGTACCCCGATGACGGGGCAATCCACCAAACCACCCACTACGCTGGCAAGGGCACCCTCCATTCCGGCTACCGCAATGACCACCCGAGCCTGCGCCAGTACATCCATATGAGACAGCAAACGGTGCAGTCCCGAAACGCCTACGTCATAGAGCCGTGTAACGCGGTTGCCCAGTAGCTCTGCGGTGAGGGCTGCTTCTTCGCAAACCGCCATATCACTGGTACCGCCGGAGGCAATGACGATGTTGCCCACCGCACGGCGCTCTGTCAGCGGTGCGGCAATGCCTATCCGTGGAATGGGGTGATAGACAAGAGGGGTACTCTGCTCTACCAGCTTTGCGGCCTCGGGGGACATGCGGGTAATGAGAATGTCCCGTATGCCATCGGCACTCATACGGCGAACAATGCCGTCTATCTGCTCGGGGGTTTTGCCCGCACCGTAGATGACCTCTCCGCTGCCCTGCCGCACCGCACGGTGGTAGTCCAGCTTTGCATAGCCCAAATCCTCAAAGGGACTCAGCTTTAGCTTGGTCATAGTTTCCTCGGGGGTGGCCTCTCCGTTTTTAACTGCGTGCAAAAGCTCCAGAATGTCCTGCTTTGTCATAGTTTAGTCCCCTTTCACTCTTGGCATAAGGTCCAGTACTACCTGGGCAAACTGCTCTGAAAGTGCTTTGTATACTTCACTGCGGTGCTGCATGAGCAGCGGAAACTGTTCCTCCGTCAGCTGTAGCTTGGCGGTATTGCCCATTACCCGCAGGCGGAAGTCGGTAAAGCCGTGCAGTGCTAGGTATTGTTCACCCTGCTCCACCCTGTGCAGAGTATCCGGGTCGATGGCGGTACCCGTAGGGATGCGGGTAGCCAAGCAGGCATAGGAAGGCTTGTCCCAAGTGAACAGTCCCGCTTTGCGGGAATATTCCCGCAGCTGCGCTTTGGTGATGCCCGCTTCCCGCAGAGGTGAGCTTACCGAAAGCTCGGCAAGCGCCCGCATACCCGGACGGTCGTTTACATCGTCCGAAGCATTGGTACCGTCCATAAGCAATGAAAAACCGTCAGCCGCAGCCCTAGCAACTATCTGCCCAAAGACGGCAGACTTGCAGTAATAGCAGCGGTTTGCGGGGTTTGCCCGCACCACTTCGTTTGCCAGCACATCCAGTGTAATGACCTCCATGGGCACATCCAGCTGCTTTGCAAGCTTCTCTGCATCCTCCAGCTCAAACCGGGGCTGAAATGCACTGCTCACATAGTATGCCTTGATGGCACAACCGGAGGCTTTGGCTGCATAAAGCAGATAAGCAGAGTCGGCTCCGCCGGAAAAGGCAAGCGCAACCCTCTGGTTTTGCTTAAAATATTCGTAGAGGCTGGCGGGAACCGCAGTAGGCAGCTGCTCCCCTGTGGGAGCCTTGGTACCGTACCTGTCGGCATAGGCTGCAATATAAGCAAAGCCCGCCCAGTAGTAATCCCGTGCAAGAAGCCTGTCCATGGCACTTTGTGCAGCCTCGTTATTGTCGTTGGCTACATGGTATAGGTATACCCCGTAGAGTATCATGCTGTGATCCAAATCGTCCACGCTGTCGTCAATGACAGCCAGTGTTTCTTCGGGGGTTTTCAGTCCGCAGAGCAGCTCCACCCCTGCCTTGTAGGCAAAGTGGTGTCCTACCTCCATGTCACTGTGGTAGGCTGCTGCACCCAGGTTTGGTTCATTTTCACCGTGGCAGCGAACCCATGCCGCCAGATACCAGTAGATAGAGGCAACCTGCATTTCACCGTCATTCTCGGTAAGTTCTATGCAGCGTGCCATACAGCGCTTTGCCTCCTCATACCGCCTCATAGCGACACAGAGGATGCCCAGCCTGTAAAGAACATCCATGGTACCCGGGTTTTGGCGGTCGCAGTAGCTGTAGTCGCTGTAGGCTGCCTCAAACTGTAGGGTGCTAAAATACCGTGGAGCACGCTTGCGGTATGCTACGGGGTTTTCCGGCTCCAGCGTAATGGCTGCGGAAAGCAGCTCTATGGCTTCCAGGTAGCGCAGCTGGTTGCCCAGTGCCCCTGCAAGCTGTATATGCAGGTTATAATCCTTGGGGTAGTCGGCAAGGGCCGCTTGCAGCTCGGTAATCTGGGGGCTGTCCTGCACCTCCACCGCTGTACCAAAGAGCTGGCTGTCCTTAGAGGCGTGAACCTCGGAAAAATAACGTGTTTTATGTTTCATGGTAACCTCCGTAAACTAATCTTCCCGCCCTGCAACCTGTACACTGCGGCTTTCCAGATAACGGCTGATGCCGTAAAAGGCCAGCACCGAAAGGGTGATGCAAAGCCCGGGTGCCAAAAACCAATTGGCTGCACCTTTGGCAAATCCCCCCCGCTTGTAGGCCAAACTAATCATACCGCCCCATGTAACATGGGTGGGGTCTCCCAGTCCTATAAAGCTAAGGGTTGCTTCTGTAAGTATACACCCTGCTACCGACATAATAAAGCGGGCAACCAGCAGTTCTGTAATGTTTTTTAGGATATGAGAAAAGAGTATTTTGTATTTGGGGATGCCCAGAATGGAAAGTGCCTCGGTAAAGGGGGCTTCCCGAAGCTGCCGCACCCGTGCCCGCACCGTTTTGGCGGTGGAGCACCACCCCAAAAGTCCTATGGTTAATATGAGTTTATCGCTGCCTGCACCTAGAAAGGCTGCCACTACCACAGCGGCGGGGAGCATGGGTATCAGCAGAAATACATTGATGCAAAGGTCGGCGGCTTCCCCCGCAATACCGCCAAGGTAGCCTGCCAGCAGTCCCATAAGGGTGCCCAGCGCAAGGGACAGTGCGGCAGCACCCACGCCCACTGTTAGGGTAGAGGCAGTGGCGTAGATAAGCTCCGAGAGAATATCATACCCCATATCGTTGGTACCCAGCAGGTGAGTTTGCGAGACGCCCTGCCATGCTGCAAACATCTCCTTGGGAGAATAGGGGGCAATATACTGTGGAAACAGGGAGAAAGCTGCAAAAACAGCCAGCAGGAACAGCCCCGCTATCAGAGGCGCCTTATTATTTTTCAAACCCGTTCCACCTCACCTTCGGGTCAATGAGCAGCACTGCCAAATCGGCAGCCATGGTAGCTGCTATCACTGTAACCGCAGTCACAAAGAGACAGCCCTGCATAACGGGAAAGTCCCGGGCTGTTATGGCACTGTAGAACAGCTCCCCCATACCCTTTATGGAAAAGATAGTTTCGCATATCATAGAGCCTGCCAGTATAAGGCCAATATTGACCCCCAGCATGGCAATGAAGGGTGGGCAGATATTTTTAAAGAGATGGACATATTTAATGCGTCCCGAGGTCAGCCCCCGTGCTCTGGCATAAAGCAGATAACGGCTGTCACTTTCGGCAGCAACGGCATTTCGTATAAGCATGTATTTGGATGGGAGTGTGCCAAAGGTAAGCACCAGCACCGGCAGCAGCAGATGCCATACCCTATCCCCAAAAGCAGCGAGGGCGTCCTTGGGCGGGACAATGGAGCTGAGCCCGCCCAGCGGCAGCCACCGCAGTGTAAAGGCAAATACATAGACCGCTACCATGGAGAGCAAAAAGCCCGGCACTGCATCCAGTACGATCATAACCGAGGAGGTAAGACGTTCACGGCGGCTTCCTTGGCAGTAGCCCATGGAGCAGCCCAGCCAGACAGCCAGTAACGACGAAAGCAGGATAGCAGGTACTGCCAGCTGCAATGTATTTGGAATGCGCCGCCAGAGCAGGGTGCTTACAGGTTCATTGTAGTGGTAGGAATAGCCCAGATTTCCCGTGAATATTCCCCCCAGATAGTCCAAAAACTGCTCCGACATGGGTTTATCCAGCCCCAGCTTAACTTTATACGCGTCATACTGTTGCTGCGACAGTGCATCTTCGTCCATACCTGTAAGCATGAGAACCGGGTCGCCGGGCATCATACGGGGCAGGAAGAAATTGATAAGGACAATAAGCAGGAGGCAGAGCAGTGCCGCAGCAGCCTTGCGCACAAGGCCAAGATAAAGCCGCCGTTTTTGTGTTTTATTCATACTCTTCCCCCTCTCATACAGACTTTATTGCAGGGTACCAATTTTACTCTCAATGAAACAGTAATTTAAAACAAATTGAATGTAATGCGACGATTTAAGGCTTCGACGTGTATCGAGATACACAAGAACACGCAAATCAAGCAGTACGTCAATTTCATTCAAATTGCATACTAAACCAGGTGTCCATGTTCAGTATCCCAAAGGTACCATCCACCGTAAAGCCGGAAAGCTTACTATTATAAGCCTGAATATAGCTGTCCCAGTAAAGGGCGATGGCGGGGACATTGGCTGCATAGTAGCGCTGGCAATCCTCGGCGGCCTTCTTGTATTTTTCCATGGTATCGGCAGATTTCAGTGCATCTGCAACTTCGTAGAAGTCCTGGGAATTTACCTGTCCCTGTGCGTTGGCGGTAAGGCGACCATCCATATAGGCAGTGCCTACTCCGCCACCCATGCCCATGCCAAAAGCTGTAAACTTGGTTATCATGGCGTCGTTGGTGTGTTCCTTTTCGGTTATAGAGCGAAACTGGGGCACCTCTACCAGCTTGAGAGATACATCTATCCCCACTTCTTTTAGGTTTGCCTGAATCAGTTCGCCATATCGCTGATAAACAGGCTTGTCGCTGCGGATAAGCAGTTCTATGGAAAGGGGCTTGCCACTTAGCTCTAGAATACCGTCGCCGTTGCTGTCCGCCGCTCCTGCCTGTGCCAGCAGTCGCTTACTTTCTTCCAGATTGCGCTTATTCACAGCGGTGTCTATATAGCCCAGCGAACCGGCAGGCAGGAAGCCTGCTGTGGCGGGGATGCTGTAGGGGGAGCCAAAAAGCTCACGGAACTTATCATAGTCCAGTGCATGGTAAACTGCCATACGCAGGGTAAGGTCGCTCCAGGGCGCCTTGCTGTTATTAAAGACCAGCACCGCAGTATTGCCGATATCCTTCACCGTAGTAAGGGTAATATTCTCGCTTTTGGCAAGGTCCTCTGCAGCTACAGGGTCCACTCCGCCTGCGTAGTTATACACCATATCCAGCTCGCCGGTTTTGAGTGCCATATACATGGTGTCGGCGTTACCGTACATCTTAAAGAGCACCCGCTCCACCCGTTGTTTGCCGCTGCCAAAGTCACGGTTTGCCACAAACTCCAGTACGCCGGCACTGCGGTCGAAGCTGACAAATTTGTAGGCGCCGCATCCCAGTGTGGCCTGTTCCTCGGTAGCATCTGCCAGCTTTTCTATATCCTTATATATATGCTGCGGGATAAGGCGTAGGGTGGTAAGGTCCGCAAGAGCGCGAATGTTGGGGGTTTTCAGTACCAGTTCCAGTGTACGGTCGTCTTTGACGTTAACCGCTTCATACTTTCCCAGGTACTTCCCTTCCTCCTGCTTATCCAGATATTCTAGTGTAAACTTAAAGTCATTGGCGGTGACGGGGGTACCATCCTGCCACTTTAGCCCTTCTACAATAGTAAAGGTCCATGTTTTGGCGTCGGTAGTCTGGTAGTCTGCTGCCATGGGGGCAAATTCCCCATTTTCCAGCTGCTTCACAAGCGCCATCTGGCTTAGTGTGCCGGAAAGCACATCGAAGAAGTAGTCGTCACGGCCTGCCTTCTCTATCTTGGTGGTGGTTCCCACAATAAGGGTATCTCGTATAGTGGGAGCAGCAGTGCTCTCGGGGGTTACAGTTATCTGGGGAGCCGAAGAGGCATCCGGTGCAGTTGTTTTTGGGGCACAGCCCGCCAGCATAGCAATGGCCAGCAGTGCTGCGGCTATCTTTATCGTAGTACGTCTCATTCTATATAGTCTCCTTTTGTTTCTGTAAGCTTTTGGTCACTTAGGTGGTAGCCACGGGTGGCAACCGCCTTTACCAGCTGTAGGTCGTGGGAGATAAGCAGGATGGCAATCCCCTGCTGTTTTGAAAGTTCACGGAATATTCCCATAACCTGCGCTTGGGACAGGATATCCAGCATAGAGGTAGCCTCATCGGCGACAATCAGCCGAGGCTTTACCCCCATGGCACGGGCGATAACTGCCCGCTGCGCCTGTCCGCCGGATATTTGGGAAGGCAGGCGGTGATAGATGTCGCTTGGAAGCCAAACGCTGCGTAGCAGTTCCTCTGCACGGCTATAGGCTTCGGCCTTGGTTTTGGTCAGCCTGTGGGCAAGGATAGGCTCGGCAACTGCATCCAGTATCTTCTGGCGTGGGTCCAGTGCTGCAAAGGGTTGCTGCTGTATCAGCTGTATGCGGGGACAAAGTGTATGATTGTATCGACCGTTTTCTCCTATAAGCAGGTCGCCCTCCAGCCATGCTCTGCCACTGTCAGGGCGCACTGCACCGCAAAGGATGCGTGCAATGGTAGACTTCCCTTCGCCGCTACGCCCGGTAATGCTGACAATCTCCCCGCTGCCCACGCTGAGAGAAACCGCATCCAAAATGGGTTTGCCGCAGCGGTAGGCCTTGGAAAGACCATCGGCTGCCAAAAGCTTTATCATGGCGTCACCTCCGGCAGCTTGAGTCCGTTTTCAGGCAGCGCATCAATGAGGCTTTGGGTGTAGGGATGCCCAGGGTTTTTCAGTATCTGCGCAGTATCGCCATACTCCAGCCGGTTCCCCTGCCGCATTACCAGCAGCCGTTCACAGGCCTTTGCTACGGCAATGTTGTGGGTAATAATGATGACGGCAGCCTGTGGAAAGCTATCTACAATGCTATCCATAAAGGTGGCGGCAGTTTCGTCGTCCACACCACGGGTAGGTTCATCGGCAACAACAAGGAGGGGGTTCCCCGCCATGCCCATAGCCATAACCACCCGCTGGGCCATGCCACCTGAAAGCTGAAACGGGTACTTACCCAGCAGCTCCGCAGGTTCGGCAAACCCCACCGCCTGCAGTAGCTCATGGCAGCGGGCTGCAATGTTCTTTTTGCCGTGGATACCCAAACGGCGCAGTGTCTCTGCCATCTGGCTGCCCACAGTAAGAACGGGATTTAAAAAATCTGCACCGCTTTGGGGAATGAGCACTATCTCTCGCCCCCGCAGAGCATTTCTCTGGCCCACAGGCATGGTAAGCAGATTCTCCCCCTGAAGAAGCAGCTGCCCCGAGGCGGTACAGTTTTTGGGCAGCAGTCCCAGTATTGCAAGGGCAGTCATGCTCTTGCCGCAGCCGCTTTCTCCCACAATGGCAAGCCGTTTTCCGGCCTGTGCTTCAAAGGAAAGGCTGTGTAGGATATGGGACTGTCCGCCCAAAAGCGTTGCCTGTATTGATAGCTCCTTTACCTGTAAAAGCTCCATACACACCCTCCTTTTCCACAAAAAAATAGACCTATCCCGCAATGCTTTAAAAAACAGCGGGCAGGCCTTCATGGCATGCGTACGGCACCTTCAGATGCCTTTGCCAAAGTATAACATAAAATAGATATTTGCACAAGAACGGCAGTTGCTATTAAGCAGTTTTTACAATTAAAATGTTTTGTCGTAAAATAAAATGTGTATAATATTAACTTTGATGTCTAAACTTTTGCAAATTTTAACACAACGTTAATTTTTTGTTTTATACTATGTTTTGGAAGTTATCCGTATGTCATACTAGGTAACCACTGAATAAATCCAATGTACCCATCTAGCAGGTCAAAAAATCGCCTGACTGTGTTCAAAATGCTCGCAATAAACCAATTATTGCTGTGCTTTTATCCTTGTCATGCGGACTTTTTGCTTCGGCAATCTGGGCACCTGATTTAATCAGTACTTACCGGAATGCGGATAATAAGACCGTATTTTTTTAGGAGGATTGTAAGAATGAAAAAGAGACTTTTGGCCCTGACTCTGGTAGCCGCGTTTGTTCTGGCCTTTGCAGGCTGTGGCGCAGCCCCTGCTCCCGCCCCTGCTCCCTCTGCAGCACCGGCAGCTCCTGCACCGGAGGCCCCCGCTGCTCCCGCTTCCTCTGTAGCACCCGCTCCCGCTCCCAAGGACCTGAAACTGACTGTATACGTGGGACTTACCGAAGACCACGGCAACGCCGTATGCAAAGCCTTTGAGGCAAAAACGGGCGTTAAGACCAGCATGATCCGCATGAGCGGCGGCGAAATTCTGGCTAAGATTGCTGCCGAAAAGGGCAACCCCCAGGCTTCCGTTTGGTACGGCGGTCCTGCTGATAGCTTTATCTCCGCCAAAATTGACGGCCTGCTGGAAAACTACGTTTCCCCCAGCGCTGCTAAAATCCCCGACAAGTTTAAGGATGCCGAAGGCGCATGGACCGGCATTTACACCGGATACATGGGCTTCATCTGCAACAAGAAACTGATTGAAGAAAAGGGCGCAACCGTTCCCCAGTCTTGGGATGACCTGCTGAAACCCGAGTTCAAGGGTCAGGTAGTTGTTGCTTCTCCCCTGTCTTCCGGCACAGGCTACACCCTGATAGCTACCCATGTTCAAAGACTGGGCGGCGAAGAGAAAGCTATGGAATACCTTCTAAAGCTTAACGGACAGATTAAGCAGTATCCTAAGTCCGGCATTGCAGGCGCACAGTCCGCTTCCCTTGGCGAGGCCATGGTAGGCATTGGCTTCCTGCATGATGGTGTTAAGTACTTCCAGGAAGGCTACACCGACAACGTTATGGTATCCCCCACTGACGGTTCCGGCTATGAGATTGGCGCTACCGCTATCATCAAGGGCGCTCCCGACCTGGAAGCTGCTAAGATGTTCACCGACTTTGTTCTCTCTCCCGAGGGACAGGAAATCGGCCAGACTGTTGGTTCTCTGCAGTTCCTTACCCACCCCGATGCCAAGAGCCCCGAGGTTCTGGAGCAGCTTAAGGGTGCGAACCTGATTGAATATGACTTTAAATGGGCCGGCGAAAACAAGAAGAGACTGACCGAGGAATGGGCTAAGAAGACCGGTAACTAAAAACGTGCATACCGAGAATCGCCGTTTGCTTGCAGGCGGCGATTTTTCTAAAACTATCTGGAAAGGGGTGTTAGAATGTCTGCGGTATCGGGTCTTAAAAGAAGCAATCGGGCCAAGGATCTGAAAAAGATCTGGCACGAGCCGGTATTACTCGGCGTCATACTGCTGGTCATAATTTCACTGATAATCTTTATTATCTATCCTTTGGCGAGTATTCTGGTTCAGAGTATCTCTCCAAAGACCGGAGGAATCAGCCTAGCCTCCTATGTGGATGTACTGGGCAACTCCAGCTTTCAGCTGGCGCTTAAAAACACTCTGGTGCTGGGCACTATCGTCGGCACACTGGCAACCCTCATCGGCTTTGTGTTTGCCTATGCGGACAGCTACATAAAAACACGCTTCAAGGGTATTTTCAAGGTAGTTTCCCTGCTGCCTATCGTTTCCCCGCCCTTCGTACTGGCTCTTTCAGCTATTATGCTGTTTGGACAGCGGGGCCTTATTACCATGCGGCTGCTAGGCCTTTCCGACTTTAACATCTATGGGCTTAAGGGTCTGGTTATGGTGCAGGTAATGACATTCTTCCCTGTATCCTACCTCATGCTTGTGGGACTGCTGGGTAACATTGACCCCTCCATTGAGGAATCGGCCCGAAACATGGGCGCTTCCCGCTGGAAGGTATTCACCTCCACCACCCTGCCGCTGATGCTTCCCGGTATTGCCAACAGCTTCCTTATTACCTTTATAGAGGTGGTAGCGGACTTTGCAAACCCCATGGCTATCGGCGGAAGCTATTCCACACTAGCAACCCAGATTTACCTGCAGGCGGTAGGTAACTACAACATGGACACCGGTACCGCTACGGCAGTAATACTACTGGTACTGTCTATAGGACTTTTCGTTTTTGAAAAATACTGGATAGAGCGCAAATCCTACATAACCATTACCGGCAAGGCCGCCCGTGGTCGGGTGCTCATCGAGGATAAAAGCGTTGTTATCCCTATTAATATCTTCTGTGTTTGTGTAACCATATTTGTCCTTTCCTTCTACCTGCTCATTCCTCTGGGCTCCTTCTTTAAGCTTTGGGGAATGGACTACAGCCTTACCACCAAGCACTACAAGTATATCTTCGACATGGGCTTTAAGCCGTTTGTGGATACGGTATACCTTTCCGCTATCGCTACCCCCATCTGCGGACTGCTCTCCATGGTGATTGCATTTCTGGTGGTTCGGAAAAAGTTTATTGGCAAGGGCTTTGTGGAGTTTTCCTCTTTGCTGGCTATGGCTGTCCCCGGTACGGTACTGGGTCTTGGCTATGTCATTGCCTTTAACAAGCCTCCCATCTACCTCACCGGCACCATGTTTGTCATCATCATCGCCTTTGTAGTGCGCAGCCTGCCTGTGGGTGTACGCTCTGGCGTTACCTCCCTAAACCAGATAGACCCTGCCATTGAAGAGGCTGCCTGCGACCTTGGCGCTTCTACCAAAAAGGTGTTCACCTCCATCACTCTGCCGCTTATAAGCCCTGCATTTTTCTCGGGCCTTGTGTACACCTTTGTACGCAGCATGACAGCGGTCAGTGCGGTCATTTTCTTGGTGACCCCGAAGTTCCAGCTTATTACAGCGCAGATAATGGCGCAGGTAGATGTGGGCCGTTTCGGTCCTGCCTCGGCCTACTCCACTGTACTGATTGTTCTGGTGTATTCGGCTATTATGGTGATAGGATTTATTCTAAAAGTTTTGGGTTTAACTAAGGAGGTACGGACATGAGTGACAAGACCATCGGCATTAGCATGCAAAAGCTGACAAAGCTGTTTATAGGCGCGGACGAAAAGGAGTTTCGCGCAGTGGACAATATCTCCCTGGACATTGTAAAGGGAGAGTTTGTAACACTGCTGGGGCCCTCCGGCTGCGGTAAAACCACTACCCTGCGTATGATTGCAGGCTTTGACTACCCCACCGAGGGCGACATCTTTCTGGATGACGTGTGCATAAACAACCTGACACCAGACAAACGGGAAACCGCCATGGTGTTTCAGAGCTACGCCCTATTCCCTCACTGCGATGTGTACAACAACGTCTGCTATGGACTAAAAATCCGCCATGTGGCCAAGGAAGAGATGGACCGCCGTGTGGCCGATATTATTGAGCTGGTGGGCCTGACAGGCTTAGAAAAGCGGTACCCCAACCAGCTGTCCGGCGGACAGCAGCAGCGTGTGGCACTGGCCCGTGCGCTCATTATGCAGCCCAAGGTTCTGCTTTTCGACGAACCCTTATCCAACCTAGATGCAAAGCTGCGGATGTACATGCGTACCGAAATTCGCAAGATACAGCAAAAGGTAGGCATTACTGCGGTCTATGTCACCCATGACCAGTCCGAAGCTATGAGCATTTCCGACCGCATTATCATTATGAACAAGGGCATTGTGGAGCAGATGGGCACCCCCCGTGAGGTATACTACAAGCCCGCCAATGAGTTTGTAGCCGACTTTATAGGCGTAGCAAACTTCCTGCCAGCTACCATTACTGCCAAGGATGGCAGCTCGGTAGAAATAAACTGCGGCGGCGCTGTTATGCGTATTGACTACAGCGGTAAAAAGCAGGTGGGCGACCAGTGTCGTGTGCTGCTCCGCCCCGAAGCTATCACCCTTGCGAAGGATGGCCTCCTAAAGGGTAAGGTGACACTGTCCGTATTCATGGGAGCCTATCAGGACTATCAGGTGCAGGTGGGCGATACGGTGCTGCAGGTGCAGGAATATAACCCATTGGCAAAGGATGTCTTTCGTGAGGGCGATGAAGTTGGCATTAACTTCCTACCCATTAACGTACACCTAATCTAATAATTTGTTTATCGTAAAAAATGGTGGTATAATGGTTAAAATTAACTATTATACCACCATTTTTAGGAAGGAGAAGACGCCATGAACCCTTTGGGCCACGGCAACTTTAAGTCCAAGCTGTTTCGGGTATTGATCGCTACCAGCTTTCTGCCGTTACTATTTCTGGCGGTATTTTCCTATAGCAAAATTTCACAGGTGATAGACAGCCGTGTAGAGGCAGCCACAGTAGACCGGCTGCATCTGTCGGGGCGCATTATTGACCGCTCCATGGAAACCTTTTTCGCCATGGCAAGCTTTATAGCAACCGATGCGGAGATTACCGAGATTATGGCAAAAACCGAGTATATCACCTATGGTGACCTGCATCAGGACAGGCAGCGTGTACTGCGAATTATAAACAGCCTGCAATCCACCATGAACCTTGGTGTGCCTATCTACATAGCGGGACAAAACCCTTACGCACGCTTTACCACCACCGACCTCTTCACCCCGCTCTATTCCGACCTTGGCAGTGATATCTATCAAAAGTTGGAAGAAAGCGGAGAGGACAAGCTGACCTTGACCCATCTGCGTATGGCGGGGCGTGACCAGAACATGGTATCCATCTCCATTATGCAGAAGATTAAAAATCCACGCAGCGGTACACCGCTGGGCTATGTAATTATTGATATTTTTGGGGACTACTTTGCCGAGGAGCTATCCCCCCTGCCCACCGTGCAGGGGCGCAATACCTTTTTGGTGGATGCCGACGGTGTCATTATTACCGATGAGATTTATAAGCGCTACACCGGCTATAACTTTTTTACCGAGCTTTTTACCAAGATGGATGGAGAGAACGGTAAACTGCGCTACCACGAGAGCGGCAATAACTATCTGGTGTACTATGAAAAGCTGCCATATTCCGGCTATACGCTGGTTCAGATGATACCCGAAAGCGCCATGTATGGAGAAAAGCGCAGCATTGGCTACGCCTTTGGAATAATACTGCTGCTAATAGCAGTGTTTGCGGCTACTATGTCATACGCCCTATCCGAACGTATTTCCACACCTCTTCGGCAGCTTTCCGGGCTTATGAAGCAGGCTGCCAGCGGCGACCTTTCCGCCCGTTTTGACCTTTCCTGTGACGACGAAATAGGTGAGATAGGTGATAGCTTTAATACCATGCTTGCCAAGATGGACGAGCTGATTGGCGAGCTTTTTACCAAGCAGTACATGCTGAAGGTGGCACAGCTGAACAACCTGAAGCAACAGATAAACCCACACTTCCTATATAACACGCTGGAGACTATAAAGTGGATGACCAAGCTTGGCAACACCGATGCTATACACTCCACCGTTGTGGCGCTGGGCGCTATACTGCGGTACAGCCTTGGGGGTGACAAAGAGATGGTTACTCTGGGCGAAGAGCTGGAGCAGACCTACAACTATTTGATGATACAGCGTCTGCGTCACGGTCAGCGGTTTGATATGCGTATTGAAATACCCGAGCCGCTGCATAGCTGTAACATTCCAAAATTCCTACTGCAACCCCTGGTAGAAAACGCCATAGTACATGGCCTGGAACCAAAGGTAGGAAACGGCGAACTGATTATTTCGGGCTACCGCGAGGGGGATGACGTACACCTGCGGGTGTCTGACAACGGTGTAGGGCCGGAAGCCCCCGGCGAAAAGGGGCATGGCATAGGGCTTTCCAATGTGCGCCAGCGAATGGCCCTTCACTACGGAGAACGCTATGGTGTATTCCTGACACGGCAAGGGGAGATTACCTGTGCCGAGGTACTGCTGCCATGGCGGGAAGATAAAACAAAAGATGGTGATGACAGATGATAAAGGTAATGATAGCGGATGACGAGTATTTTGTGCGGGAGGGCATTCGCCGCACGGTGGACTGGGAGCGGTACGGCTGCACCCTGTGTTCCGAAGCCCAGAATGGCTGCGAAGGCTTGGAGATTGCCCGTCGGGAACGTCCCGACTTGGTTATCAGCGACATTAAAATGCCCGGTATTGACGGACTGTCCATGGCACGGGAAATACGCACCTTTCTTCCCGAGTGCCGTTTTATCTTTATAACCGGCTATGATGAGTTTGAACTGGCAAAGAATGCTGTAAAGCTGAGTGCCTGTGACTTTCTGCTGAAGCCCATAAACGAGGATGAGTTCTTGGGCGCAATACAGCGTGCTGCCAAGGAATGTGTAAAGTCCGATGTTATCATTGATATTGCCCGTGAGCGGGTACTGCTCAATATGATGCGGGGTAACCAGTTTGAGCTGCCTGCCTACGAGAATATGGCAGAGGAGCTGCGAGACAACTACATTACACTGGATGAGCTGCTGGTGGTGCTGCTGGAAAACGATAGCTATCCCGATTTGGTGGATAGCGGCAACCTGACCGCTGTCCACCGTCAAAGCTCCGGCGTACGGCAGCTGGCACGCTCCCTCTTCCCCGCCTGCTACACAGTGGAGTGCCACCCCGACCGCATTGCCATGCTCATCCCAGCGGATGCCCTGCACACTGCACGGGACATTGATGAACGTCTGCGGTACTTTTTGCAGAACGCCAAGGATTTGTTTTCGGTAGCGCTGACCATGGGTGTTTCAGCCATTAACTACATTGACAACATTCATGAATGCTACGAGCAGAGCAAGTACGCCCTAAAGAGCAAGCTATACCACGGCAGTGGCTCGGTACTGTACTTTGAAGAGGTTAGCAAAGCCAGTGCAGTGCCCAACCGTGAGTTTATCCTAAAGGAGGAAAAGGAGCTTCTTCTGCGCATTCAGGCCTGTGACCGTGCCGCTACACAGAAACAGCTCCGTCAGATATATGACCGTCTGGGGGACGAAAGCAATGTGGACGACAGCGTCATTAAGCAGATAACCATTGAGATTATGCTAAACAGCCTCGGGCTGCTATCGGCCCGAAACATTAGTCCCGAAACGGTATTTGGCGGCAACCTGGATGTATATAAAACGGTGGCAAAGCTGTCCACTATCCTCGATCTGTACAGCTGGGTACAGCAGTCGGTAGATCAAATTATAGAAGTAATGCGAGAGCGCAGCGGAAACCAAGACCTTTCCACCGAGGAGGCCCTGTGCTACATACGGGAACACTTTACCGAGCAGCTATCCCTTTCCCAGATTTCCGACAAGGTGTACCTAAGCGAAAGCTACCTGAGTAGACGAATAAAGAAAGCCTTGGGTATGACCTTTGTAGAATATGTCACCAAACTGCGGATGGAAAAGGCACTGGAGTATCTCTCGGCGCCAAACCCTGTTATTGGGGAGATCGCTACCCAACTGGGCTATAGTGATTACCGGTATTTTTCCGGCTGCTTTAAGCGGTATACGGGGTATTCCCCCAGTGAGTTTGTAAAGAAAAAGGGATAGGGGTTTCTATACCATGCAATAATCCCTTGCACTTACATAAAATAAATACCCCTAGAAACGATCTGGGTCGTCTCTAGGGGTATTTTCTATCTGCTTAGTACTTACTTGCAGAATAGCTCTGAAGGTCCAAAACGGGTTCTTCCTGAACAAGCTGATTGGAAGAAACAGTGCTGTCCGTACCGCTTCTCAGCTTAAACCGGCCTACTAGATTCTTTAGCATGGAGGCCTGTCCCGAAAGCTCTTCCGAGGCAGCAGCACTTTCCTCGGCAGTTGCCGAGTTGGTCTGTACCACAGCAGAGATTTGGTCTACACCCATGGTGACCTGTGTAATTGCATTTGCCTGCTCACCGGAGGCTCTTGAAATCTTATCGATAATAACAGCGACTTCGTTTGCAGTATCTACCACTACAGAAAGGGACTTGGCAGTGTCATCGGCCAGCTGTGTACCGTTTGCAACAGCCTGAATAGAGCCTTCAATCAACGCTGTTGTGCTCTTTGCAGCCTCGCTGGACTTTGTTGCCAGGTTTCGCACTTCATCTGCTACCACTGCAAAGCCCTTGCCTGCGGCTCCTGCACGGGCTGCCTCAACAGCGGCATTCAGCGCCAGGATATTTGTTTGGAATGCAATATCCTCAATGGTTTTAATAACCTTGCCAATTTCCTGTGAAGACTGGCTGATATTGCGCATAGCGCCAATCAGCTCCTGCATTTTTTCATTGCTCTTGCTGATATCTTCACCTGTGGCAGTCATTTTGCTGCTTGCCAGGTTTGCGTTCTGTGCATTGTCCTTTACCTGCCCGGATATTTCGGTAATGGTTGCGGCCAGCTCTTCTACAGAGGATGCCTGCTCGGTAGCGCCCTGTGAAAGTGCCTGTGCACCGGAGGATACCTGGTCGGAACCGCTGGATACTTGGTCAGAGGCTACGTTAATCTGCAGAAGTGTATCGCTTAGGTTGCTGTTTATCTTGTTCACAGCCAAAAGCAATCCGTGATAGTCGCCTACATAGCGCGCAGTCTCATTGCTGTCAATTTTAAAATTACCATTGCTCATCTCGCCCAGAAGATAGCCGGTATCGGCAATAATAGCCTTTAGGTTGTCCGCCATCTTTTGAAACGTATTGGACAGCATGCCTATTTCATCCTGTGACTTTGCAGTAATTTTAACGTCCAGGTTGCCGCTTGCAATATCCTCAGCTGCTTTTACAACAGCCTTCATGGGGTTTAGCATTCTTTTCAGCAGCAGCACAATAACCACAATAATGATTGCCAGAGCGACCAGTGACAGTATAACCAGTAAAAATGCTGTGCTAAGCACTGCATCGTTAATGTCGGATGTATTGACTGCAGTCAATGACCACCATGTTTCACTTCCCGCCTTTATGGGGTTAAAAAAGCGTGTAACCTTTCTTCCATCCTCACGGGTTGTCTCTATCTGAAAAGCCTCGCCCGCTGCCATAGCGGTCTGCGTTGCCTCCAGCTCATCAGCGTTGGTTGTAAAATCGCTTAGATTCTTGCTGATGTTTGTGGGATCCTCACTGTCATAAATAATCATTCCGCTGCCATCATAGATGGTGGCATACATGCTTTTATAAGTTTCACTTGTAGCATCAACCTTGCTGAAATTGTTAACATTGATATCCGCCATAATGACACCCTTTATGGTGTCACCAAAAAATATGGGGACAGAGTATGAAATCATCTTGATTCCTTCAAACTCATATGGCTCTGTAACAATGGCCTTTTTTGCCGTTGCTGCTTCCTTATAATATCCCTCAGATGAATATGTTGCGTACGCTCCAAAAGGCAGTATGTTTTTATCGGCATCTGCTTCCGAAACATAAAAGGCATAGTTTGCAATGTCATCCTGAAAAGCATTGGGTTCAAACATTACACCGATACCGGCGATGTCCGCATTACCCACTGTGGTATTACGTGCAGTTCCCACCATAAACTGCTCCATATCATAGTTCATTGGTGTAAGAGTCTTGCCGTAAATTTCACTTTGGCACATGGCAATTGCTTCTGGTTCCGTAGGCATGGTCGACAGGGCCGGGTTCTTAGCAATTGTAATGTATGATTTATTGATGTAGCCCTGTATATTTGTTGCAGCTGTAGCTACCGAGTTAAATATTTCTTGAATCTGTGTGCCGTTGGCTTTTGAAATTGCATCCAGTTCCCCGTAAACAGACTTACCAATTGCTGTACCTGCCGTGAACACTGTAATGGTGATAAGGGTTGCAAAAATAACAGTAAGCACAGTGCCTATTGCCAAAGCCATTTTAGGGGCAAGCTTCATCCGTTTAAACATTCTACTAGTATCCTCCAATAATTATTTAAAGATTTATACTACAACATCTGTAAGCATACTCAGTTCTTCTCCGCCCACAATCCTGCGGGTATCCATAAGGAGTACAACCCTGTCTTCTAACTTTCCAATGCCTGTTATGTAGCTTTCTCCCCTGCCGGACATCTGGGGAGGCGGTGCAATGCGTTCATTGTCAATGGAAATAACCGAATCCACTTCATCTACAATAAACCCAATACTGCGTCCCTCGATATTCGTTACGATGATACAGGTGCGCTCATTGTACTCCATTTCCGGCTTTCCCAGACGCAGCCGTGCATCAATCAGTGGAATAATGGTGCCGCGCAGATTGATAATACCTTTTGCATAGTACGGAAACTCCGGTATCTCTGTCACCTGCTGCATTCCCACAATCTGTACAACATCTGCGATTGGAATACCAAACAGTTGTTTTGCTGTCCAAAAGGTCAAATACTTTCCATCCATTTCACTGGTATCCGATTGCCCAATACCCTGTGCTATGGTCTGCAAATTTGTGTTTGCCAATGCTGTTCCTCCTATTAGTGTTTTATAAGAAGAGATACTAACGCATCCCATGTTATTAGCAAGATTCCATTATTGATTAGGATTTTTAGCTACAAATCCACATTATGTAAACTAAAATATTTGTCAAATATTTTATCCATAATTTGTATATAATTTTATTATAGTCCATTATTGACGGAAAGTCTACCTTTTTTCGACAAAATTCGTTCTAAGGCCAGCTGCGTTCCCGCTTTTCTCTCCATGGAAACGTAAACCTTCGGAGAATACCTTATACTGTACCAAAGGGGCAGTTAGATAAAACAAGGACAGCCACGACATAAGTCGCGCTGTCCTTGTTTTTTTCGAAGCATAAAATGCTTATTAGCAAACTGCTGTACCCTCGGGTACGCTGTCATCTACAAAGATAATTTGGCAGCCGCAGCTATTTGCGGTAGCTGCCAGCAGCATTCCCTCACTAACCACGCCGGAAAACTTAGTGGGAGCAAGGTTAGTAATAACAATAATCTTCTTGCCTATAAGCTGCTCGGGCTTGTACTCTTCCTTAATGCTAGACATAATGGTACGTTCACCAATGCCGTCAAAGAGTGTAAGCTTTAGGAAGCTGCGGGACTTTTTAACTTCCTCGCAGTTTACCACACGGCAGACACGCAGGTCGGACTTAAAGAAATCCTCTGCCTGTATCTGCTCCTTAATGGGCTTAACAGGGGCATTGGGCTCGGTTGCTGCTACTGCAGTTTCCTGCACTGCTTCGGGCTGCTCTGCCTGGACAGGCTCGGCTTCCCGCTCACCGCTGAAGTCCAAAAGGTCGATAAACCGTGCAAGCTCTACCGCAAAGAGGAAAAGATAGAGCCGGGGGCCCTTCTCCTGTCCCAGAATAAGCTGATAGACATTCTTAAAGAATTTACCCTGTGCTGCCTTGCGGGTCTTATCATCCATATCGGGGCAAACCATACTGGGAACTGCATACAGGAAGTTGCTCAACTCATCCAGTGTATAGTTCTGTTCCAGAAGGAACTTACGGAGAATTTCAATCTCCTGCTTGCCCTCGTTGGTCATGGTGTCGTAGTGGGCCCAGTTTCTGCGCTCCAGCAGGTGGTTCACGTTTTCGGGAGAGCACTGCTCCAGCCAGAACTTGGCCAGCTCCATACGCTCGGCAAATTCCTCTGCCTTATAGGGCGTGCCCATCTTCTCGAATACGGTTTCCAGCATGGGAATGTTGAAGTCTACAATAGAGCCAAAGGAAACCAGCTGTCCCATGGGAACGGTGCAGAGCACTCTGTCGTTCACGGTGGTGTTATACATGATGTTGTTCAGGTAGTCGTTACCGGTGCCCTCGCGGTACTGGGTGTACATCTTGTCGAACTCGAAGTACTGACGCAGTATCTCGTCATCAAAGCAGAAATCAAAAGCCTTGTTTGGCTCGGTTTTGGAATAAAGCCAGAGAATAACCTCGGGCTGATAGAGCTTTAGAAGGGTGTCGGGTGTTAGGTTCAGGCCAGTGGAACCGGACATTTTGCCGGTCATGCCCTTAATGCCGATAAACTCATATCCCTTAAAGAGAGGGGCAGTGTAGCCAAAAATCTTTTCCGAGATAATACGGCTGGTCTGGTAGCTGCCTGTGGGGGCTGCATGGTCCTTGCCGCCGGGCTCAAAGTCTACACTTTCCACCATCCAACGCATAGGCCAGTCAATTTTCCATGCCAGCTTGCAGTTAAAGTTGGTAAGGAAGTCAAAGTCACCCTCGTAGCCGCACTTGCAGCGGTAGTGTGCCTTTGTGCAGTCGTCGGAGGCAGAGAGGATGGTGGTTTCATCCTTGCCGCAGACAGGGCAGTAGATGCTGACGGGATAGTATGCTTCCCGCTCCCCCGGAGCTGCTTCCTGTGTACGGAAGCTATCCAGAATATCAAAGATTTCCCCACGTTTCTTCATAGAATCAATGATATACTGTACATAACGGCCGGAGCGGTACTCCGCTGCCTGATGACGGAAGTCTACATCTATTCCAAACTTTTTCAGGGAAGCTTCAAACTCATTTTCAAAGTGCTTGGCGTAGCTTTCACAGCAGCCAAAAGGATCCTTTACATCCACATAGGGCTTGCCGATAAACTGCTCCATATCACCATCTATAGCAGCCACATTCACAGGAATTTTACGCAGGCGGTCAAATTCATCCCATGAAAAGAGCAGCCTTGCCTTTTTGCCCATCTTACGCAGGGCGCGGCAGACAAAATAACTGGTGGCAATATCTCTAAAATTGCCAATGTGGATAGAGCCCGAGGGGCTAATGCCTGCAGCGCAGACATACTCTTCCTTATTGGGTGAACGGCTGATTATTTCCGATGCGATTTCTTCCGACCAATGCATATTTTTTACCATCCTATACTTTAATTGTGAGAAGACATATCTCATACATATACCTTTGCATTGTAGCATATATAAGGGTTTTTCGCAAGTACTGAACCACGCTCCGGCAGGGTGCATTTTACAGCATCTTGTATGGGCACAAATAAAGTTGCACAAAATAACATTTGTTACACTGTATTCATTGACTTAATGCACCTATTAGAATACAATTAAGAGAGTTATAACTTCCAATTTTGGAAGGACTGTGTAAAAAGGGGGATGAGGATTTGAAGCTACGGTTACTGGCTGCGGCACTGCTGTGCTGCACTGCTTTCTCCGGATGTGTACCCATGCAAACCAATGTGGAAAATCTGATGCAACCGCCAAAACTAACCGCCCTGCAGTATCAGGTAGATACCGCTCTGCGGGAAGCTGTCGGACGGAATTTCACCCTGAAATATCCCCGTAACGGCAAGTATAAATCTGCCTTTAACTTTATCGACCTCAGCGGCGACGGTATTGATGAGGCCATTGCTTTCTTCGCCACCACAGAGGACTATATACAGGTAGCTGTACTCACCCAAACAGAGGGCAGCTGGATGGTAAGCGATATTCTGCCCGGCCTTAGCTTCTGCACCGAGGTGGACTTTGTGTCCTTCGAGAAGGTAGGAAGCGCGCCACGGCTTATGGTGGGCTGGGGCGGCACCGGCATTGAAAACAACATAATGGCCATATACGGCTACACGGCAGCAGATGGCGAACAACCTGTGCTGAAGCTGGACAGCCGGTGGGACTACAACCGTATGACCGTAACCGACATTGACCAAAATGGTATAAGCGAGCTGCTGCTGTTGGTTGCTGCAAACAGCTATGACCTTACATCTCCCATGGCACAGCTGGTGGGCGAAACATCCGAGGGTGTCATTGACCTTTTGGCAGAAACGGAACTCCCCCGTAACATTGCCACCTTCCTTTCCCCCGTTATGGGTGGCATAGGCAACAACCTCTACGGTGCTACACTGGACTGCGTGCTCAACAACGGAAACCTTTGTACCGTTACACTGGCACTACAGGATGGGCAGCTGGTAATGCCGCTGAATGACATGGATCAAAACCTGTTTCGAAAGACCATACGCACCCAATATGTGGTGTCTTCCGATATTAATAACGACGGCATTGTAGACATTCCCGTGGAGCGCCCTGCAAAGGGCTATGTGAAGGACAGCTCCGAGGCCATCTACTTTTCCGAGTACAGCAATATACAGGCGGACAAGCTGGTTACCATACAAACCGCCTATGTAAACCACGCTAAGGGCTACCGTTTCCTGTTCCCCGACAGCTGGACAGACCAACCTGTCAGTGCACAGGTGCAGCCTGACGGAACCGAAGTTATCTTTTTTTTGAACCCCAAGGATGACCTGTACGACCATAGCATGGAGCTGGTAAGGATAAAGGTATACTCTACCCAAGATGGACAGGACCTGCTGGACGGAAACCGCTACTTTCAGTTGGCGGCAAAAGGCACCTACCTGTACTGCGCTGCACTCCCCAGTGTACCTGTGGAGGAGCTGGCACTGACAAAAGGGCAGGTTGGAAAGCTATTTTCACTGGTAACAGGCTAAGAATAGAACAAAGGATGTGAATACATGAAAAGAATTTTAGTGTGCGAAGACGAGCAGGCTATCCGCGAATTTGTTGTAATAAACCTGACCCGCTCGGGGTACGAGGTACGGGCGGTAGGAAGCGGCGAAGAGGCTGTGTCGGTGTATGAGGCCGAAGGCGACAGCTTTGGTGCGGTGCTGCTGGATATTATGCTTCCCGGAATGGATGGCTTTGCAGTCTGCAAAAAGATACGCGAAAAAAATAACACCATTGGCATTATTATGCTTTCGGCTAAAAGCCAGGAGATGGATAAGGTGAACGGCCTTATGCTGGGCGCCGACGACTATATCACCAAGCCCTTTAGCCCCTCCGAACTGATAGCACGTGTGGACGCACTGTTCCGCCGTGTAGAAAACAGCGCACCCGTAAAGGTACAGCCCGACAACGAACTGGTTTCCGGGCCTTTTGTGCTTAATATCCGCAGCCGGAGCCTTACCAAAAACGGTAAGCGCATTGACCTAACTCAGGTAGAATTTCAGCTGATGGAGCAGTTTTTGCGCAACCCCAATACTGCGCTGGAGCGTGGTGTGCTGCTGACCACCGTCTGGGGTGACAGCTACTTTGGGGACGATAAAATAGTGGATGTGAACATGCGCAGACTGCGTATGAAGATAGAGGATGAGCCCAGTGCACCGCAGTACCTGACTACCGTTTGGGGCTTCGGGTACAAGTGGATGGAGTAGCGGCTTCGCCTTCCTAAGGGGTTGGAACGAAGAACGCATAGAATAACTGATAGCAAAAGGTGGTGATATGGTGGCGGTAAAGAAGATTACCAAGAAATGGCTGACAGGCAGCTTTGGCATTATTCTTGTGATAGTGGTGGTAATGGTCGTGGCAGTTTCCATGAGCGTTAAGAGCTACTACTATAACGGGGTACGGCAGTATGTGCTTTCCCGTGCCGAGACTGTCACCGAGCGGCTTACCGGCTATTCTCAGGACACCAGCACCGACTTTATGCTAGAGGTGCGCAAGCTTGTAGAAAAGTTTGAGTATAAGAATAAGATGGAGCTGATGGCGGTACAGGATGAAGATACCATTATCATTACCTCCAGCGGCTTTCAGCCCGGGGAACATTTGGAGATGCCCGACTACCACAGTGCCATAAACACCTATGACGGTGTGGGTGAGTACGTGGGTGTCATTGGCAGCGAAAAGGTAATGGCTATTACCTGCCTTTCCAAACTGGTGGGTGAAGATTTGGCCGCTATGCGGTACGTGGTGTCCCTAACTGCCGTGGACGAACAGATTGTGCTTGCTATTTCCATGACTGCACTGCTGGGACTTGCCATTATCTGCTTTGTTATCTTTTCCAGTTCCTACTTCGTTAATTCTATTATTCGCCCCATAGGTGAAATGAACCTGACCACACGACAGATAGCGCAAGGAGACTTTGACGTGCGTTTGGAGGTAAAGAGTGACGATGAAATAGGAGAGCTATGCCGTTCCATTAATGAGATGGCGGAGGGACTTTCCCATTCGGAACAGATTAAAAACGACTTTATTTCCTCGGTATCCCATGAACTGCGTACCCCCTTGACGGCTATCCGTGGCTGGGGTGAAACTCTGATAACCGATGGTAACCTAGAGCCTGAAACTACCAAAAAGGGTATTGAAATTATTATGAGTGAAGCCGGACGGCTTTCCTCTATGGTGGAGGAGCTACTGGACTTTTCCCGTATGCAGGGTGGGCGGCTGCACCTGGAAACCGAGCGGCTGGACGTGGTAGCCGAGCTTTCCGATGCGGTTCTTATGTACACCCAGCGAGCCAAGCAGGAAAACAAAACACTGCGTTACGAGGAGCCGGAATTTTTTGCTCCGCTAATGGGCGATAAAAACCGCTTGCGTCAGGTGTTTGTAAATATACTGGACAACGCACTGAAATACTCCGACAGCGGAGACAGCGTTACTGTTACTGCCACCCTGCAAAATGCCCTGCTGACTGTGACAGTGGCCGACACCGGGGTGGGTATCTCGGAAGAGGATTTGCCAAAGGTGAAGAACAAATTTTACAAAGGTAAAAGCACCCGACGGGGGTCGGGCATCGGGCTGGCTGTGGCCGATGAGATTATTGCTATGCACGGAGGGTTTCTGGAGCTTAGTTCCAAAAAGGACCATGGCACCACCGTAACCATAACCTTGCCTATAACCGCATAAACTGAAAGGAAGTACCTATATTGTCAAACTGTAAGAAAAAAACCTCTATCGGAGGTCAGGCACTTATCGAAGGTATTATGATGAGAGGCCCTGCTAAATCCGCCATGGCGGTACGCACCCCTTCCGGCGAGATTGATTTGGAAGAATGGGCTACATACCCGAACGGTAAGCCTCCCAAGTATAAAAAAATGCCCTTTATCCGTGGTATCTTCAATATGATAGACACCATGGGTTTGGGCTTTAGTTGCCTAATGAAGTCCGCCGATAAGGCCGGTATGGAGGAGGAAGAGCCTAGCAAGTTTGAAACATGGCTCTCTGAGAAGCTGGGCAAGGGTATTAATACCGTTGTTTCCACTGTGGCTGTTATACTGGGTGTGGGGCTGGCACTGCTGCTCTTCATCGTTATTCCCACCTCTATAACCACCCTGCTAAAACCATACCTCTCCGGTACTATGGCTTTTTCCATGGTAGAGGGTATTGTCAAACTCATTATCTTCCTGCTTTACCTGTTTCTATGCTCTAAGAGCAAAGACGTTGCCAGAGTATTCGAGTACCACGGCGCTGAGCACAAGACCATAGCCTGCTATGAAGCTGGCGAGGAGCTTACTCCCGAAAACTGCCGTAAATATACCCGTCTACACCCCCGCTGCGGCACCAGCTTTCTGTTTCTGGTCATTATAGTTTCCATCCTTATTTCCTCACTAATCCCCCCCATGACCGCGCTGCTGCGTATGGTTATAAAGCTACTGATGCTGCCCCTTGTAATTGGTGTAGCATATGAATTTATCAAGCTGGCGGGTAGGTACGATAATCTCTTTACCCGAATCTTTTCTGCACCCGGCCTGTGGCTGCAAAACCTGACCACCAAGGAGCCCGATGACACCCAGCTGGAAGTAGCTATTGCAGCTATGAAGGCAGTAATACCGGAGGCGGGACAGGATGATAAATGGTGAGACTATGACCCTTAGGACACTACTGCAAAGTGGCAGAGAGCGGCTTTTTGCCGCCCCCTGCCCTGATGAAAACTATGCGAATGAAGCGTTTTATCTATTTCACAAGCTGTTTGGTGTAAGCCGTGAGCAGCTTGTTTTTCGTGGCGAAGAAACTGTTTCACCTGAGGAGGCCGCCCGGTACTATGCCCTTCTGGATCAGAGAGCGGCAGGTGAACCCCTACAGTATCTTCTGGGGGAATGGGAGTTTTACGGGCTTCCCATGGAGGTGGGCAGCGGTGTGCTAATACCCCGCCCCGAAACCGAGGAACTAGTGGAGCGCGTGCTTAGCTACCTTAAACCTGTGGAGGCTCCGATTGTGCTGGACCTGTGTTCCGGCAGCGGGTGTATCCCCATTGCCATAGGCCACTGCCGCCCTACTGCCCAGGTTTACGGCGTAGAGCTTTCGGAGGATGCCTATTCATATTTTACGAGAAACGTTGCAAGAAACCAAATAAAAAACGTCACTCCTGTTAAGAGCGACGTTTTTGCGCTACCGCAGCTTATTACCCTGCGGCATTATCATGCTATCACTGCAAACCCGCCTTATATAGCAACCGCCGAGCTGGATAGCCTGCAGGCCGAGGTACATCACGAGCCTGCTATGGCACTCAATGGTGGTGAGGACGGGTTGCTGTTTTACCGAAGCCTACCTACTATTGCCATGGGACTTCTGCTTCCAGGTGGCCTTCTTGCCCTTGAGATTGGTGAGAAACAAGGAGAACAGGTATCTGTTCTGCTAACCAAAGCCGGTTTTGAGGCTGTCACCATCTGCAAGGACCTTTCCGGCAATGACCGCATAGTCACAGGCATTGCGCCCTAGTTTTATTCAGCCTTAGGCACGCCGCAGTTGCCGTTTACACAGCCGCATTTGGGACAAACGAAGTTTTCTCCTACCCGTACATGGGCGGTTACTTCGTGGCATCCGCTACACTCATACATGTCATCACCGTAGCCTTTGTTCTGTGTGTCGGGGTTGGACATAATCCCAAGCAGCACCAGTACTGAGCAAACAGCAGCAACTACAGCGCTGACTGCACTTTGATCTACATGGACATTCAGAAGCAGCAGTATCGAGACAATCTGTGAAACGATGCTGATGACTACCGAAGGATTTTTCAGCCGTGCCAGGATATTTTTAAGCTGGTTCATAAAGAGGCCGCCTTTTATAGATTTGGGGATAGGGGGTAAACCCAGTCCCCAGTATCAGTATATGGCGGTTGTTATAAAAAGGTACTACATCTGAAGGGAGACATAAAATGAAGACCAAACTAATTGCACTGCTTATTTCGACAGTACTGCTGTCCGCGTGTGTGTCCACTACCCCTGTGCAAAACCCGCCGCCCAAGCCTGACAGTGTGCCACCTGTTTCCCAGAGTGCCACACCCACACCCACGGAAAGCCCTAGTCCTAGTGTTACACCCACCCCTGAGCCTACCCCCACGCCGGCAGTAGCTACAGAGGAGCCTGTGCCGACAGAACTACCCGATGCATCCTTGGAGCTTACCATGTCCAATGTATTCAGTTGGAACCCCGCCTGCTACACCTATCATTCTATGGTTCGGACAGAACAGGAGGCCCTATGGACCCAGCTGCAAAGCTACAAGCCATTAAAGGATGCCGTACGTGACGGTGCACCCGTTGCTCCATTGGGTTTTTTGGTTATTATGAATGATAAGAGCAAGCATAGCTATTCCGTTACCGAGGAGCAACTGGTTGATGTACTGAACAATGCAGTACTTGATGCCACTCCTGAGGAGTGTAAAAGACTGTACGAAGTGGCTAAAAACGGGAACGCTACTGGCAAAGCCTTTGCTCAGTGGCTTGCCTATATGAGCCCACAACGCATTACCAAACTAGCCTTTATGGGGCTTGACCTTAAGACCACGGAGAGTATTGATTTTGTTACCTCCGATGAACGGTTTATTGGTCTTATGGCGCAGAAGCTTAGAATCCTTACAGTGAAGCCGGATAGTGTAAAAAAATCCGAGGGTAGAATGAACATGGATACCCCTGCTCCTCTCATGGATTTGGAACTGACCTTTGATTCCGGAGTTATCTACAACATTAACATTTTGAGAGATTCATTATATGTCTATTCCAGTGATATGGGATACACACTTACCTACAAACTCACATCCGAAGATATTGGTGAGGGTGTACGCAAAACAGCTAAAAACATTTATGATAAACTGAGCCCATCCACATCTTCCTGCGATGATAAACCCACCGATGCAAACCCCATGACCGGCAAGCCCGTTATCTACCTTTATCCCGAAAAACAGACGGACGTTACTGTTAAGCTGGACTTTAAGGGTGAACTATGGTATACCTACCCAACACTGAAGGATGGCGGCTGGAATGTCACTGCCTACCCCGATGGGCGGCTGGTGAACAAGTCTGACGGCACCGAGCACTACTACCTGTTCTGGGACGGCAACAGCAACACCATGTGGCAACAGGACGAGGGCTTCTGTGTGGCAGGCAAGGATACCGAAGCGTTCCTAAAGCAAAAGCTGCCGCTTATGGGCCTTACCCCCAGAGAGTACAATGACTTCATTACCTTCTGGGTACCAAGGCTTATAAGTAACCCCTACAACCTGATTACCTTTGCAGGCGCACAGTACGAGGAGCTAGCTCCGCTCACCATCTCCCCTGCCCCCGACAGCATACTGCGGGTGCATATGGTCTACAAGCCCCTAAAGGAGTACCGGGCCATTCCGGAACAAACGCTGACTTCCTTTACCCGCAAAGGCTTTACGGTGGTGGAGTGGGGCGGAAGTATTGCAAAATAAGCCCATCTTTATAAAAAAATGCCGTCAAATTTTTTGACGGCATTTTGCTTTATAATCACTATACTATTTTGTAATTTTTTTAGTATTTGGACGAGGAAACTACCTCTTTAGACATGTTTTTGGGTGATAAATCCTCATAACTTGTGTAGGACGTATGATCCTTTAGCTTAAACTTAGAAACCAAGTCCTTTAGCATCTGTGCCTGCCCGCTTAGTTCCTCGCTTGCCGCTGCACTTTCCTCGGCAGTAGCGGAGTTTGTCTGTACAACAGCAGAAATCTCATCCACTCCTGCGGTAACCTGTATAATTGCGGTTGCTTGCTCGTCCGATGCCTTGGCAATTTGGCTGATAACTTCTGCAACCTGTCTGGTACCATTAACCACATCGATAATAGATTTTGCTGTTTCGTCTGCTATCTTAGTGCCCTTTGCCACAGCAGTTACCGAGCTTTCTATAAGAGCAGTCGTATTCTTAGCGGCCTCTGCACTCTTTCCTGCCAGATTTCTTACTTCATCGGCAACTACGGCAAAACCCTTACCTGCTGCACCTGCACGGGCGGCTTCAACAGCAGCATTTAGGGCAAGTATATTGGTCTGGAATGCAATGTCATCAATCGTCTTAATAATCTTACCAATTTCATTAGATGTAGTGGAGATTTCGTTCATAGCCATAATCATCTCCTCCATCTGGGTGCTTCCCACCTCCAGAGACTTGAAGGATTCAACGGAAAGCCTGTTTGCACTCTGTGCATGATTGGCGTTCTGCTTTATCTGACCTGATATTTCAGTAATGGTTGCAGAAAGCTCTTCGATGGAAGAAGCCTGCTCGGTTGCACCCTGCGAAAGAGCCTGTGCCCCACTGGAAACTTGGTCGGAGCCGCCTGCTACTTGGTCAGAGGCCTGGTTGATCTGTGTAAGGGTATTGTTCAGGTTATCTCTAATATCCCGTATAGCGGTTAGTAGCGGAACATAATCACCAATATAACGGTCTACAGCCTTGGAATCTGCAAGGAAGTTGCCTATGCTTAGCTGATGCAGAACATATTCCAAATCCTCTATAATATCCTTTATACCACCTGTCAGAACCTTCATGCTATTTGCCAGCTGACCAAGCTCATCCTTGGACTCGTATGTCAAGTTAACATGCAGGGAACCTGCCGCCATTTCACTTGCTGCGGTTTCAATTTCCCTAATAGGAATAAGCAGTGCTCTGCGAATAAGCTGTATTACAACAATTGTCATAAGCAAAGCTACCCCAAAAACCGATAGCAATGCAATCATCGACTGTACTCTAATCTGCTCACCCGCTATGGCTTGGTCATTTGCTCTTTGAAGCTGTCCCTGATAAATTTGCTCTGCAACCTCTGCCGCTTCATCCGCATATGGCTTATAGTTATTGTTAAATATTTGCAGTGCCCTGTTGTTAGATGCCTCATCTCCTTTTAAAAGAAGCTGTGTCATCTCACTTCTGTATCCACCTGCAGATGTAATGGCATTTTCAAGCTGAGTAATTAACTCCGGCTCCGCCCTTGCTGTTTTTTTATATTCGGGAAGAATCTCCAGAATCTGTGTTGCATCCCCATCCGCAGTGGCTATATGCTGTTTTATAAGGTTGCTATTATCCTCCGCCAAAGCCAGCAGCATATATCGCTGTGCAGATATTAAGTTGCGTCTAATCTGCCATACTGCGGTTATATTGGGAACGGTACGCTTGGAGTAGGCGGTAATCTGCTCACCTATGCGGTTCATATTGATAATGGACGCAATGGTTATGACACACATTAGTATCAGAACCATGCCAAACCCGCAAACCAGCTTCATGCTGACTTTCATATTTTTGATCATATCTTTATCCCCTTCAAACTATTGCTTATTAAATAATCTAGACGGTAACCCATTCAAACCGCTGCTTCCCTAGTAGCTTTTTTGCATCTATGAGCAGTATAACCTTGCTTACCAGTTTTCCTATTCCTATGAGGTAACTACTTTGTATCTACATTGTCCAATTCTCAGGTACTAATAAATGCTCACCTTCTAAAAGATAACTTCCTAACCATATTTCCATAGCAACGCTTCTGGCTCACATCATCCCATTGCTCCCTCCGTTTATCGGCTAAACTTTCACTAACTTTTCTTATTAAAACACCCCTTTAACCGGGATAAGCTCCATACAGAAAAATGGCAGTATAAAAAATCCCAACTACGTAACCTTAATAAAACAAAGGCTACGTAGTTGGGAATACAAATTGTACTGCAACTGGCTGTCATTCCTAACGGATTAAGACCCTATAGCTTTGCGTCACTGGTTTTCACCAGCTTTGCTAATATTCATTTTTGAGGTGACCTGCACAAGAAGCCCTTCCTCTTATGCATAGAGGCAGAGGGCTTCTATATATCGCTGCTTATTCCTTGGGTTCTTCATCCTTTGGAGGTTCTACCGTTTTAGGTTGCTTGGTGCGGGGCTCAGCCTTTGCGGCTGCCTTTGCAGCAAGCTCTGCTTCTACCTCAGCTGCTACCTCGGCCTTCATCTGGGCATCCAGTTCGGCGGGAGTTTTAGGGGTTGGAACTTCTGCTTCCGCCACAACGGCTGCAGCATCTGTATCGGCAGACTGTGCGGGGGCAGTAGGTTCGCCCTCTTCCTTGGCCTGCTCTGCTGCTTTGGCCTTGTCCTCAACCTTTTTGGCAGCTTCTGCTGCATCTGCTTCGGCCTGTTCTGCCTTGGCAGTCAGCTGCTGGGGGGTCAGTTCACCCTTCATCAGCTTTTCAAAGCTCTCGCCGTCTATCTTCTCAAATTTCTTCAGGTAGTCGGCTAGGGCTGTCAGCATATCCATGTTTTCTGTGAGTATCTTGGTAGCGCGTTCATAGGCAGCATCTATCAGGCTGCGAACTTCGCTGTCAATGATAGAGGCAACTTCCTCGGAGTAACCGCGGTCGTGTCCCAGCTCCATGCCCAGGAACACCTCGCTCTGGTCCTTGCTGCCATATACCATGGAGCCCAGCTTTTCGCTGAAGCCATAGCGGGTAACCATAGCCTTGGCTATCTTGGTAGCACGTTCAATGTCGTTGGAAGCACCGGTGGAGATATCATCCAGCACCAGCTGCTCTGCAACACGTCCGCCCAACAGGGTAACAATGTCCTCCCGCATTTCGTTGCGGGTTCGGTACATAATGTCCTTTTCGGGGAGCGAGAGGGTAAAGCCGCCTGCACCACCGCGGGGGATAACCGATACCTGATGCACCTTGTCCTGTGTGGGGCAATGGAAGGTGACAATGGCATGACCTGCCTCGTGAATAGCGGTAAGGTTGCGTTCCTTCTCCACCACCACATGGGAGCGTTTTTCGGGCCCGACAATTACCTTGAGGGTAGCCTCTTCAATCTCTTCCATGGTAATGGCTTTTTTCTCACGGCGGGCTGCCAGCAAGGCTGCCTCGTTCACCAGATTTTCAAGGTCTGCACCGGTAAAACCACCGGTGGTCTTAGCAATGGTACGTAGCTCCACATCGGGGCCGATGGGCTTGTTGCGGGTGTGTACCTTTAGAATTTCCTCACGGCCCTTTACATCGGGGTAGCTTACCGTTACATGACGGTCAAAGCGGCCGGGACGCAGCAGAGCGGGGTCCAGTATATCCTTACGGTTGGTAGCTGCAATGACGATGACGCCGGAGTTTGCTCCGAAGCCGTCCATCTCCACCAGCAGCTGGTTCAGTGTCTGCTCACGCTCATCGTGTCCGCCGCCAAGGCCTGCGCCTCTGTGACGGCCCACGGCATCTATCTCATCGATAAATACTATGCTGGGTGCGCTCTTTTTGGCCTGCTCGAAGAGGTCACGTACACGGGATGCACCCACACCTACGAACATCTCCACAAAGTCGGAACCGGAGATGGAGAAGAAGGGTACGCCAGCCTCCCCTGCTACGGCCTTTGCCAGCAGTGTTTTACCTGTTCCGGGAGGGCCCACCATGAGAACACCCTTGGGTATTCTGGCGCCCAGATTATTAAATTTGGCAGGGTTTTTAAGGAATTCTACAATCTCCTCAAGCTCCTGCTTTTCTTCATCAGCACCTGCCACATCCTTAAAGGTAACCTTATCCTTTTCATTGGGAACCTTGGGCTTTACCTTTGCAAAGGACATGGGGTTTCCGCCTCCCCGGGCCTGCTTCATAATAGCAAACCAGAAGATGCTCATAACCGCTATCATAAGCAGGGTGGGTAGCAGCGTCATCCACCACGGAGTTTGCTCCATGGGGATATAGTACTGGTTAATGGGTGCGGTAGGGTTTTGCTCGTTGTATTTCTGTATCAGCTCGTGGGTGTCATCTAGGAAAAGAGGGATGTATGGAACCTGATAGCTCTCCTCCTTATCCTGGCCCTTTAGCTTCATTGTCAGTTTGCCTGTACCAAAGTCCAGACTGTACTCGCTTACCTGTCCGGCCTCGAAATATCCAATAATCTTGTTATATTCGGTAGGCTTCTCGGTATTGTTCATGGAAAAAACCTGAGTTGCAACTACCATAAGTACGATAAGCACCGCAAGGTAGATAAGCAGACCCTTTTTATTGTTGGCCCCCAATGAATTCACTCCTGTCTCTCTCTTAAAATTGTTGCCATGAAATCAAACTACTATTTATCCTGTACGCCTTCGTATACCTTGGGGTCCAAAATACCCACATAAGGCAGGTTGCGATATTTTTCTGCATAATCCAGTCCATAGCCTACCACAAAGGCATCCGGGATGTCAAAACAGCTATAGTCGGGTGCAAGGTCTACCACACGGCGTTCCGGCTTGTTTAGCAGTGTAGCAATCTTGATACTGGCGGGGTTACGCTCCCGCAGGATGGTGAGCAGGTAGCTGAGGGTCATGCCACTGTCCAAAATGTCCTCTACCACCAGAACATCCTTGCCCTCAATGGAGCTGTCCAAATCCTTTATTATTTTAACCACACCGGAGGTCTTTACACCGCCGCCGTAGCTGGAAACCGACATAAAGTCAAGGGTAAGGGGAAGCTCTATGTTCCGTACCAAATCTACCATGAACATAACCGAGCCCTTTAGCACGCCGATAATGGTAAGCTCCTTACCCGCATAGTCACGTGTGAGCTGCTTTCCCAGCTTCTCAATAGCTGCGGCAAGCGCCGCCTCGTCAATCAGGATTTCCTTCATATCATCACTGCAAAAATAGTTCATAGGGTTTTTTCCTCCAACACCTCAAAAGAATATATAAGAGCCGTCTGTTTTTCTGTACTGCGCAGCTCGTCACAGCCCAGGCGTTCCGCCCAGATAATGCCATTCTCGTCCTCCACAACCACCATGCGGGAAATTTCCGAAGCGGAAAGCCCCCGGCTGCCTGCCCTGTAACGGGTATACAGACTGTGGCTTCTGCCCTGTAGGCAGATGGTGTCTTCGGGCTTGGGATTATGTGCAAAAACGTGTTCTTTTATTTTATCACATTTCACAAGGTTTTTTAAGTCTATATTGTAAAATTTTTCTGTAATTTCGTTATTTTCTAAGGAAAAACAGGCAATTCTAAGCCTTTTTCCTCCACTGAAGGGAATTTCTGTTGTTTCCCCCACAGCCGGAAGAGAAAGCCTCACCGAAAAGGGAGGAAAGGTTGGCGGTTCTTGCAGCAGGCAGACTGTTTCCTTCCCTGCTGCGAAGCGCACACCTGCTGCCACCTGAACCCCACCGCTGCCGGCTTTGGCATAGCCATGCATCAGGGTAAGGATACGTTCCGACTGCTGGGCACCCACTTCTTCCAGCCAGCCCATAAACAGCAGCCTTGCCACCGGCTGTGGCAGTTCCAGAAAGGGCTGGCGGTAAAAGCAGAACGGTTCCTTTGTAATGTGCGGCAGTGCCTGTGCTGCCAGCTGTTCGGTCATGCGCTGCTGCTGTTCCAGCTGTTCCATGGTGCGCCTCATAGCGGTGGAAAGAGCGGGGTTCAGCTGTTCCATGGCAGGAATAATATTGTGACGGACAAAATTCCGACTGTAGTCGTCGCTTTGGTTGGTGGAGTCGGTGCGGTAGGGCTGCCCTATGGCTTCCAGATACTGCTCCACCTCCCCCCTGGTGCAGTCCCGCAGAGGACGGATAATATTTCCCCGCAGGCGGGGTATACCACAAAGACCCTTTACCCCTGTGCCACGTATGAGGTTAAAAAGCACCGTTTCCATGGCATCGCTCAGGGTGTGGGCGGTGGCAACCTTGCCTCCCTTGGCACACTCCTCAAAAAAGGCATACCGACGGTTACGGGAATATTCCTCCACCCCTATTCCTGCTGCTTTGGCTTCTTCTGCAGCGTCAAAGCTGCAAAGGCAAAATTCTAAGCCATAGCCAGCGGCAAGGTCACGGACAAACTGCTCGTCACCATCACTTTCCTCCCCCCGAAGGCGGTGGTTTAGGTGACACACCACCAAGGTGAGGGAAAGTTCCTGCTGTAAAGAACACAAAAAAGCAAGCAGGGCAACAGAATCTGCACCGCCGGAAACTCCGACGGCTATCCTGTCGCCATGCTCAAACATATGGTAGGTTTTCACTGTGTTCCGTGTCTTTTCTAAAAGAACCGGGTTATGTTGCAGAGCGGTACTCTGCGTGGTATAGTCCATGGATACTCCTTAATGACTGTCGTACTGCACACTACTGAAGCGTGTGTACTGTCCATCCCAGTAGAGGTCGATGGTGCCTGTGGAACCGTGACGGTTTTTAGCCACAATGCACTTGGCCTGGGACACATCGTCCATCTGGTCATTATAGTATGCCTCACGGTAGAGGAACATAACAATATCGGCGTCCTGTTCGATAGAACCGGATTCACGCAGGTCGGAAAGCATAGGTTTATGGTCGGCACGACCTTCGGTACCACGGGAGAGCTGCGAAAGCGTGATGACCGGAACGTTCAGCTCCTTGGCCATAATCTTTAGGTTTCGGGTAATTTCCGAAACTTCCTGCACACGGCTTTCGGTCCGTTTATTGGAGGTCATCAGCTGTAGGTAGTCGATAACCACCAGACCCAGATCCTTAATGCGCCGCAGCTTTGCCTTGATATCCGCCACGGTAATACCCGCCGTATCATCTATGTAGATAGGCGAGGCCGCCAGGGTACCTGTTGCTTGCGAAATATTCACCCAGTCCTGGTCGGTAAGGTTACCCACCCGCAGCTTCTGGCTTTCTACCAGTGCTTCGGAAGAAAGGAGACGCTGTGCCAGCTGCTCCTTACTCATTTCCAGCGAGAACACTGCCACCGCTTTTTTACTGCGGACACCCACGTTTGCCGCTATGTTAAGGGCAAAGGCGGTCTTTCCCATACCGGGACGGGCAGCTATCAGGATAAGGTCCGATTTATTAAGGCCTGTAATATAGGTGTCCAGTGCGCTATAGCCTGAAGAGATACCAAGAAAATCCTTGCGGTTTTCACCGCTGATTTTTTGCAGATGGTCATAGGTTTCAACCAGCACCTTACTGATAGGCACAATGTTGCCTGCATCCCTGCCCTGACGGATATCGTATATCTTCTGTTCTGCAAGGTTTAAAAGCTCGGTGGCATCGGCCTGTGCGTCGGATGCATTGTCCACAATTTCACGGGAAGCGGTAATGAGGCTACGAAGATAGTACTTCTCCTGCACAATTTTAGCGTAGGAGGCCACATTGGCGGTGGTGGGAACCACCTGTGCCAGCTGGGCAAGGTATATCTTGGCATCCTCGGGGGTATCAAAAATACCCTCCTTACGAATGTTATCCAGTATTGTGATGATATCAATGGTCGCACCAACGCTGAACATCCTTACCAGCAGTGCATACAGCTCACTGTGTTGCTTGCGATAAAAATATTCAGGCTTCATGTATTCCATTATTTCAGGAATTCTGCCCGGGTCAATGACCGCGGCACCCAGTACCGACTGCTCCGCTTCCAAGCTAAAAGGGAGGGATTGGCTGTAGAACTCTCCGCCCGGTATGGTGTAGTTATCCGCCATGACCCTATTCCTCTCCTACCTGTACATAAACCTTGGCGTTGACGCCGGCATGAAGCTTAAGCTCGGCAGTAAAGGTACCAAATGCCTTTATTTCGGCTTCCAGTGATACCTTGCGCTTATCGGCTTCGGTTCCCAGCTGTTTCTGAATGGCTTCTGCCACTTCCTTTACCGTTACGGAGCCAAACAGCTTTCCGCCTGCTCCCGCCTTTGCGGTTATCTTTACAGTTTTGCCGTCAATGGCAGCTGCTGCTGCTTGGGCAGCCTTCAGCTCTTCGGCAGCACGGTGGGCAATGGCTGCATCACGGTTTTTCATTTCGGTTACAGCCTGGTTGCTGGCCACAATGGCAAGCTTTCTTTTCAGCAGAAAGTTATTTGCGTATCCATCGGATACCTCAATCATCTCACCCTTCTTGCCGCTACCCTTTACGTCCTGTGTTAAAATTACCTTCATATCTGTATCATTCCTTTTCTTATAATATTGGCGATTTTGCCGCTGGCAATCACCGTTAAATGCATGCAGCGACTACGCCGCATATGAAAATACAGTTTATTGTTTAAACAAACCATATTTATTCAGTTTTTTGATGCTCCGCCAGATAGTTGTCAATGACAGTGAGCAAACGCTGTCTGGCATCTTCCATGTTGATATCCTTCATCTGTGCCGCTGCCATGGTCAAATGACCGCCGCCGCCAAGACCCTCCATAATAACCTGAACATTGAGGTCGCCCATGCTACGGGCAGAAATGGCGGTACCGCCTGTATATTCATAGAGCACAAAAGAGGCTTCCACATCGCTGATGGTCAGCAGTTCATCGGCTGCCTGGGCCGATACAATACGGATATCATCCACCGAGGCAGAAGCTTCGGTATAGGAGATGGCACAGCCGCGGTAGATTTCCGCCGAGGAAACCAGACGTGAACGCTGCTGATAGTTCTCCATGCTGGAGGAAAAGAGCTTTCGAACCTCAATGGTATCGGCACCCATCTTGCGTAGAAATGCCGCTGCTTCAAAGGTACGTACTCCTGTGCGTATGGTAAAGCTTTTGGTATCCAGCATAATGCCTGCCAGCATCGATTCGGCCTCGCCCACGGTAATCTTGGGGCGATCGCTAAGATACTGTACCAGCTCCGCAGCCATTTCGGAAGCAGAGGAGGCATAGGGCTCATGGAAGAAGATAATGGCGTTGTCAATATGGTTTACCATCTTGCGGTGGTGGTCGATAACAATAATGTTTTTACAAGCCGAGAACACCTCAGGGGATTCCACCAGCGTTTTAACATGGGTATCCACTATAATGAGCAGGGTATCCTTGCCCGCCAGGGGCAGTGCGTTCTCCGGGGAGATAATTAGTTCCCCATAGCCCTCATCCAACATCTTCTCATAGAGGGGGGTCGCCAGTGTAGATTCGGTATTCATTACAATATTGACGGGCTTTCCGCACTGTTTAAGACCAGCACAGACACCAATTGCTGAACCCAGACAGTCCAGGTCTGCAAAGCGGTGACCCATAATGAGAATATTATTGCTGGTGGCAACCACCTCGCTAATGGCATTTGCCACAATACGGGTACGCACCTTGTTGCGTTTTTCCACACCCTTGCTGACACCGCCGTAAAACTCGTAGCCGCCCCGCAGCTTCACTGCTGCCTGGTCGCCGCCACGACCCAGCGCCATATCCAGCGCCTGCCGTGCCATGGCCTCACTTTCGTGGAGGTCGCCTTCCTTGCTGCCTACGCCAATGGACATGGTAACAGGAATACGTTCACCCGTTACCACCGCTCGTATCTTATCCAAAATATCAAACCGGTGGGCAATGATATTGCGCATGTGGCGTTCCTCGATGACCGCCACATACCGGTCCTTATCCAGCTTTCGCAGCAGGCCCTGGTTCTCCTCTGCAAAGTTTTCAATAATGTGTTCAATATCCCCCATTACCTTGCTGCGTTCATTCTCCTTGGAGTCGGTGAACAGCTCGGCATAGTTGTCAATAATCATCAGCAGTACCGAAGGACGGGAATCAAAGTATTCCCGGGTATAGGTTTTCAGGTCGTTATCGTCTATCAGGTAAACCATGTATACCTGCTCGGCACGCTGGTCGCTGTGCACCACATAGGCGGTGTATTGCCGCTCCCCCACTGTCACGTTGTGGCTCTCGCCAAGCGCACTGTTCTGTGAAAAGTCAATATCCGGCAACAGGTCAAACAAGCTGCTACCAAGTAGCTGGCAGTTTCCTGCAACCCCCTGCTGAAACAGGTCGTTTATCCAGACAATCTCACCGTTGCCTCTGGCAATGGCTGTGGCCATGGGGAAAGAGGTTAGGGCATCCTTTTGTATGCCAAAAACAGCCTCTCGGATACAGTCAAAGAAGCGCTTGTTGTCACGGCTAATCCAATAGCCCTTTATCAGCACGGCAATGGCGCAGATAACCCAAACCAGTGCCCATGTATAGAAATAGCTTTTATTTACAAAGTATGAGGATGCGACAGCAATGCCGCTTACCAGCAGAAGTACCAGATAGAGTGGTCGGTACAGGTTCATTCTATCCATCATAATGCAGTCTTCCTCCCTTCCGTATATGCTTCCTAATAGTATAACATAAAGTAAAAAAATAATAAAGTGCAAATCTGGCAGGCATCCAAAATTTTGAATACCTGCCAGATTATTATAGGGCTTATATCCAAGGCGATACGCAAACTGCGATTACTCCCGCTTCAATGGACGATTATACCATTGCGCTGCGCTTATGACATAATGCTGCTGTTCTCCTGACAGAGCTGCTCAAACTGCTCTACCGGTACAGGCCGTGAAAAATAGAAGCCCTGTGCCAGGTCACAGCCAAGGCTACGCAGATATTCCATCTGGTCTTTCGTTTCCACACCCTCGGCAACAGTAGCCATGTCCAGCGCCCGCACCATGCTTATGATACGCGCAATGACCTCTTTTCCCTTTGCGGTTTGGTAAATTTTTTGCAGAAAAACACGGTCAATCTTAATGGTGTTTACGGGGAGGTCGGTAAGCAGGTTTAAGGAGGAGTAGCCACTGCCAAAGTCGTCTATGGAAACTTCAAAACCTGCAGACTGCAGCCCGCTTATAAGGGCCACTATCTTTTCAACATTATCCTCTACAATGGACTCGGTAAGCTCTATTTCTATATATTGCGGATCTACATAATACCGCTTGGCAATTTCCAGAAGTATGGTAGCCATATCGGGATAGCGCAGACAGTAGCGGGAAAGGTTAACCGAAATGCGCTGCCCATCCAGATGGCGCCCCATGTTCTGCCACTTCTGAATGAGTGCGCAGGTTTCTTCAAACATATAGAGGTCCAGCTTGAGGATAAATCCATTGCGTTCAAACATGGAAATAAAAGAGCTGGGCATCATAATCCCCTTTTCGGGATGCATCCAACGAACCAGTGCCTCTGCGCCTTGTATACGTCCGCTCTCCAGTGAGTATTTGGGCTGCAGATAGAGCACAAACTCATGATTTTTTAAGGCACGGTCCATGCCCAGTGTGACATCCTTGTTGCTTTCCAGCTCCTTGCTCATGACTTCGGTAAAGCTGGCAAAGCTATGGGTATGCCCACCCTTGATACTTTTTCTGGCAATGCTGGCCTTGTCAATAATGCGGTAGAAATCTTCATTTACATCGTCCACTACATAGCGACCTACACTAAAGGTAATGGGATAATCGGCCAACACACCTTCTTCCAGCTTGTCCTGTAGATACTCCACGTCACAGAAATCGCTTCCTAACCGTTCCTGTGAAATAGCTGGAACAAAAAAGAAGAAAAGATCAGCTGACATTCTGCAGGCGCACTGGCCATAATAGCTATTCATTTTCACCCGTGTACCAATGCGGTGTAACAGTTCATTTCCAACATTGTAGCCCAGCGCATCATTGATATACTTAAAGTTGTTGATGTCCATACTGACCATCATATAGCTACCCGGTTCTATGGTTTTGAGCAGTTCCTTCACATCCAGTTTAAAACGGGCAAAGGAGGAAAGCTCCGTAAGGCTATCTACATAGGCAAGGTCTTCCATTCTGTGGCGGTGTATCACACTGACACGAAACAGCACTACTATTACCAACAAAAAGAAAAGCACTACCACCGTAATGATGAACATGGCATTTTCCTTTATAATTACATTGAGCGGTACGCTGTATTCCTTGGTTGCCGTATTGGTGTAGATAATATCGGAAATGCCGTTTTGGTAGAGACGGTCTATGGATTTATTCAGTATGGAGGCAATCTGAGGGTCCAGATGAGGAGCCAGCCCTATGCACATATCAAAATAGACGTCGGTGGGGACAGTGTAATAGGTGCGGGTACTTTCCTTTCGCACCATTTCATCAAAGGTATAGGATGCTACAAAGGCCAGTCCTTCCTTTCCATCCAACAGTGCCTTTACAACATTTTGGGCACTGCCGTAATCCTTAAACTTATACTGGGGGTTCGCCTGTATCACCTTCAGGCAGGATTTGTTGGTCAGGCTGGGCATGGCAACGGTAATGCCGTCCTTGTTCCTGCTTTCACTTATACCAGCCAGCAGGACAGGAACCTGCATATAGGGCTTGGTGTATTTAATGCCAAGGCTTTGTGTCCACTCATTATTTCCCAGAATAAGGTCGGCACTGCCGTCCTCAATCATCTTAATACTCTGAGCGTAGTTTTCGGTGGGAATAAATTCGCACCGAAGGCCGCCAATACCGCAAAGGCGGTTTAGTATATCAATGTTAATGCCGTGGTATTGCCGCTCCTCCTTGTCGTAACGCTCAAAAGGCTCCCAGTTCGGGTCACCTACCACACGCAGCACAGGGGTCTGTTCTGCATAAATTTTCTCACCTGCTGTAAATGCCTCAGGGCTGATACGTACCTTGGTGAAGTACTTATCATGCAGCTTGGAAGTAAAAAATGGGTTTTGTTCTGTTACCTTTCCCATTGCTATATCCAGCTCGTTCATTAGCTTACTGTTGCTGCTGTGTGCGGCAAAGTAAAAAGGAACCGCATCTATCTGTGCCACTACCTTGGTGTTGGGTATGGTGTGCATACTGGTGGTCATAATAGCATCTACAACGCCGCTTTGCAGGTCCTGTACCAGTTCGTTTTTTGGGTGTTCCACTATCTGTACAGCAAAACCACCCCGCAGGCAATACTCCTGGAGACATTCTTTGTACGGTGTTCCGCTAATAACCCCCACCCGCATATTTCTGAACGAGACAAAATCATCGTAGAAGATGGGGCTTTCAGCCGGTACCACCAGTTCCCGAAACGCATAGTTCATCTCTTTTTGAGAAAAGTGCAGGTTAGAGGCATGCTGGTCGCTATACTGAACCGGTGCGATAAGGTCAATTGCCCCTTGTTCCAAAAGCCGAAACCGGTTGTCAAAGGTACATTCTACAAACTCGTACTTCCAACCGGTGTATTTGGCAATCTCCATCAGGTAGTCATAACCATACCCCATCATACCTTCCATTGTAGGGTCATTTATTATTCCGTATCCCGGAACATATCCCACCCGTATCCTCTTTTCCTGACTGTCTGCCGAAGCAAACATCAGCATAGATGGGAGCAGGAAAAGCAGTATCATAAAAAACGCCAAAGTTTTTTTCAGTTTCATCGTCCCTGTGCACCTCCGCCATCGTTGCATGTATAACCATTGGAATCGCGTAGGGATCGATCATAGAAAACATATCTGTTTTTTCCACTCCGCTTTGCCTGGTATAGTGCCTTATCGGCACGCATGAATACTTCCTCATAGTTGCTGCGCTCCATACAGACATCGATACCGATACTGATGGAAACGTTAAAAAACCCTCCTGCATTAACAGACATGGTATTAAAGGCATCAATAATCTCGGTTGCCTTGCGGATGATATGGTCTGTTTCTGACACACCCTGAATCAGCACAACAAATTCATCACCACCCACACGGCCCAGAATATCACCGCCTCGGAAGATGCCTCGGATGCGTTCGGCAGTTTCGGCTATAACAGCGTCTCCCGCAATGTGCCCCATGGTATCATTAATGGTTTTGAAGTTGTCAATATCCATAACAAACAGCGTGTGTGGTATATCAATTTCATTGGAAAGAGCATTGTTTATCAGGCTGACGGTGGCACCCTTATTATAGAAACCTGTAAGGGTATCCTTTTCCGAACGAACTTTAAATAGTTCTGCCTGCCGCTTAACCACATCAATATTGCCCATAAATCCCAAAACATGATATGGCATACCGTCTATATCGCAAACTATGGTAAGGTGGATACGGCACCAAAAGTATCCTCCTTCACCATTACGAACCCGGGCATCAAAGGAAACCTCTCCCTTATCCAGCGCCTCCTTACTCTTTTCCATAATCATATCAAAATCATCAGGATGGTAGAAGTACCGGGTAATGATAACGGTCCGCTCACGCTCTTCCATTGTATAGGTATGGGCAAGATCGGCGTTTATCTGTTCCTTGGTTTTACCCATCATCCGTTCAGAGTTTGCAAAGTCCACATAACCACCGTGTACACAGTCGTAGTCGAACATGATGTTATCGGCGCTTTCAATGGCGATACGGAAGCGCTCCTCACTGATAGCCAGCCGTTCCTGCTGCTCCTTGATGTCCGAAATGTCGGTAAGCACGCTCTGGTACTGCAGTACGCCTTCTTCACCCTCCACAACTCTGCCGCGGTCCATTACCCAGATAATCCGTCCATCCTTATGGACAATGCGGTATTCCATACTGTATTCCCAACAGTCATCGGAAAGGTTTTCTATCTGTTTGCTAACCCATTCCCAATCCTTTTCATAGATATGGCGGTATAGCTTACCATCCCACAGTGTCCAGAAATCCTCGTAGGTATAGCCGGTTATTTCAGTGAAGCCCGCATTGACATAGATGACCTCCATTTCGGCCAGCCGATTTGTAAAGGTAGTTACCTCCAGCCCGCCCCGCACATTGGCTATCAGTCCCTCATATCTTGTGTTGGCTGCGGTAATGAGCCTGGAATGGTGCCGGTTGTTGCGCATGATGTACAGGAACACTGCACCCAGCCCCAAAAGAATTTCCAATACCAGTACGGTAACAATTCTGCTAACCTCAACTGTCTCCTGCTGGTAGATGGCGAACGAAGCAAAACAGAATGCGTACCAATCGTTTACCTTTAGTGGCGTATAGCTGACAAGCCGGTTTTGCCCCAAATATTCTATAGAAAAAGTACCACTCATTTGGTTCGCCATATTATCTTTCAGCTGTTCCAGGGTCATGCCGCCCATCATGGTTCCTTTTGAAAAGACTTCCATAATATTGCCGCAGCCCGCCATGGCATTTTTATGCTGTTCCCAGGTGATAGGCATCCCTTTGCTGTCAACCACCATTCCGTATGCTTCACCAAAGTACCTGTCCGTCTTGGTTGTGCTTTCCAGCAGGGAAAGCTCATATTCGCAGGAAAGAACGCCACGAATGCCTTTGTCGGTTTTTATGGGTACCGCAAACGCCAGCATACGGGGCTTATCGGCAGTGCAGGCAAGTGCATCACAGATTACCGGTTGCCCCTGGGCCGCCTTTTGGAAGCAGCTGTCCTTGGACATATCTAGCAGTTCACCCTCATGGTTAAGGCCTTCCCCTTTTAAGTTGCTAGCCACTACCTGACGGAACCGCTCCCTGTGTGCCGCTATGCTCATAATCGTTTTCATCCGTGTAGGATCGGTAGTGCTGATGCCGCCCAGAATATCCGCAATGGTGGTGGTGGCATTGAGCTTTGTCACCACACTGGCAGTAACAGTTTGTGCGTACTGCTGCACTGCATCACTCATCAAGTGGGTGGTTCTTTTATCCACCATTCCTTTCAGGCTCAGCGCAAAGCCGACCACCGCCAATACACTCACCAAAAGAGATGATGCAATTAGCAATAGCCCGACCGTTTTTTCCCGCTGTCCCCGTCTCGGCACTTTCATTTTTCGTCTCCCGTAAAGGTTCTTTACACCTTTATAAATTATGGCATAGCCAAAATAGCACCTGTTTTATCAGAACCATAAGATAATACTACAGATGAGGTACGGTCAAACTAAGCATTTATACGGTGGTTGCCAGAGGCAATATCGCCAATCGTATAAGAAACTGGCTTTTTATAGATATATATCACATTATAAAGTATTTTGGCTAAATTTACAACTGAAATTCCTAGGTATAATTACAGTCTGCAACATATATTTCCCTTCGGAACTGTGACACATTTTTACGTTTGAGAATAGTCTGATAGAGAATCATTCCATAATAACGGAGGCTAGAGCCCTATGAAAAAAGATTTGACCCTGAGCCTGCTGACTGACGGGCAGTGCGCCAGAGTAACAGGACTGCATCACAATGCCGATATGAACCGTCGATTTCGAGATATTGGGCTAATAGAAGGCACACCCATAACCTGTCTGCAAAAAAGCCCCTGGGGCACACCCATTGCCTACCTCATACGCGGCGCGGTAATTGCTCTGCGCACGCAGGACTGTGAAAAAATCTCAATAGAACTATCCTAATACTGTGGGAGGTGCAGATACGGCATGGGTCTTACATCAGCTTCTACCGGCGCCGGCACCCTGGAAAGCCTGAACATATACAAGGCTGGAGCTACCGACCGGGTGGTATCACTGGCGGGTAACCCCAATGTGGGAAAAAGCAGTGTTTTTAACCTTTTAACAGGACTGCGACAACATACCGGTAACTGGCCGGGAAAGACTGTAGCTACTGCTCAGGGACGGACGGTGCACGACGGCATCGGGTACATTTTAGTAGACCTCCCCGGAACCTATTCCCTGCTTTCCCACTCCCCCGAGGAGGAAGTGGCACGGGACTTTATCTGTTTTGGCGGCGCGGAAGCCTCGGTGGTGGTCTGCGACGCCACCTGCCTGGAACGCAACCTAAATCTGGCTTTGCAGGTAATGGAAATCTGCCCACAGACGGTGCTGTGCGTAAACCTCATAGACGAAGCACGACGGTGCGGTGTGGTGCTGGATAAGGAATTGTTGGAGCTTCGGTTGGGGGTACCCGTGGTATTCACCTCTGCAAGCAGCGGTGAAGGTATTTCCGAGCTTATGGACGCCGTAAGCAGGGTAATCTCCCGCAGCATCCCCACACACCCGGCAAAAATACAGTATCCGCTGGCAGTGGAACGGGCAGTATCCGCACTGGAACAGGGACTGGAGCCCCTGCTTTACGGCAGACTGCCCCTACGGTGGACAGCACTACGCATTTTGGAGGGAAACCCCCACACCCTAGCATCCATTGCATCCTATCTGGGGGAGGATATTATTACATCCCCGGAGTTGGCAGCCGCACTACTTACTGCAAAGCATATTCTGGAAACAGCAGGCCTTACCGACAGTGACCAGCTATGCAGCGCTATGGCAACCTCCGCAGTGCTTTCCGCCGAACGGCTGGTGAACAGCTGCGTTACCTGCCATACTGAGCAAAAAAGTGTCCTTCACACCAAGCTGGACCGTGCCTTCACCGGAAAGCTTACAGGAATACCCATTATGCTGTTGCTTCTGACTGCAGTACTCTGGATTACCATTACCGGAGCAAACTATCCATCACAGATGCTCTCTGCATTTTTGTTTGATATAGAGGCACATCTGACTGCACTTTTCCTATACTTTGGAGCACCCCACTGGCTACATGGCATGCTGGTGCTGGGGGTGTACCGTGTGTTGGCCTGGGTGGTAGCGGTCATGCTGCCACCTATGGCTATCTTCTTCCCGCTTTTCACCCTGCTGGAGGATATGGGATACCTTCCCCGAGTAGCTTTTAACCTGGACCATATCTTTCAGCGTTGCCGTACCTGCGGAAAACAATGCCTCACAATGTGCATGGGGTTTGGCTGTAATGCCGCAGGGATTATCGGGTGTCGGATTATCGACTCCCCCAGAGAGCGACTTATTGCCATTATTACCAATAACTTTATCCCCTGTAATGGACGTTTCCCTACCCTCATTGCCATTATCACTATGTTCTTTGTTGGTGTGGGCAGTAGCTTTGGGGGTTCACTGCTGTCAGCAATGATGCTATCGGGAGTGGTGCTGCTGGGTATTCTGATGACCTTTGCAGTTTCGGCGGTGCTTTCCCGCACCCTGCTGCGAGGAGTACCCTCCTCCTTTACGCTGGAGCTTCCTCCCTACCGCAGACCCCGCATTGGTCAGGTTATTGTCCGTTCGGTAATGGACCGCACCCTATTTGTACTGGGGCGAGCTGTGGTTGTAGCAGCCCCTGCCGGACTGCTTATTTGGGTAATGGCAAACGTGACGGTGGGTGGCGGTAGCCTGCTGTACCACTGCGCTACCTTCTTGGACCCCTTGGGCAACCTAATGGGGATGGACGGCGTAATTCTGCTGGCCTTTATACTGGGCTTCCCGGCCAACGAGATTGTCGTGCCTATCATTATTATGGCCTACACCGCCTCCGGCTCCATACTGGAGCTGGATAGCCTGACCGCCCTGCACAACCTGCTTGTAGCAAACGGCTGGACCTGGCTTACAGCGCTCTGTGTAATGCTCTTTTCACTGATGCACTGGCCCTGCTCCACCACCTGCATTACCATAGGCAAGGAAACGGGAAGCCTACGGTGGACGGCTGTCGCCTTTGCAGTACCCGCTCTTTGCGGATTCTGCATATGTACCCTCACCGCTGCAGCGGTAAGGCTTTTAGGGCTGGTTTAGGATGTTTAGAATACCGCTAGGTAGAGGTACCATCGTCCTGTTCAAAACCGGCATTTTCACTGACAAAATCAAACAATACTCTGCCCGCTATGGTAAAGCGATAGCTGGCCCTGCAACTGGCGCTCTCGTGAATGGTGCGGCTCATGTCGCCGTTCCGGGGCGCCTTTAGCTTGTGGGGAGACTGCTCTAGCAGCTTTAGGTGTAGCTGCAACTCCCCCTGCATCAGTACGGCCTCGGTGGGTGAAATACGGCAGATTTTAACTCCGTTGTAGGTGGCAAGGCGGTATTCCACACCGCCGTAGTAGATAGCAGCAATACAACCGGTGAAGCTTCCGCCAAAAAAGGGGATGTCGGCAATGGACACCATAATAGAACAACCACCTCTATCCTCCCAGCTACACTGGGTCCACAGATAGGTGGACGGGAAGGAACTTCCCCAGTCTTTTTCAATATATCCCACCCCACCGGTAAAATCTATGACTTCCCCATTTACCGTAAGTGCACCTGTAAGGGTATGGGTAAGGCTGAGCACACCGTGGTTGCACTGCATGGCTGGCAGAAAGCGAAAAGGCCCCATCATGTTGGTACTGGGAGGGGTAAGTGGGCCGTAGGCCACCTGTCCTGTAACTGTAATGCCCTCCCCTACAATATTCAGCCGCACACCCCTGTGGGAAAAGCTGCTGCTGCCCACCCGCACAACAAACCGCTCCGGATGTACCTTAAAGGCTTCCACAGGGTAGTCAACCCAGTGGGAGCCTTGGTTTGTAATAACCTGTATAGAAGCGGAGGGCTTGCCCTTTTTATCCAGATGAAAAGCAGGAATAACCGCCACTGTGCGTTGCGCACTCTGATGCTTCAGGTACCACCCTTCAAAGTATGAGCGACGCTTTGTTTCTCCGTGAAAGTTATTCATGGGGGAGGTCCTCCTGTGCGGGGTTATCTATCAGCCTGCCGTGGTAGTCAAAGCGAGAGCCGTGGCAGGGACAGTCCCAGCTTTTTTCATCGGGGTTCCATTCCAGCTCGCAGCCGAGATGGGGGCAGCGTACCGATACCACAAATATTTCCCCGTTCTCGTCCTTGTACACCCCAGCCTTGCCCTCTTCATACTCTACCACACCTCCGTGTCCGCATGGCAGGTCTGCCACATCGGCACGGGCAGAGGCAAAGAAGTGACGGGACAGTCCTTTTATCGACTGTGCAGTATTTTCTATAAGCTCCTTACCGGAGGCCTGCAGGTTCAGCCGCTGTGGACAGAACACCTTTTCATTTGGGTTTTCTCTGCCGCATATCCTATCGGACAGAAGCATGGCTGCTACCATGGAGCTGGTCATGCCCCATTTACCAAAGCCTGTGGCTACATACCAGTCCGGGGTGGTCACACAGAGTTTACCGATATAGGGGATGCCATCCAGCGTGATACAGTCCTGTGCCGACCAACTGGCCACCTCACGGCTGCCATTCCAAAGCTGCTTTGCCCTGTGGCGTAGGGTTGCGTACCTACCTCCGCCGCTGTTTTCTCCTGTGCGGTGCTTTCCTCCCCCCAGCAACAACAAGCTTCCCATATTGCGCATGGACAGCCCATCCTCATCAATGCCGATGTACATGCCATCCAGCTCCTGTGTATCCTCCAAGGCAACTACATAACTGCGTTCCTGGTACATGCGTGCAATATAAAGCCCCTGCAAGGCGGGAAATGGATAATGGGTGGCAAACACCACATGGTCTGCGGTAACTATGCCTTTGTCGGTAATCAGGCGATTGCCATCCACCTGCTTTACCTTGGTATTTTCAAAGATGGTAAGTTCCTTTGAAATTCCACAAAGAAAATCCAGCGGATGGAACTGAGCCTGCCCTTCAAACCGAACTGCTCCCGATATAGGAAAGGGCAGGGTAGTATCGGTGGTGAATGTGGCAGCAATGCCAAGGCTTGCAGCGGCTTCCGCTTCTCGCATTAGGGGTGCACTCTCCTCGGTGGAATAAAGAAAGGCAGGGCGGCTTTCAAAGTGGCAGTCAATGCCCTCCAAGGCAATAATACTCCGGTACATGGCAATAGCCGCTTCATTGGCGGATGCATACTGCTGCGCCTTATCCATTCCAAATTCACGGATGAGCCGGTCATAAATAAGACTATGCTGGGAGGTAATTTTGGCTGTGGTATTTTTGGTTTGTCCGCTGCCAATGCGCTCTGCTTCCAACACCACTACTTGTTTCCCTTGCTTCTGCAAAAGATAGGCGGTGAGTATGCCTGCCATACCCGCACCTATTACCGCTACCTCTGCACTTAAATTTCCGGAAAGAGCCTCACGACCGGGTATCTCCGCTGTCTCGCTCCAAATTGATTTCATATACATCACCTCCCCCATAGCTTACACCAAAAAAGGATAAAAATACCGTTATCGCCTATTTCTCGCTCATCCCATTTTTTATCTTCGCATAATCTACGGCTCTGCCTCTGATACTATTCTTACAAAACTATTGCAAAGGCATAATAATTGTGATAGACTGTAAAAGTAGATAAAAATGGTAGACTTTTAACCAAAAGGATCTAAAAAAGCTATATGAAAAGGAGATATTGATGATGGCTGTTATGACTGTAACTAAAGAAAACTTTGAAAAAGAGGTTACCGCCTCCACCCTGCCGGTTCTGGTAGATTTTTGGGCACCCTGGTGCGGGCCATGCAAAATGCTCTCCCCCGTCGTCGACAAAATAGCCGAGGAGCTGACCGATATTAAGGTTTGCAAGGTGAACATAGATGATGAGCAGGAGCTGGCTACCCGCTACGGTGTTATGAGTATCCCCACGCTGGTGCTTATAAAGGACGGTAAGGTTGCCGATACCTCGGTGGGACTGCGGCCTAAGGATGCCATTGTGGCAATGATAAATAAAAGTAAATAATTTAGGAAAGGGAGAGGTGTAACAGCCTCTCCCCTTTTTTACGCAATAGTCGACTTTTTTTGCATTATATGGTATTATATGGGTAACTAAGGGGTTTTAAGGAATGGGAGGTTGTTTTATGAAGATAAGTAGATGGATATGGCCAAAAATGGCTATTGCATTTTCACTGTCGATGGCTCTTATGACCGCAGTAGGCTGCCAAAACAGCTCCACACCTAAACTGGATCCCAACGCACCTGTGTCGGTGAAAATATGGCATTACTACAACGGCCCCCAGGAGACAGCCTTTAACACTCTGGTGAACGATTTCAATGAAACAGTCGGCTCTGAAAAAGGCATATTTGTGGAGGCAGCAAGCCAGGGCAATGTGGGACAGCTGACCCAGACTGTACTGGAATCGGCCAATAACATGGTAGGTTCACAGCCGCTGCCCGATATCTTTGCAGCCTATGCTGACAATGCTTTTGAAATGGATAAGATGGGCGTTGTGGCAAGCCTGGATGCATATATGACCAAGGACGAACTGGCACTTTATAATTCCGGCTATCTGGAAGAGGGTCGGTTTGACCGTGAAAAAAGCTTAAAAATATTTCCTGTGGCCAAATCTACCGAGCTTATGCTGCTTAACAAAACGGACTGGGATAAGTTTTCCGCTGCTACGGGAGCGGACCTGTCCGCCCTCTCCACTATGGAGGGAGTAGCCGCCACCGCCAAGGCCTACTATAACTGGACAGATGGGTTTACCCCCACCCCTCGGGACGGCAAAGCCTTCTTCGGGCGGGACTCTATGTCGAACTATATGTTTATAGGGGCAAAACAGCTGGGCGCTGAACTCTTTACCATTACAGACGGCAAAGCGACCCTGAACCTGGATTCTGCAATACTGCGTAGGCTATGGGACAATTTCTACATTCCCTACATAAACGGACACTTTACCGCCTTCGGACGGTTTCGCTCCGACGATATTAAAACCGGCGACATCATTGCCATGGTAGGCTCCACCTCAGGTGTTCCCTACTTTCCTTCTCAGGTAATCTCCGCCGACAACAGTTCCTATGACATTGAGATGCTTACCCTTCCTGCTCCTCGCTTTGAGGGAAGCGAAGCCTATGCGGTACAGCAGGGCGCGGGTATGGTGGTTGTAAAATCTGATCCCAAAACCGAGCTGGCTGCCGTAACCTTTCTAAAGTGGTTTACTGAAAAAGAGCAAAATGTAAAGTTTTCACTGCTTTCCGGTTACCTGCCTGTCACTGTGGCAGGTGCTACTACGGAGTCTTTAAACAGCTTTTTGGCAGTGCAGCAGGACCGTTCCATTTCGGACAAGCTGGTTTCCTCACTGCCTGTAGCTTTTGAAGTTTGCCGCACCCATAATATGTATACCAACAAGCCCTTTTCCGGTGGTACCGAAGCCCGTGCTGTTTTGGAGAAGTCCCTGATAGACTGGGCGAGAGCCGACTATGAGCAGCTACTGAATACCACAGACGATACGGCATATGCAGAGCTTCTAGCCATGTACAGCTCTGATAAGCGCTTTGATGAATGGCAGGCAGCACTGAAGTCGCAGATAGGCTCTACCATCCTCAATCCTAATAACAATTAAAACAAAACCACCCATCATCCCGAAAAGGGGGGACTATTATTTCTAAAACAAAAAACAAGAACAGTTCCCTGCTGAAAAAGCTTCTCATACCCTTCATTGCAATTATGGTAGGGCAGGCTTTGCTATACTACTTTACTACCCTTTGGGGTGGTACCATACAGCAGATGAACAACAACGCCTATGAGATATTTAACCAAAAGGTAAAAAACCGTAAGAGTTACCTGGAAAATGATATGATACACCGCTGGTCGAACATAGAGGAAGCTGTAGCAACCATTAACGAAAGTTGGGATGTTGCCCAGCACAACGGGTATAGTTCCTCCGCCGACCTACTCGCAGACCCGGAAGCTGTGAACCTCTTTTTAGAAGAGGTTTCGGAGGATATTATCTATGTTCTTCGAAAAAACACGGTAACAGGGGCTTTTATCATTCTGGACCAACCCTTGGTGGAAAAAGACAACATTGTCAGCCGCCCCGGGCTGTATGTCCGGGACTCCGACCCTGCGTCCTCCGCCAAGGATAACTCCGACCTCGCCATAAAGCATGGGGCTGCCTCCCTATACCGTACACTTGGGATAACTACCGATATTCTCTGGACACCCCGGTTCAGCTTTAATTCCGAACTGCCTGAAGAGTGCAACTACTTTACTAAACCCATGGAAGCGGCCAAAGAGTATCCCACGCTGAGTGCTTTCGACCTGGGCTACTGGAGCCCCCCTATCCCCACCTCCAACAATTCTCATACCGCCCTTACCTACACCCTTCCGCTTATTGACCGTACTGGTACGGTGTATGGTGTTATGGGTGTGGATATTTCGGCAGACTACATTAAAAAGATGCTTCCCAGTAACGAACTGAATGACGATAAGCGGGCTGCTTACTGCCTTGCCCAAACAAACCCCTACAATGACAAATTCTACATCGCCTTCTCCAGCGGCTCGCTGGTAAACCACCACATCACCCCCGGTTCCACTCTGACACTGCAAAACAGTCCCTACCGAGAAAACAGCTATTTGGTAGCAGATACCGAGAACGACGAGACACATGCCGACGTGCAGTATCTGCAGCTTTACAACAAGGGTACACCCTTTGCGGATGAACAATGGGCACTGCTGGGCATTGTAAACAGGCGAAGCCTGCTGAGCTTTTCTGACACTGTCAGCCGCATCTCTGTTGTCTCTGCTCTGGCCACCATACTGGTAGGCATCCTGTTTGTTTGTATTGCTATTACACTGCTAATTAACCCTATAAAAAAGCTGATTGCTATGCTGCGCAGCAGCGATCCCAATAAGCCGGTAACCCTCACCAGAGTTCATGTCACCGAAATTGACGAGCTTTCTACCGCCATTGAAGACCTAAGCCTGCGTGTATCGGAATCCTCCTCCACCCTTTCCCGCATTATAGAAATGTCCGGCATTAACATTGCTGCCTTTGAGGTTGATAAGCAGGGGGAGCGGGTAGTGTACACCGGGCAGTTCTTTTCACTACTCTGCATAGGTACCAACAGTACCGAGAAGGAGACAACAACTATTCATGCGTTTAGAAAAAAGATGGAGGATGCAAACTTCATTCTGGAAGAAACGCTTGAAAACGGGTGGATTATACGCACCTATACCGAGAAAAAAGTTCCTCGCTGGATAAAGATAACACGGAGGGATGAACCAAACCGTATTCTTGGTGTAATCGTTGACATTACCGAAGAAACTCTGAGCAAACGGCATATCGAATATGAGCGCGACTATGACCTGCTGACCAGCCTGCTGAACCGCAGAGCCTTTATGGTGGCCATACAAAAACTGTTTGAAAATCCACAGGGGCTGAAAACTGCCGCACTGCTCATGCTGGATTTGGATAACCTAAAGTTCATTAATGACAACTACGGCCACGACTGCGGCGACGGGTACCTGCGGGCTGTCGCCAGTGCCATGAAGAAGCTGCCACTGCAAAACGTACTACTGGCACGCATGTCGGGTGATGAGTTCTTCCTGTTTCTTTATGGCTACGATACCAAAGAGCAGGTACAGCATTATATCAATGAGCTGAAAGATATTATCGGAGAATCGTACTACATACTGCCGGGAGGCGATACTACACGGATACGCTGTTCTGCCGGAGTAACCTGGTATCCCGAAGACACCACCCTGCTGGATGATCTGATTCGCTATTCCGACTTTGCCATGTATAGTGCCAAGAACTCCAAGAAGGGGGACTTTGTAGACTTCTGCATGGCGGACTACAACAAGAACTCCTATCTGCTGCACTCCCGGGAAGAGCTGAACAAGCTTATTGATCTCCGTCTGGTGGACTACCACTTCCAGCCCATAGTGGACACGCAGACCGGCTGTGTATTTGCCTATGAGGCACTCATGCGTTCCCAGCTGGATACCTTGAAAAGCCCGCTGGAAATCTTAGCGCTGGCACGCTCCCAGTCCAAGCTGTATGACATTGAAAAGCTCACATGGTTTTCTGCCATGGAACTGGCTGTAAATGACCCTGTCTTCCGAGAAGGCGACTGCCATATCTTTATTAACTCTGTCTCCAACAACATTCTGTCCGATGATGATATTAAAAGTCTGGGAGAGACCTTTCAAGAGTATCTCCATCGCATTGTACTGGAAGTTACGGAGGAAGAAAAATTTAACGAGGGCATTACCCGCCAAAAACAGCAATTGCTTTACCAATGGGGTGGTGCTGTAGCTCTGGATGACTTTGGCACCGGTTATAATGGTGAGATGGTTCTGTTACAGCTGGTACCGGACTATGTGAAGATAGATATGTCCATTGTACGGAACATTGACAGCGACCCCAGCCGCAAAGAGTTGTTTGGATACCTGGTCTCCTACTCCCATGAGCGGGGTATTAAGGTAATTGCCGAAGGTGTGGAAACCGCATCCGAAATGGATACGCTGATTCGTTTGGGTGCAGACTACCTACAGGGATACTATCTGGGCAAGCCAGAGCCCATTATGAAGCCTATTCCTATCAAGATACAAAATGAAATATGTCGGATAGCAGGCAACATGGTAACAACCTAACAAAAAAATGGAATAATAGACATAAAGACAAGCTGCAATGGGAAAGATACTTCCATTGCGGCTTGTCTTTATTATCGTGTGGGTTCTATTTAATTCTTTATAAAATACAAAGAACGGAGAATTTTTATGAGAAATGCAAAGCGTGTAATCAGTATTTTAATGGCTGTTCTTCTCTGTGTAGCATCGTTTGCAGGCTGCGGCAAAAACGATAACAACAGCAGTTCCTCTACCCTGCCCTCCGGCTCCTCCGCCCCCGACCTGCAAACACGGGTGCTCAAGGTAGCTGCGTTGGAATCGGCCTATGGACAGGAGGTCTGGAAACAGGTTGGTGCTGCCTTCGAAACGCTAATGCCCGACGTAAAGGTAGAGCTTACTATGGACAAGAGCATTGAGGATGTGATAGGACCTGCCATGAAAGCAGGAGACTATCCCGATGTAGTGCACCTGGGCACAGGCAGACCCGCCGGTATGACCGAGACCTTTGTCCGTGAAAACAACATGGTGGAGCTTACCGATGTATTTTCCATGACCATTCCCGGCGAAAGTATTATGGTGAAGGACAAGCTGGCTCCCGGTTTCTTAGAAAACTCTATTATAAGCCCCTACGGGGACCAGAAGTCCTATATGGCACCCATGTTCTACGGTCCTTGCGGCCTGTTCTACAATGCAGGCCTATTCCGTGCAAAGGGATGGACAGTACCCGAAACATGGGATGAAATGTGGGCGCTTGGTGAAACAGCTAAGGCTGAGGGCATATCCCTGTTCACCTACCCCACCACCGGCTACTTTGACGCTTTTTTCTATGCACTGCTTCACGGCACAGGCGGCCCCGAGTTCTTTAACAAAGCCATGCGTTACGAGGAGGGTATCTGGGCTACTCCCGAAGCCACACAGGCCTTTGACATTGTAGGAAAGATGGCCACCTACACCCACCCTACAACTCCTGCCAACGCCAACAATGACAACTTCCAGAAAAACCAGCAGCTTATTCTGGATAACAAGGCGCTCTTTATGCCCAACGGCAGCTGGGTTATAGGCGAAATGCGAGATGCACCCCGTGCCGAAGGCTTTGAGTGGGGCTTTACCGCACTGCCTGCTATGGTAAAGGGCGGCGACCGCTATAGCTACACCTTCTTCGAGCAGGCATGGATACCACAGGGTGCCGAAAATGTAGATCTTGCCAAGCAGTTTATTGCCTTCCTGTATTCCGACGTGGCAGCTGATATATTTGCCACCGTGGGCGCCATACAGCCTATTAAGGGCATTTCCTCCAGGCTGGAGGGTGATATGAAGCTCTACTACGGCATCTATGAAAACGGTGCTAAGCCTGCCATGGGTTTCTTTGCTGCCACCAACCCCGTAGAGGGCGTAAACATGGCAGATACCCTCTTTGGTACTGTAAACTCGCTGGTCAGCGGCAATAAAACACAGCAGCAGTGGATGGAAGAGATTACAAAATCCAGCGATGCCCTGCGGGCCGCACTAAAAAAATAACTAACGCTTATTGGGAACGGTGGGTAGCTTCTGCCTACCGTTCCTTAGTTTGAAAAGGGTGAACAAAATGGCAAAAACAAGGACTGACCATGGCAAAAGCCGTTTTATATTTTTTTGTCTGTCTCCCGCTGTAATTCTTTTTACGGTTTTTATGGTGATACCTACTGTAAACGTATTTCGCATGTCCCTATACCGCTGGGGTGGGTACTCCGCCGAAAAGACTTTTGTTGGGCTCCAAAACTTCGTAAAGCTGTTTGGCAGCAATAAGTTTTATCAGTCTTTTCAAAACACCGTATTGCTAATCGTGGTGGTAACGGTAATAACCTTTGGCCTGGCACTGGTTTTTGCAGCTATGCTCTCCCGGGAGCGGGTGCGGGGCACAGGATTTTTCCGTGTGGTATTTTACATCCCAAATATACTGTCTGTAGTAGTCATTAGTGCCATCTTCTCCGCTATCTACGACCCTACAAACGGTCTGTTTAACAGCCTGATTACCCTGTTCGGTGGTAAACCCGTCATGTGGCTGGGGGATCAGAAAATTGTTATCTACAGCATTGCCATTGCTATGATATGGCAAGCCATAGGCTACTATATGGTCATGTATATGGCCAGTATGGCAACCATTCCCGAAAGCCTGTACGAATCTGCCTCGCTGGAGGGTGCGGGACGCATTACCCAGTTCTTCTCCATCACCATTCCGCTCATCTGGACAAACATCCGCACCACGCTCACCTTCTTCATCATCAGTACCATAAATATGAGTTTTCTGTTTGTAAAGGCACTTACGGGAGGTGGGCCGGACGGCTCTACCGAAGTGTTCCTAAGCTATATGTATAAAGAGGCCTATACCAATTCCTCCTACGGCTACGGCATGGCTATAGGCGTGGTGGTGTTTCTCTTCTCCTTCGGGCTCTCGGCTATCCTAAACCGGGTAACCGAACGGGAAGTATATGAATTTTAAAGAACGGGAGGATATGCCATGAAAAGCGACCTTGCAGGGCAGGCAAATTTCCGTGACAGTTTCTACCGTGGCTTCATCTATATCATTCTCTCTCTGCTGGCTATAACCATACTGGTTCCTGTGGGCTGGGCTTTCATTGCCTCTATAAAAAAGGATTCTGAATTTTACGGAAACCCCTGGGCACTGCCGGAGGGTTTTCACTGGCAGAACTTTGTAAACGCTGCCCGTCAGGCTAAAATGGGCGAGTATATGCTCAATTCGGTGGTGGTAACACTGATGGCACTGGGGCTTCTGCTGGTAGTGGCACTTCCGGCTGCCTATGTGCTATCCCGCTATCGGTTCCGCAGCAGAGCGTTCCTGAACGCCCTCTTCATGGGGGGGCTTTTTATCAATGTCAACTACATTGTAGTACCCATCTTCCTTATGCTGGTGGACGGCGATAAGCTAATGAAGGCATGGACAGGGCAGCGGTTTTTTATTAACAATATCTTCATTCTAGCTGTGGTATATGCTGCTACCGCTCTGCCCTTTACCATCTATCTGCTTTCCAGCTACCTGCGCACCCTTCCCAAGGACTTTGAGGAAGCGGCTTCGGTAGACGGTGCAGGCTACCTGCGCACCATGGTGCAGATTATCCTTCCCATGGCAAAACCCAGTATCATTACGGTAATACTCTTCAATTTCCTGCTGTTCTGGAATGAGTATATCATTGCGCTGACCCTAATGACAGGTAAGGATGCAGCCAAAACACTGCCCGTAGGGCTTATGAACCTGATGGCGGCGCAGAAATCTGCGGTGCAGTACGGTCGGATGTACGCCGGACTGGTAATGGTGATGCTGCCCACCCTGGTGCTCTATATGCTGGTGCAGAAGAAGCTGACCCAAGGCATGACCGCAGGAGGCGTTAAGGGATAAGGAAGGAGACGCTTGGTATGAATGACAAAACCATGGCTGTTGCGAAACGGATTTTGGGTGTGGTGATATTTGCAGGGGCTATCTCCGCTGTTGTAGTGGGGCAGCGGAACATTGGAGCCCCGTGGCTGGGGCTGATGCTGCTTGGGGTCGCCGCACTGATTGTTTTGCTTTTTTTCTATAATCAAAAATACCAGTAGCATAGGAGGAAAACTGTATGGCGGAAAAACTGACAGGACGAGTAACCATACCCACCGACTTGGACGTCATCCCCCAAACTTTGGAGATTATGCAGCGTTGGGGAGCCGATGCCCTACGTGACTGTGACGGCACCGCCTTCCCTGCCGAGCTTACACAGGTGGGGGCCAAGGTGTACGCCACCTACTACACCACCCGTAAAGACAACGAATGGGCAAAGGCCAACCCTGACGAGATACAGCAGATGTATATTATGACCCGCTTTCACACTGCTTCTGAGGGGCCGCTGTCCATTCGCTTAATGGAAAACCTCTACCCCGACATGCTAAAGGTGAACAGCAACGACGACATTACCCGCTGGTGGGAGGTGATAGACCGCACCACCGGAGAGGTACTGCCTACATCGGCATGGAGCTACTGTGAGGAGCAAGGCGATGTGGTGATTGCTGCGCCTATTCCCTTCCACGAATACACCGTAAGCTTTCTAGCCTACATTATGTGGGATCCGGTGCATATGTATAATGCCGTGGTCAACGACTGGAAAGACGTGGAGCATCAAATAACCTTTGACCTACGGCAGCCCAAAACCTATGAATACTCCAAAACAAGGCTTCGGCGGTATCTGGCAAACAACCCACATGTAAATGTAGTCCGATTTACCACCTTCTTTCACCAGTTTACCCTCATCTTTGACGAGCTGGCACGAGAAAAGTATGTGGACTGGTATGGATACTCCGCCAGTGTTTCGCCCTACATCCTTATGCAGTTTGAAGCCGAAGTGGGCTATCCCTTTCGCCCCGAGTATATTATTGATGAAGGGTACATGAACAATAACTACCGAATACCCACCAAGGAATTTTCCGACTTTCAGGCCTTTCAGCGGCGGGAGGTAGCAAAGCTTGCCAAGGAGCTGGTGGACATTACCCACCAGTATGGCAAGGAAGCCATGATGTTCTTAGGGGACCACTGGATAGGCACCGAGCCCTTTATGGAGGAGTTTGCCACCATAGGGCTGGATGCGGTAGTGGGCAGCGTAGGCAACGGTGCTACCCTGCGTCTTATCAGCGACATTGAAGGAGTCCGTTACCGTGAGGGACGGTTTCTCCCCTACTTTTTCCCCGATACCTTCCACCCCGGTGGCAACCCTGTGCGAGAGGCCAAGATAAACTGGGTGACTGCCCGACGGGCTATTCTGCGCAGTCCCATAGACCGCATTGGCTACGGTGGTTACCTGAAGCTTGCACTGGACTTTCCCGAGTTTGTAAGCTATGTGGAAAGCGTCTGCGATGAATTTCGCCTGCTGTACCAAAATGCCAAGGACACTACCCCCTACTGTGTGCGGCGTGTGGGGGTACTGAACTGCTGGGGAAAAATGCGTGCATGGGGCAACCATATGGTACACCACGCCATCTATCACCAACAGAACTACTCCTATGCCGGGGTTATGGAGGTGCTTTCCGGTGCACCCTACGAGGTACGGTTCCTTAGCTTTGAGGATATTCGTGAGAACCCAAAGCTTTTGGATGAGCTAGATGTACTCCTGAACGTAGGTGACGCTTATACCGCCTACAGCGGCGGTGAAAGCTGGATACACCCCGTTATCGTGGCGGCAGTACGAAAGTTTATTTATAATGGCGGTGGCTTTATAGGAGTAGGCGAGCCTACTGCCTGCCAGTATCAGGGGCATTTCTTCCAGCTGGCAGAAGCCATGGGTGTAGAGCGTGAATGTGGCTTTGACCTATGCAAAGACAAGTACAACCGTGAGGCGCACCCCGACCACTTTATAACGGCAGACTGTGTGGGAACCATCGACTTTGGCGAAGGCAAAAAGAATATCTTTGCCCTGGAGGGTGCCACCATACTGCGTATGCACGGACAGGACGTCCAGCTGGCGGTAAACAGCTACGGAAAAGGGCGCTGTGTCTATATCAGCGGACTTCCCTACAGCTTCCAAAATGCACGGCTTCTGCACCGTGCCATACTGTGGAGCAGCAGCGACGAGGAAAACCTGCACCGCTGGTACAGTGAAAACTACAATGTGGATGTACACGCCTATGTGAAGAATAAAAAGTACTGTGTAGTAAACAACACCTACGACCCCCAGTCTACCACCGTTTATCGTGGCGACGGCAGCAGCTTCCCGCTTTTAATGGCTGCAAATGAAATTAAATGGTACGGGATAGACTAGGGCTATTATAAAAAAATCCGCCGACTTTCGTCGACGGATTTTTGATTTATACGCTTATGGTAAGATAATACTCAACCGATGCTATCTTAATAGAAAGGCAGAGCAGCTTGGTAGCAAGCTCCAGCTCCTCCAGTGTAGGGTAGGAAGGAGCAATGCGGATGTTGCGGTCACGGGGGTCTATGCCGTAGGGGAAGGCCGCGCCTGCACCGGTAAGCTTTACACCTGCACGTTCGCAGAGACTGATGGTGCGCTTGGCACAGTTATCCACCGTATCCAGAGAGATGAAATAGCCGCCGTTGGGCTTGGTCCAGTGGGCAATCTCAAGCCCTCCCAGCTCCTCGGTGAGCATCCTGTCTATCATCTGGAACTTGGGCCGCAGCAGGGCAGCATGCTTCTTCATGTGCGCCTTTATGCCGTCCAAGTCCTTAAAGAACCGCACGTGCATAAGCTGGCTGATTTTATCGTAACCAATGGTTTGAATGGTAAGCTGCTGCTGGGTAAGCAGTATGTTTGCTCTGGAAGCGCCCATGGCCGCCAAACCTGCTCCCGCAAAGGAGATTTTGGAGGTAGAGCCGAAGATAAACAACATATTTTCCTTGCCGTTTTTCTTTAGCAGTTCAAAGAGGTTTTCCAGTTTATCCTCCTCATCGTAGATGCCATGTACGGTATATGCATTATCCCAGAAGATACGGAAATCCCGTGCTGCGGGACGAAGCCGTGCAAACCGCTCCACTACCGCCTTGGAATAGGTAATGCCTGTAGGGTTGGAATACTTGGGCACGCACCACATGCCTTTTACGGCAGGGTCGTTGTTTACCAGGTTCTCCACCATGTCCATGTCGGGGCCTTCGGGTGTCATATCCACCGGTATCATCTTTATGCCAAAATGCTGGCAGATGGCGAAGTGTCGGTCATAGCCGGGGGAAGGACATACAAACTTGATTTCAGGTTCCTTGCACCAAGGCTTATCGGAGCCGTACACACCCAGTGTAATGGCTCTGGAAACGGCGTCAAACATCAGATTAAGGCTAGAGTTTCCGCCTATCATAATCTCGTCTTCGTCAACCTCCAGCATATCCGCAAGTATCCTGCGAACCTCCGGAATGCCCTCCAGCGTGCCGTAGTTACGGCAGTCTACACCGCTGTCGGAGATGACGCCCCGCTCACTGCTGATGGTATCCAGCATACCCATGGACAGGTCTAGCTGTTGGCCGTTGGGTTTGCCTCTGGACATATCCAGCTTTAGTCCCTTTGCTACATACCCGTTATATTCTTCAAGAAGCGTCACCAGAAGCTTCTCCAAATCCTGTGTGCTCATTTTTTCATACTGTGTACTCATCAATAATCCTCCACCCCTTTTATTGCTATTTATATTGTAGTGCATCTTTTGTGTTTTTGCAAGTTATTTTTTTAATTCTTGCATATACTATGCAATTTTCACCATATTTGACACACCCTATTCCTTCCTTGCAGTTTCTTCTGGTCAAAAGATGCAAAACATCTGCTTTTTATCAAAGGATATACCTTCCGCCCAGCTAAGGGCTATCTTTCTTGAAAAATGTTGCTACCACCCGTATTTTAGGGTATAATAGCCTTAAAAGGCTATTATACGTTGATGTCCCCACTCGCGGAGCTCGGGGATGACAATTATACCAAAACGCTTTTCGTTTATGGTATAATGACTGTATAGAACCATTATACCCTAAAATATATAGCACAGAGGCATTTCCGTAGCGTAAACGGGAGGTTCTCTGGGAAAGAGGAAGGTACCCGCTTATGAGTATACAGTTTACCGTTCCATTGCAAAAAATAGTAGATTCGCTGAATCTTGATGTAGTGTACATGCCCGAAAACAGTGGAGATATTCTCATTTCCAGCGCGGATATTAACCGCCCGGGACTACAGTTTGCAGGCTTCTTTGACTACTTTGACAATACTCGCATTCAGCTGGTAGGCAAAAGTGAAACTGCCTACCTGTCCCAGCAAACCGAAGAGGAACAGGCTGTGTCGCTGGAGGCCTTCTTTGCCGCAGTACCCTCTGCGGTCATTGTCAGCCGAAACATTACCCCTTCCACCGTTATGGTAGACCTGGCTAAGAAATACCATGTGCCGCTCTTCACTACACCGGAGCCCAGCTCCAACTTTTCTACTGCACTAAATGCACTGCTGAATGCAGAACTGGCCCCCCGTGTAACCCGCCACGGGGTACTGGTAGAGGTATATGGCGAGGGTGTGCTGCTGCTTGGTGACAGCGGTGTGGGTAAAAGCGAAACCGCCATTGAGCTGGTCAAGCGCGGACACCGCCTTATTGCCGACGATGCCGTGGAAATTCGCCGCATTAATAGCAAAACCCTCATCGGCTCCTCGCCGGAAAATATCCGACACTTTCTGGAGCTACGGGGCATCGGCATTATCAATGTGCGTAAGATATTTGGTATAGGCTCAGTAAAGGTGACCGCCGAAATTAATATGCTGATAAACATGGAGCTGTGGAACCAGAACAAGGTGTACGACCGCATGGGTGTAGAGGACGAGTATACCGATGTGCTGGGACTGGCTGTGCCCTCCCTGACTATACCCGTAAAGCCCGGCCGTAACCTGGCTATCATTATAGAAGTAGCCGCCATGAACAACCGCCAGAAGCGCATGGGCTACAATGCCGCCCACGAGCTGCTGGAGCGGCTTGGTATGTCGGATGATATTCCCACCGACAGCAAACACAAGCAATTTGACTTTTAGCCGCATTATTATCAACCTTAAAAGACACAGCTCCGGAAATGCCTCTGGGGCATTCGTAAAAAACGATAACCATTGCAACCGGAAAACAGCAATAAGTACACGATAACTTTTTTCGCAATAGGAAAGGACCATTATACCCATGAAAATTATTGGAGATACCCATACCCACACCGTGGCATGTGAACATGCCTACAGTACCGTTACCGAAAATGCAAACCACGCAAAAAGCCTTGGGCATCGTTTTCTGGCACTGACCGACCACTGTCCCGCCATGCCTGGCTGCCCCCACGAGTGGTATTTCACAAACCTTCCCCGTTTTATTCCCCAGGAGCTGGATGGGCTTGTAGTGCTGCGGGGCTGTGAAGCAAATATCCTTAAGGATGGCACAGTGGACCTTAGCGACGATATACTGAAACCACTGGATTGGGTCATTGCTTCCATGCATGGTGGAATTATGCCTATAGGGTTTTCCAAGGAAAAATATACGAATATATGGCTAAAGATAGCCAGCAACCCATATATTGACTGTATAGGTCATCTGGGGCAGCTGAAATACATGCCTGACTATGAGACGGTTATCCGCGCCTTTGTGGAGAACAACAAGGTTATCGAGATTAATAACTCCTCCCCTGTCTCCCGACCGGGCTGTGAGGACAACTGTCGGGAGATCGTCAGGATCTGCAAAAAGCTAGGTGCCAAACTAGTTCTTTCTTCCGATTCTCACTTTTATTCTACCATTGGACAGGTAGACTGGGCCGTCCAGCTGGTTACCGAGGAAAACTATCCCGAGGAGGATATTCTCAACCTGGACTACAAGCGGTTTTCCGACTGGCTGTATGGCAAAAAAGGCGTTCGGTTGCCCGAATAGTTTGCCACTATTACAAGGAGGATTCCCCCATGACAGAGGCTCTTGTACAGCTGAAAACAGCGCTGACCGAGAAAAACATTAACTTTACTGAAAACGAACCAATGGGCAGCCATACCACCTTTTTGGTGGGTGGGGCTGCCTCTCTTTTCATAGAACCTTCCACCGAGGCGGAGATTGCTGCCGTGCAGGCGGCAGCCCGTACCCATGGAGTGCCGCTGTTCTGCCTGGGTCGGGGCTCCAACCTACTGGTTTCCGATGAGGGGCTACCCTTTGCAGTGCTCCACCTGGGCGAAGCCTTCAGCGGTGTGAAGCAGCTTTCCGAAACTACATTGGAGGTACGTTCCGGCACTAAGCTTAGCACACTTTGTACTGCTGCCGTAAAGCTTGGTCTTTCCGGCCTGGAGTTTGCCTATGGCATACCGGGCACCGTAGGCGGCGGCATCTACATGAATGCGGGTGCCTACGGTGGCGAGCTCTGCTCCGCTATTCGGTCTGTCACCTTTCTGGATGATATGGGTACGGTGCGTACACTGGAACGAGAGGCACTGGATTTTGGCTATCGCCACAGCTACTTTAGCAATAAAGGCTGCATTATCCTTTCTGCCCTGTTCCAGCTAACCCCAGGGGACAAAAACGCCATACAGGCCGCCATGGATGACTACATGAGCCGCCGTCGGGATAAGCAGCCGCTGGAATACGGTAGCGCCGGTAGCACCTTTAAACGTCCCGCTGGAGCCTTTGCAGGCGCACTTATAGAGCAGTGCGGTCTAAAGGGCTTCACCGTAGGCGGTGCACAGGTGAGTGAGAAGCACGCTGGCTTTGTAATAAACCGAAAAAATGCTACTGCTGCCGATGTAATGGCGGTAATGGCTCATGTACAGGCCACCGTAAAGGCAGAAACAGGCTACACACTGGAACCCGAAATTCTGATACTTCCCTAAGGAACGGAGTTTTCTTATGTCGACAGTTAACAGCTCCTATACCGCACAGCTGAAACACGAAATACTACAGAGCAAGCAATGGCGCAGCAGCTATAAAAAGCCGCTTGCCTGCGGCCTGCTCTATTTTTCACAGCATTTTTCGGTAGAAGAGGTGTCCATAACCACCATGGATGAGCAAGCTGCCCGGTTCTATGCAGGGCTAGTACCACGTTTGGTGCCCCTTGCAGGAAGCATTACAACTACCGAAACCGCTACAGCAGGAAACATCACCTACACCGTACAGGTGGATGCTTTTGAGGACAGGCTTAACCTCCTAAACTATTTCGCCATGCTCTACCCCGAGGGGGTCACCTTTGACCTGCTGGGTGGCGAGCACGGCACTGCAGCTTTTTTGGCAGGTGCTTTTGTCGCTTGCGGAAGCCTTGCGGACCCTGAAAAAAAATATCATCTGGAGTACGCTGTGCCCCGCCCCGAGGCCGAAAAGGTAATTACCGATATGCTAAGCGAGGTAGGGTTTCAGGCTCGTGTAGCTGAACGGCGGGGGCTGCCCCTCATCTATTTTCACGACAGCAAGCAGATTGAGGATATCCTCACCTTTTTGGGCTGCCCGAAGCTGACATTGGAGCTAATGGGGGTAAAAATCCTCAAGGAACGGCGCAACGCTGCCAACCGAGCCTCCAACTGTGACAGTGCAAACATAGACAAAACCATAGGCGCTGCCTATGCACAGATAACTGCCATCAACCGCATCTACACTTTGCGGGGCGAAGACTTTCTGCCCGATGATTTGCGGGAGTTGGCCGCCTTGCGGGTTGCTCAGCCGGAGCTTTCTCTGCGGGAGCTGGGGCAGCAGCTGGCAGTACCCCTTTCCCGCTCGGGAGTGAACCATCGACTGCAACGCCTGATAGAGATGGCGAAGGAGTTGGAGGGGTAGTTGGTCGCCGCCTGACGGTGGAGGTAATGTGGCGAAGCCGCTGGCTTTGCGCCTCATGCCGCTGCAGGGCTTACACACTGCCGTGTGACGGCTTTGCCCCTGATGCCGGGGCATGGCACCATATTTCTGTGCCGACAGAAATATGGAAAAGAACGGCCAAGGGCTGTGCCCTTTGGAAACCTACGGCTTAATAGTGGCCGGATACGATGCTACGCATCTAACTCAGCCACTAATGCGCCGAGTAGTGTCTCCGACGGATTATAATTGCGGTCGGTGCTGCGGCGCCGCCGCTATGCTCCGCAGGGGAGGGTGCGATAGCTAGTAGGGTCCACCATTGGTCGTTCGCAGAAGCAACATGTGTCTCCGAAGTATAGTTTGTGGGGTGAATTGCGATGATTGACGTGAAATTCTACGAACATGTCGATGACAAGTTATTAAAATTTGCGGTTATTGTTTCACGCTTTGATGGGAAATGGGTGTTTTGCAAACATAAAGAACGCAACACATACGAGTGTCCGGGTGGGCACAGAGAAAACGGAGAAAACATTGAGGACACTGCAAAAAGGGAGTTATGGGAAGAAACCGGTGCAAAACTATTTGCTTTAACCCCCATTTGTGTATATTCGGTAAGGGGCAATGATGGGGCAATAACGAATAAGGAAGAAACCTTTGGCATGCGTTACTATGCATCAATTACATCCTTTGAACCATTGCCACCACTTGAGATTGAACGCATAGAATTGTTTGAAGAACTGCCAACAAACTGGACTTACCCCGAAATACAGCCAATGCTACTGCAAAAAGCTGCTGAGGTTTTCAGCATAAACTGAGCAGTTCCGCTTGTTGCCTTCACCCTATGCCAAATGCACCCTCTCCCTATACTCCGCAAGGTCTGGGTTGTGATAGCTTGGCTAAGGTACAGGGCACAAATTATAGTGTTTGCTTGTTGTCAAAGGAGTTTTTTTGAGATGGAGTATAATAAATTAGTACGCGATAATATACCTGACATCATCAGAAAAGAGGGGTATGTTCCAAAAACAGAAATTCTTACTGATGAAAGGTTTCTGTCTGAATTGGACAAAAAATTATCCGAGGAAGTTGGCGAATACCAAGAAAGCAAAAAACTGGAAGAATTGGCAGATATACTTGAAGTGGTATATGCCATATGTAACGTTCGGGGATACTCCCTTGATGAACTAATGCGAGTTAAGGAAGAAAAACAGTTTAACAGAGGTGGGTTTTCTAAAAAGTTGTTTTTGATTTCCAAATCTAAAGCCGAGTAAAATGAGCATTTCCGTTTGTTGCCTTTTACCTATTCCAAGCACATCATCTTCTATATCCCCCAGAAATTTAGTTGGATAGTTGGAATAAGGCATAGTGCTGCAAATCGGTATTTGCAAAGGAGCTCTAATGAATTTAAGATTAGCCAACATGGATGATCTGCCGCAGCTCAAAGCGGTATACAAAAAAATAATTGATAATATGAACAAGGATAATCTCCAAATTTGGGATGATATTTATCCGTGTGAGTTTTTGGGTAAGGATATTGAAAATAGTCGTCTTTATGTTTTAGTGGATAATAATGAAATTGCTTCAGCATTTGCCCTATGCAACGCAAATTCAGGAGCAGACTATGTTACATGGGAAAACAAACACGGTAAGGCATTGTATATCGACCGTCTTGGGGTTAACGTTGACTATATGAGAAAAGGAATTGGCAGCATAACGCTTAATAAAGCCATTACCCTTGCTGGAGAAAAGGGCGCTCAATATTTAAGGCTCTTTGTTGTAGATATAAATAAGCCCGCCATAAACCTTTATTTAAAATACGGTTTTAAAAAAGTTGATGGAACTTATAATGAAATCATTGATGACGACCTTGTGTTGCATGAATTTGGATTTGAAATAAAAACAGCGATGTGATAAAATTTACAGTTTACCGGGCTTTTGGCACATGTTGCTTCCGTGGAAACTGGAGACAAAGTGTAAAACCACCCCCCGCCCCGGCACGAGGGGCAAAAAGAAAGGAAACCCTTATGACCGATTTTGTGCATCTACATTTACATACGGAGTATAGCCTCTTGGACGGTGCCTGCCGCATTAAAGATGTGGTGGCACGGGCAAAGGAGCTGGGACAAACCGCTGTGGCCATTACCGACCACGGTGTAATGTACGGTGTCATCGACTTCTACCGTGAGGCTCAGAAGCATGGCATAAAGCCCATAGTTGGATGTGAGGTTTATGTGGCACCCAGAGGGCGGCTTTCCAAAGAGCCACGCTTAGATGCAAAGCCCTATCATCTGGTGCTGCTGTGTGAAAATAACACTGGCTACCAAAACCTGCTTTATCTGGTGTCCCGTGGCTTCACCGAGGGCTTCTACACCAAGCCCCGTATCGACCGTGAACTGCTGGAGGGGCATACCGAGGGACTTATCTGCCTTTCCGCCTGCCTGGGAGGAGAAATTCCCCGTGCGCTTATGGACGGTGACTACCAAAATGCTAAAGAAACTGCGCTATGGTACCATAACCTGTTTGGAAAGGACCACTATTACATTGAGATACAGGACCACGGCATGGAGGAACAAAAGCGCATTCTGCCCGACCTTATAAAACTTGCTCAGGAAACAGGTATTGGGCTGGTGGCTACCAATGATGCCCACTACATTACCCGTGAGGACAGCAAGATGCAAAACCTGCTCATGTGCATCCAGATGGGTAAGACTGTAAACGATGATAACCTGCTGGAATTTCCCACGCAGGAGTTTTATATGAAGTCCGGTGACGAGATGGCTGCCGCCCTGCCCGGTGTACCCTCCGCTATGGCAAATACCGTAAAGATTGCACAGATGTGCGATGTCTCCTTTACCTTTGGCGAAACCAAGCTCCCCCTGTTCCATGCACCTGACGGTGAAGACAACAAGCACTTTTTCCGCAGACTCTGTGAAGAGGGCATGTACCGTCACTACGGTGAGCACCCCTCCCAAGAAGTGGTGGACAGGCTCAATTATGAGATTGGCGTTGTGGAGCGTATGGGGTATGTGGACTACTACCTCATTGTCTACGACTTCATTAACTATGCCCGACAGGTTGGCATTCCTGTAGGCCCGGGACGTGGTTCGGGCGCAGGCAGTATCGCCGCCTACTGCATTGGCATTACCGGCATTGACCCTATGCGGTTCAATCTGCTGTTTGAGCGGTTTCTCAATCCTGACCGTATTAGCATGCCCGACTTCGACATAGACTTCTGCTATGTACGCAGGCAGGAGGTTATAGACTATGTAGTGCGGAAGTATGGTGCAGACCATGTGGCTCAGATAGTCACCTTTGGTACTATGGCGGCTCGCGGAGCCATACGGGACGTAGGCCGTGCCATGGGATTAAGCTATCCCGTAGTGGACAAGGTGGCAAAGCTTATCCCAATGGAACTGCATATTACTATAGAAAAGGCATTTGCCGCAAGCCGGGAACTACAGGAGCTGGCTGCGGGAAGTCCCGAGGTAGCCGAGCTGATTACCCTTGCCAAAAAGGTGGAGGGCATGCCCCGTCATGCATCTACCCATGCGGCAGGCGTGGTCATTACCCGTGACCCTGTAGACAGCTATGTGCCCCTTGCCAAAAACGATGAATCTATTGTCACCCAGTTCCCCATGACCACACTGGAGGAACTGGGACTTCTAAAGATGGACTTTCTGGGTCTACGCACCCTTACGGTCATTGATGACGCCAGCCGTATGATAGGTCGATATCAGCCCGACTTTGACATTGATACCATTCCCCTGGACGACAGCGAGGTTTTCGAAATGCTTACCCAAGGCAATACTGGGGGGGTGTTTCAGTTTGAATCCGGCGGTATGCGGCGGATGCTTATGCAGCTGCGCCCTACCTCGCTGGAAGATCTCATTGCTGCTATCTCCCTCTACCGTCCCGGACCTATGGATTCCATACCCAAGTATATTGACAACCGCCATCACCCCGAGCGGGTTACCTACTCCACTCCCCTACTAAAGGATATTCTGGGGGTCACCTACGGCTGTATTGTTTATCAGGAGCAGGTTATGCAAATCTGCCGTTCCTTGGCGGGCTACACCTATGGTCAGGCCGACCTAGTGCGCCGTGCTATGTCCAAAAAGAAAGCCGATGTCATGGAGAAGGAGCGGAGCCACTTTATAGAGGGCTGTGCCAAAAACGGTGTTTCTGCTGCCGTAGCCAACAAGATTTTCGATGAAATGAGCAGCTTTGCTGCCTACGCCTTTAACAAATCCCACGCAGCAGCCTATGCACTGGTAGCCTACCAAACAGCTTACCTAAAATGCCACTACCCTAAGGAGTTTATGGCAGCACTTCTGACCAGCATGCTTGAAAATACCGACAAAGTCATCGAATATATTGATGAGTGCGGAAGGCTCGGTATTCCCGTACTTCCTCCCCATGTTAACCAAAGCGAACAGGGCTTTACCGTCACCTCCGACGGCATCCGTTTCGGTCTGCTTGCTATTAAAAATCTGGGGGCTGGGGTCATAAAGCAGCTGATTTCCGAACGTGAGAAAGGTCCTTATAAAAGCTTTATCGACCTATACCGCCGACTATACGGCAGTGAGCTTAATAAACGTTCACTGGAAAGCCTTATCCGCAGCGGTGCACTGGATAGCCTAGGTAGCAACCGCCGTACCATGCTCATGGGGTATGCCCGTGTAGGGGATATTCTGGCGGAGGAAAACCTTTGGAAGAGCATCGGACAAACCAGCCTGTTTGGTGAGGAGCAGCAGCTTGCCGATATGGAGCTTCCTGTCTTGGAGGAAGCTGACCATAGTCAACTGCTTGCTATGGAGAAGGAGGTTACCGGCCTCTACCTATCTGGACATCCCATGAGCCAGTATAGCGGGCTCTACGAGCAGTATGGTGCGGTGCACCTGAACAGGCTTTTAAACCCAGAAACAAACACCGTCTATGATAACGCAAGCGTAAATGTCATGGCTATTATTTCTGCAAAGCGGCTAAAGCTTACCCGAAACAACGATAATATGGCATTTCTGACATTGGAGGACAGTACCGGCTCCATAGATGTTCTGGTTTTTGCCAAAACCTACAACGAGCTGGCAGCTAAGATTAACGTAGGCGAGGCTGTCTTTGCCACAGGCAGGGTTTCCCTGCGGGAGGATGAAGCGCCCAAGCTAATACTGGAACAGCTGGAAACGGTGGATGAGCGGATAGCCCGGGGGACGCAGCAGCGGAGCGCTCCCACCTATACCAAAGAATATCCCCCCGCCCCACGGCAGACAGCCAAAGCCAAGGAAGCTGCTTCCACCGTCCCTACTTCTCCACCAAAACCCAACCCCAAGGCGGGGCTATACCTGCGTATCCCCTCTCGGGAAGCTCCTGTTATGGGGCAAATCACCAGCCTGCTGGGTATCTTTGAAGGGCAGACACCGGTTTATCTGCTTCCTTCGGACACAGGAAAGCTGCTCCGTGCTCCCGGCAGCATGTGGGTGGACATGAACGATGTACTAACCCGTGAGCTTATAGCACTGCTCGGTAGCGAAAATGTTAAAAATGTAACCTAGGCGTTTCAGATGTTCGGCTATTTCTGCTATGTACGGCCTTTATTTTCCGTGATATCATACATAGTGGGGAAGATTTTTTTAATAAATGGAGGTTTTCTCGGTATGGAGTATTCTAAAAAGACGATTGGCGTACTAACCAGCGGCGGCGACGCTCCCGGCATGAATGCAGCAGTAAGAGCGGTGGTCCGCGCAGCAAAGTTTAAAGGGCACACTGTGCTTGGCATAAAAAGAGGCTATCAGGGCCTTATTAACGGAGATATGGAGGAAATGGAGCTTCGCTCGGTTTCCAACATTATTCAGCGTGGTGGTACCATTCTGTATACCGCACGCTGCCCAGAGTTCCGCACCGAAGCAGGTATGCAGAAGGCTGTTGCCGTCTGCAAGGAACGTGGCATTGATGGCCTTATCGTCATTGGTGGTGACGGCTCCTACAAGGGTGCCCGGGACCTTTCAAACCTGGGAATTCCCTGCATAGGTGTTCCCGGAACCATTGATAACGACATTGCATCCAGTGAGTACACCATCGGCTTCGATACTGCAGTAAATACTGTGGTTGAAAACGTCGACCGTCTGCGTGACACCTCACAATCTCACGACCGCTGCTCGGTGGTAGAGGTTATGGGTCGCCATGCAGGCCACATTGCGCTCCACGCAGCCATAGCCTGCGGTGCTATTGCTGTGCTTATCCCCGAGCGTGAGTACAACCTGGACACCGACATTGTAGAGCGTATGAAGCAGACTATCCTCACCGGCAAGCAGCACTTCATTGTCATTCTGGCCGAGGGTGTAGGTGACAGCGAAGGTATCTGCCGGTATATTGAGGAGAAAACTGGTTTTGAAAGCCGGCTTACCGTGCTTGGACATATCCAGCGCGGCGGTACTCCTACTGCCAAGGAGCGGGTATTCGCAAGCGTTATGGGTTATCGTGCAGTGGAGTTGCTGGAACAGGGTATCGGAAACCGTGTCGTTGGTATTCAGAACAGCCGCACTGTGGACTTTGACATTAACGATGCACTGGCTATGCACAAGGATATTGATCACTATCTGTACAAGGTAGCATACGAGATATCCATATGAGTAGAAAAAAATCCCCCCATAGCATAGGCTATCGGGGGGATTTTTTTATGTCCGTTATCAGTTGGTATGATCCTGAAAGTAGCTGTCGTTGCTCACTGCATTCTGCTTATCAAAGATGCTGACATAAGGGTAAGCCTTATGAAAGCCTGTTGTAGCAGCAAAAAGCATATATGCAATAGAACCAAACACAACGAGAATCATAACAACCTTTTGATTTTCATTCTGTTTCTTATACTCCACCTTCTGCGCCACCGTAGGACTAGTTGGGAGTGCCTTGGGGGTGAGCATTACAATAATCTCCGGAAGGAGTATCATGGCAAACATAAAGAAGTAGATGGAAAAACGCTCAACAATGTACATTCTGGTAATAAATAAATATACAAAAAATGTAAACACAGAAGAATAGATGAGAGCATTATTCTGTTTATCCCGTTCCAGCAAACCCTTGGCGGCCAACAGCACTCCTAAAACGTACGCAAACGGCATCATGACATAAGCAAAGCTGTTTTGACCAGCATAGATGGATGAGTTGACATACTGCGCATACTGTGGAAACAGGTAGGTGGTGGCAAAGCGAAGTATTGGGGTGAAGCCTATATAGGCAACCAGTACAATACCGCTGTAGGTTGCCAGCACCGACAACTTGTATGGTGCCCGCAGAAGAAAGTAAGCCGGTATCATAATAATGGCACTAATGTGGAAAGATGATGCCAGTAGTACCATAAGCATGTAGGGGATGAGCTTTCCCTTCTTTAGGAAGGGAAAGCTTGCAAAGATAATAGAAGCTGCAATAGACTGCCGCAACAAGTTCATGCTATGGGGCATAAACTGCAGCGTCAGGTAAAGTACTGCACTGACCCACCACATGGGAGAGTAGCGGTAGATGGTCCAAAATACAAAGCCCACCATAATCAGATTACAAGCCAGCAGAAAGACATGATAATTGAGGCTTACCATAGACATCAGCTTGGTAAAGATGAAAAACACCGGCTCCATTCTATGGGTAGCAATAACCTCCCCCATAGACATGGCGGACACCTCTGTAAAAATCCTTTCGTAGCTGATGTAGTCATATCCTATGGAATAACGGCAGGTCATAATGACCAGTACGGCAACTGCCGTTACGCCCAAGCAAATGGCTCGATTCCTAGGGGTGATGGTATCTCCTAAAAGATACCACCCCACCAGTATGACCACTGCCAAATAAAGAAAATAAATGGTCACTTCGGGTCACTCCTCACACCGCCCAGGCTTTATGCGCCGCAGCATTTTTTATATTTCTTGCCACTGCCGCAAGGGCAGAGATCGTTTCTTCCTACCTTGTCGGCAGCACGTACAGGCCGTTTGGCCTCACTGCCATCGCCGCCGATAGCCATGGTGGGTTTTGCTACCTGCTCACGCTTAACCTCTTCGTCCCGTCGGAGCTGTACAGTCAGCAGCTGCTTCACTGTATCCTCCTTAATGGACTCGGTCATCTGCTCAAACATTTCAAAGCCTTCCATGCGGTACTCAATGATAGGATCGCGCTGTCCGATGCTACGAAGGCCTATACCGCGCTTCAGCTCCTCCATGGAGTCGATATGATCCATCCACTTGCTGTCTACGTTGCGCAGCAGCAGCATCCGTTCAATCTCTCGCATAAGTTCGCTTGTAAAGTCTGCTTCCTTATCCTTGTGTATCTTCAGCGCACGCTCGGTCAGCATCTGGGTAATATCTTCCTTGGTGGTCTTTTCCAGCTGCTCGGTGGTGTAGCGAAGGTCGGAAGGTGCTGTAAGCCAACCCATGAAGAAGTCCCGCAATCCATCCAGGTTCCAGTCGTCCTTCACTTCATTATCCGCCACATAACGGCTGACAGTATCGGCAATGGTGTCGGAAATCATGGTGCTGATGTTGTTGCTGACATCCTCTCCATCCAGTACCTTTTTACGCTGTCCGTAGATAATCTCACGCTGACGGTTCATGACATCGTCATACTGCAGAACGTTTTTACGAATCTGGAAGTTTCGTCCTTCTATCTTGCTCTGGGAAGACTCAATGGTGTTGGAAAGCATCTTGTTTTCAATCGGCATATCCTCTTCCACACCCAGAGTGTTCATAAGACCCTGTACACGGTCACCACCAAAGAGACGCATAAGGTCATCTTCCAGGGAAATGACAAACCGTGTTTCGCCGGGGTCGCCCTGACGGCCTGCACGGCCACGGAGCTGATTGTCAATACGGCGGGACTCGTGGCGTTCGGTACCCAGTATAAAGAGACCGCCTGCCGCACGTACACGCTCGGCTTCGGGGGCAATCTCTGCCTTAAAGGTGCAGAGCAGCTCCTGGAAGCGCTTACGGGCGTTTAGGACATCAATATCATTGGTATCTCCGTAGGCAGTGGCTTCTGCTATTAGCTCGTCGGAAAACTCCTCACGACGCATCTGGGCTTTTGCCAGGTACTCGGCGTTACCGCCCAGCATAATATCGGTACCACGTCCTGCCATGTTGGTGGAGATGGTAACAGCACCGTATTTACCGGCCTGTGCCACTATCTCTGCTTCCTTCTCATGGTACTTGGCATTCAGCACCTCGTGCTTAATACCCCTGCGAGAGAGCATCTTGGACAGCAGCTCGGATTTTTCAATGGAAACAGTACCCACCAGTATGGGCTGACCCTTTGCGTGGCACTCTGCAATCATATCAATGACAGCGTTAAACTTGCCCTTTTCAGTCTTGTAGACCACATCGGGGTTATCCTTACGTGCCAGAGGACGGTTGGTGGGTATCTCCACCACATCCAGACGGTATATCTCACGGAATTCGCTTTCCTCGGTCATGGCTGTACCGGTCATGCCGGCCAGCTTATCATACATACGGAAGTAGTTCTGGAAAGTAATGGTAGCCAGCGTCTTGCTCTCCCGCAGAACGTTCACGTTCTCCTTGGCTTCAATAGCCTGATGAAGACCCTCATTGTACCGGCGTCCAATCATCAGTCGGCCTGTAAACTCGTCCACGATGATGACCTCGCCATCCTTAACCACGTAGTCTACATCCAGCTGCATAACGCCACGGGCCTTTATGGCCTGATTGATATGGTGGGAAAGGGTCAGGTTTTCGGGGTCGTTCAGGCTTTCAATGTGGAAATATTCCTCTGCACGCTTGGCGCCCTTGGGGGTAATGGTGGCAGTACGAGCCTTTTCGTCTACAATATAGTCGGCTTCAATCTCGTCCTGATCCTCCTTGGCATCCACTTCCTTAACCTTCATCATCTTCAGGGTCTTTACAAACTGGTCTGCAATCTTATAAAGGTCAGTGGACTTGTCTCCCTGACCGGAAATGATAAGGGGGGTTCTGGCCTCGTCAATCAGGATAGAGTCCACCTCATCCACAATAGCAAAGTTCCAGCCGCGCTGAACAAGGTTCTGCTTATAAACCACCATGTTGTCACGGAGGTAATCGAACCCAAACTCGTTATTGGTACCGAAGGTAATGTCGGCGGCATAGGCTTCCCGCTTCTGGTCGGCCTCCATTCCGCTGACAGCAAGGCCTACGGAAAGGCCCAGCCAACGGTACAGTTTGCCCATCCACTCACTGTCACGTCTGGCCAGATAGTCATTGACGGTAACAATGTGTACACCCTTGCCCGAAAGGGCATTCAGGTAGGCAGGCAGTGTTGCCACAAGGGTTTTACCTTCACCGGTCTTCATTTCGGCAATACGTCCCTGGTGCAGTATTACACCACCAACAATCTGTACAGGATAATGTTTCAGCGAAAGCACACGGGAGGCTGCCTCACGGCAGGTAGCAAAGGCCTCCGGCAGAATATCATCCAGTGTTTCGCCTGTTTCCAGCCGCGCCCGAAGAGCAGGGGTCATGGCACGCAGTTCCGCATCGCTTTTTGCGGCGAACTGCTCATCCAGCGCCAATACCCTATCTACGATAGGTTGTATTCTTTTCAGCTCTTTTTCCGAATAAGAGCCAAACAGTTTTTCTAGCAGCTTCATATCGTCACCTCTACGTTTAGTTTGTAAAATTCATACCTACGTATTTTAGCACAAATTGATGTAAAAAGATAGCATAAAAGCAGTTAAGATGTTGCTAAACCGTAAAATTTATGCATAGAACCTATTTCCAGACTTTTTTATGCGTTTGCTACTTGATAAAAAGCTATCATGCCTTTATAATATTGAGTGGTAAGTGTGTGGACAGCCGGACCCTTTTACATCTGTCCCCCGCTGACTTTTTAATGTGAAAGGAGCAAGGATATGAACTATTCCCATGAAGTCGAGAGTATGTGTACTCTAACCAAGGGCGCTAACCATGGGCCCGCCCCAATCCCCGAGGAGGGCAAGTGGGTCAAGGCGTATCAGATAACTGACATCTCCGGTCTTTCCCACGGCATTGGCTGGTGTGCACCCCAGCAGGGCGCATGCAAGCTGACCCTTAACGTAAAGGATGGTATTATTGAAGAAGCGCTCGTGGAGACTCTGGGCTGCTCCGGTATGACCCATTCCGCTGCTATGGCAGGCGAAATTCTCCCCGGCAAAACCATGCTGGAAGCCCTGAACACCGACCTGGTGTGCGATGCTATCAACGTGGCTATGCGCGAAATCTTCAAGCAGCTGGTTTACGGACGTAGCCAGACCGCATTCTCCGAGGGTGGACTGCCCATCGGCGCTTCGCTGGAAGATTTGGGCAAGGGCCTTCGTTCTCAGGTTGGTACTATCTTCTCTACCAGCGCAAAGGGTGTTCGTTACCTGGAGCTGGCCGAAGGCTACATCACCTCCGTTGCAGTTGATGCAGGCGGCGAGGCCATTGGCTACCAGTTCGTAAGAGTGGGCAAAATGCTTGAGGACATCCGTCACGGAGCCGACCCCAAGACCGCTTACGAAAAGAACCTTGGTACATATGGCAGATATGCCGATGCTCCCAAGTACATCGACCCCCGCGAGGAATAAGAAAGGATAGGAGGTAACACCATGGCTAAGTTTGAAGGACAGGACAGAAGAATGCCCAAAATTGAGGCATGTCTGAAAGAATATGGACTATCCACCCTGGAGGAGGCAAGAGACCTTTGCCTTTCTAAGGGTGTAGATGTTGAGGCTATTGTAAAGGGCGTACAGAACATCGCCTTTGATAACGCAGTATGGGCCTATACCCTTGGCTGCGCTATCGCATTTAAGAAGGGCGCAACTGTTGCCGCAGATGCTTCCGAAGCCATCGGCCTCGGCCTGCAGGCATTCTGCATCCCCGGCTCGGTAGCCGAGCAGAGAGCTGTTGGCATAGGCCACGGCAACCTGGGCGCAATGCTGCTTCGTGACGAGACTAAGTGCTTCTGCTTCCTGGCAGGACACGAGTCCTTCGCCGCTGCAGAGGGCGCTATCGGTATTGCCAGAAATGCTAACAAGGCACGTAAGGAACCCCTGCGGGTTATCCTCAACGGTCTTGGCAAGGATGCTGCTTATATCATTTCCAGAATTAACGGCTTTACCTATGTAGAGACCGACTTTAACTTTGAAACTGGCGAAGTAAAGGTTGTTCGCGAGAAGGCCTTCTCCGACGGCGAAAAGTCCAAGGTAAAGTGCTACGGCGCCAACGACGTGCTTGAAGGCGTTGCTATCATGAAGCTGGAGAAGGTTGATGTTTCCATCACCGGAAACTCTACCAACCCCACTCGCTTCCAGCACCTGGTTGCAGGTACCTACAAGAAGTATTCTTACGAGAACAACGTGAAGTACTTCTCCGTTGCTTCCGGCGGCGGCACCGGCAGAACCCTGCACCCTGACAACATGGGCGCAGGCCCTGCTTCCTACGGCCTTACCGACTCCATGGGCCGTATGCACGGCGATGCACAGTTCGCAGGCTCTTCCTCGGTTCCCGCTCATGTTGAAATGATGGGACTCATTGGTATGGGCAACAACCCCATGGTTGGCGCAACCGTTGCGTGTGCAGTAGCTGTTTCTCAGGCTAAGTAATTAGTTGGGTTTACAAGGTTTTCATTTTGCTTACTACAAGTGGAACTCCTTAAAAACAAAGAGAATATAAAATAAACGATACCCGTTGCAAAGGTTTATGCCTCTGTAACGGGTATCGTTTTTCCCTTAAAGAAGCCCTACCGCCGAAAAGCCCTTGTTCATAGGAAATGAACAAGGGCTTTTCAATATATTTGCTTTGTTCTTTGACGAGGAAGCGCAGTGTATGTTGCAATTAATCGCTACACATTACCCTACCTTGCCTGTTGTTACCAAAAATTCTCCTACAACATCTGTCTTGAAGCCTACTTTTCCATCTACTATTTTTGCAGTTCCTACGTATGTGCATTTATCGGTTTCAGGATTGTATATGTATATATTTGCTGTTTCGCCGTTGGGAATAGAAGTTTTTGCTGCTACATATACGGTTGTTGGAAGCTTCATGAATGTGCTTAACATAAATGTGTCACTATTGGCAGCTTCTGTAGATACTTTCTTTATCATGTCGTCATTATTATCTGCATCGGAGTTCGCCTTGAATGGATAATAAATACGACCCTGCTCTACAGAATTTGAAAATCCGCCTAAAACAGTCATACTTGCAATTTCATTTATAATTCCATTATGCAATCTGTATACAAAGCCTACATTGTTTCCGGCACTTGCAATGGTGTCAAATGTGGAAGTTGCCAATGCATCACCACTAGACAGTTTTACCGGCAATAGTGTAGCCTTGATTCCCATAACTGTTTCTTCTATAGTTCTTAGCTTAGAAGGTATTTCCTTACCTTCTTTTATTGCTTCATTCAGTTCGTCAAAGCTATTCATAGTTGTGGTGGAGTTTGTATCATTTTCTGTTGGTGAATAACTCTGTACCTTTTCTTCTTCGGAATCTTCGTCCTCACCTTCATCTGGGTCTACCGGTTTAACAATTACCGCATTTCTGAAATCTTCTATAGCCTTATCCAGTGCTGCCTTAGCATCTGCATATGTCTTTTGATCAGACTTCTCATCATCCAGAACACCCTGTGCAGTAGCTATGGCCAGTGTTAGTTTGTCAACAGAAGACTGTAGATACTGACCATCTTCCGTACCCACTACGGCATTACCCAAAATTTCATTGGCGTTTGCTATGGTAACTGTTAGACCATGTTTATAATCTTTCCAAATCAAGTTGTTCTTAGCAGTTTTTATTTCTCCTACTATTGAATCAACCTCCAGCCGAGTGGCATTTTTGTTTTCCAGTACCAGTTTACCAGCTTCAATTTTTTCACTGTACGCTGCGTAGGATTCGGCAGTGAAATTCTCTGCATCCTCCACACCTGAAATAAGCAGTTCCAGTGTAGCCGTATTGGCACGTTTTACAAGGCTGTTTCTTGCTGCTACCAATGCCTTGACCATATTGTTGATTTCCAGCTGTGTAGCGTCTGGGTTTTTCACCAGCTCCTTTGCCTGTGACAAAGCTTCTGCATATGCAGTAAAGCTGTTTGGAGTATATCTCTCCTCATCAACTACACGGTCAATTTCACTTTGCAGCACACCCAAATCACTAATGCTGCCACCATTAAAGATAACTTCGTTTATCTCCCACCAGCCTGCACTCTCCGTAATTAAGAATCTTGCAAATTTAGCCGTTACAGGTTTAAAGGTTAATGTTTTAACTCTATTCTCTGCATCCAGAGCCATAGCGCCTAGGGTTGTCCAGTTCTTTCCGTCACCCGAAACCTGGAAGTTACCACCCTTCAGCAGCGACCTGTCTGTGGTATGGCAATCCAGCGTTACACTGCTTAGCTCCAGCGGCTCCCTGAACTCAAACTGCAGAAACTGTCCCGGTCTCTGGTTATCTTCCGACCATGTACTTGTGTTGATGTCGCCATCAATAATTAGTTTTTCGGGATTGGACATTGCTGTGTATGTACCAAATGTCCAGCTTGCAGACAGTGTAATGTAGTCGCGCAGTACCAGCTTATCCTTAGCCGCAATAATACGGTCTACTGCATAATCTACCTTTGCCTGAGTAGCATTGATGTCGTAGTATATACGGGTAGCATAATCCAGCGCCTGCTGATATTCGTTCCAACTGGCAACAGGATACTTGGAACTATCCAGCTTCTCATCCAGCAGCTCCTTTAACGCAGCCATATCAATGTTTCCGTCAAGAATTTTACCACTCAACAGTGCCTCTGTTTGCTTTTTGACATTTTTGCTAATATCAGAAAGACCCTTTGACTGATTGTTTGCAATGAGAGACTCAAGCAAAGACATAGTTTCCATTAGTTTCTCTCTCAGTGCCTTGTTTTCAGGTGTCTCTGCAACTGTATCCAAAGCATTTTTTGCAGCAGCTATTATTTCTCTATGGGTTGCATAGTCATAGCCGTAAACTTCTACTTCGGAGAAGTTACCCGAGAATTTATCACCTTGGCCAAACATTTCTACCTGCTGATACTTAATGTATCGGGCAGTTTTCAGTGTGCTCAGCTCAATTGTATCTACTCCCGTGCTTCCGCCTTCCAGTCCTGCTTTGTCAGATATCTCTTCCCATTGCTTTGCATCTCGTGAAACCAGAACTTTATAGTGGTTTGGCCGCTCGTTAAAGTTGATGCTTACCTTCTCTACTTCAAACTCTTTTCCTAAATCAACTACAAGCCATGAATTATCTTCCTGTGCAAAGGAAACCCTGGTGGTTGTGTTGCCGTCTACCGCATTTTCTTTCTTGAACTGTGGGTATAGGGTAGGAGAACCATCCGGGTTCATGCCTCCCTCTATGCTGCTAATGGTGACATCTTTATTCAGTGCCAGGTTTCCGCCTACAGGGTCTACCGCATCACCCGTTATCTCGCTGTCAGACAATACTCTGTCATACAGCTTAAAGTTATCCAGTGTACCCACTATTCCGGATGCAATCTTTTCTACAGGCAATACAAATGTTGATGATGCCAGTGCCTTAGGCCTATCCATCTTATAGTATGTACCGGTACCTGCATCCATTGTATCTACAAATAGTTTAGCATGGTCACCGCTGCAGGTTAGCACAAAATTCGTTAAGAAGTTTGGAGGAATCTCACAATCAAACAGATACGCATATCCCTTGCGCTCATAACCAATTTTGCCTGTATTCTTATAATTATAGAACAGGGTGCCATCCTTGCCGGTGAACATAATAGCATCGGCAGGTGTCTCCTCATCTATGAGCATATCAAATGATACCGTGTAAGGGTATCCCTTACTGCTGAAAGGCAGCGACATAAATCCTTTACCGTCCAGTTTTAGTGCATTTCCTGTTTCACCACTGACGGTTGTCAAATTTGTCACTTTTGCATTATACCTATTGGCGGACAGGTCTGTAACCACATTGTTTGATATTTCTTCAAAGTCAAAGTGTGCAACTACATCGCCCTGGGTTGCTACATACCTACGGGGATTTGCATCGGGCGTAAACTTATCAACAGCGTCTATACGATCCAAAAATTCTGCACCGGTTTGACCCTCTGTCTGTTCACCGTACCAACCCTTTTCCGACATTAGCATAATCTGCCTGCGGAAACGTTCGAAAATATCAAACTCCGAATAGCCCTTCATTGCATCATTCCAAAGCGCAGCGCTGGCGCCCATAAGCTGTGGATGTCCCGCTTTTAGTTCATAGCTTTTTTTATCGGGTTTGGAATATAAGAAATCCGAACAGTTCCATTCGTTAAACAGTCTTTCCAAATCCAGAAAATCGTGGTAGTAGTTAGCTCCCGGAACTACATAAAGTTCATTGTCTGCATTGTTAATAAATCTATAGCCCTCTTCCAACATCTCTTCAAATCCAGCCCAGTCATGCGACCAGAAGTTAGCTATTGCATTATTATTTACAGGTGTGGTACCATCAAATCCATTCTTACCAAGTGATGCCCACAGTCTTGTCTGTCTACCCTTGCCCTCTATGTAGGTAGTCATTGTATCGATATATTTTCTTACAATTTCCGAATATTCCTTGTTGTATTCATCGGTACCAATATGGAAGGAATCACCTTGAAACACCGGGTCTTGTCCATCCAAGAATTCATCATACAGTTCTTTTACAAACTTTGTTGCATCAGGATTGCTCAAATCAATATGGAAGTTGTCCAGCATTATATCAGGGCGCTCATATTTAAACACGGTAGAATGAGCAGGTGTATCTATTTCTGTCAGAACATCTATTCCGTATTTTTAGCATCCTTCTGATACTTGCGATAATCGTCCTGTGAATAGGTAATAATGCCTTGATTAATTTTAGGGAACCTTTTGCTTTCTACACGAAAAGCACCCTCTTGCTCACCATCGCTATCGTTGATATGAACATGCATTTCGTTAATTTTGAAGAACGAAGCATATCTTGTAACTTCTTCTAGGTAAGGCAGGGGGGTATATAGACGCGCTACATCCAGCATTACCGAGCGGATTTCATACTGGGGATAGTCACGCACCAAGCCTTTGGGGATGCTTCCATACTGGTATAAAATCTGTGTTATGGAGCTACCCGCATATAGTGCACCCTTAGCAGTTGGAGAAACTACAGTCAGAATATCGGCGATATCCATTGTATAGCCCTCTGCACCTACTGTAGAGCTTTTATCCAGCTTAAAGAAAATATCTCCTGCACCAGGAGTTCCCTTCTTTACGGTTGCCTGAATGTCCACCATGTCGTTTAAATAGTTTGCAACCATGTCTGCGGTTTCTCTTAATTTCTCAGACCCAATTACCAAACTACCGCTGAATGAGAAATCACCCTCATTACCTTTCCATTCACGCAGGCCGGGAACAACATTTGGCTTTTCGTTTATGGAACTTGCAGGTGTGTAGGTGCCCTTGACAACAATTGTTTTAGGATCGTTGCTATGCAGTGTTTTGGTATCATCTGCAATCTCATAAACTTCATAGAATACATTTATTGTCATATCCTGCAAAGGTTTTGTGATTGTCAAATCATCTGCAATAACAGCCTTATTGCTGCAGCCGAATAGACGTACACCGAATTTGTCACTTCCTGTTTCGGGCAATATCAATTTTGAGCCTGAAATTGTCGGTGCCTTTTTCATTACGTTGGTAAGTGCTTCCTGAAGATTATTTGCAGGGTCTACGGGTTCTACAGGACCTGAAGGATCAAGTCCAAACACTTCAAACTCTTGTGCGGACACGTTATTACCCCTTGCAAGCTCATCAACTACAAGCTTAATATACTGTGCAGTTACTTTGGAGGGGAGGGTAATTACATCCTTTCGACCTTCTTCCGGAGTTTCTACAACAGGAGCTGTATAAATTGTTCTCCAGGAGCCGTCTACACCTGTATCAGATACTTCTATGTGGTAGTTTTTTACAACTACGGCATCCCAGTATTCCCAAACAATTCTCATTTGATAAATATCTTTTTTGCCACCCAGGTTAGCCTGTATCCAGCCCGGAGCATCCGCCTCTGTAGACCATCTGGAGTTTAATCCTATATCGCCGTCAAAAGCCATTTTTGCAGGCATTGTGGGATATGCAGCAGAGGCAAGGTATGCTCCATCACCCAGGTTTAGTGCCAGGTTTTTCATATTATCAGGCAGTACACTACTAGCCTCATATATCTCAAATTCCTGTACACCAATTGATTGATATCCTGCAATTATTTCATCTATGCAAAGCTTAATCTCTGTAGTTGCTACAGGATTATCCAATAGAATTTCATCTATTCTGGGCTTGCCAATGGTATTTTCAGTAACTGTAGCTGCGGTATATATGGTGTTACCGGCAGCATCCTCTATATGATAGTCTTTAATAATGCAATTATCATTTTCTTCCCATGTAATTCTAAATTCACCTATGTTTTTTTCTGAGAAAAATGTAGCTTTTAGGTAGCCGGGTGCACCCGCCTCGCTTGCCCATCTCTTATTGTATGATTTGTCACCATCAAAGGCAAAGCTTGCTGGGTTATCCTTCCACTCTGCATAGGCTGAAGCCGTTGCTTCCAGTCCTATATTGACCTTTCCCTCACCCACCGCAGCAAATGCTATGGGAGTACCAGTGACAATCATTGACACACAAATTAAAAATGCTAGAATCCGTTTCAAACTCATTTCATTTCTCCCTCACTAAATAAAATACAATCCAGAAATGTTACGCTTTTAGGCGATAAAAAAAACCGAAACAACACGTATGATAATACGTGTCATTTCGGTAACGCCTTTAATAAGTAACGCCCAGATTATGTTAATATATAATATCATCATTTTCCTACAAAAACTATTGGTTAATTGTACAAATTTACAGCATATTTTCTGTAAACGGTCGATTTACAGAAAAAAAACAAGTATTTTGTCGAATAAATTTATTGGCATTTTTGCTCTATACGCAAAAAGAACTGAAGTTGCAAAAGCAACTTCAGTTCTTTTATCTGAATATCTATTGTTCCGACTTTGGGGTGGTGGGTTCGTAGGCCTTCACATCCTCATCTGCCGACTCCTCTATGGCAGCTATCGCTTCTTCGGGTGACGAGAATATGAGCTGCTCTGCATCCGACGGGCTAGTGGCAATGCCACCCTCCCGTGCTTGCTTGTCCGCTTCCACTGCCGACCTGAGCGCTGCACGCTTTTGGGATACGGCATTTTTGCTCATTTCCTTACGGCGCTGTGCTTCTTCCTTCAGATCATCAATGGCAGAGGCACGAAGCGCCATCTGCTTTTTCACATATATTTTCACATTGCCGGTAAGGCGGTTGTAGTTCCAAATGATAAGTGCTAGGATGGCAATAACCAAAAGTCCCATACCAGCTACACCGAAACCGGATATCTTTGTAGTAAGCCATGCCAGGGGGCTGCCTGCACCATACATGCTGGATATAACCCCCGCGGTGCCGTAGGCTTCCGCATCGGCAATCATGGCACTCTGGGTAAACAGACCTGAAAGCGAGGTGGCACAGTAGAGCATTATCACAATGGTAATAACCGAGGAGATGAAAGAACGAAGCAGTCCTCCGCGACAGATAGCCACAACCATAATAAGAAGATAAGGTAACATGGAGAAATCTAACTGTGGGAGAAACTGGTTTCCTGGTAGCTTATAAGCAACATAAAGGGTTATAGGCACCATAATAATGGAAAGAAGCAGCGTTGTAGGGTTACCAAGACCTATCACCGAGCTCAAGCCAATAGTCAGGTTGCCCCGGAGATTGAGCCTTTCACTGGAAAGCTTCTCAAGACCTGCTGCAATTGGCAGCATAGAATCACCCAAGAGCAGCATAATCTTAGGAGTAATGAAGACCATAGCACCGACCTGCATACCCAGCTGCACCGTATAGATTATATCACTCTGGCTAATGAAACCCATGATGATAACCAGCACTGTAGATAGCAGCACAGGGTCACCCAGATAACCAATCTTTTTCTGCAACCAGCCAAAAGTAACATCCTTGCGTCGGGTTTTCATAGGGATAGCATCCAGCAGTGCACATACTCCACCTGCAACAGGTGCAAAGGAGGCTGTCATAGCATTGGTAAGCGATACACCGGGAAGTCCACAGCATTTTTCCACGCCCTTTGCCGAACTATCCGCCATAACAAGGGTAAACACCACTGCTACTATAGAAGCCATAATGCCGTAGCCAAAGTTTCCGGTAAGGCTTTCGGTCATGGCACCTATAAAGGCAAATATCCAAAAGCTCCAAAGGTCCACATTAATGGTACGGGTGGCCTTGACTAGAAGCAGTATCAGGTTAACTGCAAGGGCAAGTGGAATAATATAGAGTCCAATCTCGGAGGCTCCCGTAATAACCATGGCGGCTTTTCTGCCTGCATCGGTTATGGGCACCGCATACTCGTAGCGCTCAGCCAGCATGGAGGCAATCTCCAGTAATAGCGAACCAAAACGTCCAATAAGCAGCGAGATGCCAACTATGGAAAAGCTTACAGAAAGACCTGACTTTAGTGCTGTTAAAGGCTTTACGCCAACCACCAAACCTATAATAAATAACACAATGGGTATTGTGACTGTAGAACCAAGAACCAGTGGAAGTTCAAACATTGAAGCAAAGCTTCCCAACCCATCCCCTCCTTTTCACGAGAAATTGTGAATAAACGG
>JAVXNK010000001.1:99565-110035 GCA_036645835.1 Angelakisella sp. | reverse complement strand
CTACATATATGCCGCTGTGGTGGAATGGCAGACACAAGGGACTTAAAATCCCTCGGTAGTAATACCGTACCGGTTCGAGTCCGGTTAGCGGCACCATAAAGACAAGTCATAAAAGATGCACAGGGCTTAAATTCCCTGTGCATTGACCTTTTCGGGGTTTTTCCCATAAAAAAGGCAAGCAAACGGTTACTTCGGATAAGTAGGAACAGTTTTATAGAGAAAGGTGGGTGGTGCTTGGAGAACGGCAGTATTTTTAATTGAAAACCTCCCCTACAAGGGTATAACAGATAAAATATAGATTGATAAAGATATCTTTCCGAAAAGGAATTAATCTTAAAATAAAGAAAGTTTATGATTTATATTTTCTGCACAAGCATAACACCAGAAAATTTCTTTAGAAGAAGGACGATTCCAAATGCATATCATTTATTATGTCGAGACAAATCTAATCTGTATTGCAATTCTATTTTTAATACAGAGCCAATTGCACAAAAGATCAGAAAAATTTTCAGCGGAAATGATTGTATTCCAGCAACTAATATGGACTACTATTATTTTATGTGCTTCGGACATGGTGGCAGGTACCTTCCGAGGGAAAATGGTTTTTGGTGCACGTGCCATAATTGAGATAAGCAATTTAGTTTTCTTTGAAGCGCTTGCTATTATCAGTTATTTGTGGATGATATATGTCAATACTAGGCTTAATTTTATATCGGATATCAATAATAAGAAAAGAATCATGTGGAGTATTCCTGTAATATTATTTACAGTGGTTTGCATATCAAATCCATGGACACACATATTCTTTTCAATAGACGCTAACAATTTATATTCACGTGGAATAGGAATTATCTTTCATTGGATAGTAACTTGGTTGTATTTAATTATCCCCACAGTTCAAACCATTTGGGTAATATCTCGCGAGAAAAATAAGCAGAGACGGCAAGAGATTGTACCACTATTGTATTTTGTCATACCACCTTTCTTTGCCAGTACAATACAGATGTTTTTTTATGGCGTGACCTCATCTCAGGTTGGTGTTACTTTTTCTATTTTAATTATTTTCTTGGTCATGCAACGTAGCCAAATCATGACAGATGCTTTGACTGGGCTCAACAATAGGCATGGACTTGCAAACTACCTGCAAAGCAATTTCTCTTGCAATTTAGAATTAGATATTTTTGTGTTAATGCTAGACCTAAATGGTTTTAAGCAAATTAATGATAAACTTGGTCATATAATTGGGGACCGAGCATTAAAAGACGCTGCAGATGCCCTAAAACAAGCATGCAAGAGCCTGAGCGAAAGGTTGTTTCTTTGCAGATTTGGCGGAGATGAATTTGTCATTATTATACATGATAGTAGTCAAGATAAAGTAGAGCATTTAAAGGAACATATCCAAAAAGAATTTGAAAAGAAAAATCTAAGCTCTGGAAATTCTTATATATTGGATACCAGCATCGGAATAGCGAAGGGTAGATGTTCCGATTCAGAAGATGTTGAACAGCTACTTCATATAGCTGATGACGCAATGTATAATTACAAGAAACGTGTAAAGCATTCCTTCAATTAGGAGTGATGGGCTATACAAAAGAAAAAATGTGCTATACAATGCTATCATCAAAACATACGAATAGATTATGAGCAATACCTACCCATATCACAAAACCACAACTAAATAAAATCAGATTTATTTTAAAGCAGTCTTCATTCGTGGAGGTTACTTTTTTCGTTATAAACCAAGAAAGGAATGGCATGGGCATACTGAACCGCATTTCGGGCATATTCTTGGGCAAACCGCAGAATGAGAGGTCGCTTTTCCATTCTGGAAGGAGCTGTACTATAACACTTTACGAAATGGACAGGCAGCGTTCGTAATTATCTCCGGCTTTTTCCCAGTCTACCACATGGAACCAATCGTCAATGTAATCGGCACGTTTGTTATAGTGCTTCAGATAGTAAGCATGCTCCCAAACATCGGTATTGAGGATGGGGCAGAGCCCCAGTTCCAGGGGGGTATCCTGATTTGCAGTGGTAACAATGTATGGCACACCTGTTTTGTACATTGTCAACCATGCGTATCCTGAACCAAATACCGACAGTACCGCCGCTTTAAATTCATCTTTAAAACGGCCAAAGCTGCCATAGCGTTTGTCTATGGCCTGAGCCAGCGACCCTGTAGGCACCTGATCCTGCATGCTGCCAATACCATCGAAATAGAAGCGATGGTTATATACCCCACCTGCATTGTTATGCACCTGATTTCGTATGCTGGTCGGCAGCTCGGAGGACGCCAAGATGAGTTCTTCTAAGGACAGCTTTTGTATTACCGGATACTGTGCCAGCGCACTGTTTAGATTGTCAATATAGGTTTGCAGATGCTTATCGTGATGTAACTCCATGGTTTTAGTATCAATATATGGCTCCAGTGCATTGTAAGGATAGGGCAATGGCGTGTTGATAAATGGATAGTAATTGTTCAGAATAATACTCACTCCCTTTATATGTTATACAGTACCGTTGTTAAATGGCAAAGCTATTCCCAAGGGTAGCTTTATTTTTTCCGGTTCCGGTTTAGGAAACTTCTCTGCTTTGGCACGGTATCCCTGAATGTGAATAAACCGTATTTGTTTAAAATTATAGGTGTCCAGCGGGCGGCAGTCTACATCGTAGGAGTGGGCTGCCACCTGTATATTTCCAAGGGTTGGTGGCGAATCCACCACTGTAATAACAGGGCTATGCTGAAAACGGCCTTTGTCCATAAACAATTGACAGATATCTCCCGGCTGAACTGCATCCTGTTCTACCTCTACACCGTAGGGACCCACACCCTCGTTGGTGGTAAGAAAATCATACAGATAGACAACGCCGGTCCACGAGGGGGAACGGTGATTTACATTTAAGTAGTACCAGCCATAGGTCTCGGTAAAGTTCATGACACCGGTGCCTGCCAGAATACATTGGGAAGCAAAATTGGTACAATCTCCACCAATTTCTTCGAAATCATAAAAAGCAGGGTTGCGGCGGTATGCCCACTGGTGAGCATAGTTTACTGCGGCCTGACGGTTATAGGGAAATTCCTTTAATATTTTCATATAGCATACTCCTATCTTCTTACGCGTAACAGTTTTGCTCCATTCTATGTAAGAATTCTTTCATGGGTGCACTATACCAAGGCTCCCCACATTTCCATCTGCCCAATAGATGCACTTTTACCGACAGCAGCACTTTTAATATGGATAATATTTCTTTTAAAATTGACATTTTTATCTATATTTTTGTAAATAATATGGCTTTTTTCTTATGTTCTTGCTATAATAAATACAGATAAAGCGCTATCACAGTCTACGAAAGGGAATGCCCATATGAGTGGTGGTAAAGCTGCACGTAACAATCAATTTGACTACAATCAGATTGCAGAAGAAAATGAGATTTTAAAAATTGCCTTTTCTCATATAAATGTAAGTGTTTTTGTTTATGACACGAGCACAAAGGTACTGCGTTTTATTGATAATAAAACGCCTCCCTTTGGCCTGCCCACAACTATAAATGATCCTGTTAATTATATTATTGATACCAACATTGTTACTCCCGAATATGTAAAACCCCTAAAGCAACTTTTTGAGCAGAACCGCTGCGGAGCAGAAAAGGTCAGCGCCACCATTAAAACTCAGATCTGTCAAAAAAAGAAGGAATATCAGTGGTACAGCGTGGTGCTTATAAACTGCTTTGATACAGAGGGTGTCGTTACACGGGTGGTAGGAACCATGCAGGACGTCACTGAGCGTGTGACGGCTGAACTTCGCTGCAGCAAAGAGGAACAGTTTCGTCTTGCCATGATGGCAGAGAACCGCAGGGTGTATGAAATAAACGTTACCCGTGACCGGTTTATGTTCCTGGAAACCCTGAGAAGCAATATCGATTCCGATGAATGGCGTCCGTATACCGAAACTATGTCTATCATCTGTAAAGCCCGGGTATATCGGGAAGACTGGGAAACCTTTTTAAAAATTGCTACCAGGAATAGCCTGCTAACATCCTTTGAGGGTGGCAAAAGTGAATTTCACTGCGAATACCGGGTGGTAGATGAGGACGGTACCCTTCGCTGGACAGCCAGTACTACCCACCTGTTAAAAGACCCCCTGTCAGGCGATATTAAGGGATTCATTTATGCCAAAGACATTGATAGCCAAAAACGGCAGGAACTGCTACTTCGGCAACAGGCCGAGCGTGACCCCCTGACCGGAATGTATAACCGTGCCGCTGCAGAGAAAATGATTGAGAATATACTGCTGGAAAGCAGCGCCGATCATCTACATGGATTTTTAAGTATTGATATAGACGACTTTAAAACGGCAAATGATACCTTCGGACATGTGCAGGGGGATTATCTGCTGCAGCAGATTGCCAGCGGATTTTCCAATATTCTGCGTGCCACCGATATATTAGCCCGTATGGGGGGCGACGAATTTATTGTATTTCTCAACGACGTCCGCAACATTTCCCGTGTAAACTCCGTTGCCAAGCGTCTTTGTGAGTATGTCCACACCCTTTGCCTCAGTGAGGTTGATGAAATTCATTTTTCTATTAGCGTCGGTATTGCCACCTACCCACTGAATGGGACTACCTTCGTGGAACTTTATAAATATTCTGATGCTGCCCTTTACTTTGCAAAACAGAACGGAAAAAACTGTGCATCTGCTGTATTTTAATACTCCATTATGTCTCTTTGTGTGAGCACATAATTTTAAGGTGTTGTTAAACTGCTGCTGCACATCCTGACATAAGCATTGTGACAAAGGGGGATGGAAAATTTGGCAAACACGAACCATCATAAAGTGCGCCTGTTATCTCTTTTTTTAGCACTCCTGTTGATGCTGGGGTGCCTGTCCGCTACGGTTTTAGCGGCTGAAAACAAGGTGGTGCGGGTTGGGTATGAGGATAGCTACGGCATTGTAAGCGACCCTGTGACAGGGGTGCTGTCCGGCTATAGTTATGACTACCTTATGGAAATATCCAAGTATACAGGCTGGGAGTATGAGTTTATTCCGGTTTCGTGGAACGAAGGGTTGGAACTACTGAGCAAAGGAGAGCTGGACCTGTTCGGCCCCATGCAGAAAAGCGCCGACCGTCAGCTGCTCTATGATTATCCGGAGATGGAAATGGGCTTTGAATATGGCGCTATCTACGCGGATATTGATGAAAACCGTTTTTTCTATAATGATGTTGCTTCCTTGGACGGAATCACTGTAGGGATAGAGGAGGGCAACTACTACAAACAGTCAATGGATCAGTACTGCATAGAAAACAACATCTCTGTAAACTATGTGTACACCTCGTCGGCTGATGTTCGTGACGGACTTAAAAACTGTAACTTTGATGTCTTTGTGGGTGGCGGCTTTTTCAACATACCCAATGCTGTTGTGATTTCAAAGATAGATGTGAAGCCATTTTACTATGCTACAACAAAAGGGAATACCGATGTGCTAACCGACCTGAACCTGGCTCTGTCCAAGATTTCTCAGGATAATGCCTATTTTGCCGGCGACCTGAACCGCAAGTACTACGGCGATACGTCCATAAGTATGCCTGCCTTTACCCGTGAAGAGATAGACTTTATAAAACAGCACCCTACCCTGACTGTAGCCTGCGATTCCAATTGGGCGCCCCTGGAGTACTACGATCTGAACAGCCACACCTACCGTGGAATTAATATTGCGCTTTTGGAGGAGATTGGCCGTGTCAGCGGACTCAAGTTTGAGTTTTTGCGTACGGAAACCTACGAAGGAAGTAAGATACTGGATATAAATGGAAAAGTAGACCTGCTGATGGGCCACTGCAACCCTACCGCGGCAGAACTGGGAGTAATCTACAGTGACCCCATTATAGACATTCCGGTTATGCTGGTGGGCAGAAACACCATTAATCTAACCTCGCCCATGGATGTAGCCATTCCTGCGCATACCCTTGCCCTCTCTCAAGTACTGCAAGCCCACTATCCCCTGTTTAACTACATAGAGTATCCAAACTCCACCGCGGTCATAAATGCCCTAATGAAGCGGGATGTGGACGCAGCCTTTCTAAGCACCTATGTCTTTGATGAATTTGCCCGCAACCAGTCACTGGAGCAGTATGTTTCTATTCCTACTAAGGTAACCTTTCCACAATGCATTGGCATTTCTAAAGCTTTGCCCCCTGTGGTACTCAATGTAATCAATAAATCCATAAAACGTATCAGCGATGACCAGATAAGCAGCATTGTATTTTCCAATACGGTGGGAAGGGCATACACCGCTCCCCTTTCAAAGGTAATCAAAGAAAATTCCTTTATTATCATTCCTGTATTAATGCTTATCTTTATGACCTTTTTCTATATCTCCCGACGTAACCAGAACACACTGAAAAAGATAGCCTATGTGGATACTCTTACCGGTGTTTCCACCCTGGCACGCTTTCGGCTGGATACACATTTCGCCATGAAAACTGCCCGCCCCGGGGAGTTTATGCTGGTCTCGCTGGATATCGATAATTTTAAGTACATCAACGATTCCTTCGGGTATGACATGGGCAACCAGATACTGAAGACGATCAGCGGCTATTTTTTACAGCAGCTGACCCTTGGAGAGCTGGTTGGACGCATAGGTGCAGATAACTTTATCTTCCTTATCCGTACCACCAACATTGGGGAAGAAAACCTGCATGCCTTTATTAGCAACAACATTAAGCGGTGTATGGAGAGTGTCCTTCCGGAGCACTACAGCATTACCTTCAGTGTGGGCACCTATACCATTACCGACACTACCGAAGACTTTTCCCTTATGCTGGATAAGGCCAACTTTGCCAGAAAGTCTATTAAAGGTGACCACACCCTGGGGATATCGGACTACACCGAAGAGATGGACAAGCAGATGGAGTGGAAAAAGGAAGTTACCATCTCGATGGAGCTGGCTCTGATGAACCACGAGTTTGAGGTTTATTTACAGCCCAAATATCTGCTAAAAAGTGAGGAGCTCATTGGAGCAGAAGCTCTTATCCGCTGGAATCACCCCGAAAAGGGGTTACTGCCTCCGGTCATGTTTATATCCATATTTGAACGAAATGGGTTTATTCGCAAGCTGGATATGTATGTCTTTGAGGAAGTTTGCGCACTGCTGCGGCGGTGGCAGGATGAGGGCAGATATATTGGGCCCCTTACCATCTCGGTGAACCTGTCCCGTATGCATCTGTTTTATCCGCACCTAGTAGATGAGCTTTTGTCCCTAACAACCCGATATGGCGTTTCATCAAGCTGCATAGAGATAGAGCTTACCGAAAGCATTGTGCTGCACAACACCACACTGCTCATAGATATTATGAATCAGCTTCATAGCGCAGGCTTCCACATCTCCATTGATGATTTCGGCAGCGGCTACTCCTCCCTGAACCTGCTAAAGGACCTTCCCGTAGACGTACTAAAGATTGATAAGGGATTCCTAAGCGATTCCACCGATGTTTCAAATGGACGGGTGATTATCGATTCGGTGACCAAGATGGCCAAAAGCCTGAACCTGATTACCGTGGCGGAGGGCGTGGAAACCAAAGAACAGGCTGAAATGCTCCTTGGCATGGGCTGTGATATTGCACAAGGCTACTACTTTGCAAAACCTATGCCTATTAAACACTTTGAAAAACTGATGTAGTATAGCAAAAGAAGGGCGCCGCATATGCGGCGCCCTTCTTTTTATGGCTTCTGCTGACCTAAAACAGCAGCGAAAAGTTATCTTCAAAGGTTCTGCGTACATTGGCTATGTGGTGGCGCATAAGTACTTCCGTTAGTTCACTGTTACGGTCCTTAATGGCATCCAGAATAGCGGTGTGCTCCGAAAAGGACTGTGCATCCCGCCCGGGAACCAAGATGGTCTTGGTGTTGTATTTACTCATCTGATTTTTCAGGTTCATAGTCATATCCACTGCGGTGCGGTTTGGGCACGCCTCATAGATAATACCATGGAAAAGGCGGTTGCCATTGGAGTATTCCAGAAGGTTATGGTTATTCAGGTGTCCTTTCATGGACAGCAGGATATCTTCCATTCGTGCAACCTGTTCCTGTGTAATGGCAGGCACCGCCAGCTTGGCAATAAAGCCCTCCAGTGCACCGCGAAGTTCCAGAAACTCCTTAACCTCCGCAATGGAGTAGGAGCGGACCTTGGCCCCCTTGTTCAGCTCAATAGTAACCAAATTCTCCCGCTCTAACATCAGAAGCGCCTTTTTTACTGTGCTGCGGCTCACCTTATACTGGCTGGCAAGCTCCACCTCCGGCAAACTTTCCGATGGGGAAAATACGCCGCTTATAATCTTCTTTTTTAAATCCTCATAGGTCGAATTGGTAGAATTGTTGACTGGCATAGAACGCCCTCTCAGTCTGCAAATATTATGAAATTGTCAAACAAAATGCTGTCTTTTCCCCTTGATTATACGATTTCACCTAGATATTGTCAAGCAATTTTGATTTGGTATTGTTCCATAGTCAGATTACACAAAGAAAATGGTCAAAAAACTACAAAACAGAGAATGTGTCGAATTATGGCTTTTCTTGCTTGACTGTACCCCCCGTTTTGATGTAAACTACACACATTGGAAACAATATTGTTCATCAATTTTGATTTACCATTAAAAGGAGATTGACAAATGAATCAGTACAAAGAACTTATTCGGGGGGGCTACGACCTCCATGTGCATAGTGCACCCGACGTCCTCCCCCGCAAAATGGACGATCTGGAAATGGCACAGAGAATTATCGATTCCGGCATGGCAGGCTATGTCATTAAGAGCCACTACTTCTGCACCTCCGAACGTGCACAGCTTATTAACAAGCTTTACCCCGGCTGCAATGCTATCGGCAGTATTACCCTCAACAGCTCGGTAGGCGGCATAAACCCCACTGCTGTAGAGATGGCGGGACGCAGCGGCGCAAAGCTGGTCTGGTTCCCCACCTGTGACTCCGAACACGAGCTTGCACATGTTTTTGACGGCAACCCAAATAAGAAGCTGCCCTATTGGGCACAGATTATTCTGGAGATGAAGAAGGACGGTATCTCCGCCCCCACCATTAACCTGCTGGAAAACGGCAAGCTGATAGCACCGGTTTATGATGTGCTGGATATTCTGGCTAAATACAACATGGTACTGGCTACCAGCCATGTTTCCCACGAGGAAACCTTTGCACTGGTTAAGGAAGCCTCCGCCCGCGGCGTAGAGCGTATCATTGTTACCCACGCCGACTTCCCCACCACCTTCTACACCATCGAGGAGCAGCGTGAACTGGTAAGCTATGGTGCCTACATAGAGCACTGCTACACCACATGGGCTACCGGAAAGGTAGATTACAGCATTACCCAAGAGCAGATTAAGGCCATTGGAGCCGACCATGTAATTCTGGCTACCGACCTTGGTCAAACCACCTCCATATACCCCGACGAGGGTATGCTGGAGTTCTCTGTACGGCTTCTCAAAGAAGGCGGCATGAGCGAACAGGATATTCGGAAGATGACGGTGGATAACCCCACCGCTCTCATAAAATAAAAACGAAACACAGTAGGGAGAAACATTTATGATTGCAGGAAAGAAAATGCTGGTTATCAGCGCACATGCTGCCGACTATGTCTGGCGCGCAGGCGGCACCATTGCCCGCTACATCAGCGAAGGCGCAGAGGTTCATGTTGTTGTCCTCAGCTTCGGCGGACGGGGCGAAAGCAACGACCTTTGGAAGCAGGAGGGCGCCACTGCCGAAAGCGTAAAGGCCATTCGTAAAGGTGAAACCGAGGCTGCCGCCGCCATTCTGGGCGTCACCAATCTGGAGTTCTGGGACTTGCAGGACTACCCCATGACCTTCACCACCGAGCACGAGGAGCGCATGGTTCGTAAAATTCGTGAGGTATCCCCTGATATCATCCTCACCCATGACCGTTTTGACATCCTGAACCCCGACCACAATCAGGTGAGCGACTTCGCATTCCGCTGCAGCGTTATGAGTAACTCCAACGGCGTGAAGATGGATGGCACCAAGACCACTAAGCAGATGCGTCTCTTTGGCTTTGAGCCACACCAGACCGAGCTTAGCCACTACGAACCCGGCAGCTTTGTAGACATTACCCCTGTATACGAGAAAAAGATAGCCGCTATGAAGTGCTTCCAGGCACAGAAGCACCTGATAGAGTACTACACCCAGCGGGCATTCATGCGGGGAAACCACGCACGGAGAATTTCCGGTAACACCAGCTACCAGTACGCTGAAAGCTTTGCAAACTATTTCCCCACCGTAGGCGAAGAACTGTTTTAAAAAACAAAGATATAAAAGGAGATTAAAAGATGAAAAAGGTACTATTACTGGCTCTTTCTCTGGCACTTTGCGTCTCTGCTCTGGCCGGCTGCGGCAGCTCCGCACCCGCTTCCTCCTCCGCACCCGCTGCTCCCTCAGGTTCCGCCTCTGCA
>JAVXNK010000001.1:0-99465 GCA_036645835.1 Angelakisella sp. | reverse complement strand
CTCCGCACCCGCTTCCTCCTCCGCACCCGCTGCTCCCTCAGGTTCCGCCTCTGCAGCAGCACCTGCTGAAAAGCATGCTCCCGTTGACATCACCATCGGCACCGGCGGTACTGCGGGCACCTACTATGTGGTTGCCGCTGCTATGGCACAGGCTATCAACGATAACTCCGATTTTCTGAATGTAACCGTTCAGGCCACCAAGGGTTCGGTTGAAAACATTAACCTTGCCAATACCGGTGAACTGGAAATGGGTATGTCCAACTCCGACGGCGTTTACTGGGCTACCACCGGCACCGGCAGCTACGCCGGCAAGGAGCAGGATGTCTCCGCTGTTATGAGCCTTTACCTCTCCTGCGGCCAGATGGCTACTTTGAAGGACAGCGGCATTAACAGCTATGCTGACCTGAAGGGTAAAAAGGTATGCCTGGGGCCCCCCAGCACCACCATTGTTGAAATGTCCAAGGCCATTCTACGCGCCTACGGCATCGATCCCGAAAAGGACATCAAGCCCTACTATCTGGCATTTGATGAAGGCCTGTCCGAGCTGACCGACGGCACCATAGACGCCACCTTCTTTGTGGCTGCAGCCCCCACCAGTGCTATGGTGAATGCTTGCTCCACCGGAAATATTCGCCTTGTCGATGTTCCCGAGGATGTCCTTGCCGCCATTGCCAAGGAAAACCCCTACTACAGCCTCTACAAAATTCCTGCCGGCACCTACAACGGCAACGATAAAGACATCAACACTCTGAAGATTCTCACCGAGATTTTCGTAAACAATGATGTTCCGGAAGATGTCGTCTATGAGTTCGTAAAGCAGTCCCTGGAGAATGTTGAAAGCTATGTAGGTGCTCATGTTGCCTGCCAGGAAATTAACCCCGAAACCGCAGCTTCCACTATTTCCCGGATGCATCCCGGTGCCCTGAAGTATTATACTGAGGTCGGCGTAAAGTAAGCACTAAGTCTAGTCACAGTGATTGCTTATACTAATTACTGGTTAAAAACGTTGTAAAATTTTACAAAGATGCAATGGTTTTAACCGGTGGTTAGTATTATATAAAAATCGAGAGGAATGGTGACAGTTATGGGACAAACCTCTGTCAATCCACCAAAATCAACCTGGCTCAAGTTTACCGACCTTATGGTATGCTGCATTGCCATCGGTATGGCGCTTTTTCACCTGTACACTGCTTCCCTGGGGGCCATGACCCCTTATGCTCAGACAGCCATACACTGGGCCTTTGTAGGAAGCTACATTGTACTTACCCGTCCCCTAAAGTTTTGGGGCGGACGGATTATCGACATTCTGTTCATAGGCCTTAACCTGTTTTTATCCTATTACCTACTGGTGATACAGGAAAATGCTATCCAAAGTGCCGGTATCTACAGCCAGATGGAGGTTCTTATCTCCATTCTTGCAGTAGTCTGCGCACTGGCCATCTCTTGGCGTGTGTTAGGTCCTATCCTGCCGGTTATCTGTATCCTGTTTATGCTTTATGGCCTCTACGGCAGGTACATCCCCGGTATCTTTAAAACCGGAAAATTCTCGGTTCAGCGTCTGGCTACCGACCTTTACGCCAACGTCAGCAGCGGTATGTATGGGCAAACTCTTTATGTTTCAGCCCAGTTTATCTTCCTCTTTGTGCTATTCGGCACACTGCTGGAGCTGACCGGTGCAGGTGAGTTCTTTGTAGACCTTGCCTTCTCGGTAGCAGGTAAGTCCCGTGGAGGCCCTGCTCAGGCAGCAGTATACTCCAGCATGCTCATGGGTACCATTAACGGTTCCGGTGCAGCAAACGTTGTTACTACAGGTACCTTTACCATCCCCCTAATGAAAAAGGTGGGCTACAGCGCTGGTATGTCCGGTGCTGTGGAGGCTGTGGCCTCCAGCGGCGGGCAGATTATGCCTCCTGTTATGGGTGCAGTAGCTTTCCTGATGAGTGAAGTTACCGGCATTGAGTATGGTACCATTGCACTTGCGGCATTTATTCCTGCAGTGCTTTACTATGTCACCCTGTCTGTTTCAGTCTACTTCACCGCACGTAAGGAAAACATCCCTGCGGCTGATGCCAGCCAGATTAAGAAGTTTTCCACCGTCCTAAAGGAGGGTTGGCTCTACTTCATCCCTCTGGTAGTACTGGTAGGTATTCTGCTCAGCGGCTATAGTGCCAAGCGCTCGGCTTTCTTTGCCATTATCGCCACTATGGTGGTGGGCTATATTAAGCGGCGTGAAAACATGACCGCCCCCAAGATTATGCGTGCCCTAAAGGGTGCAGTAGCCGGTATTGCCGCTATTGCTGCAGCCTGCATCTGTGCCGGTATCATTATGGATGTTATCAACCTTACCGGTCTGGGACTCAAAATCAGCGGTATCATCACCGGTATTGCCAACGGCAACCTGATGATTGCCCTGATACTGGCTATGCTTACCAGCCTTGTACTGGGCATGGGCCTTCCCACCAGCGCTGCTTACATGATTCTTGCGGTTCTGGTTGCTCCTGCACTGGTAAAAATGGGCATTACCCCTCTTGCTGCTCATCTGTTCATTCTTTATTTTGGTGCACTGTCCACCATTACCCCTCCCGTGGCCCTTTCCACCTTTGCGGCGGCGGGCATTGCAGAGGCAGGCATATGGGATACGGGCTACAATGCCATGAAGCTGGCGTCCACCGGCTTCATTATCCCCTTTGTCTTTGCCTATAACTATGAACTGCTTATGGTAGGCACCCCTCTGGGAATACTCTGGGCACTATCCACTGCCATTATCGGCTGTACCGTACTGTCCATGGCGCTGATTGGTTGGGGCGGGAAAAACCTACACCTGGTTTCACGTGCTCTGCTGTTCCCATGCGGCATTCTGCTCTTCCTGCCAAAGCCCATCTGGGCTAACCTTGCGGGTATTGCCATTACCGTTGTAATCCTATTGGCAGAGCGTATGCTTGCCCAGAAACAAGCCAAACAGTAGATAAAAGGAGATAACCCACATGTCAAAAAGCTTTACCGGGAAAATCGGCTTCTGCATAGGAAACGATATTTCCCGTCCCGCAGACCCCAGCATCTTTGAGCGGCTAAAAAACTACGGTACCCCCGCCCTCAGTGACGGTCTGAACAAGTTTAACACCCTCTCCCCCGACATTAAGCCCGTAGCAGAGGGTATTCGGGTGGCTGGCCCCGCCTTTACCGTACGTCTGCGTCCCGGTGACAACCTGATGCTGCACAAGGCTATCGGCCTTGCCCAGCCCGGGGATGTTATCATGGTGGACACCTGCGGCTCTAACAACAACTCCATTATGGGTGACCTGATGGCCACCGCCGCTTTTTCCAAGGGCATAGCCGCCATTATCATTGACGGAGGTATCCGTGATGTAGAGGAGCTTCGGGAAAAGAAATTCCCCGTTTTTGCCCGCTACATTACCCCTGCCGTTGGTGACAAAGACGGCCCCGGAGAAATAAACCTGCCCATAAGCTGCGGCGGTGTCCCGGTACTTCCCGGAGACTATGTAGTAGCTGACAGCAACGGCGTTGTGGTTATTGCCCCTCACCTGGTGGAGGAAATTGCCGCAGGAACCGAAAAGAAGCTGGCCTACGAAGCCAAGCGCATGGACGAGATACTGGCAGGCGTATACATGAAGCCCGCCATTGACGACCAACTGCGCAAGGCAGGCATTATCGAATAACCCATCCAAAGGAAAAGGCACCGCTTCGGCGGTGCCTTTTATCTTATTTCAGGTAGGTCTTGCTTGCAAAGCGCCAGCCATCGGCACACATGTCATCAATGTTTCGTTTGGCTTCCCAGCCCAGCAGTTCCTTTGCCTTTTGGGTATCGGCGTAGCAGGTGGCTATATCCCCTGCCCTGCGGGGAACAATCTTATAAGCGACCTTCCGTCCGCTGGCCTTCTCGAAGGCATTTACGATCTCCAGAACACTGGTGCCACGGCCTGTTCCCAGGTTGATAGCTTCAATGTCGCTGTGCTCCATAACATACCTAAGGGCTGCTATGTGCCCCAGTGCCAGGTCTACCACATGGATATAGTCACGGACACCGGTGCCGTCGGGGGTATCGTAGTCGTTGCCGTACACAGAAAGCTCGGAAAGCTTTCCGGCCGCCACCTGAGATACATAGGGCAGCAGGTTATTCGGAATACCGTTGGGGTCCTCACCAATAAGTCCGCTGCTGTGGGCACCAATGGGATTAAAGTACCGCAGAAGCGCAACACTCCAGCTGTTGTCCGACACCCACAGGTCACAGAGTATCTGCTCTATCATGACCTTGGTGTAGCCATAGGGGTTGGTAGCAGAGGTTGGGTAATCTTCACGGAATGGCACAGGGTTGTGCATACCATAAACAGTGGCGGAGGAAGAGAATACGATCTTCTTGCAGCCTGCATTCTTCATTGCCTGACAAAGCACAAAGGTGCCTCCAAGATTGTTCTCGTAATATTCCAGCGGCAGCTTTACCGACTCACCCACAGCCTTCAGCCCTGCAAAGTGGATAACTGCCTCTATCTTGTTTTCATCAAAGATTTTCTTCATAGCCGCGGCATCCCGCATATCGGCTTCATAGAACTTAAAGTCCTTGCCGCTGATGGTACGAATTTTATCCAGTGCATCGGGCTTTGAATTGATAAAGTTATCCATGATTACAACATCATAGCCCTCTGCCAGCAGCTCCACACAGGTGTGGCTGCCAATGTAGCCTGCGCCGCCTGTTACCAAAATAGCCATTGTTCTCACATTCCTTTCTTCATGAACCGGGCGTATGCCTGCCGCAGCTCCTCAGAGGTATCCTCCGGGCAGGTGGGGTTGCAGTGTGCCCATGCGCCTGTTTCGCTGGAAGCGTTATACTTTATCTTATCAGCGCTGCGCAGGGGCGGGAAAAACTCAACATGGAAGTGGAAGTCCTTGCTGTAATCACCGCTGTTGACAGGAGCATTGTGCATACACATCATGTAGGGAAAGTGGCTTTCAAAAAGGGTATCCAGCATACCCACTGTCTGTTTCATAGTAATGGCAAAGCTTTCCCGCTCAGCATCGGTAAGCTGGGTAATATACTGGATATGCCGCTTTGGCATAATGTATACGCCATAGGGGTATTCGGTGAAGAAGGGCAGGAACACGGTGAAGTGCTCATTTTCAAAGACAATACGTCTACCGTCCTGCTGTTCATTTTCCAGCATATCGCAGAAGATGCAGCAGCCCTTTTCCTCATAATACTCCTTTGCAGAGGCAGTTTCAAGCTCCAGCTTTTTGGGGATAAAGGGGTAGCCATAAATCTGCCCGTGGGGATGGGGCATGGTTACGCCCACTACATCGCCGCGGTTTTCAAAGATAAAGCAGTACTTAATCTTCTCATCTGCCGAGATATCTGTAAAGCGTTCGCACCACAGCTCCACCAGTTTCCGTACATGGCTGTCGCTAAGCTCCGGAAGGGTTATGGTGTGGCCGGAGGAATAGAGGATAACCTCGCATTTGCCATAGCACTCAGCAGTGTGAAAGAAGTCATTTGCTACATCATCGGGCACAGGGGGGTTCTGGGAAAGTGCAGGAAAGTCATTGTCGTACTTGTATACTTCAAATTCATCGGGAACCTTGCCCGAACCGGGACAGAAGGGACACCAGTCCTTGGGCATTTGGGGACGGTTCTGCCGGTGGGATGCTATCATTACCCAGTCTTTTGTAAGGGGATGCCATCTAAGTTCAGCCATTTTTTGCTCCTTTTAAAATACGATTGACGGTTTATTTCTCTACAATTACGGCGTGTGCGGAAAGTGTGGTATATACTATAGTTTGAAGCAAATCGCGTGCAGGACGCCGTTTTAAGTGACTGCTGCGTACAAAGGTACGCAAAGAAACACAAAACAAGTACTGTACCGATTTCCTTCGAATTATTTTAGCACGTATCCGCCCACAGGCCTTACTGCCAGACGGTAGCAGCTGCCTGCTCCAAATATCTTTTCCATTTCGGTACAGTATTCCTCTACCATATGGCTAGGGACAAACGCCTGTATGGTACCGGCAAAGCCGCCGCCATGGACACGCCATGCACCCTTTTGGTGTAGCAGGTGTTGGGAAAGCACCAAGGCCAAAGATACACTGCGTTCCTCGCCACCGGTAGCAGGGTAAATATTTTGCAGCAGCTTTTCAGAGGACTCACCCGACTGCCGGATGAGGGTTAAAAACCGCTCTGTGTCCTTGTTTTGCAGTGCAATGGCTTGTGCTCTGGCTCTATCGTTTTCATCAAAAAAATGAATTGCCCGTAGTAGCGCACGGTCAGGAACCTGTCTACGAAGCTCCGGCAGTTTCTCCATAAACACATCTGCGTCCACCTCTCGCAGTACTTCCTTGCCAAAAAATGCTGCAACCGCTTTCATCTCGGCGGGAATAGCGGCGTACTCGGGGGTAAGGTTTGCATGGCTTCCCCCTGCATTCACAATGCAGATGGTGTAGCCCAGCGACGCAAGGTCACAGTCTATCTGCTGCACGACGGGAGCGGTGGGGTCTGCAAAGTCGATAGCGACAAAGCCGCCTACCGAGGAGGCTGTTTGGTCCATCAGGCCGCAGGGCTTACCAAAGTATTTATTTTCGGCATACTGTCCTATCTGGGCAATCTCCACAGGGGACACCTCGCCATTGTTATATAGGTAGCTTAGAATAGTCCCCAACAGAACCTCATAGGCTGCGGAGGAGGACAGGCCTGAACCCTTAGGCACCTGCGAGGACATGGTAGCATCAAAGCCGCCTACCCGGTAGCCACGCTCCACAAAGCCTGCTGCCACGCCACGGATGAGGGCGGCGGAGCTATTCTCCTCGTCCTTTACCGGCGAAAGTGAAGCCAACGAAACGGTGCAAAGGGGGTACCCTTCAGAAAGTATGCGAATTTCGTTCTCATCTGTCGGGGATACAGCAGCCAGCATATCCATGGTAACTGCGGCGGCAAGTACCCGCCCGTGCTGGTGGTCGGTGTGGTTACCCCCAACCTCGCTGCGACCGGGTGCTGAAAAGAGGGCAATGCCCTTCCCTTCTCCAAAGGTTTTCAGCTGCTGTTCCACCGCTCCTATATACCGCTGGGACTGCACACCCGCTCCACCGCCGTAGAGGTGGTTCAGCTGCACATTAAAATCACCAGCCTGTAGTTTTTTAGTCAGCGTTTCAGAGTTATAAAGCATCGTTCTTCCTCCGTTTTGCGTCAATGTTTCTTCTATATTAAGTGTAACCCTATTGTGGCATGCCATGCAATCGAAAAATTATGCGGTAATATGGATTTTTGTTGCAAAATGCTCTTGCAAATTTGCTTTGTAGGGACTATGATTAGGCTATCGTGCCTAGGATGGGAAGGGAGTAATGCATATGGACGGTATTGGTTATAAATATTCCTACAAAAATATAGACCGGAGGCTTACCTCCCTGTCAGTATATAATGTGGGATATCAAAAGTGTGACCGCGACCAGCCCTGGGGACCGGGTCTTCGGGATCATTATCTGATTCACCATGTAGTTTCCGGCAAAGGCAGCTACAGCGTATTCGGTAAGGTGTACCAGATAAGTGCCGGCGAAACCTTTCTGGCCTTTCCGGACACAACCATATCCTATAGCCCCGATGAAAATGATCCTTGGGAATACTACTGGGTTGGTTTTAACGGCAGCGATGCCCGCAACCTGCTGCATCAGACCGATTTTTCCCGTCAAAGTCCCGTTATTTCCACCAACTTCGGTGACGACCTGCGGGAACTGCTTTTGCAAATCTATCAGAATAGAGGAAGCCAGCCACACGAGCAAGCTCGTATGGCTGGCGGACTGTACCTCTTTCTGGCTTATCTAATGGAACACTCCACCTCGCTTGTAACCAGGGGGGAACCTTCCTCCGGATACCTGCGGTATGCTTTGGACTACGTGGCCGGCAACTACTCCCGCAACATTTCGGTGGAGGATATTGCCCAAAGTTCCGGCATTAGCCGCAGTGGGCTGTACCGTGCCTTTATGAAGCATTTAGGGGTTTCCCCGGTTCGGTACCTAACAAACTTTCGTATGGAACAGGCCTGTACCCTGCTGCGCCGCTCCGACCTATCGGTGGAGGCAGTTGCCTGCTCGGTAGGCTTTGAGGACGCACTCTATTTTTCCAGGGTGTTTAAGTCCCACATGGGGGTTTCCCCCCGCAAATATTCTCGGGATGAGCTGCCGTCCGAGCCTACTGAGCTTTGAGACGCCACTACAAACTGGTAGCCCAGTCCCCAAGCCGTTTTTAGGTAGGCAGGATTTTTGGGGTCATCCTCTATCTTGTTGCGAAGGTGGCTCACATAGACCATCACCGCATTGGTATCTACAATAGAATCTCCCCAAATCTGCTGATAAAGCTGCTCCTTGGTGAAAATCTGGTTGACATGGGAGATAAAAAGCTTCATCATCTGGTTTTCCTTATTGCTAAGAGGAACCTCCTCCTTATTTTTAAAGAGCCTCATGGTATCGTTATAATAGGTAAAAGGCCCTATGGTCAGAATATTGTGTCCTGCCTCCACCGCAGTTTTATTGCGGCGAATGAGAGCCTTAACCTTGGCACCCAGCAGCACAGGATTAAAAGGCTTTGTTATATAGTCATCGGCGCCAATATCCAACCCATACAGGGTATTGTAGTCCTCCGACCTGCCGCTAAGTATAATAATAGGAGTTTTGTTACCTGCCCCCCGAAGATGCTGTACTACCTCAAAACCATCCATGTTCCCCAGTGTAATATCCATAATGATGAGATCAAAGGTCTTATGCCTTAGGATTGCCAAAGCTTCTTCGCCGCTGGCAGCCTCTTGGTGAGAAAAGCCGTTGCTTGCCAGTACACGGTGAAGCACCTTGCGTACAGCAAGGTCGTCGTCTACTATCAGAACACACTCCTCAGACACTTTATTACCTCCTTTGACACAAAAATCCAGTAATTTTACTTTTCAGTGTAGTGTAGGCATAGCGTAGTGACATCACTACATGTAAGCACAAAACAGCCATTCATGGATATTTTACCACATATCCCCACTACTGTATAGTTTTTTCGACTAATAAACAGGTTGTTTTGACGTGCTGATGTAAAATAATTTTTGTTTTTTATCTTATACCCAAAATATATAATTTTTTTAAGAAACATCTTAAAAAAACTTCAGATGTTTTTATTGTCATATAAGCTTTTCACGGTACAATAAAAATAAGAAGGAGGAGAAAAGATGGATATTTCGAAAACAGTAAGGGAAGCAACACGCCCCCGAAACCAGCTAAAGCTTGCCCTGCTTATCTTTCTACTTACCCTTATAGGTATTATCCTTATTATAAGCATCTACATGGAGCTGGAACAAGCGGAGATAAAAAGCCGTGAGGATCAGCTGCAACTGGTTGCACTTTCCGCTGCCCGAAACCTAGAAAACTATTTGGGTGGATACCGAAAGGATCTTGACGTTATCACATCTTCCCCGCAGTTTAACAATGGGTTTGCAGAATTCCTCAAAACAGGAAATACTACAAACCTCATGGAATACCTAAATAGCTACAACGTCGCCACCGGTACCTCGGTGGGAGACATTATGTTGACCGACGCCTATGGGAATGTGCTGGTAAGCACCTCGGTGAATACACCCTATACAAACCTGACCCCCACGCTGGATGCCACAAACCGCATGCTGGTCTTTTCCTCCCAAAGTGGGAAGCTCTATCTAGGCATCTCTGCGCCACTTTCAAAGGGCTACTGCATTATGAGCATGGTGGACATTGAGCAGATGTATATCGATACCGACTCCTCTATAGAAATTGGTAAAAAGGGCTATGTCATGTATAAGCATTCCAGCGGCATGATTATTATGCACCCTACAAAGGAACAGATAGGTCTGGATACGCTGATCGACCAAAAAGAGAAATACCCTCATTTTAACTTTTCCAGTTTAGAAAAACTGATAGGTCGTCAAATGCAAGGCCTGTCGGGTGTGGAAATCTATAACTCCTACTGGTGGGAAGAAGAAAGTCCCCGTGAGGTAAAAAAAATATGTGCTTATGTTCCCGCCCATGTGGACAAAGATTTTCTTATTGTAAGCTCGGTGGCAGACTTTAAGGAGATTATGGACCCACTGCAACATGGACTACTTGCTATGGGTGCAGTCCTTCTTATTCTTGGAACCGCCTTTACTGTTATGATACTGCTGTTCGTACACTCCACTTTTGAACGCCAGGGCATTGAAAAGGAAAACCTTTACCTGCGTGACCTAAACAGTTCCCTGGAGGAGATTCACCGCAGTGAGGAAAAACTGCGGCACTTTCAGAAGCTGGAAACCCTGGGCACCTTTACCAGCGGTATTGCACACGAACTGAATAACCTGCTTACCCCCATTATGGCTTACTCCATACTGCTTATGGACGAGGTGCCCACTCAGGACTCTATCCGGCAGGATGTAGAAGAAATCTACTCGGCCTCCGCAAAAGTGAAGGAGGTAATACAGCAAATTTCCTTCATCAGCCGAAAGGACAGTGACACGGCCTTTACAAGAATTAATGTAAACGGCGGACTGGCACGGGCACTGCGAATGGTAAGCAGCATAATGCCTAAAACGGTTACGCTGCATACACAGCTGGAGCTTCCCCCTACCTGCCATATGATTGGCAGTGACACCCAGCTTACACAGGTAGTACTCAATCTTTGCAACAATGCCTTTCAGGCAATGGAAGAGCATGGCGGCACATTAACTGTTACTGCCCATATTGAAAAGGACTGTAGCCAGGATGGTCAACAGACAGGAGAAATGGCAGCAGTGCATATTTCAGACACAGGCTGTGGTATCCCTGCACGACTGTTCTCCCGTATCTTTGACCCCTTCTTTACAACCAAGAAACCGGGGGAGGGTACCGGTCTGGGACTGTCTATTGTGCAGCGTATTGTGGAAAACCACTGCGGCACCATTGATGTGGAAAGCGTAGTGGGAGAGGGCACTACATTTATACTGCGTTTACCTGTGAGCACCAAGCCTATCTCTGCCGCCACAACCCAAAATGGAGCACAGCAGTGTATTCTGCTGCTGGAAAACGATACCGAGATACTACATATGCTACAAACTCAACTGTCCGGTGCAGGCTATCATACCATCAGTTTTACACGTCCCGGTGACGCCATAGAATATCTGCACAGCGAGAATACCGTGGATATGCTCATTACCGACTACACTGTACCGCAGAATAATGACGGACTGGAGATTGCACTGCTTTGCCGTAACCTGCGAGGCGAAATACCCATTCTGCTCATGACCGGCTTTGTAGACCGGGAAGTGGTGGAAGCACGCAGAAACGGCATTATTAAGGAATATCTGGTAAAGCCCTTTTGCAGACAGGAACTACTGAGCATCGTAAAAAAAGAAATTGCCATGCCCCAGGAAGCATTACTTCCCGGCTAAGCCAAACGCTATTTGTTAGCCTAGTAATATAGAAAAAGAGCGTCACACGCTGGTGTGACGCTCTTTCTACTATACGTGCATTATGCAGCCTTAGGCACTTCGGAAACGGCTTGTTCAGTCGCCTGCACCTGAGAAATATATGCATCCACTGACTTTTCCACAAAGGAGAATGGAGCGGGGCCTACATCCAGAATGGCGCTATGGAAGCCCATGGCATCGAAACTGTCTCCAAGCTCCCTTTCCGCGTAGCGGCGCAGCTGCTGCATCTCCAACATTCCCACTCCGTAGTTCAGGTAGTTTGCAGGATCCTGTATAACAGCCATATAAACAGTGTCTACCGTTGCATCATTGTCAAATCCGTAGTTTGCCAGAAATGCTTTCAGCTCTGCCTTATCCCAGCCCTCATAGTTGACACCAATATCTGCACGGCTGCTCATAATAAGAGAAATCATGTTATCCGCCTGCAGCAGGGCAATCAGGGGAATATCGTCTAGGCCTGCCATTTCATAGGAAAGGTTCTCCACATAGCTGGCCCATCCTTCGGAATAACCTTGGCAATTTAGCACACTGCGTATGGGGTGGGGCTCGGTGGCGCTATAGTAGCTATGCTGATACATGTGCCCCGGGTAGCCCTCATGGGCCAACGTGGTAAACAGATAGACATTATCATCGTCGGTGTACCTGCGGTTAATATAGATTTGGTTATTAAAGGGGTCATCCATCTGGGGAATAATAAAGAAAGCGGGGCTGCTCTGCTCCTCCATCTCGGGAGCAATATATTTAATGTCATATTTCAGTTCATTAACGGGAGGAAAATCTTCCTTGGTCTTTTCTTTTAGTGCCTTCATAAATTCTTCCGGCGAGGCGTGCTCTATCTCGGGTTCCATAAAACGGTCAACGACAGTTCTGTCTGATGTGACAATGAAGCTTATGGTGGTCATGAGGCTATCCAACTTATTATCCAACATTTCTGCTATCTCGGTAACAGTGCGATCCGAACCTGTACCGCTCTGCACCAAGTATTCGTAATACTCTTTTCCACCCTGATATCCGCAGATACCACCTTCATTTTTGCCTGTACCCTTCAGCTCCTCTATCCCTTTTGCAAACGCTTCATAGGCGGGTATCATATCTTCTAAAACTGCCTTGCGGTTTAGGTCCAAAAGCCTTCTACAGTCAGCTTTTGTTATACCCGGCAGATCGGATATCCGTTTTTCAAAAGTGGTAATCAGCGCATTTTCCTCGGGGTTTGCCATAAAGTTATTGCACGACTTTATCAGCTCATCGGCCATAGCATCCGACATAAACAGCCCCTTCTGTGACTTCCTGCGCTGAAGCTCCAGCATATCCCCAAAGTAATCGGGTATATGCTCCAGCATGGTGATATAATCGTAGGCATCCTGCACGGTGTAAAGCTTAAACTCCGGCAGCAGTGAGGGCAGCTGGCTTTGGATACCCAGCAGGGGGCTATTTGGCTCGTTTAGATATTTATAATTCACTACCTTCTTAGAAAGCTCCATGTCATGCTTTAAAAGGTCGTAGAGAAACTGCTGCTCCTCGGTAAGCTCTTCATAGCGGAAAGCGGTCAGTTCGTTGTAATCTTCCTGCCAGTGCTTCTCTGCATTGTCATACTCGTCAAAATCAATTCGTCCCATGTTAACAGGGACATTGGTAACGCCATAGCTGGCGGCATTCTTCACTAGAAAGCGGCAGTCGAGCAGATTGTCACCGACAACCTCACGCACATTGTCCATCAGGTAGGTTTCAAATAGTGTGCTCTGTGTTACCTCCTGGGTTGGCAGCGGCTGTCCGTTTTTATCCAGCTCCACACAGCTCACCGTAGAAAGCAGCAATGCAGCTGTGAGGAGCAGCGATATGGGGCGTTTTAGTTTCATAGTAGTCTCACTTTCTATCCATTTTTAAAATAGGTATATTACATAAGAGGAGCAAAGGATTTCAGCAGACCTCTGCCAAGCCGACGTCCCCAAGATATGCTGCGGCACTGTTCCAAGGTGATTTCTTGGCAGACATCCAGCGTCTTATCAAAATCCTCCCGCACCTCCTGTACACCTCTGCCACCGCAAATCCAGGCACCACACTCAAAGTGCAGGTAAAGGCTGCGGTAGTCCATGTTGATGGTGCCTACTACGGCATAACGGTCATCACAGACATAGGTTTTGGCATGGATGAATCCGGGGGTGTATTCGTAGATGCGCACCCCGCTTTCCACCAGTATTTCGTAGTAAGCACGGGTCACTGCATGAACATACCATTTATCCGCCACATGGGGGGTAATAATACGAACATCCACGCCGTTTTTGGCAGCTGTTTGCAGTGCCACTACCATCTCGTTATCTATGATAAGATATGGCGTTGTGATATAAATATACCTCTCCGCCTTGTTTATCATATTGAGGTAAACAGTTTCTCCTACACACTCCCCATCCAGCGGGTTATCCGCAAAGGGCTGCACGTAGCCGTCGCCTTGTTCCGGCAGTGGGCGGTAGACATCCGGACGGTAGATGGCATAGTCCTCATTCTGACCGTGAAGGTAGTTCCACATAGACAGGAACATTAGTGTAAGGTTCCACACTGCCTCACCGCGCAGTAGGACAGCGGTATCTTTCCAGTGCCCATGCTTTTCAATGGCGTTTATGTATTCGTCGGCAAGGTTTATGCCGCCTGTAAAGCCGGTATGCCCATCTATAATACATATTTTCCGATGGTCACGGTTATTGAGACGGGTACTGAGTATAGGGACAAAGGGATTAAATCGTCCACACTTGATACCCATAGCCATAAGCTTTTTATCATAGCCATAGGGCAGTGTCATAATGCATCCCACGTCGTCATACATAACCCGAACATCCACACCCTGTGCTGCCTTCTCCACCAGAACTTCCAGAATGCTGTCCCACATCTTCCCCGGCTGGATAATGAAGTATTCCATAAATATGAAATGCTCGGCAGCCCGCAGTTCGACAAGCAGCTGCTCAAACTTACATTCTCCAGAGGGCAGGTAGTCCACAGTGGTATGCTTATAAAGGGCGGCTTGGGCGTACTTGCTAATGTAGCGGCTCTGGGAAGCGCCCGCCATATCATTTTGCTCCAGTTCCATAAGCGCCTCTGTTTTTTCGGCGGGGAGGTACTGTTTATAGTTCTCGAGCATTGCCGACATCTTTTTTATCTCATGCTTGCTGGGGCGATTGCTACCAAACAGCAGGTAAAATATTCCGCCAAAAATGGGGAAAAGAAGAATGGGCACGACCCAAGCCAGCTTGTAGGCCGGGTTGCTGCGCCCATTGATAATGAACAGTACCACAATAACGCTCAAAACTGCAGAAACTCCATAAAAATACACGAACTGGTTCTGAAACTTCAGGAGCATGACCATTAAAAATGCCAACTGTACAATTATGGCAAATGCAACAAGCACCAGCCTGTGGAATAAAAAACCAAGTAACTTTTTCAATCGTCTTCCTCCTATTTTATGTCACGAAACATCCTATACAGTACCGCCCTGGTCAATAAATTTGTCATCCTCGGGCACAACAGAAAGCTCTTTGCGTTTCTCCACGGTTTCCCACAGTAGGGTGTACAGCACCGAGCAGAGTGGTATAAAGATGAGCATTCCCGCAATACCCATAGCGCTGCCGCCCACTGTTACTGCCAGTAGCACCCAAATGGAGGGCAGCCCAATGGAGCCCCCTACCACCCGTGGGTAGATGAGGTTGCCCTCAACCTGCTGGATAATAATGAAGAGCAGCAGGAACCAAACCGCCTGCATGGGGTTTACCATCAGAATAAGAAATGCGCCAACTGCACAGCCGATGAACGCACCAAAGATGGGGATGAGTGCGGCAAAACCGGTGAGAACACTGACCAGCAGTGTATAAGGCAAGCGAAAGATAGACATAGATACAAAGAACATAAGGCCTAGGATAACCGCCTCTACGCACTGCCCTGTTAAAAAGCTGGAAAAGGTTCTACCCGTAAGGGATGCCACTGACATAATGCGGTCGGCACGCTGTTTGGGCGTAAAAGCATAGAGTACTTCCACAGCCTGCTCCCGAAGCTTTTCCTTTTGCAGCAGCACATAGATACCAAAAACAAGAGCAAGAAAGAAGCTGAGCAATCCGCTGAACACACCGCTGGCTACCGAGACAATAGAGGTAAGGAAACCGGTAAGCCCTGCCTGTACAATGGTAATGGCTTGGTTTATAATACTTTGCCAATCCATATCAATGGTGGCAATACCCACAAATATTTCAGGGTATTGGGCGGCAAGCTCTTCGCTCCACGTCTGTACCTCCTTTAGGAAGTCGGGAATGTTGTTCCCCAGCATGGTGATACTTTTGGCAAGCTCCGGCACCACCAAGAAAAGCACAACAAAGATAAGCCCCGCCACCAGCAGCAGCGTAAGTACCAGGCTAAGTGAACGTGCCAGCTTGCGTTTTTTTCCCGTTGCAGTACCAAAGAGAGCCTTTTCCAGCGCAGCCATGGGCACATTAATGACAAAAGCAATAATAAGTCCCAGTAGGAAGGGGGCAAATAGCCCCAATCCCACACGGAACCAACCGGATAGCGTATCTAAATTTTGCATGGCCCAGTAGAGCAGGATGAGAAGGGCACCATATATGGCCGCTACTTTCAGCTCACTGCGTTGTGTCTTCATAAAACGTCCTCTTTCTTGCAATTATTGGCTAGTGAAGCATCATTCTGGCACATTTATAGATGTCGCCGCAGCCCAACGTGATGACGAGATCACCCTCCACAGCAGTTTTCATAACGTAGTCGGCTATCTCTTCGAAGCTTTCCAAGCAAACACAGCCCTCTATACGTTCACGCAGATCCTCCGACCGTACGCCATAGGTGTTTACCTCACGGCTGCCCATAATGGGGCTTAGCACCACCCTGTCGGCCAATGAGAGGGCATCCTTAAACTGTTCCAGCAGCATAAAGGTTCGGGAAAAGGTAAAGGGCTGAAAAACTGCCCAGACCTTATTGAAACCAAGCTCCTTGGCAGCCTTTAGGGTGGCTTCTATCTCTGCGGGATGGTGGGCGTAGTCATCCACCACGGTAATGCCGTTTTTGCGCCCCAGCAGCTCGAACCGTCTGCCTGCGCCGCGGAACTGTGCCAAATGCAGCGCAATGTCGGCCGGAGATACTCCCTGAAGCCATGCGGCGGCAGCAGCTGCTACAGCATTTAGAATATTGTGTTTGCCGGGAACGTTCAGCTCCAGGTGAGCAATGACTTCCCCACGGTGCACCAGGTCAAAGGTACGGGAAAAGCCGTCCCGAAGCACTAGGTTTTGGGGATAGAAGTCACAGCTGTCCTCCCAGCCAAAGCTATGCATGTCAGCCTTTACCGGCGCCATAGCAGTGGTCGTATTGTAGTCGCTGCCGTTGTAAAGCACATGCTCCGCCATGCCTGCAAAACGGGTGTAGGACTTCATAGCGTTCTCCACCGTGCCAAAGTACTCCATATGGTCGTTGTCAATATTTAGAACAACGGCGGTATCGGGGTATGTTTCTAAAAAGTGGTCCCGGAACTCGCATGCTTCATAGACAAAAAGCTCGGTCTGCCCCGCCCTGCCGTAGCCGTCAATGGCTTTTAGCTTTCCGCCTATAACTGCCGACGGGTCCTTCCCCGCGCCGTAAAGTATCTGTGTAAGCATAGATGTAACGGTAGTTTTGCCGTGGGTACCGCAGATGCCAATGGCATTTGTATAGTCGCTGGATATGGCACCCAGTACCATTGCCCGCTCCCACAGGGGAAGCCCCAGGCGCCTTGCCTCGGCAAGCTCGGGGTTGGTATCCTGAATAGCCGCAGTATACATGACAAGATCTGCCCCTGCCAGATTTTCGGCTGCGTGCCCCATGATTACCTGAATACCCATGGCACGTTCAGTGTTTACAATGTCACTCTCATTATTATCACTGCCGGATATTTCATAACCCCGACTTTTTAGTATCTGTACAATGGGAAACATCCCGGAGCCGCCGATGCCGATACAGTGAATATGGCGTACTCCCTCAGGTAACGTAATCTCTGCTTTGGTTCTGCCTGTCATATTATCCTTCAAACCAAACCCTCTTTTCAATTGTGCTAATAGTATCCAGTAACTATTATGCCCAAAAAAACGCGACTCAATTGGGCATAATTACGCACAAATATGGCAATGGTCCTGCCCATTACCATATTGTGGTCGCTAAGACCACTATGCCCCAACAAATGCAACGCTTTGTTACATAACTACGCATGCATAGGGGTATAATGGTGGCTAAGACCATTATACCCCATACAGGCTTATTTTGACAATGAAAAAACCATGAATATTATTGCATTCCCTGCTCAATACTCCAACTATCCACAATGACAATACGGGAGGCAGCAGGACAGATGATTATAACAGATATCCGGATACGAAAAATTTACGAGGATAACCGACTGCGGGCACTGGTTTCGGTCACTATCGGCGGGGATTTTACCGTTCATGACATTAAGGTAATACAAGGCCCCGAGCGGCTTTTTGCCGCCATGCCCAGCCGCAAGGACGAAAACGGCGTATTCCGCGACATTGCACACCCCATAACAGCAGCTGCCAGAAGCCAGCTGGAAAATGCCGTGTTGGAACGGTATTTGCAACACTTGGCACAGTCCGAGGCGGAACGGGCGGCGGTAACGGCGCCAAAAGGTGTCCCTGCCGCTGTAGTACAAGAATAAGTAAAAAAGGCTGCCGCAAAACTTGCGTTTTGCGGCAGCCTTTTTTATATTAGCTATCAGTCGTCAAATTTATCGCAGAGGGAGTTCAGCTGGTCGGCAAACTTTGCAATCTCCTTGTTAGGACGTTCGCTATAGCGCTGAACCAAGGCACCAAGCCGTGCTGCCGCAGCGGTAAGCCGTGTAAACACCGCCCGAAGCTTCTTCTTCTCCGCAAGCTTTGGATGCTCTGCCTCGCCTGCATCCAAGCAATCACCGGTAAGCAGGTCAAAGCTAGCCTTAAAGTTTGGGGCTTCAGCAGTAAGGCTCAGCTGCTCCCGCAGCAATGCGGCAAAGCTGTCGCAGACCTCGCTGTTGCCATGTATCACAAACACCTTTTTTGGTGCAGGGGTAAAGGCCTTTATCCAGGTGAGCAGTCCTGCCTGGTCGGCGTGTCCACTCATGCTCTGCATACGGGTAACTTCGGCACGGACATCAATCGTCTCACCGAAGAGCTTTACCGCTTTGGCACCATCCAGCAGCAGTCTACCCAGTGTGCCTACACCCTGATAACCCACAAACAGAATGGTACTTTCAGGCCGCCACAGGTTGTGCTTCAGGTGATGCTTTATGCGTCCTGCATCGCACATGCCGCTGGCAGATATAATGACCTTGCAGCCATTGCCAAAGTTAATGGCTTTAGAATCGTCACTGGTTACAGAGGTTTTAAGTCCCGGAAAAGCAAGAGGATTTATCCCTTGCTTCACCAGTTCCATAGCTTCCCTGTCAAAGTAACCGGCTACATTGTTTTTGAAAATCTGGGTAGCTTCCACCGCTAGAGGGCTATCCACGTATACTGAAAAATCGGGATGGCTCTTTACAAGCTTGTCTTCTTTAATCTTACGGATGAAGTAGAGAAGCTCCTGTGTTCTGCCCACGGCAAAGGAGGGAATCACCAGGTTTCCCCCTCGGGCAAAGGTGCGGTTCATCACCTCGGCCAGCACTGTTACATAGTCGGTCTCCAGCGGCTCGTGGTTGCGGTCGCCATAGGTAGACTCCATAACCACATAGTCCGCCTTGGTCATGTAGCTGGGGTCTTTAATGATGGGTTGGTTCAGGTTACCGATATCACCGGAAAAAACAATGGTACGGGTTTCGGTGCCTTCGGTAAGGCGTACCTCTATACTGGCAGAGCCCAGCAGATGTCCCACATCTACAAAGCGCACCTCTATGCCGGGGCAAAGCTGTACCGTTTCGCCGTACCGACAGGGGGAGAACATACCAAGAATGCCTTCGGCATCCTGCATGGTATAAAGAGGCTCAACAATATCCTTGCCCGCACGCATACCCTTACGGTTTTTCCACTCCGCTTCAAACTCCTGAATATGTGCGGAGTCGCGAAGCATAATGCCGCAAAGCTCGGTAGTAGCGCCGGTAGTGATAACCTGTCCATGAAAGCCGTATTTGTAGAGAAGCGGCAGTCTGCCGGAATGGTCGATATGCGCATGGGTCAGCAGAACAAAATCCAGTTCCCCCGGCGTTACCAGCAGGGCAGAGTTGTCAAACTCATCCTCACCCTGCTGCAACCCGCAATCAATGATAAGCTTTTTGCCGCACGCCTCCAGAAAGTGACAACTACCTGTAACCTCATGAGCCGCACCTAAAAACGATAGCCGCATACATTCGCTCCTCCACTTCTGTCGCTTCTTTATTTTTGCTTTTTCCACTCCAGATACTCGTCAAAGGTGGAAAGACGATCTACAAAGGTATCGCCGAAATCGAAGACACGGTTGGCAATGGTCTGAATAAACTCATGGTCGTGGGAGGTAAAGAGCAGGTTGCCCGAAAACTCGGTCAAACCGCTGTTCACCGCTGTAATAGATTCCAGATCCAGATGGTTGGTGGGCTGATCCAGCAGCAGTACGTTGGCTTTGGTAAGCATCATGCGGGAAAGCATGCAGCGAACCTTTTCACCACCGGACAGTACCTTAACAGGCTTGTAAACATCCTCGCCGGAGAAGAGCATCCGCCCCAGGAAGCCACGCATATAGGTTTCGCTCTCGTCATCGGAATATTGTCCAAACCACTGCACCATATTCAGGTTACAGTTATCAAAATAAGCGGAATTATCCTTGGGGAAATATGCCTGGGAAGTAGTGGTGCCCCATTTAAAGCTACCGCTGTCCGGCTCTATCTCTTCCATAAGGATACGGAAAAGGGTAGTTGCCGCAACTTCGTTGCCAACAACGGCAATTTTGTCGCCCTTGTTCATACGGAAGCTCACGTTATCCAGCACCTTAATGCCGTCTACGGTCTTGGTAAGTCCCTCTACGGTAAGTATCTCCTTACCACACTCTCTCTCCGGCTGGAAAGCTACATAGGGGTAGCGGCGGGAGGAGGCGGGCATCTCTTCCACTGTAAGCTTATCAATAAGCTTACGTCGGCTGGTAGCCTGCTTGGACTTGGACTTATTGGCGGAGAAACGTGCGATAAAGCCTTGCAGCTCCTTCACCTTGTCCTCACGCTTTTTGGTCTGGTCCTTCATCATCCGCTGCATCAGCTTGCTGGATTCATACCAGAAATCGTAGTTACCCACATACATACGAACCTTATTAAAGTCGATATCTACAATGTGGGTACAGATGGTGTTTAGGAAGTGACGGTCATGGGAAACTACAATAAGAACACCGGGGAAATCCAGCAGGAAGTTTTCCAGCCAGTCTACCGAGGCAAAGTCCAGGTTATTTGTAGGTTCGTCCATGAGCAGGATATCGGGCTGTCCAAACAGTGCCTGTGCCAGCAGCACCTTCACCTTTTCGCCGCCCTTAAGCTCCGACATCTGCATATAGTGCAGCTCATCGGTAAGGCCAAGCCCCTGAAGCAGACGTGCCGCTTCGCTGTCGGCTTCCCAGCCGTTCATTTCGGCAAATTCGCCCTCCAGCTCGGAGGCCAGTATTCCGTCTGCCTCGGTGAAGTCTTCCTTTGCATACAGGGCATCCTTCTGCTTCATTATCTCATACAGACGGGGGTTGCCCATGATAACCGTTTCCAGTACCTGAAACTGGTCAAACTTAAACTGGTCCTGTTTCAGCACCGACATGCGGTTGCTGGTAGGTATTTCCACTGTACCGGTGGTGGGGTCCAGCTCACCGGAAAGTATCCGCAGAAAGGTAGATTTGCCTGCGCCGTTGGCACCTACCACGCCATAACAGTTGCCGGGATTAAACCGAAGCGTAGCCCCCGAAAACAGCTTAGTGCCTCCGAACATAAGGCTTACATCTGTAACATTAATCATTCATATCCTCCAATATTTGTACGGTGCTTGCGTTTTTTCCCAAAATACCGTATAATCTATTATAGTATAACATGAATTGTGAATTTTAACAACAATTCTGTTGTCTGAAAGCCTTTGTAATTTTCTTAAAAAATATGTTGACAAATGTATTTTTCCAGGTTATAATATAACTCGCCTGCTAAAACAATTCGCATGGCGGTATAGCTCAGTTGGCTAGAGCATTCGGTTCATACCCGAAGTGTCGTAGGTTCAAATCCTACTACCGCTACCAGTAAGAAGAGGGCAATAAAGCTTGTCTTTACTGTCCTCTTCCACATCAGGCCCGTTGGTCAAGCGGTCAAGACACGGCCCTTTCACGGCTGAAACACGAGTTCGATTCTCGTACGGGTCACCAAAACCGAAACCCCGCATTATTAAGCTGAATTTGCTTGATAATGCGGGGTTTTTGTTATTATAACTTGGTTATTCCCTAAATATTTATTACCATTCCATCAGCCGTACCCAGCCTTCCCCTGCAACCTGTGACCTTTTCTAAAATTTTGAATAGAATAGAATACTCATACTAATCACCATTGAAGGTTTTGTCATGTACCGATACTTAAGATAGGATATCCTATCTTAAAATTCAATGGAAAAATGCAAACAATTTGTTTGTTAGAAGGGATTTTTATGAGCTGCCATAATGATAGAAATCAAATATGTCCTTGGGATATTCCGGTGATGGATAGAACTCCTGATTGTCCGCCTCCTCCCAAGCCAGAACACAAAGCAAGTGCACAGTTTGTCAGTGGTATCAATCTTATGCCTCCAAGTGTTGGTCAGGAAATTATTGGTTTTTGGCCCACCGGAAATGTTCAGGCGGTTGATATCGGTGTCACTGCAGTTGCAGACAGAGAAAAAATTAAACTGTCCGGAAGCAAGACCATTATCTTGCAACCCGGTCGCTATATCGTCGACACACATGTGCTGGTGGGAAATTTTGACTACCTTGATCCCCAAGGCTCTGACCCTATCATAACAAAGCTATTTTTAAATGGTATACCCCTAGACTATACCACAAACAGCATTGATGTCCTAGGTCAACTATTTGTAGTCACTTCTTCACAGCTAAACAAATCTAACATTATTAATGTGACACAGCCCGATTCCACTTTGCAGTGGATGGCAGGCAACACCGTCTCCAGGGACTTCCATTTCGATTTGTACGAAGCAAGTATCACCGTTGTGGAGATATAGCACCTGCCAGTGCCTTTCAGTGGTCTGCTTACGGATAGCATAGAATTATAACCGAGATAACCAATGTACAGGAGCGCCGTCATTTCCGACGACGCTCCTTATTATGATAATTTTCCGCTTCTGCTTTACTGCCATACAGTTTTATGCTATTATGACTGCAAGACAATATTTTCCATGTTATTACAATTCCACAAGCCATCTTGTGTTACTATAAATATCTAAACGAAATAGGAGATGATTTTTATGAATTTATATAAAACCACAGGCCTTCACCATGCAAGGAGGGTGACTATATTTTAGCCCTCCTAAAGAACGGAGTAGAATATGACAGATATAAAAAATGAAATCCTGCTTCTTTTAACCCCTCGCTGGTGCGACTGGGAGGCAAGCTATGCCATAGCAGTTGCAAATGCTTTCTCCGACTATGTAGTAAAGACCATTGCCGTTGATACCTTGCCCAAAGTTTCTATGGGTGGTATACGGGCTGAAATTGACTATACCATATACAACTACGGTAATTTTGACCGGCTTGCTATGGTAATTGTTCCCGGAGGGCTTTCGTGGGAGGAAAACAAATATGATGCTTTGGCAGGGTTTATAAAAAAAGCCTCGGAGCGTAATGTCCCCGTTGCTGCTATCTGCGGTGCAACCCTTTTCCTTTGCAAACATGGTTTTCTAAACCATATTCGGCATACCGGAGACTCCCCCGAGCTGTTTTGCAGTGCGCCGGAATACACTGGTAAAGCGCTGTATGTTGCTGCACAGGTGGTTGTGGACGGCGGGTTTATTACTGCAAATGAAACTGCCGCTGTGGAGTTTGCCTATGAAATCTTTAAGATGTTAAAGGTAGACAACAATGAAGAGTTGGAAGAGTGGTATGATAATTTTCGCAATGGTGCCATTCGGTAGGGGTAAAAGGCCAAACCTATAAATTTATGGCTTGCCGGCTGTGGTATGCAGAAGGCAAGCCATTTTTTCCCCTTACATTTTTCTTGCATTTGGGGAAATGCTATGCTACAATGTCTGCAAGTAACCATTGTACCGAGTTATGCGCAATCGTCTCAAAACGTCTTGCGTTTATGGTACAATGACCTTAATCTTAAAATGTGAAGGATGGTTTTTTTGTTAACTGTATCTGTAATGGTGCTCTTCAACTAAACAGTTGAAACGGTCGCAGCGCAAGCGGGGGGCTTTGCCCTTCTATTGGCTGTGCCTTTGGGTACGCCTTACAGATTACACCTACCATAACCATCTGTGTTATATGGGGTCACTGCGCTTTTGCTGTGATTTTTTGGAGTGTAATGGGGTTATCCCATTATGCTCTTTTTTATTATTTAAAAAAACGAGGAGGTTCACACCGGTGAATACAACTACTACACTGGAATTTCATAAGATACTGGCACAGCTGTCACAGCTGGCACTGTCAGAACGGGCACAGCAGCGGCTGTTAGCCCTTTCCCCTACCATGAGCGAACGGGAATGCCGCAAGCGGATGTCCGAAACAACCGAGGCACTTCGCATATTTGAGGCCGTAGGCACACCGCCGCTGGCAACCATGAAGGAACTGGATAAAATACTGGAGCTTTGTGAGAAAGGTTCCATGCTCCTTCCCGAGCAGCTGGGTGATATTGCACTGTTCATTACCGGCTGCAACCGTATGCGAAGCTACCTGAAAAAGGCCGAAACCACCGGTACGGGGCTTTCTTCCTACGGCGGTGCATTCTGTGACCTTTCTACACTGCTTGCAGAGATAGAGCGTTCCATTAAGGGCAGCATGGTAGATGATCGTGCCTCCCCTACCCTGCGGGATATTCGGCGGAAGACCGAAACAGTGCATCTTTCTATAAAGCAGAAGCTGGAAACCCTTCTGCGCAGCCGCAAGGAATGGTTTTCCGACGGCTATATCGCCACCCGGAACGGCAGATTTGTTCTTCCGGTAAAGAAGGAATACAAGAATCAGCTGGATGGCTCTGTCATAGACCTTTCCGCTACAGGCAGCACCTGCTTCATGGAGCCTGCCTCGGTACGCAGGCTTCAGGAGGAGCTTTCCACCCTGCAGCTGGAGGAGGATAACGAAATCCGCCGCATCCTTTACACCCTTACCGCCATGGTGGATGAGCAGATGGCAGAGCTTCGAATAAACATGGACTGTATGGAGGTGTTGGATTTTGCCTTTGCAAAGGCAAAGCTATCCACATCTATGAAGGCCATACCGGTGGAGGTTACTACCCAGCGCCGAATAAAGATTGTTGAGGGACGGCACCCGCTGCTTCCGACGGAGGTCTGTGTACCTCTAAACTTTGAAATAGGCGGCGAGGTTCGGGGTGTGGTCATTACTGGGCCCAATACTGGCGGAAAGACGGTAGCACTAAAAACCGTGGGACTGCTGACCCTGATGGCACAGAGCGGCCTGCACCTTCCTGTCGAGGCGGGAAGCCTGATATCCATGCAGGACAATGTCCTCTGCGACATTGGTGACGGGCAGAGCATTACCGAAAATCTATCCACCTTTTCGGCACATATTGTAAATATAATTGATATCCTGAAAACTGCCACAGGCGAAAGCTTGGTGCTGCTGGATGAACTTGGCTCCGGCACCGACCCAGCAGAGGGTATGGGCATTGCAGTTTCCATACTGGAGGAGCTACGACTGCGGGGCTGTCTCTTTGTAGCCACCACCCATTACCCGGAAATTAAGGAATATGCTATGACCACCCCCGGTCTTCTGAATGCCCGTATGGAGTTTGACCGAGAAAACCTAAAACCCCTGTATCGCTTGGAGATTGGCGAAGCGGGGGAAAGCTGTGCTCTTTATATTGCACGGCGGCTGGGGTTTCCGGAGCATATGCTGCGTCGGGCACATACTGAAGCCTACAGGCGCACGGTGGGAACAGGGCGGGCTGTACCCCAGATGGAGTTTGCTGCCGAAGAACCTCCCTCTCCCCTGCCTGCCACCCACAGCCGCATTGTAAAGGATGTTCCCACAGCCCCATCCCCTCAGGTTACCCGGTTTCAGATGGGTGACAGTGTAATGGTACACCCCCAGAAACTTATAGGCATTGTGTTTGCTCCGGCGGATGAAAAGGGCGAAGTAACCGTACAGATACAGGGGAAGAAGCAGCAGATTAACCATAAGCGGATAAAGCTTGTAACCCCTGCCAGTGAGCTTTACCCACCTGACTACGATTTTTCCATTGTCTTTGATACGGTAGAGAACCGCAAGGCTCGCCATGACATGGGCAGAAAGCACGACCCAAATCTGGTTATCCGCTACGAATAGTCTCAGGTTGCAAAAATCCGCCGCCCTTATAATATAGGGTGGCGGATTTTATGGTTTCATATTACTTTTCAGTTGTTAGCCGCTGATGGGCTTCTGCCAGACGGTCAGGAATGGCTATCTTCTGAGGGCAGGCCTCTACGCAAGCCCCGCAGAAAATGCAGGCATCGGCACGTCCCTCCGCAGGGATAGCACTGATATAGCTACTTTCACCGCCGCCAAACAGCATGACATTGTTGTACACCGAAAATATGGTGGGAATCTCTACCCCTGCCGGGCAAGGCATACAGTAGCGGCAGGCGGTACAGGGAATACTCTTTACACCGTCCATGGCCTCCATTACCTGTGTCATTGTCTGCTGCTCGGGCTCAGATAAGTAGACGCTCTCATCTGCGAAGGTTGCAAGGTTATCCTGTAGCTGCGCCATATTGGACATACCGCTAAGTACCAGCTTTACCTGTGGCAGCGAGGCAACAAAGCGCAGTGCCCAGCTGGCGGTCGAACGTTTGGGGTCGGCTGCTTCTAAAATATCGGCTGCTGCCCTAGGGGGATTTGCCAGAAAGCCGCCGCGGACAGGCTCCATGACAATGACGGGAATGCCGTACTCTACAGCGGTGTCGTATAGCTTCTGTGCCCCCATACGGTTCCAGTCGGCATAGTTGAGCTGTAGCTGACAGAAATCCCAGTCATTCATGCCGCAGATATCCCGAAAGCAGTCCAGGTCGTCATGGAAGGAAAACCCTATATGACGTATTTTCCCTTCAGCCTGCTTGCGCTTAAAGAAGCCTACCGTGTCCACTCGCTTCATGGTAGCGGTGGTTCTTTTGCTAAGGGCGTGAGCCAGGTAGTAGTCAAAGTACGCTACCCCACACCGCTCCAGCTGCTCATTAAAGATACGCTCCATGTCGGCTTCTTCCTGAATGGCCCACATGGGCAGCTTATCCGCCAGAAAATAACTTTCACGGGGGTAGGCAGCCAGTGCCTCCCTTAGCATGCCCTCGGACTTACTGTCATGGTAGGTGTAGCCGGTATCAAAGTAGTTTATTCCATTTGCAATGGCATGGTCAATCAGTTTTTGGGTCTCGGGGTGGTCTATTTCGCCATTTGCCAGTGTAGGAAAGCGCATAGCACCAAAGCCAAGAAGCGAATGGGCAGGTTCACTGCCATGGAACTTTTCCGTTATCATGGGGGTATCCTCCTGCAATCGTTTTAATTGGGAAGGTAAGCCTTAACCACGCTTTTTCCCTTGGGTCCTTTTACCCTATTGAAGTAAGCTCTTATCTGCAGTGGTTGGTTTCCTCCAGAAGCTCCTGCAGTACACTGTCCAAATTTTCCAGGTTTGAAACTTCCACCTGTCCAGAAAAGATATAGGATAGGGCGTAGTTCCATTCCTGTACGGAATATTCCTCCGGTGCAATGAGCCGCAGCTCTGCCAGCAACTTCCTTGGCTGTGTACTTCTCAGGTCCGACAGGTACGATTTACCCAGCCGACCAGCCACCCGTTCCAACAATCCGCTCTGCATTTACCGTCACCGCCTTGTCGTTGCTCACATGAGGCCTATTTGTACGGTACAGGTATTACGGATGGTTTTGCAAGAAAAATGCAAATATAATGTAACTTTATTCACGCAATTTTCGGAATAAGCTTCTTTGGTCGAACCATTTTGAAGATTGTTACAAAGCCGTATCTACCTGTACTTTTACGGTATGATTTTAGCACATAGAAGTCCTAAAATCAATAAATTTTGTAAAATTACAAAGAATAACTTTCCTGTTCCTTATTCCTTGGGGAGAAAAAATGAAAAGTTCACACTACCAACACAATTACCCTTTATACTATTTTTAAATAATACTGTGAAACAGTTATATTTTTGTTGCAACTTAATTATAAAACTATATTCTAATTGCAGAGAAATATTCTAATATATTTGTATAGATTTACAGGGGGTGCAGTTCTGTGAATAATAAAATACTCATTGCAGAGGACGAAAGCAATATTCGAAAGCTGGTAGCCTACTACCTGACACAGGAAGGGTTTTCTGTGTCAGAAGCCTGCTGTGGTACCGAAGCACTTACATATTTCGAAAAAAATCCTGACCTTGCACTGGTAATTTTGGATGTGATGATGCCGGAGCCAAACGGCTGTGAGGTTTGCCGTGCCATCCGCAGGTGCTCCAATGTCCCCATTCTTAGCCCTCACCTACGATAACTACACCTCAAACTCCAGCGATGACAGCAATACTGTGAAAGCGCTGGTAGAGGAGGTTTATGTAAAGGCAGGGCAACGGGTAAAGGAGGGCGACCCCATTGCCAAACTGTCCACCGATGAGATTGAAGAGAGCCTGAACACCCTGAAACAGAGCTACAAGGAAGCACAGCTGGCATTGGAAAAAGCGAAACTAGACCAGACTTCCGGCCAGATTGCTGCTAAAGCTACCCTACAGCAGCGGCTGAATGATGCCGAAAACGCTGACCGCAACTTTGACCTAACCCTAGAGGAAGCCGACAGCAGTCTGGGAACTTTAAAGGTGAATATGAACAACGCCGGCGACCGTGTGGATCAGCTGGAGGATGAGATAGACGCCCTTGAGGAGCAGCCCAAGGAGTACAAGGCACAAATCGCTGCATTACAGCAGGCCATTTCCGATGCCCAAGCGGCAGGCGAGGACACCACCGCACTGGAACAGGAACTGGCAGAACTGAAGGCTGAGGCCGATGAGTTTGACCGCAACTACCGTACCGAACGACAGAAGCTTTACACTGCCCTGAGCACTGCCTACAGCACCTACGAAACTGCAAAGCTAAAGTTTGAGATTGCCAGCAACAGCACCAACCTGAATGAAGCCACTGCGGAAGCCAAGCGCGAGGAGGCTCTTTCCTACACAGACAAGGCACAGCAGCTGTACGATTTGGAGATTGCTCAACTGGCAAATGCGGTATCATCCCGTGAAATAACCGTGGAGAACCTACAGAAAAAGATTGATAAAATGGAAGCCTATGTCTCCGACGGACAGGTAAAGGCAACCTGTGATGGTCTTATTATGAATGTTCGGGTTGTGGCAGGCGACAAGGTATCTCCCGACGGAACGCTGGCAACCATCGCCAACAGCAAAAATGTTTACATTAGCGTTGACATCGACCAAACCGATATTTCCACCATAACCTTGGGCAAAGAAGCCAATATCTTCTTTGATGCTTACCCCGAAAAGACCTTTACCGGTAAGGTGGACAGCATCACCACTGTCCCTGCCATGAGCAATTCCTCCACCGTCAGCTATCAGGTGAAGGTGAAGCTGGAGGGCGACCTTGAGGCACTTTATGAGGGTATGACCGGCTCGGTTACCTTTATTTCCAAGGAGGTAAAGGATGTGCTGAAGGTATCAAACAGGGCTATCTATACCGAAAATGGCAAGACCTACGTAAAGGTGAAGGATGCCAGCGGAACTATCACCCCCACCGAAGTAGCAATTGGCTTCAAAAGCGATACCGAAACAGAGATTCAAAGCGGTGTAAACGAGGGTGATATTGTAATTATTGAAAGCAAGGTGCAGATGAAATGAGGCTGAGTGAAACTTTAAGACTGGTATGGGTAAACATTACCGGAAACAAGTTTAAGGTAATGCTGACCTCGCTTGGTATCATTGTGGGGGCGGCTACCATCGTTATGGTTATCGCCATAGGCCGTGGCGGTCAGGCAGATGTAGCTGACCAGTTTAAAAACCTGAGTGCCGGTGCCATTGACATTAGCTATTCTTCGTCCGGTGGAGGCGGTATGATGATGGCCATGACCATGGCTATGCCCTCCGGAGGAGGTGGTGGCGGGGGGCGCGGCGGGGCTATGCGGCCTGCTACACTCTCCCCATTTGGCCCAAAGAATATCGTTTTAGGAAAGTCCGATATGGAGGACCTTACACTCTTTGTACCGAATATAAGTGCAGCATCCCTTTCCGCCACCACCAAAAAGGGAGTGACCGGAGGAAACCTGGAAGAAGAAACCCAATACACCATAGCAGGTGTTACCGAAGGCTACAGCCAGGTAAGCAACCTGGAGCTGGCGGCGGGAGAGTTTATTACCGAAGAAAACGAAGCAAACAGTGATAAGGTAGCCGTCATCGGTTATAACCTGGCAGTGGAGGTGTTTGGAAGCCCCATAGCCGCCTACGACAGCGTTATCTACATCGACAAAAGAGCCTTTACCATTGGCGGCGTGCTAAGCAAAATGGGCACCGTTACCTCCGGCATCAGCCCCGATGACAGTATATTTATCCCCTTCTCCTCCGCCAAAAAGTATGTTATGGGCAGGGACATGTCCCCCCAGATTACCGTAGTGGCCGATGATGTGACCGATGTGCCAAAGGTTATGGAGAACATTAAAACCGTGTTGGAGCAGAGCTATGATGGTGCAAACTTTAGCGTAACCGATGCAGGCAGCAAAATGGAGGCTGCGGCGGCATCTGCCAACACCCTCTCCATGCTGCTTATCGCGGTTGCCAGTATTGTTTTCATTGTGGGCGGCATAGGCATTATGAACGTGCTGTTCGTATCGGTGCAGGAGCGTACCCGTGAAATTGGTATTCTAAAGGCGCTGGGCTGCGGCAAGCGGGATATTCTAATAGAATTTTTAGCAGAGGCCAACATGATAAGTACATTCGGCGGTGTAGTAGGGGTACTGCTGGCAACAGCGCTGATGCCCCTAATGCAGTACACCGGCATACGGGTGGAACCAAGTGCGGCAGGCATTGTGCTTGCACTCATCTTTGCGGTATTTACCGGTACGGTGTTTGGCTTCTACCCCGCCAAAAAGGCTGCATCACTGGTGCCCATAGAGGCGCTGAATATGGAATAGAAAGGAGGGTCACAGATGGATGCCATTATTGAACTGAAGAAGGTCTGTAAAAGCTACGCCATGGGCGGTGAAACATTACAGGTGCTAAAGGATATTGACCTAACCATAGAAAAAGGGGACTTTGTGGCTGTACTGGGCCCTTCCGGCTCGGGAAAATCTACCCTGATGAACATTCTGGGCTGCATGGACCGTTGTGAGGAGGGGGAGTATTTTCTGGATGGCACAGCCATTCACCAATGTAAAGACGACGAGCTGACCGATGTGCGCAACAAAAAAATCGGGTTTGTCTTTCAGAAATATCAGCTGATACCCAAGTACACCGTACTGCAAAACATTACCATGCCACTGCTCATACGGGGGTATGAGCCGCCACGAAGCGGAGCGGCAGTGCATGGACACCATAGAAATGCTGGGGCTTTCAGAGCGAACGGGGCATAAGCCCTCCGAGCTTTCCGGCGGACAGCAACAGCGTGTAGCCATAGCCCGTGCACTGGTGGGATCGCCCGCTATCCTACTGGCAGATGAGCCTACAGGTGCACTGGACAGCACTACCGGACAGGAGGTACTGTCCCTGTTTCGCAAGCTGAACGAAATGGGAAACACCATTATTATGATAACCCACGACCTAACAGTGGCCTCCCATGCCACCCGTATGGTGAAGATAGTGGACGGCGAACTTTTTTTCTAAAACTAACAAAACCGGGCTGTGTCGTGTTTGCGATACAGCCCGGTTTTATTAATACATATTCGGTTTATCAATGTCCCTGTGGCTGATACTGCTTTTAATGCCGCTGGCAATGAGATGGTTTCCAAGGAGTTCCGCCATGGCAACCGAGCGATGCTTTCCTCCGGTGCACCCTACCGCTACTACCAGCTGGCTTTTGCCCTCCTGTATGTATAGGGGTACCAGATAATCCAGTAGGCCTGTAAGCTTTGGGATAAGGCCTTGGGTTTCGGAGGTGTTTATCACATAGTCCCGTACCGCAGGTTCCAGTCCCGTATGCTCCTTTAGTTCCGGAGCATAGAAAGGGTTGGGCAGGCAGCGCACATCAAAGACCAAATCGGCCTCTGGGGGCAGCCCGTTTTTAAAACCAAAGGACATACAGTGCACCAGCATGGACTGCTGTCCGGCAGCACCCTGAAAGACCTCCATAATTCTATTTTTCAGCTTGGTGGTAGGTGTCATGGAGGTGTCGATGATATAGTCCGCTGCATCCTTTACCGGCTGCATCATCTGACGCTCCTTGGCAATGGCACCCTCCAGGCTCTGGTTGTTCTCATCCATAAGCGGGTGCTTTCGGCGGCTCTCCTTGTAACGCTGGAACAGGATATCATCATCGCAATCCAGAAACAGAACCTTATAGCCGGGCTGCATCTTGTCTAATTCTTCGATAACAGCAAAGTAGTCGTGAAACATTTCGCCTCCGCGGGCATCTACCACCATGGCGACCCGGGGGTTTGCGCATTGGGTCATGGCATAAAGGTCCAAAAAGCGACTTATGAGCAAGGGCGGGATATTGTCCATGCAAAAATATCCAATGTCTTCCAGGGCATTTATGGCCTTGGACTTTCCCGAACCCGACATTCCTGTAACAATGAGTAGTTCCATATAAGGATTCCTTTCTTTACTTAAGGGTGAGGGTTATAACAAAGGAGCTTCCCTTCCCCACCGTACTGTGGGCAGAAATTTCACCCTCCAGCTCCTCTACAATATGCTTGACAATGGATAGACCCAAGCCGCTGCCTCCGCTTTTTCCACTGCGGGCCTTATCTACCCGATAAAACCGCTCGAAGATACGGGGCAGGTCCTGCGGCGGTATACCTACGCCGTTGTCCCCCACCTCTATCAGCACCTGCTGTCCCTCCTGTGTGGCAGATATCCAGATAGAACCGCCCGAGGGGGTGTATTTGACGGCATTTTCACCCAGATTAATCAGCGCTTGCAGCAGCCAGTCTCCCCTGCCGTTTATGACACAGGGATGGGACAGCCCTTCACAGCGAAAGCTTTGCCCTTTCTGCTCGGCAAGCAGCTCTATTACCCTGCTCGCCTTACTAAGCACCTCCGACAGCTCCATGCGCTCATCGGTTCGGCGCATCAGGTCGTTTTCTATGTGGGACAGCAGCAGCAGTTCGGAAATGAGCCTGCGCAGCCTGTCGGTTTCCAGTGATATAATTTCCAGTGCACGCCTACGGTCATCCACAGAAATGTCCTCATCCATCTGCAGTGTTTCCACAAAGCCTGCAATGGCTGTCAGTGGAGTGCGCAGTTCATGGGAAACGTTGGACACAAACTCATTGCGCAGCCGTTCCAGCCGCCGTATTTCGGTAACATCACGGAGAATAGCCAAGGCACCGTCGTTATCAAAGGGTAGGTATTTGCTGCGGATGGGCGTAACGTCCACCGCCAGTTCCCTGTCCCCCGCCATGAGCGAAAGGGTTAGGGGCTTTTGGGTTTCTATAACCTCCCGGGTAGCTTCCAGTATGCGGTCGGTGGTAGCACTGCGGCTACCGCTGCTTCCCGAAACAAAAAGGCTTTTCCCCGCACCGGAAAGCTCCTCCGCCCGTGGGCTGAGGAGGATTACCTGGTTTTGTTCATCTACGGCAAGCAGGCCGTCCTGCATGTTGGCCAGAATGGTGCTTAGGCGGCTGTTTTTCCGTCCTGTTTCCGCCTTTAGCCGCTCCATTCGCATGCCCACACGGGCTAGTTGTGCCTTTAGCAGCTCCACCTCATCGACAGCCTGCGCAGCCGCCTTATTGCCGTGCTTCTTCATATGCTGACCCGATAGCCTACCCCGCGCACCGTGGAGATGTACCGTTCCAGATTTTCCGAGCTATCGTCCAGTTTTCTACGCAGGTTGCGGATATGCACATCCAGCGAGCGAGCCTCGAAGGATTCGCCCACCCACAGGTCGCCAATGAGTGTCTCACGGGGAACCACTCCCCCCTCGGCAGCAGCCAGAAGGGAGAGCAGTTTAAATTCAGTAAGGGTAAGCTCCACAGGGTTTCCATCCCGACAGGCGGTGTGCCTGCGCAGATCCAGAACCAAGTCCTTTACCACTATGGAGGAGCTCTCCTCGGCAGGCTCCTGCCCGCCAAGCTCTGCGGTACGGCGGATAGCCGCATTTATCCGTGCCAGCAGTTCACGTATGGAAAAGGGCTTGCAGATATAGTCATCGGCACCCACATCCAAACCTGTCACCCTGTCATTTTCCTCGCTGCGTGCTGTAAGCAGCAGAACGGGAATACGCACAAGGGCCTTATCCTGCTTTATCTGGCGGCAGACCTCTAAACCGCTAATGCCCGGAAGCATAACATCCAGTAGCACCACATCGGGGTGGTATGCCCGCACGGCAGTCAGGGCGTCCTCGCCACTGGCAACACAGAGGCAGTCATAGCCGTTCTGGCGCATATTCATACGCAGAAGTTCCATAATATGCGGCTCATCGTCAACAATAAGCACCTTTTTCCCCGACATAAAGCATCTCCTATCTGCGCATTTTCTACAATTAATTCTATTCTAATTATACTACACTCAGCTTGCCAAGCGCAAGGTTCTGACCGTTTTCTTTATCAAACAGGATATACTGGGCGCTGTCGAACCGAATGCCTACCTCTTCGTCCACCTTGAAGTCTACTCCGCCGAACACCACAGAGGTTAGAATATGTCCACCCACCTCCACTTTCACAATGGTCTCCATGCCGGAGGGTAGCGTGGAGTATATCTTTCCACGGATAGGGCCGTCCTCGGCAATGCCGATATGTTCGGGGCGAAGACCCAGTATCAGCTTCTGTCCACTGCTTACGGTAATGCCGGAAGATACGGGGGTAAACACAAGGTTTACTCCGCCCATTTCCAGTACAATTTCATCCAGATTGACATTGCGCCCCACTGCCTCCATAAAGTTGATATTGGGGCTACCGACGAAGTCTGCAACAAAGGTGTTTGCAGGGTTGTGGTAGACTTCCAGCGGAGGCTGGTACTGTTGCAGCACCCCTTCCTTTAGCAGACAGATTTTTGAAGAAAGGGTCATGGCCTCCAGCTGGTCATGGGTAACATAGACAAAGGTGGAGTCGGTTTCCAGATGCAGCCGTTTCAGCTCGGTGCGCATCTCCATGCGAAGCTTTGCATCCAGGTTTGAAAGGGGTTCATCCATAAACAGCACCTTGGCACCGGTGGCAAGGGTACGGGCTATGGCTACACGCTGCTGCTGTCCGCCCGAAAGCTCGGAGGGATAGCGGTCTACAAACTCCTCAATGCGCAGCATAACAAGCAGTTCCTTTACACGGGTATCAATGCGTTGTTTATCCCACTTCATATTTTCAAGGCCAAAGGAGATGTTTTTGTATACGGTCATATGAGGCCAGAGGGCATAGTTCTGGAACAGGAAGCCCACATCCCGCTTATCGGGGGAGATATCGATTCCCTTTTCAGAGGAAAATACCAGCCGTCCGTCAATGTAGATTTCACCGGAAGTGGGTGTTTCAAGGCCTGCAATCATACGCAGGGTAGTGGTTTTGCCGCAGCCGGAAGGGCCCAGCAATGTTACAAAGTCACGGTCAGCTATTACAAGGTCAAGATTTTCCACCGCAACAAATTTTCCAAACCGCTTGTTTATGTTTTTAAGAATGATTTCTGGCATGGTAATGCTCCATTCCGCCGCTTCGTATCGGCACAAAATTCAGTTTTAAAGCTACTCCTATATGCGAAGCATTAGGAATGATAGGAGCAGCATTGTGCATAGGGGCGGGAGTGAGCAACGCGAACGCATCGTCCTGCACATCGCCCCACGAGGGTAGTTTGAAAGGAACTTTCAAACTATCCCCCTATTCCTTTATCAATTGATGCGCCGGTAAGCTTATTGACGATGAGGTTGCAGGATATAACAAGAACCACAATCATCAGGTTTATGGCGTTGGCGTACTGGTTCCAGCCTTTTTCGTTATACTGGAAAAGCAGGGTGGTAAGCAGCCGTGTGGAGGGTGTTACCAGCAGGATAAACAGTGCCAGTTCCCGCATACAGGAGATGAACGGCAGCAAATACCCGGAAAGAAAACTTGCCTTCTGAATGGGAATAATGATTTTGGTCATACGCTTCCACCAGCCTATGCCCATGATGATGCCGGCTTCTTCTATTTCACCCGAAAGCTGCAGCATGGCGTTTACACCGGAACGGGATGCAAAGGGCAGATACTTCACCGCACCCACCACTACCAACAGCGTGAAGGTTCCATACAAGGGAGGAATAAAGCCTCTGCGGGTGGCAAACATGGAAAGGTAGATGGCGCCAAAGGCCATGCTGGGCATAAGGTAAGGGAAAAAGCAAAGGTTGTTTACAAAGGTGGATAGCTTGGAGCCACGGCGCTTGACGATAGCATAGCCCGCCAAAATGCCTACAGTGCCTGCGATAAGCGAGACGATTACCGATAGGCCAAAGCTATTGAGAACACCGGTATAGATACTCTGGTTTAGGAGTATTCCCGGCTCTCCGTTGGCTACGGCAGGGTCACCGCCACCGGTCCAGAACAGGGTGGTAAAGTTGCTGAAGGAGTAGTTGCCCGGCTCCATAATGAAGGACTCCACCGCAAAGGAGATAAGCGGCACAATGCAGACCAGGAGCAGCATGACAATGAGAAATACAGACAACGGCGTGCGCAGTCCCTTTAGATTTACCAGCGAGATATTGGAGCTCTTGCCGGTAACGGTGGTATAGGTTTTACGGCTGCCCACAATCTTCTGATTGATAGCCAGTATGAGCAAGCCGATCACAATCATAATCATAGCGATAAGGTAGCCATACCCGGGGTTCATCCCGTTAAGGGTACGGTACATCTGGGTGGTAAGTACCTGATAGCGCACAGGGGTGCCAAGGAATGCAGGCACTGCAAAGGCGCTCATGGCACTGGAAAACACCAGCAGGAAGGTGGAAAGCATGGCAGGAAGCACTATGGGAATGGTAATCTTCCGCATAATCTTCCAGCGGTCAGCTTTCAGTATCAGGGCAGCTTCCTCCAGGTTTGCATCCATATTTCGAAGAATGCCACCGATGAGTATGTAGGCAAAGGGGGCGTAGTGAAGGCCCAGCACCACTATCATGGGAAATGGCCCATAGGCAAACCAGTTTGGGGTTGTAATACCGGTAAGCGCTGTAAAAAGCCCCGGAACACCGCCTACCAAATCGTTTTTAAAGAAGTTAATCCATGCCATGGCCAGTGTCCAGGAGGGCATGATATAGGGAAACACAAATACTGTGGAGATGACACTTTTAAAGCGGATATCGGTACGGGTAACCAGCCATGCGAAAAGGCCGCCCAGTACAATGGAAATGAGACAGGTACCCAAAGAAATAATGAGCGTGTTCATAAAGGGCTCATAGAATATCTTTGCGCTTCCCATGCCGTCAAAAAGAACTTTTGTCCAGTGGTAGGTGGTAAAATCGCCAACCTCGGCGCCTTTAATGCGCATAAGCTCCGACTGATGCACCGTTACCGTATCGCCAATAATAGACAGAAGCGGTATGAGTGTAAGGTAGCCCAAAACTACAAGGAGCACAACCAGTATAATGTTGTGGGGCTTTTTAATGAATGATTTAAAGCGATTTTTCCAGCTCATGCCTACCCTCCCTTTACTCTTATAGAATTTCAGCACCCAGCTGACCCATATGGCACAGCCGGGTGCTGATCTGTAGATAGATAAAATCCCGACTTGGGGGTATCACACACCTAAAGCGTTTCTTAGTAGATGATGCCGTTGTTGAGGAAGTCCTCTACGTCTGCACGCTTCTCAAAGCAGAACTCGGGGTCAATCTTAACCAGCTTGGGAGCCCATTCTTTCAGTGCAACGTCATCCTTGGCAGGAGCAATATTGGGGTTGGTGGAGTAGGTGCCCTTGTCCTTGCCCCATGGTGCAAAGCCTTCTTCGGTTAGAATGTATTCAATGAACAGCTTGGCAGCGTTGGGGTTCTTGGCATCCTTGGTAATAAGGGAGAAGAGCGGATAGTAGAAGCCTGCAAAGGGCTGTAGGTCGTCCATAGCCTTCAGTGCCAGATTCTTGCTCTCATCATAGCGGGTTTTGGAGTAGGAGAACAGGCCTGCATTAATCTTCAGCTGCCCCTTTATGCCAATATTTTCGGCCATGGTGGTATCGGAGGTGCCCTGCACCAGACCGTTTGCATAGATGCGCTTAATCCACTCGTAACCTGCGTTCTCGGTGGTCAGCTCTATCTTTTTGCCATAGTGCTTCTCATAAGCGGCTTCCAGCTGCTTGGAAACTTCGGGAGAGGTAACCATGGTGAGGAAGTTGGAGTTTACTCCTTCCTTAAAGGGGTCCTTAAACTGGAAGCGACCTTTCCAGTCGGGATCTGCAAAAGCCCAGACATTGGTTGCAGGGGAGGCGTCGCCCTTCTCATTGTTAAAGCAGAACACCTTGCTGATAAATGCAAACACCATAGGCTCCTGATACTCGGCAGGAATAACATCCTTCATGGTGGGAGGTACATAGTTAACCAGATAGCCGGGCTTCATCAGTTCACCGAACACACGGCTGTCATCCTGACAGATAGCCATATCTGCACCGATGGCACCGGTCTGGCCTTCCTTGGCAAGCTTTTCAATAAGCTCAAAGTCCTTTAGGTTTGTAACCTCTACCTTAATGCCATATTTGGCTTCAAATGCCTTGCCGGCATTTTCGGCACGGCTGGTAGCGGAATAAACAACAACCTTGCCCTCCTTCTGGGCAGCGGCAACCAGCTCATCATGGGTCATTTCTGCGGGTGCTGCAGGAGCAGGTGCGGGAGTGGGTGCGGGGGCAGGAGCAGGCGTAGCAGGAGCGGCGGGTGCAGCAGGTGCAGGGGCCGGAGCGGCGGGTGCAGGAGCAGCAGCGCCACAGCCTCCCAACATTGTAAAGACAAGCGCGCAGGCCATCAGAGCAGCCAGTATGGTTTTGGACCTTTTCATCAAGATATGCCTCCTCATTTGTTGTTGATATATCTATCTCGCAGGCCGAACGCACTGCGCAATATTTTTTCAGGCGGTATCTTCTCCAAAATATAGTTAAGGTTTCATTTCTTTTATGTTAACATTACGTTAATTTACGGTCAGTATAGCATGGGGAAATAACCCTGTCAATGCCCCAAAAATAATTCTACAGTTTACCCAATCACCCTTAATTTTCTATATGCAAAACCACATGAAAAAGGAGAACCGAGGCAACATATGTTGCCTCGGTTCTCCTGCTTACGGATGGTTTTCCGCTGTGCAAATTACTTTTACTTGTCTTCCTCGCCCAGTTCCTTTTTGGGGAACCCTGCGTCAAGGTCGTCATCGCCTTCTAGGAAGTTTATATCGTAGGTTCCAGGACCCCGGCGGTCTGCCATTACGGGCATTTCACCCTGGGGTGCTGCAGGGAGACCCTGCTTTTTCCTGCGTTTTGCTTCCCTCTTGGCTTTTTTGGCAGCTTTTTTGGCCGCTTTGTCCTTGTTCATCAGTAGGTAGAAGGCGGGCAGCAGCAGCAGCGTAAGCACTGTAGAGGCGCAAAGACCGCCAATGATAACCACAGCCATGCCCTGCATAATCTCTGAACCGTCGCCGATGCCAAACGCCATAGGCAGCATGGAAAGAACGGTGGTCAGGGTGGTCATTAGGATAGGCCGCATACGGGTTTTTCCTGCGTAGATAAGTGCTGTTTCAGCATCCATGCTGGTCCGCAGCTGGTTGGTGGTATCTATGAAGAGAATACCGTTGTTAATAACGATACCCACCAGCATGAGAAGCCCCATAAGGGAGGGCATGCTTAGGGTAACACCCGACAGCGCCAGCAGTCCGAAGGAACCGATGAGCGAGAAGGGGATACACATCATAACCACCAGTGAAAACTTCACTGACTCGAACTGCATAGCCATAACCATGAATACCAAAAAAACCGCAGCAGCAATGGCCCAGCCCATAGCGGAGAACTCCTCCATCATGGCATCGTTGCTGAAACCGCCGGAGGTGCTTACACCGTTGGGAAGCTTCATCTGCGACACCGCTGCCAGTACTTCCTGATTCGCAGTAATGGCTGCTGCACTGGTAGGCTGTGCGCTAATCATAACCTGATACTGGTTGTTCATCTTTAGGATGGACTGGGGGCTGTTGGTATAGCGAATTTCTGCTACATCCAACAGTGGTATCTGCATACCCATGGGGTTCAGAATGGTAAAGCCCGCAAGGTCGGTAATCGTACCGTAGCTATCTTCGGGATATTCCACCCAAATTTCATATTCATGCCCATCCTGCCGGAGCGTGGAGGCCTTTTTGCCCTGCATAACGCTGCTAACCGACTGGACAATCTGAGCAGGCATCAGTCCTGCTGCATTGGCCTTTACAGGGTCTACTACTATCTCTGCCTGAGGATTACCGTCGGTGAGGTTGGAGGTAGCCGAAATAATATCAGGACGGCTACGCATGTAATCCAACACCTGTCCGGTGGCAAGCTTCAGCTGGTCAAGGTCGGTACCCTGAAGCGAAACCTGAACGCCGCCGCCGCCCGACATTGCCGAAGCCATATCGTAGGAGGAGACATCCACCGTGTAGTCAATGGTATCCTTGGTCTGCATACGCCACTCATCCACCACCTGAGCGGTAGTTTTTACACGGTCCTTTTTCAGGTAAACATAGATACTGACACCGGAACCGCTTCCGTTTACCGAATAGTTGTCAACATCGGGCTCCTGCTTAATAATCTCTTCCAGACTGGCGGCAATTTCGTCCACCTTATCTATGGAAAGACCCGGACGGTTGGAGGTGCGGATGGTAACAATACCCTGATCGATGGAGGGAATAAGCTCCATATGTACCAGTGTTAGAGAGGCAAAGGAGGCAATGAGCAGTACTACAGCAATGAGTACAATCAGCCACTTTTTGCGGAAGCTCTTTTTCAGGAGGCGACCATAGCTCTCCCCTACCCGCGCAAGTATTCTGCTCATAAGGATGTCAGGTTTTTCTTTGGGAGAAACCCGCATGAAGAGCAACGGCACCAGAGTAAGTGCTGAGAACAGGGACATGGTTAGAGAAAAGATAATGGTGTATCCCAGCTGTTTAAACAGCTGTCCGGTCATACCCTGCATAAGGGAGATAGGCAGGAATACCACTATCGTAGTAAGGGTGGAGGCAATAATGGAGCTAGTTATTACATGTGTGCCCTCCAGTGCCGCTTCCTTTACATCCATCTGCTGTTCCCGTACACGGAAGCAGCTTTCTATAACAACAATGGAGTTATCCACCATCATACCAACGCCGATGACCAAGCCACCCAGCGAAATAATGTTGAAAGAAAAGCCCATCTGCGACATGATAATGATGGTTGCCAACACCGATATGGGCATTGAGCTACCGACTATAATGGAGGCTTTCCATTCCCCAAAGAAGGCATAGAGCACCAACATGGAAAGGATAATACCCAAAATAAGGGTGCTAACCACTGTATTGATTGCGCTGATAATCTGTTCGCTGGTATCGTTTACTACCGACAGCTCCACACCGATGCCTCGGGTGTTTAGCTGCTCTACCGTCCGCACTACCTTCTTACAAACATCAATGGTGCTGGCACTGGTACGCTTTTTAATGCCCAGATTTACAGTTTCCTCGCCATTGTAACGGCTAATGGAGCTACTGTCACGTTTGCCCTCGCTGATATCCGCTACATCGGAGAGCTGTATAATACCGCCTGCTTTTAGCATAAGAGGCAGAGTGCGCAGGCTTTCGGTGGTATTGTATGTAACACCGCCGCGCATGGTAAGCTGGGAGCTACCGCGGTCAATGCTACCTGCGGGCATAGAAAAATCCGCAGTAGCTATAATCTGGGAGATGGAGTTCATATCCAGACCATACTGTTTCAGATCCTCTTCCCGTAGGCGTATGCTAATGTAGTCGCTTTGTCCACCGCTGATATCCACTGAGGCGACACCGTTTATCTTTTCAAACTCTTGCTTAACAGTGTCATTTATATAGTTGAGCAGATCCACATCACCGGTAGCCTTAGCCGCCAGACTAATGGTGTCCTGCATGGTAGTTGCCTGTGACAGTTCCAGAATAAGTGGTGTTCCTGCCGTTTCTGGAAGCCCGGATTTGTACATATCCAGCTTCTTTTGCAGGTCCATATAGGCTTTATCCATATCGGTGCCATAGGACAGCTGCATCTGAACAACAGACATTCCTTCTTGGGACTGTGAGTAAATATCCTCCACACCCGGCATGGTGGCAACCGCCGCTTCAATCACGGTAGTAACCAGTTCCTCAACTTCGTCGGGGCCGGCTCCATGGTAATCGGTCATAATCATAACCATGGGAAGTTCCATTTCGGGAATAAGCTCCAGCGGGGCAGTAAACATAGCCTGCACGCCGAATACAATAAGCGCCAGAATGATAATAAATACCGATACCGGTCGGCGCATTGTCAGTTTTGTTAAATTCACAGTGTTAACCCTCCTGTGGTGCCGATGTAGAAGCTGTTTCCGCCGCAGGCTCTGTTGTTGCCAAAGCTACAATTGCGCCGTCCAGCAAATTTGGGTGCCACGAGGTAATAACCAGATCGTCATCCGAAATACCGGATACAATCTCAATCTTTTCGGGTGTGCTGATACCTGTTTCCACAAAGGTCTTTTTAGCAACCTTGGTGTCGCCCTCGCCGTTTACCATCAGGTAAACATAGGGTTTTCCATCGTCATAATAAAGGCTATCCTGTGCAACCAGTATTGCATTGTCGGTTTTTTCGGTATCGGCCGAAACCTTCACCGATACTCCGGTGAGCAGATCGCTTCCAGCTCCCTCAATAGCTGCCTTAACAGTAAAGAGGCCTGTCTGTGGGTTTACAATGGTTCCCACCTCGGTAATGGTTGCGGTATAAGTATTCTGCCCTTTTTCCACACGGACGGTGTCACCCACCTCCATGGAAAGCACGGCAGCGGAGGAAACGCTAAAGGAAACCACCAGTGCCGACTTGTTGGCAATGACAAATGCAGGAGCACTGTTCCCCACCATGTTCATCTCGGTAACCGAAACGCTTTCCACCACACCATCAATGGGGGCATACAGCTTGGTATTTTCCAGCTGCTGTTTGGCCATATTAAGACCTGACTCCGCCTGCTTCAGGGTGGCATCGGCAATGGCCTGCAGCTCTACCTCACCCTCGGTTTTCATGGCGTTGTAACTGTTTTTGGCATTGTTGTAGTACTTGCGGGACATGTCCAAGGCTGAGTCTGCTTTGTCATATGCAGCTTCTGCCACTTTTACAGCAGCTGTTGCACTTGCCAATTCCTCTGGAGTGGCGGTACCGCTGGCCCTAAGGTCTGCCAGTGTTTGCTTGGCATCTTTCAGTTCACTTTCGGCATAATCTACGCCTTCTTTTGCTCGCTCATAGCTATCAAAAGCATTGTCGTAGGCGGTATCCAGGTTGGACAGGCTGGACTTGTAGCCGCTGCCGGTCATTTGGTCTGTCTGTGCCTTGGCCATGTTGTAGCCTGCCAGTGCCTGATTATAAGAGGGCAAAACGTCTGCGTCGTCCAATGTCATGAGAAGGTCGCCTTTTTTCACCTGCTGGCCTACGGTAACATGTACCTGCTTTACCGTTCCCATAAGCTTGGGCATAACGCTGACCAGCTGGTCCGGCTGAACCGAACCAACAAAGGCTGTGGATAGGGCTAGGTCTCCCCGCTCAGGGGTAGCGGCAGTAAGTAGAATTCCCTCAGGTGTTCCTGCTACGCTGGCTGCTGTAGGCACTGCTGCACCACAGCCGGTAGCCGCTACCAGCATTGCAGCGGAAACTACAGCTGCTGCTGCCCTTTTTTTCATACTATACATCTTATTTTTTCCTCCTAAAGCAAATGTAATTGTCTTAATACAGTAATACAAACGAATTATCTATTTAAAATATTAGAGCCTGCCTATTATTATTTTTATATAATAGGCAGGCTTCTTTTATCATCTATATGGCCCCTAGTTGGCGGGGGTATCGTTCGCCATAATCTCCTTTAGGGAGGTGGCAAAACCCGCCATGGACTGAAGCTCACTGGGGATAATAATCTTGGTGGCCTTGCCGTCAGCAACCTTTACAAAGCTTTCAAAGGACTTAAGCGCAAGCACACGGTCGCTGGGAGCAGCAGCATTTAGCAGTGCAATAGAGTCGGCCAGTGCCTTCTGCACCATCATGACCGATTCGGCCTCGCCCTGTGCTTCGCGGATTTTCTGTTCCTTTACACCCTCGGCATGGAGGATAGCTGACTGCTTCTGTGCCTCGGCACCCAGTATCATGGACTCCTTGTTACCTTCGGCTATGAGTATCTGGCTGCGCTTCTCACGCTCGGCCTTCATCTGCTTCTCCATAGCATCCTGTATCTCACGGGGAGGCAGAATATTTTTCAGCTCCACACGGTTAACCTTAATACCCCACTTATCGGTGGCAAGGTCCAGTGATGCAGTAATCTTGGTATTGATAACATCTCGGGAACTTAGGGTATGATCCAGCTCCATTTCGCCTATGATGTTACGCAGGGTAGTTGCCGTAAGGCTTTCAATAGCCAGAATGGGGCGCTCCACACCGTAGGTGTACAGCTTGGAATCGGTAACCTGATAGAACACAATGGTATCTATCTGCATAGTAACGTTGTCTTTGGTGATAACAGGCTGGGGAGCGAAGTCCATAACCTGTTCCTTTAGGGAAATCTTCTTGGCAACACGGTCAATTATCGGAATTTTAAAGTGAAGCCCTGTCTCCCATGTACCGTAGTAGGCGCCCAGACGCTCAATGACATATGCTGTAGCCTGAGGTACCACTCGGATATTGGTTATAAGGACAACGACCGCAATAATCACAATTAGTCCAAAAATAATGTAACCCATATAAACCTCTCCTTCTTTCTTAACACACACCGGTTTGACCAACTCATGGCCTTTTCCTAGTTTTTGCGAGATACTATTAGCTTTACACCCTCAATAGACTCTGCCACCACCGTCTCTCCGATATGTACCGTGGTGCCGTCTACTGTACGTGCTGCCCAGTCCAGCCCACCCAGACGGATGCGTCCTGTCTGCGCCTGATTGTCAATCTCCTCTATAACCGAGCCTGCCAGACCTATGACGCTGTCGGCGTTGGTAGCGGTTTTTTTGACATAAAGGGCGCTTACAACAAACTTTCTGGTAAGCACAAGGGAAACTGCAGAAACAACTGCGAACACAACAAACTGAACGGTGCCCGATGCACCCAGCATGGCTGCAAAGATGGAAACAAATGCTCCAAGCGCAAACCAGATACAGATAAGCTGTGCAGTGCTCATTTCCACTACAATGAGTATCACGGTGACGACCAGCCAAAAAAGCGGTGCAGCGTTGCTTGTAATCATGTCAAAGACGTTGTTCATAGTAAAATGTTCCTCCTTCTGCTATTCTCTGCCTTTGTGTGAGATAATAGTACCCCTACGGTTTGTACGCATAAAATCGCTTTTGTGAACATTTTGTAAACATGGATTTTAACCGCCTATGTCGTCCCCAAGCTTTACCAAAAGCTGTTGTTTTTCATCCCACAGCTTCTGGGAGAGGTCTACATAGTAGCGGTGAGGGAACTCGAAACGGGTACTTTCCTCCCACAGCGTATCCACCTGACGAGCACAGAATTCCCGCAGTTCGGTTATAGAAGGACACTCATAGCAAAGCTGCCCACGATCAAACACCTGTACCATCAGCTTTTCGGCGCGGTAGTTGTATACCCGCTTCCGTTTCCAGATAGCAGCAGGGTCAAAGATGGTCATATCGGTGCTGTCGTCCAGCTCCTCACCCCGCAGGGTAATATAGTCGGCAATGGCCTTTCCATTGTCTCTGCTGTACAGTCGGTAAAGCTCCTTGAAGCCCGGTACCGTTATCTTTTCCAGCGATTCGCTGATTTTGATTTTGGGATGAAGGGCTCCGTCCTTATCTGCTGCTGCCGCCAGCTTGTATACTCCGCCGAATACCGGCTCGCTTTTGCTGGTTATAAGGTTTTCACCCACACCGAACGCATCCAGCTGGGCACCCTGCTGTAGCAGGTCCCGCACAATATATTCATCCAAGGAGTTGGAAGCCATAATGGTTACATCTGAAAAGCCTGCTTCATCCAGCAGTTTGCGTGCCCTCTTGGATAGATATGCAAGGTCGCCGCTGTCTATACGCACCGACTTTGGGCGAAGTCCCTTAGGAACTATCACCTCGTTAAAAACTTTTATGGCATTGGGAATGCCCGACTTCACTACATTATAGGTATCCACCAGCAGGGTGCAGTTTTCAGGGTAGGCGTTGGCATATGCCTTAAATGCCTCGTATTCACTATCAAAAACCTGTACCCAGCTGTGTGCCATGGTACCGCTAGCAGGGATGCCAAAGTCACGGTCTACTATGGCACATGCAGTACCTGCGCAGCCCGCAATATATGCTGCTCTGGCGCCCAGCACAGCAGCGTCATAGCTCTGAGCACGCCTAGAGCCAAACTCCACTACAGCCCGTCCCTGTGCCGCCCGCACAATACGGTTGGACTTGGTGGCAATCAGGGTTTGATAGTTTATAGAAAGCAGAAGCATGGTTTCTATCATCTGCGCCTGCATAAGGGGGCCCTTTACCGTTACTATAGGTTCATTTGGGAAGATGGGAGTTCCCTCCCGTATGCTCCACACATCGCAGCTAAAGGAGAAGCTTTCTAGGTAGTGAATAAAGGCTTCGCTAAAGATACCCTTGCTGCGGAAATAGGCAATATCCTCCTGGGTGAATTTAAGACTTTTCAGATAATCCACCAGTTGCTCGAGCCCTGCAAAGATAGCAAAGCCGCCGCCGTCGGGTATTCTGCGAAAGAACATATCAAAGACAACCTCACGGTCGCCCATACCATTTTCCAGATAGCCATTGGCCATTGTAAATTCATAAAAGTCCGCAAGCATAGTCAGGTTGCGCTTGCCGGTTTGTTCAGTATACATGGTGTACTCCTTATAAAGAAAAAATCCTAGAAAATAAGCTGCACTGCAGTTTCATTCTACAAACTATTAATATTTTAAAGCAAATTGCGGGTAAAGCGATGTTTTGAAGCTTCACCGCGTATAAAGTATACGCAAAATCTTGAGAAACAAGCTGACCCCAATTTCATTTAAAATATGCCCAGGAACTTCTGGTTGACGGTCAAGGTCACCTCTTCGTGGAAGGTGGTCTTCAGCTCCATGCTTTCCTCGTCGTAAACGCTAATGACCGCATTGACTTTGTATTCGCCCTTCTTCAGCTTTTTGCTAAGAACATCACCTTCAATATGCTGGTCGGGGGCAATCATGGGGGAAACGTAAATCAGCTCGTCGGTATCCTCCAGATAGTAACAGAGCTGCATGGGGCAAACATTTCCGGGGTCATTTTCCACCATAATGTTTCCTTCACCATCGGGGGACGCCAGAACTACATCACTGTTCAGCAGATAGCAGAAGGTATCGGGGTCGGTGTTAATATCCTTGTCCTCAAACCCGGGCAGGCGACCTTCCTTCAGCGCAGCTTCGTTGCCGCCCTTTATGCCTCCCTGAGTAGGCTTTGGAGAGGGCTTTGTGTCATCCTCATCGGGGATTTCCTCCCCCCGGTCACTTTCACTCTGAGAACTGTTTTTGTCGGGTGGCGAAATCAGGCTGCCCTCCGGAGTAAGTCCGCTGAGCAAGGCCGCTACACCTATGGAAATTATAATAACCACAATTGCAATTATTGTATGATTCATACCGCTGCTTTTCACTGTAGTCCTCCTTATATCGAATACCGATGCGCCCCGTAGGGCTGATTTATCATGGCTTTACGTCAAAACGCACAATATTCATTATAAATGTATTATACTACAATGTTTGCAGAGATACAATATTTTTACCCAAAGAGCAAAAGAGACGGCACTGCTGCCGCCTAAATGCTACTGGGAAACTTCGGCACCCTAAAAAGGATGGTACGCTTGCATTGTGAGTTCTTATAATGTTACAGCAGGATGTAAAGCAGTACCGAAAGGAAGTGGCAAACGCTTCCTGCCAGAACAAACAGATGCCATACAAAGTGCATATAACGGGTGGAGGTTTGCTTGTAGAACAGGGTTCCTACCGTATAGCAGATGCCGCCGCCTACCAGAAGCAGAATGCCTCCAATATCTACGCTTTCATAGAGGGGTTTCAGGGTAAATACAATGGCCCATCCCATAATCATGTAACAAACCATAGACAGTTTTTTAAACCGCTCGATGCTGATAATATTGAGAACAATACCCACCACCGTAGCGCCCCAGATGAAGGCAAACAGATAGCCGCCTACCGTATCTCGCAAGGGGATAAGGGTAAATGGGGTGTAGGTGCCTGCAATGAGCAGGAAGATGCTGCAATGGTCAAACACACGCAAAACTTCCTTTGCCTTTGGGCTGACAAAGGCATGGTAAAGGGTGGACATCATATAGAGGATGATAAGGGAAACTCCAAAAATGATGGATGCAGCAAGCTTGTACCAATCTCCCGACATAGCCGAAACGGCAATCATCAGAGTGGCAGCGGCCACTGCAAAGATGGTACCCACGCCGTGGGAAACAGAATTGCATACCTCTTCTCCCAAGGTATAGCGCTTAACGTATTCAAAATTCATCGGTATTCCTCCTATAGTTCTGTTCTGTAATATTGTGCCTGATATGAGCAAAAATATAACGCGCCGGCACAATGTAGTTTTAAATACTGCATAACGTTGTTTTTGTTTCTATGATATATTGTATCACGTTGACCCCCATTGTCAAGCAATATTTTTGCCTTTCTTTCTTTTATTTTGATAAAGTATGTGTTATACTTATTTCGTTTATAAATAGACTAAAACTCTTTTTTATTGCACCTGCTGTGCGGGGTGGATACACGCGGCTAAAATGCTATTTTATTCCGTTTTTCTTCACTGTGCGTACTGTAGGTAATACCTAGTTTTAGACCTGTTTTTAAAACCTAAATAAACTTAAAATTGCATTATCTGCACAAAAAGGACGGAGGTCTTCCATGGCAGCAAAGCAAAACTCTCCTACAAAAAAGGGCCTATCCCATTATATTGATGGCTTCCGCAACCTGCGTTTTAGGCTGCGTCGGCTTTGGAAGCTTCCATCCGGTTATAAGACAAGCCCGGCGCTGTTCGGTATAATACTGCTGACTATGACCAGCCTGGGGGTAACCCTTTCCAGCTGGGTACTGGTACGGCTGCTTCCGAATAGCGAACTGATACATAAGCTTGCAAAGGAATTTCCTCAGGGCTTCATAGAGCTGGTACGCAGCCTACCCGAACTACTGGCGGCTGCTCCTCCCAGCACCACTGCCCTTACGGAGGTTGTAGTGTCACAGGAAGCATATATACTTACCTATGCATGCGGTGCTGCTACCGTTTTCTGCTTTCTGCTGCTGGTGATAGCACTTATTCGCAAATGGTAGTTTAAAATCGATCCGAAAAGAACTAGCGTTGACAGCAATCCGCCGCTTTCATCGCCCCTAAAAAATTGCTCTTGACAATGGGCAAAAGGAATGCTATACTCTTTGTAATAGTAATTGTTATCGTTATACGATTGGAGAAAAGCATGAAATATTCAAGACAACGCGAGTTGATTCTTAACACTGTTCAAAGCTTTCCGATACACCCCACCGCCGATACCGTGTATGAGTCGGTACGTCAGAAGGAGCCAAAGATAAGCCTGGGTACTGTTTACCGGAACCTGAACCAGCTTTCCGAGGTTGGTATGCTGCTGAAGCTTCCTATGCCCTCGGGTGGGGATCGCTTTGACGGCAGGCTGGATGACCATCTGCATATTATCTGTTCACGTTGCGGTGCTGTTGCGGACATTGAGCTTTCTGCACTGTCCCAGCTGGACAACGATGTAGAGCACCAGACCGGCTATCGTGTTACAGGACGTTCCATGGTATTCAGCGGCGTTTGCGGCGAGTGCCATAAAAAATCTTAAAGCCGAATGTTTTAAAGCATTTGGGACATAACAAACAGTGACAACAAATTGGAAGGAAGTAATGACAATGGAATTTAAAGGATCAAGAACAGAAGCCAACCTCATGTCCGCATTTTCGGGCGAATCTATGGCAAGAAACAAATACACCTTTTACGCTTCGAAAGCAAAGAAAGATGGCTTTGAGCAGATAAGCCGCATATTTACCGAAACAGCCGGTAACGAAAAGGAGCATGCGGAGATCTGGTTCAAGCTGCTTCACAACAATGCCATGCCTGACACAAAGGCCAATCTGGAAGATGCCGCCAACGGCGAAAACTTCGAGTGGACCGAGATGTATGCAGGGTTTGCCAAGGAAGCCAAAGAAGAGGGCTTTGAGAAGATTGCATTTCTTTTTGAGGCTGTTGCCAAGATTGAAAAGCACCACGAGGAGCGTTACCGCGCTCTGCTGAAAAACGTGGAAGAGAACAAGGTATTCGAAAAAGGCGAGAGCATTGCATGGATTTGCCTGAACTGCGGACACATTCACTTTGGACCCAAGGCTCCCAAGGTTTGCCCCGTATGTGACCATCCTGAATCCTACTTCTGCCAGGAAGCCAAAAACTACTAAAAACGATATTGCAAAAGTGGGTATCAAGCAGCTGCTTGATACCCACTTTTTTACGTTCATTCGCTTAGTCTCGCTTTATCCGTGAGGTGGTGTCGGTTTCTTTGTCATAACGCAGCACCGCACCGTCATTGCAGGAGATATAGAAGGTTCCCCGATATTCAACGCGTGTTGCGGAATAATCGGCCACAACTGTAAACACATAATAGTCCCAGCCATCCACGTTCACAGTTTCCTCCTCCAGCTTGGAGGTGTACACACTAATGTCTGACTTAAAGCCCGTTTCCGCCTTGGTAAGGGTAAGCAGAATATTACGTGCTTCTTCGGGGGTGATGAGTGCTTCCACCTTTTCCGGCTTTTTCACAGCTTTGGTCTTCTCATCAATAGATAAGCGGTACTGTTCACTGTCATACCGAATGGTAAGCTCCACTTCCCTGTCTTCGGTTTCGGTGGGCAGAATAAGGGTTAGCGTACCGTCGTTCTCGCCCAGCTGTGCATCCTCTGCCGCCACCGCTCCGTATTCCTCTGTAAGCAAATTCAGGTATTTTTCTACGTCATCCTTTGGGTTCTTCCCTGCCTTATAGCAGTACTCCCCCGCCTCGGCACGGCCCAGCCCGCTTAGGGACTCCCTCATAGTGAGCAGTTTGCGGTAGCCTATCACCTCGGTAATAGCACTGATTTCCAGTTCACCTGCCCTGTAGGTGACAGGCTTTGCTGTCCGGGGCAGAAACGGAATAAGAACAAAGAGCATAAAGGCCGCTGCCGCTGCCGCTGCACAGCCTATAATGACATGGCGGCGCAGAAAGACAGCACGCAGCGCCGCAAGGCCTGTACTCTTTGCAACTGTCCCAACGGCTGATGTCGATGTACCCGTGTCTTTCTTCATGCTCACGTCTCACTTTCCTTCTTTTGCTCTGCTTCTGCCATACAGTCTGCCAGCTCCAAAAAACGTGCACAGGCTGCACTGACGGAAACATTTTTTAGTGAAAAAGCCCCTATACTGCGGGGTGGAATGGGGGGATCTGTCCGAATCTCCCGTATCTCCCCTGCAGCCAGCTGGGGAATAGAAAACTCCCGTATAACGCAGGATACACCGAGACCTATCTTGGTAAGGGCCAACACCAGGTCGTGGGAGCCAAGCTCTATTTCGGGAGCAAGGGTAACGCCCTGCTGACGGCAAAAATTTTCTACGTATATGCGGGAGTTAGATTTTCTCTCCAGCATAATAACCGGCATTTCCATTAGCTGTCCCAATGAATAGGTTTGGTCAAAATTACAATCGTATTCAGCAGACGCTACAAATACGTCCTGAATGTCAAAACAATGCTGCATGGCTATCTGGCTGTCGTTCATGGGAAGGTTTGCAAATGCGATATCCACCTTGCCGCATTTCAGCAGCTCTATTACCTCAGGGCTGGTGCCGTTAAGCACCTTGAGGCGGATACGCGGATATTGCCGATGAAACCTATCCAAAAAAGGCAGCAAAAAACAGGAGGTTATGGTATCACTGGCGCCGATAATCAGTTCTCCCAGTTCCAGTTCCTTGGTCATACCAAGCCTCTGCTCCCCATTTTCAATGAGGCTTAGGGCCGAGCTCACATACTGGTATAGGGTGTTACCTTCACCGGTGAGGGTAACACCACGAGTGCCCCGGGTAAAAAGCCGCAGGCCCAGCTGTTCCTCCAGCTGGCGGATGGTCTGGCTGACCGCCGACTGGGAGATATACAGGTTTTTAGCGGCGGCGGAAACGCTTCCGCTATCCGCCACCTCTTTAAAAACCCGATAGAACTCTAATTTTACGCTCATTCCGAAATAGCAGTTTCCAGTGCCAGTGTCATCATTTCTTTAAACTTGGTCTGGCGCTCCTCGGCGCTCATGGCACGCTCACTGCCAATAAGGTCGGAGATGGTGAGCAGACCCATAGCACGCTTGCCCAAGAATGCAGCGTTCATAAAGAGCGCAGCGCATTCCATCTCGGCGCAGAGCACACCCATGGTGAGCCACTTAGCGGCTCTTTCGGGGTTTGGCACATAGAACACATCACTGGACAGGACGTTGCCTATCATGTGCTTATACCCGTTCTTTGCGGCAAGTGTTGCGGCAGTGCTCATCATCTTGTAGTCGGCAATGGGAGCATAGGTTCCGGGAAGCTCGTACTGAGCGGCAAAGTTGGAGTCGGTGCAGGCACCCTGTGCAATGACGATATCACCAAGATCCAGCTCGGGGTTCATACCGCCGGCAGAACCGATACGGATAATACGCTCAACACCATAGAAGGCAAACAGCTCGTAGGAATAGATACCTACCGAAGCCATGCCCATGCCATGACCCATAACCGAGACAGGATGTCCCTTATAGGTACCGGTATAGCCCAGCATACCACGAACCGAAGTGACGCAGACAGCGTCCTCCAAAAAGTTTTCTGCAATAAACTTAGCGCGAAGGGGGTCACCGGGCATAAGAACTACTTTGGCAAATTGACCGTTTTCAGCTGCGTTATGGGGTGTAGACATAGTAAGTGCTCCTCTCAAAATTAAAAAAATATTATATTTGTGATGCTATATGAACCCGAAGGATAGGAGAACATAGATGAACCCAAAAAGGGTAAAGGCGGAAAAACAGGTTGTAAAGACCACAATCTGCCCTGCCAGCTGGTCGTCCGCGCCGGAGTTTGCGGCCATAATGTGGGAGGATACTGCATTTGGGGAACCGAAGAAAACCAATAGGGTGAGCAGCTCTACCCCCCGGAAGCCAGCCACAACAGCCAGGGTCACAAAGACCATAGGCACCAGCACCAGCTTGCCCAGGCACGCCATGATCAGAGGACGCTTTCGGTCACCCACACTGCTAAAGCGGAATGCTGCTCCTGAAACCATTAGGGCAAAGGGCGTTGCTACCTTGGACAGGTCGCACACTACAGTTTCGGCAATGGCGGGCAGCCGCAGTTCCATAGACTGCATGAAAAGTGCCAGCACCGAGCCGATAATGAGAGGATTGGTAACGATGTTTATGACTATACGCTGAATACTGATTTTCTTATCACTATAGGTTTCCAGCGCGATAACAGCGAACACATTGAACATGGGTGCTGCCACAGCGGACAGCATGGCGGTAACGCCTGTTTGGCTGGGGTATACCGAGCTAACAATGCCCATACCCAGTGCCACAAAGCTGGAACGGTAGATGCCCTGTACCAGCACACCGCGCCGTACGTTGTCCTTTTCTAAAAGAGGTATACCCAGCATTAGCAAAAAAAATAAAGCCGTCATGCTTACCGAGGCGAAGGAGATAATTCCAAGGTTGCTCAGCATATCGGTATCGGAGGTATAGATATTATAAAAAACCATAGCGGGATAGAAGATGCGAAAGGTTACCCGGTTCATCTGCTCGCAACCCTCGTCGTTTACAGTTCCGCTCAGCCGAACTATGTATCCCAGTGCTATAAGCAGGAAGGTTGGGAGAATAATATGTAGTGTCGTAATAAAGGTATCCACATTCTCCTCCTACAAGCGAGTAATGGGGATAGCTGTCTTTTTGCGCATAACCCCGTACAATAATCATTTACGATTATTGTACCATAAACCGTGTTTTTTTTCCACCCCTATTTTGACCGCCCGCTTTGTATTGCTTTCCTTCTACAAAAGCAATATAATACCTATATAATAGGTGTGTAAAAATAATGTTTTTTAGGAGTAATAGTTTAATGTTGAAACGACTATGCAAATACTACAAGCCATACAAGGGACTGCTTCTGCTCGACCTTGTATTTGCCTTTTTCCTCTCCCTGTTTGACCTGTTCTATCCGGTCATTACAGGTAACCTGGTGGATGACTATATCCCCAACCACAACATGGACATGATACTGTTTCTGCTGGCGCTGATGCTGGGTTTCTACATTTTGAAGGCGGGTGCCAAGTATGTGGTTATCTACTTCGGACATATGCTGGGGGTAAAAATACAGTCCGACATGCGACGGGAGGTGTTTGAAAAGCTGCAAACACTGCCTTTCAGCTACTACGACAACAACAAAACCGGTGTCATTATGTCCCGTATTATCAATGACACCATGGACATTAGCGAATTTACCCACCATGGTCCCGAGGAAATCTTCCTTTCGGCGGTTATGTTGGGCGGTTCCTTCATTATATTGTCCCAGTCCAGCCTGCCCCTAACCCTTATCCTCTTTGCGGTTATCCCGCTCATTGCCTTTGTGTCTATCCGCAAAAAGAAAAAGATGAAGGAAACCTTTACCGAAACCCGCAAGGACACAGGCATTATGAATGCCGACCTTGAAAACAGCATAGCAGGCCTGCGGGTATCCCGTGCCTTCGGGGGCGACACTCACGATATCGAGCGGTTCGGCAAAAGCAATGACCGCTATTACGATTCCCGCACACGCTCCTACCGTGCCATGGCAGAGTACCACAGCTGGAGCCACTTCCTCACCGACCTGCTCTTTTTGGTGGGCATGGGTGCCACAGGCTTTTTCGCCTACTATGGCTGGATATCCACCGGCGACCTAGTCACCTTCCTACTCTACATTACCCTGTTTATGAATGCCATACGGCGGCTTATTGACTTCGCCGAGATGTATGAAATGGGCATGACCGGCTTTGCCCGCTTTACCGAGCTGATGGATACACCCTCCGAGGAGGAGGCCGCCGATGCTGCTGCTATCACCCACTGTGACGGAAATATTACACTGGACAAGGTATCCTTTACCTACGAAGAGAACGAAGCGGTACTCAGCAATGTATCACTGTCTATTGAAAGCGGCCAGAAGGTGGCTATTGTAGGGCCTTCCGGCAGCGGAAAAACTACCCTCTGTCACCTGATACCCCGTTTCTACGAGGTAACTTCCGGACGTATCCTGCTGGATGGCAAGGATATTACCACCCTGACCCGCCGTTCGCTGCGGGAGCAGATTGGCATTGTGCAGCAGGATGTATTTCTCTTTACCGGTACTATCGGTGAAAACATAGCCTACGGCAACTTCGGTGCAACCCAGAAGGAGATAGAGGAAGCCGCACGTCGATCCAACATTCACGATTTTATTCTGGAACAACCCCAAGGCTACGCCACCGAGGTGGGCGAACGGGGCGTCAAGCTGTCCGGCGGGCAGAAGCAGCGTATTGCCATTGCCCGTGCATTTCTAAAGAACCCCCCCATTCTAATACTGGACGAGGCCACCAGCGCACTGGATAACGTAACCGAACTGGCTATACAGCAGTCACTGGACACCCTCTGCAGGGGGCGCACCACTCTAATAGTAGCACACAGGCTTTCCACCATACGGGGCGCCGACAAGATAGTAGTGCTTACCGAACAGGGTGTGGAGGAAGAGGGCAGCCACCAGGAGCTTATGGCACTGGATGGTATCTATGCACGGCTTTACACTACACAGTTTAGAATAGATAACGGAGGGCTCGGGGATGAATGACGATATTATGATTATTGGCATAGCAGGCGGGACAGGCTCCGGCAAGACCACTGTTACCCGAAAGCTGAAGGAGTACTTCGGAGATGATATCAGTGTGCTGTACCACGACAACTACTATAAGCGTTTTGACAACCTGAGTGACGAGGAGCGTACCCAGCTGAACTACGACGCCCCCGATGCCTTTGACACCGACATGATGGTGGATGCACTCATTAAGCTAAAACACGGTGAGGCCATAGACTGCCCTGTTTACGACTATGCCATAAACAACCGTACCGACCGCACCATTAAAGTCTACCCCACCAAGGTGGTACTGGTAGAGGGCATCCTTATCTTTGAAAATGAACGGCTGCGAAACTGCATGGATATTAAGATATTTGTAGACACCGATGCTGACACCCGCATCCTACGCAGAATACGGCGGGATGTACGGGACCGTGGCCGCACACTGGATTCGGTGATAAACCAGTACCTGACCACGGTAAAGCCCATGCACGAGCAGTATGTACAGCCCAGCCGCAAGTACGCCGACATTGTCATGCTGGAGGGTGGGCACAATCTGGTAGCACTGGATATGATAATCCACCGCATTACCCAACACATTGATACCAGCAGCTTTGCTGCTGACAGTGAAAGGATGAATTCTCTATGAAGATTGCGGTTATAGGTACCAACTTTATTACCGAGCGACTGCTGACTGCTGCTGCCCGAAACCCCGAATTTGAACTGGCTGCTGTCTGCGCAAGCTCAAAGGCCAAGGCGGAGGCATTTGCTGCCCCCTACGGTGATGTTCCCACCTTTGGCGACTACCGCGAGCTGCTTACACTGCCCCAGCTGGATGGCGTGTACATTGCCACACCCAACCAGCTGCACCACCCCATGACCCTCTTTTTTCTGGAAGCAGGCATCCCTGTTCTCTGCGAAAAGCCGCTGGCAGTTACCCATAAGCAGGCAGAGGAGATGGTGGCCCTTTCCCGCAAAACAGGTACGCTGTTGGTGGAGGGCATTGTCCCCCTCTTTATTCCAAACTTTCAAGCTATTCGGGATACACTGCCGGAGATCGGCAGTGTACATACCGCCTGCCTAAGCTTTTGCCAGTATTCCGGCCGCTATGACAGCTACCGTCAGGGTATCATCCTAAATGCCTTTAAGCCCGAGTGCATGGGCGGGTCACTGCTGGATATCGGCATCTATCCCCTATACCACGCCATAGCGCTGTTCGGAAAGCCCGACCGTGTATCTGCCTCGGCACAGCTGCTGAGCACCGGTGTAGACGGCTCCGGTGTGGTGGTACTGCACTATCCCGACAAGGATGTAACCGTGCTTCACGCCAAAACCTCCCACACCCTGCTCCCCAGTGAGATACAGGGTGAGGATGGCTCTATCCTCTACTCCGGCGGCTCCAACCCCATTACCGTGCAGCTGCAGCTGCGGGGTAGTGAGATACAAGAGATTGGACGGGAACAATACGACGAGCGGATGTACTACGAACTAACCGAGTTTATTCGCTGCATAAAGGCCGGGGAAACCGAATCGCCCATGGCACCCCACCAGCTGGCACTGATTGTATATGCCCTCACCGACGAGATACGCCGCCAAACCGGAGTACGGTTTTCCTGCGACTAAAAAACAACCACAAAAAGAACGGACAGCTAAGTGCTGTCCGTTCTTTTGTTATTTCAGTATTTCGGAAAGAAAGCTGCTGCCGTTCTGGGGCAGCGTAACCCCCAGGTACTCCCCTGCTGTGGCACCTACATCTGCAAGGGTACTGCGGGTGCCCAAACGTACTGCACTGCGCAGAGGGCTTCCCCACAGCAGCAGCGGTACATATTCACGGGTATGCTTGGAATGTCCTATGGTGGGGTCATTGCCGTGGTCTGCCATAACCACAAGGATATCCTCTTCCGTCATAAGCTTCTGTAGCTTTCCTAGGTATTCATCCGCCATCAGCAGCCGCCCTGCGTATTCCTTTGCATCCATGCGGTGCCCGCAGAGGTCTGTTTCCTGAACATTGGTGCACAAAAAGCCGCTTTTCTGCTGTTTCATGGCTGCCAGGGTATGCTCCATGGTCTCTGCGGTATCTACCGAAGATATGGAAATACCCATAGGGTTTGCCACAATATCAGCAACCTTGCCTATGAGGGTCACCGGTACTCCTGCCTGCCCAAGCAGTGTAGGAAGCTGTACTGCGGGATTTACTCCATAACCCAGATGGATGCACTGATAGTCCTTGTTATACACACCTGACCGGGGTGCATTTACGCCATAGTACTGCTCTCCTGCCAGCTCCTTGTGTTCCCGGGCCGCTAACAGGTCATCGAAGGTTACGCCACTGCCTCCAAAGGTAATAACCCGAGACACCTGAACGCATCCACGTACAATATGCCCAATCTCCAGCACCTTTTCAAAAGGAATGCTATCCAGTGCTGCGGTGACATTATATGCCTGACCGAAGTCCGCCTCAATATTGTCGCCAACCGTAACTGAGCCATCCACTTGCAGGATGGCAGCAGTCCCCATTCTATCCACTGTAACATGGTGCCCTGCGGCAGCAAGGGCAGCCTCCACGGCAGGCAGGCTATGGTAAAAAGCCCGCTTTACCGGTGGGAACGGCAGTGTGCCCATAATTTCCTGATGTCCCAAAAAGGTATCGGCTCCTGCGTGGAGCAGTGCGCTTCTTCCAAAGCTGGCCTGGGGGTTCTGTCGCTGTGGATAGCTGTTCATGGCGTTACAAAGGCCCATGGATTCTAGCACAGGAAGACGCACACCTGTGCTTTCCAGAATGTGTCCTGCCGTATGGGAGCCTGCATCCTCGGGGCGCACCTGCAACACATCATCCATTGCCCCAATGCCGAACCCATCCAGCACTACTACTATAAATCGGCGGCTCATATTGCGCCTCCCGGCAGCAGCCTACCCTGTGAATCGTATATTCCTGCAATGACGGGTTTCCCCACCGAAAGCCCCTTTATGACTGCTACACTGCTGCGGGTGGTAAATATCTGGGTGCGAAAGGCCATAACCACCGCAGCTGATACCCGCTGTGGTGCGGACAAACGAAAATGATAGTCAATACACTCATCGCTGGGGGCAGTAACCCCCACCCGAACACTCTCTGCCAGCGAACTGCCTACCAGTGCGTTTGCCATGTGGGAGCGGCGATAGTGCCCGCCCCCATAGCAGTAGCCGCTGCCACGGAAGTTGTGAGAAACCTCGGTCAGGTAGACAATTGCAGGCTTTTCTCCGGTCAGGTTTACTGCGCCAAAGGGTGTGGTGCCGGTGAGGGCATGACCCGGCTCAATGTGGGTACCGCCCTTTTCTGCCGTAAGCGCCATACTTTCCAGACAGTTTGCGGAAGGTGTGTTTACCTGGGTAATGGAATATCCCATCTCTCTTAACAGGTTCGCTGCCCGTACTGCCACATCAAAGTTTGGGGTAAGTACCGTTTTGTTTGCAGCTTCATCGAAAAGCAGGGTGGGAAAGGAGGTTACGCCAATAATTTCAATACCCGGAATTGCGGAGATTTCTTTGGCAATCTGGGGCAGCTCGGACAGGTCAAACCCGCCCTCCTGTCCTTCATAGAAGCTGCTGGTTACATCGCACACCCGTAGCAAGATAGGCTGTACCTTGCCCAATGCGGCAGCGGCCGCTCCTATTTCAGCGGCCTTTTCGGTAGTGTAAACGGTAAAACAGCCTACACCATAGGAAATCATCTTTGGCAGCATGGCCTTGGGAGGCTGCACCAGATGTCCCACATGTCCCAGGGGAACACCGCTTTCCATCATGACCTGTGCCCCTCGAAAGTCTACGACTACTGCGCCCTCAAAGCCCAGTTCTGTAAGCCCCTGTGAGATAAGCGGATTTCTGCCCAGCTGTTTGGTCATAAAGTAGGCGCTAAGCCCCAGCTCTCCGCAGCGGTTCATGATAGCCTTTCCGTTTTCCATAATGGCATCATAGTCCAGCAGGTAGCTGTCTGCACAGAGTGCTCCCGTACGGTGAAATGCAAAAGCGGCTTCGATAAGCTGCGGGTTTCGTTTTATCGTGCTATCCAGAAACATATCAGCACTCCTTTGCCAATCTGATACTTTCGGTGAGTATGCGAAGTACTGTAGCGGCACCGGCCCGCATGGGATTAATACGAATCATCCGTTCTCCAAGGGTTGGGTCGGCCTTTAGGAAGGTTCCCGACACCCGATAGAACATAGGTACAAACTCGTATTTGCTTTCAGCACCCACAGGGTTCGGGGCTGCCCCAAGCTTTTTGGCATGTTCCAGCACCTCTTTGCTAATGTTTTCATCCAGCTCTACTAGTAGTACCTTGGACTGAGCATTTGCCAAGAAGGCACGTTTAATGCCGGGCAGCTTTCCTGTATTAATGGTCGCCAGCAGCTTTTCGTTCTGCTGGGCTTGCACCGCCAGTGCCACCGGAGCGTAGATGAGCCCCCGCAGCAGCTCCATGGCCTCATGTCCCTGCACCTTGCTGCCACCGGAATAGTTCAGTTTATCCACCTTTTCTACCAAAGCCCGCTTGCCCACCAGTATTCCTACGCCCTCGGGCCCCAGCAGCTTAAATGCCGAGAATGCCGAAAGGTCGGCACCCAGCTCTACGCCTATTCTGCTCACCTTCATAACCGCATAGTTATCATCGGTCAAAACAGGAATATCACGCACCGACTTGATAGCGGAGATGACCTCGCCCATGTCGTAACGGTCTTCCATACGCTGGCGGGTATACTGCACCAGAGCACCCTTGATATCTGGGTTTTGCTCCATAGCGGCTTTTACTGCGGCTGCATCATTAAAATCGGCTCGAACCAGCTGTAGTCCCATAGATGTAATGTTTACCTCGGTGGTGGGGTAGATGGGAGCATCGTGGACCAGAATGGTATCACCGCACCCAAAGATGGAGAGAATGCCGAAGCGTAGTGCACCTGTTCCGGCACCTCTGAGCAGCACGCAGCTTTCACAGCCAAAGTATTCCGCCAGAATGGCTTCCACCTTAGCTGCTGTAGCAGGCTTTCCAAGGCCGGGCAGAATACCCAGATCCCCCATAGAAAGGATACTTTCCCCGTCGATATGCCGTGTTATGGTATCCACCAGCCGGAACTGTTTTTCCATAGCCTCTTCCAGGCCAATGGACTCCAGCGGATAGGTTAGTGTCTCGTGATTCATCAGGTGGTTCCCCCTAAAATTCTATTGATATTGCCGCTCATAATCTGCTCAAGTGTAGCGGGTGGTAATCCTCGCTTTAACAGCATCGGCGTAAAGCTATCCATTAGGTAGCTGTAGCCCACGCCCCCGTTTACCTTTAGGTGGCTCTTTCGGGTAATGTCCATAGACATCAGTAGCTGACCCGCATATCCGGCTTCTGCCAGACGGCACAGGAAGTCTATCCGCAGCTCGTCCGGCTGGTAGGAGGTTTTCCCCACTGTATCAAAGGCGATGTTAACACCGGCCTTTGCAAGACCCTCAATATAATCATAGTCCCCCTTGAGTGCAGTATGGCTAATGATTACCTTAGAGAGGTCAACGGTGTATCTATTAAATATCTCCAGCTGCTCATAGGCCAGCTCGCCCAGTGTAGTATGGGTAATAATCGGTGCGCCGGTAGCCTTGTGCGCTATTGCGGCGGCCTCAAAAATCTTCTGCTCCAAAGGAGTAATCTCCCGCAGGCTGCTGCCAATCTCTCCGATAACCGAAGCTTTTTTCAGTCCGTCTATCCCCTCGGTCAGCTCCCTTATGAGAATATTGGCAAGTGCCTCCACCGGCAGCTCCCCTACCTCGGCAGGCAGAAATGGTTCCTTGTACCAGCCGGTAGCGCAAAGGATATGAAGCCCGGTGGCCTGCTCCATCCGCAGCAGATACGGTATATTGCGCCCCATGCCGCGGTTGGTGACATCAATGATATTGCGCACACCCTTACTATATAGTTGGCGAAGCTCCGCCGCTGTCTCCTCAAAGCAGTCCAAGTGGCAGTCGGTGTCCCGCTTCGGCCCAGACAGGTCTATGGTAATGTGCTCATGGGGATAGGTATACCCCGCAAGGTTGTTCATGGGCCTACTCCTCTCCACGGTTCATAATCAGCGTGCAAAGATGCATGCTGACATAGCCGGACTCATTTTCAGACACTGCAATACCACATTCCTTATAAATAGCTTCAATAATTTCGGGAGTGCGGGAATAGCCCGGCTCTTTGGACAGTTGTTTCAACATTTCCGGATTCATGGGCGCAATGTCATCCCCGGTGCGCAGCCGCACCAGTATCATTGCCATATGGCTGACAAACATACTCCCCACTGCTCCCACAACCCTAATCTGAAATCGGGTTTCCAGAAGCTCTATCATTTTATACAAATTTGCAAGCTCATTGTCGTCTATCATGGATGCCTGGTGTAGGATCTCCAGGCGTGTAGTAATGTCGTTCGTCATTTAAACCATCCATTCCGCCGCTTCGCATCGGCACAAATATTTATGATAGTGTGACATCTTACCATGCGAAGCAGAAGGATGATAAGATGATTTTGCGCATCTGTGCATCAGTATTAATAGTTGGGCAGCATCTGCTGACTTTCCACCATGTGCTGTATGCGCAGTACCTCTTCAGGACAGATGATGTTATGAATGAGGCTGCATAGCTCCGGTTTATTTTTATCTGCAACCAGTACGGCAACCGTATCGTCGTTGCTGGGCTGGTCGATTATTGTCCAGTTGATGTTTGGATGCTTATCACTAATTTCGTCCTTGTTCCAGATGGCCGCATCAATTTCACCCGAAACAATCTTATCCACCAGCTGACTGTACATCAGCCGTACAAAGGTGACATAGTGTCCGGCACAGTGCTGCCGTGTCAGCTGACAGTGGTCAATGGAATCGTAATCGATACCCACCTTCATACCGTCGGTAATGGCGGTGGCGTCCTTATCATGAAAAACAATGATATGACTGCTTAGAAAGGAACCCAGACCCAGCTCCACTGCTATCTGAATAGGTGCACCCTGTTCTATGTGATGGCGCGCTGCCAGCTTACTCATAACGGCAAAGTCGTACCGTCCGTCCAGCAGCATACCCACACGGTTATTGGCACCGCGCATGTAGGCAAGGTTCATAGCCAGCCCTTTCTGGGACTGCTCAAAGGAGGAGATAAGCCCGGTAGCCAACCCCTCGTAATGTCGGGAATAGGGCAGGGGCATAACCCCTACCAGAGAATGAATTCCGGCAACCTCCAGCAGCTTCTTATAGTTGACTCCTGTTAGAAAGGTTCCCAGATGACCCCGTGCCTCCAGTGTAATGGCACCAAACTGCTGCAGCATTTTAATGCCGTTCTGCAGGGTGCCTCTGGACAGCCGTAATGCTTCGGAAAACTGGGTTACGGTGGGGATTTTTGCGCCCACATCAAAGGTGAGCAGCTGACGGGAAAGCTCCATGGCTGCCAATCCGTTTTTGTTCATTAACATAGTATTTAGTGGTTCCACTGCTGCTACCTCCTTTTGCGTTTTTAGGAAAGTGCGGGAGAAAGACTTCCTCCTTCTCCCGCACCCTGTTTCTTACTGTATGTTTACTTTACGGGAATGGGGAACAGTCCAACGAAGTGAAGGACATTGATGGCAATACCCAGTATAATGGCAGCCAGAGGACCAACAGCCATTTCAGGGATAGGCTTCTTGGAGGTCTTGTTGAGGAAGTAGAGGCCGATAACCCAGATGTAGCCCATGGTGGGAGCCATCTTGTTGGCAGCAAGCATACCACCTACCAGCAGTGCCAGGTCAAGCACCTTGCTCATAGCAGTACGGATGTTGTCGCCCAGATCCTTCATGCCGGGGAACTTATCCAGTCCCTTGGCTATATAACCCAGAAGCAGAACTTCAATAGCCATGATAAGGCAGCCGATTACAAAGGAGCCAACCAGACCCATGATGCCCATATTGATCATGAGGATAGCGGGAACGTGAACAGCCTTAGTACCTGCAGGAGAGTAAACGCCTGCGATAATGGCAGTGGTCATAACCAGAGGAATGAATCCCAGGCAGCGACCCAGTGCAGTCAGGGCCGCTCCTGTGATTTGACCTTCAGCGGTCATAGTCAGTGATGCGGGGCCCTCTGCAACAATCAGCAGGGTGGTTGCTAGTGCGACAACACCGCCGCTGAGGGAGAGAATAAGGATGTTGCTCTTAATACGCTTAATGTTGTTCTCAAACAGGGCAAAGGCGGATGCCGAACTTCCACCCTTTTTCTTTTCGGTAGCAACCATAGCAATCATGGCAATGATACCTACCAGCAGTGCCATACCGTCAGCATTCAGTGCTACGGTGACAGCGCCAAAGGTCAGCTTGCCATACAGTGCGGTAATCTGCTTCACTAGCATGGTGATGACCAGGACAATAGCGCCCTTAGTGAAGCCCTGCTGATAAGCAATGGCCAGAGCCGGGAATACGCAGAAGGCTACGATGATGATGTCGCCCACGCTGCCCAGGCTGCCCAGGAAGTCTATTGGGAAGAGGGAGAATACCTTTAGCAGGCTATCCATAGCAAACATGAGGACAACGCTATAAAGTGCGCCTACACCGGCTGCTATATAGCCGCCCCGCTTGTCATCCTTGAAGATGAGGCCGATAATATCGGTTCCCAGCAGAACGGTATGTATGAGAATAATCTTTCCGGCAATGGAAACAGGCAGTCCCAGTCCTACAACCAGACCAAAGCAAAGTGCAAAGCTGGTTGCCAGCAGGCTCTTTCGGTCCATATTACCGCTGAGGTACTGGGGATAGATAGGCCGCAGGCCATCGTGGAAAACTGCTACGTTCTGGTTTACCAAGTATGCTGACAGTCCGCCGAAGAACGCCATTACCAATACGGTTAAGACATTAAGATCAAATTTCATTTACTAAGCCCTCCTTATCACACACAAAACGTTATTTCAGAATTTCACCCAGCAAAACAGGAATTACCTTTTCTGCGTCATTGTTCGTAAAGCCGAACGCCTTTTTGCCCTTGGCAACCGCATCAACCATCTCCGCATTGGACATAATCTTTCCGGGAATGCTTACCGATACGCACTCATTCATACCAATAAGCCCAATGGCCATTGCCAATGCACCGCCCGCACCTGTTGCGCAGGCTCCAAAGTAATAATCCGCCTGCCCCGACTTTACTGCCAACGCAGCCTCAATGTCACTCTTGATTTCTACAGTTACCTTGTCTCCGCCTATTTTTTTTAGAATATCTGCCAACATCTGCTTATCCATCTGTCCGCCTACAACTATCTTTACCACATTGCACCTCCTTCCATCCCTTAATCCATGTCGCATTGCCAATATACAAAATCCTATATATTGTATTACCCATAGAATACTAGAATTACTAACAGATGTCAATGTAAAACTGTATGATTTGCTGCAAAAACCTGTTTTTTGGTATTCTACACAAACTTTTGTCCACAACTGAGACATAATAACAAGGGACTGTTGCAGGATGCGTCCTGCAACAGTCCCTTGTTATTATCTTTAAGGAATGCCTACCGATTCAACAGTAGCCGTTCAAAATTATTCCAGAGCATGTCATGCCGTTGTTCTTCGGTAAAGGGCAGCGCTAAAAACCGTTCCAGCTCCTGTTCATGGAGCCACATGGGGTAGTCGGTACCGAACATAAAACGGTCGGTGCCAAACCGCTCTATAATGCGGACAGCATCACTGGTATTCAGGGTACAGAGGCTGCTGCTGGTATCGTAGTAGATGTTGGGCTGTCCCAGATACCGCTCGGCGTCCTGCCAGCACTGGTAGCCGCCAAAGTGGGCTGCAATGCAGATGAGGTCCGGAAACTTTTCAGCAACAGCTGCAAGCTTTACAGGTGCAGAAAAGTCATAGCGTACATCGCCCATATGAAACAGTATGGGCAGTCCTGCCTGCTCCGCTCCGCAGTAAAGGGGCATGGCTTCAGCGTCATCAATATCAAACTTTTGGAAATCGGGGTGAAGCTTAATCCCGTGGAGCCCCAGCTCCACAATACGGGCAAGCTCCCCTTCTATATCCTCATACTCGGGGTGCAGGGTGGCAAAGCCCAAAAACTTATCCTGACCCTGACAGGCATCCCAAATAAAGTCATTGATAGACTGTACCTGAGCCGGACGGGTGGCTGTGGAACATACCAAATATTTTTCCACTCCAATGGTTTCTCCCGAACGCAGTAAATCGTCGGCAAGGCCGTTTCCGAGCATAACATTTTCATAAAAATTCCCGATAGAAGTTACCGCTTTATCAGCAATTTTGGGCGGAAAAATGTGCGCGTGTGCATCAGCAATTCTATATTTATGCGCTTTACCATTCATTACATTGTTCATTTTGTATCATCCTATCGACTTGTCAAATAATACTTTATATGGTATCATGGAAGGCGTTAAAAATCAAATAGAATGCAATAAAAAAAGAAGTATGTTGCACATTTATGTCAGAACTACGCCGCTGAAGGCAGATAGGAAAAAATTTATGCGTAAAACAAAAATTATTTGTACCCTTGGACCTGCATCCACCGACCGTGAGATTATTCGGAAAATGATAAAGGCGGGTATGAACGTCGCCCGTTTTAACTTTTCCCACGGCTCCCACGAGGAACACCTGGAAAAACTGAAAACTATAAGAGAGCTCCGTACCCAGATGAAGCTTCCTATAGCTACCCTTCTGGATACGAAAGGCCCTGAAATACGTCTTCGCAAGTTTGAAGGCGGCCGCACCGAGCTTACCGCCGGGAGCACATTTACACTGACTACCCGTGAGATTATGGGCAACAATAAGGAAGTTACCGTCAGCTACCAGGATCTTCCCAAGGATGTGCAGAAAGGCAGCCGTATTCTTCTGGACGACGGCCTTATAGAGCTACGGGTAAAGGACATTAAGGGCGGCACCGATATTATCTGTACCGTTGTAAACAGCGGCAAGATATCCGACCGCAAGGGAGTTAACCTTCCCGGCACCCGTATTTCCATGCCCTACCTGAGCGAAACCGACAAGAACGATATTCTCTTCGGCATAGAGCAGGGCTTCGACTTTATCGCTGCCTCCTTCGTGCGCACTCCTCAGGATATTCTGGATATCCGCCGTGTGCTCACCGACAACCGCTGCCGCAGCATTAAGATTATTGCCAAGATTGAGAACGCTGAGGGCGTGTCAAATCTGGACGGTATTCTGAAAACTGCCGATGGCATCATGGTTGCCCGCGGTGACCTGGGTGTAGAAATCGATATGCAGGAAATTCCCATTTTGCAGAAGATGATGATTCGCAAGTGTTACTGCGCAGGCAAAATGGTCATTACTGCCACCCAAATGCTGGAAAGTATGATTAATAACCCTCGTCCCACCCGTGCCGAATCCAGTGACGTGGCAAACGCCATCTATGACGGCACCAGTGCCATTATGCTCTCCGGCGAAACCGCCGCAGGCAAGTATCCCATTGAAGCAGTAACCACCATGGCTACCATTGCCGAGCGTGTGGAGGCGGACATAGACTACCGCAAGCGGTTCCGCAACCGTGAGGATGAAACCTCCCCCAGCATTACCGACGCTATCTCCCATGCTACCTGCACCACTGCCCACGACCTGGAGGCCGCCGCCATTATCCCCGTTTCCAAGTCCGGCAGAACTGCTCGTATGATAAGCAAGTACCGCCCTGCGGTGCCGATAATTGCCTGTACCAGCAATGAATTTACCTACCGCCAGCTAAGCCTTTCTTGGGGCGTTGTTCCGGTAATGATTGCAGAGCAGGACAACACCGATACTCTGTTGGAAAGCGCCATTCAGGCAGCTCTGGAACAGAGTGGACTTATTCGCGACAGCGACCTGGTTGTACTGACTGCCGGTATCCCTGTGGGTACCTCCGGCACCACCAATCTGCTGAAGGTACAGACAGTGGGTACCTCACTGGTAAGCGGTACCGGGCTCAATACCCTCACCACTGCCGGAACAGTCTGTGTAGCCAAATCCAATGAGGAATTGTTTGCAAATTTCAATTTTGGTGATATACTGGTGTGTAATGATACCTGCGACCTTTGGATGAAGATGGTGGCTCATGCCTCCGGCGTTATTGCCGAGATGGGCGGAAACTCTCACCTTTCTACCATTGCTGACCAGCTGGGTATTCCGGTCATCTGTGCCGCCCATGACTGCTGCCGTATCCTGAAAACCGGCATGACCGTAGTTATGGACGCTAAACGGGGCGTTGTATCGTCCGTCGCTTCCCTATAGACTTTGGGAGCATACAGTTCTTAAACTACCAATATTTTAAAAGCGCATGTCGTTTATACGGTGTTGGTATTTTAAATAATACAATTCTATTTAGGGGTGCAAAGAATGAAAATGACGAAAACAACCACAGCACGGCGGGTGCTGTCTCTGCTGCTGGTTACCATGATGGTGCTTACTCTGGCTGCTTGCGGAGACAAGCCCTCATCCAAGCCCTCCAGCGATGCCATTATAGAAAATAGTAGCTCTATTCCTTCGGAAAGCAGTAGCTCAGAAAGCAGCAGCTCGGAGAGCAGCAGCGAAAGCTCCTCGTCCTCCAGCTCTAGCTCCACTTCTTCCTCTTCCTCCTCTGTTCCAAAGGATACCCGCTCTCCTGCGGATATTCAGAAGGACCTGCTGTCCAAGATGGTTGCTGTACACAAGCAGAACGACGACACCGTCGGCTGGCTTTATGTACCCGGAACCACCATTAACGAAGCCACTGTACAGACTGTTGACAATGAGTACTACCTGCGCCGCAACTACCTAACCAAGCAGGATTTCAACGGTTGCTACTACGTAGACTTCCGTGCCAACATGGGCAACCGTACCAACCTTTCCAAAAACGCCGTTATATACGGACACAGCATGGATGATAACCCAGACGGAACCAAGTTCTCCCAGATGAAGAAATACCTGAACAAGGACTTCGCACAGGAGAACCAGTTCATCTACTTCTCTACTCCCGAGTCCGATATGGTTTGGCAGGTATTTGCCGTATTCTACACCGATGTCAGCCTCAACTACAACAACCCCAACCCCGAGACTGCGGAGTACCAGAACCTGATTAATGATGTCCGTAAGCGCTCACTGCACAACTTTGATGTGCCTGTAACCGCTAAGGATAACATCCTCACCCTGTCTACATGTACATATGTGTATGACAAGAACTACCCCAACAACTACCGCTATGTAGTAATGGCAAAGCTGCTGGATAAGGGTGCTGCTCAGACCCCCGCAAAGGTGGAAACAAACCCTTCCCCCAAGGCACCTAAGTAAGACAAAAAAATGACAGCGGCAGAATGATGACATTCTGCCGCTGTTTTGCTTTTTAACTGATATAATCTTCCACCAAGCGGATAAGCTCCTCGTAGGTTTCCACATAGATACCCTCCGAAAGCTGTCTACGGTCCAGCTCCGGCAGTAGCTTTGTCTGGATATCGAAAATCATCTCCGGGACCTCACTGCCATCCTTCAGTACCGACACCCGCCCTTTGTATTCCTTAATGAAATAGCCGGGAAGGTCGGACTGCGAAGCGTTTTCTTCCGGTATTATAAGCTGCCCAACTTCAGAAGAGGCCTCAGCCGACGAAGATGTTTCCGGCACAGGCTCTGCCATAGCAAAGCCGCCACTTCGCCCTGCAAGGGCAAGCAGCACACCGATTGCTATTCCTGAAAAAATGGTTACAATGGTAAGAATTACTCGTTTAATCACCTGTGACAGCCTCCTGTCTGCTATACTTTTTCGGAAACAGTATGGGTTAAATTATGGAAATTATTCATTTTCCCATATTTTGCAATAGTTTACCTCAAAGTTACCCCGTAACTTCAAAAAAAGTTAACATTCGCGCCGTCAAATGTGCTATAATACATCTTAGATATGTTCCTATCCCCTACGTTAAAAAGGAGAATTGCTTCGATGAATGAAAATAGAAGCCGCCCCGATACCGGCGGTGAGCAAAGACCAAAAAAACACAAAAAGAAAAAGCCTTTTACAAAGCTGATGCGTGTGCTGGCCGGCCTCTTTATGGTCTGCACCATCCTTGGCTGTATTGCTGCATGTGTTCTCACCCTTTTTGTCTTTGACGTACTACAGAGCGGTGATGTTATAGAGCTGGACCTTGACCTTCTGAAGCTCAACTATACCACTATAATATATGCCGAAGACACCTCTACGGGTGAATTTAAAGAACTGCAGCGCCTGGAGGGCAATGAGGGCAGCCGTATCTGGATAGACTATGAGGATATGCCGCCGCAGCTGTTTGATGTGCTGATTTCCGTTGAGGACAAGCGCTTCATGGAACACAACGGCGTGGACCTTATGGGTACTGTTAAGGAAGGCTTTAAGTATGTCCTTAGCAAGGTAGGTCTGGGCTCACGGGATGATGTCCGCGGCGCCTCTACCATTACCCAGCAGCTGGTGCGAAACATTACCAACGACCGGGAAGACAGCGTCAGCCGCAAGTTGCGTGAAATCTTCCGTGCCCTAAAGGTAGCCAAGTACTATTCCAGAGATCAAATACTGGAATCCTACCTGAACACGGTGCCTTTTGGCAACAATACCAACGGTGTACAGGCAGCGGCCAACCTTTACTTCAGTAAGGATGTGTCCGAGCTTCATGTAGCGGAAATGGCCTCCATTATCGGTATAACCAAAAGCCCCACCTACTATAACCCTTACCTGACCAAGGATAACAATGAGGCGGGTATAGAGGGCTTTGAGAACAACCAGAAGCGCAAGGAGGACATTCTGTTCCTCATGCACGAGCAGGGTAAGCTTAGTGACCAGGAGTACAAGGAAGCACTGGAATACGAGGTAGTCTTTGACAAGGACAACAACCAGCGCCGTGTAGAGGGCCAGCAGAGTTACTTTGTTGACTATATGATGGAACAGGTTATTAACGACCTTTCCAAAACACTGGAAATTTCCTATGCCGAAGCACAGCAGCGGATGTTCCGCGGCGGCTACCGCATTTACTCCACTGTGGACACCTCGGTACAGACAAAGCTGGAAACCATTTATGAAAACCCCGAGGAGTATATGCCCAAGGTTTCCAATAAGGATGAGTATCCCCAGTCCTCCTTTATCATTACTGACCCTACCGGTGCTATTAAGGGTCTGGTAGGCGGTATAGGAGAAAAGGAAGGCGCCAGAGTATGGAACCGTGCCACCGATACCAAGCGGCAGCCCGGCTCTACCATCAAGCCAATCTCCTCCTACGCACTGGCTATTGAAAATGACCTAGTGCACTGGTCCTCCCTACTGCTGGATGGTCCCTACCGCCTGGTGATACCCGACCAGCCCGACTGGACACCCAGAAACTACTACGGTGCTCCCAAGGGCTATATGATACTGGAAGAAGCACTTCAGCGCTCCACCAACCTGATTCCCGTGCGTCTTGTGGAGATGCTCAGTCCCAAAACAGTTTGGAACTTCCTGCATGACACACTGGGCATGACCTCTCTTGTAGAGAGCGATAAATCGCCAAGCCCCATGTCGCTGGGTGCACTCACCGACGGCGTTACCCCCCTGGAGATGGCAGGCGCCTACCAGATGTATGCTAACGGCGGAACCTATACCCCACCCTACACCTATACCAAGGTGCTGGACAGTAAGGGAAATGTGGTGCTGGAGCGCAACACTACCCCTACCAGAGTCATTAGCTTTGATACTGCAACGATTGTAAATAAACTGATGCAGCGTGTTGTCACAGGGCCCTATGGTACCGGTAGCCGTGCTTCTCTGGCAAAGACCAACCCCGGCCTTCCCGTAGCCGGTAAAACCGGTACTACCGACGACGACGTGGACCAGTGGTTTATCGGTATGACCCCCTATTATGTAGGCGTTTGCTGGCTGGGCTTTGATGACCAGATAAAGATGACCGTAGATGAAGCCGGAAATAAGATTCCTGTAAGAGATGCCGCAGGCAAACCCGTCCCCCACAGCATTGGTTATAAAAACCTTCCCTATCCCCCACCCATCCTGTGGAATACGGTTATGACCTCGGTTCACGAAGGACTGGAAGCCAAGACCTTCCCCACCAGTTCCAACGTTGTTTCATTAACCTACTGTCTGGATACCGGTTATTCCGCCACCACCATGTGTGAGCGTACCTCCACCGGTTGGTATAAAACCAGCAACATTCCCCCGCTCTGTCCTATGCACGGCGGTAACGAAGAGCTGGCACCAAACTACTTTGTGGCAGGACAAAAGCCATGGATGGATGAAATGGCACCCTACACTCCGGAATGGGGTTACCTATATCCCAATGTAGAGCGGCTGTTCGATGAGGACGGCAACCCCATAATTCCAAGCATTGAGACAGAAGAATAGTTTGAAAAGGAGCTCCGTCTAATGACGGAGCTCCTTTTATGATTAGTCTAGTGCTTTGGTAACTGCAATGGCGTCGGCAATGGTCTTTTCATAGGCTTGCTTACCGTACCGGTCTACGTCGCTGCGGTTCTTTTCCCCGTGGGTAAGGCAGCCAGCGCCGCCGATACAGCCGCCTACACAAGCCATACCTTCGATAAAGTTTGCATCCAGCGCGTTTTTGGATGCCTTCAGGAGGGCCATCCTACAGGCCTCTATACCGTCGCAGGATACCGCCTTTAAGGGGAACTCGTCCATACCCTGCTCCTGAAGTGCTTGTTTCACCGCATCGGTAAGTCCGCCGCTACGGGCAAAGATACGTCCAAAGTAAGAGGCATTATCCAACACTTCTTCGGGAAGTGTGGTGATATCGATGTCACGGCTATCAAAGAGGGCTTGCAGCTCCTCAAAGGTGATGACGCTGTCTAGCCATATCTTCACTTCGGGGCGGGAAAGTTCCATCTTTTTGGCAGTACAGGGGCCTATGAATACCACCTTTGCAGTGGGGTCACCCTTTTTAATGTATCGGGCTATCTCCGCCATGGGAGACAGGTTGTGCGATATGTGCTGGGACATGGTGGGGAACTGCTTCCGCACATAGTCCACAAAGGCGGGGCAGCAGGAGCTGGTCAGGAAGCCCTTTTCCGTAAGTTCTTTGGCCTCCTTCATGGCTACCATATCGGCACCCAGTGCTACCTCTACCACACTGTGGAAGCCCAGTGCCTTAATGCCGCTGATTACCTGCCCAAGGCTTGCATAGGTAAACTGGCTGGAAATGGAGGGTGCTACCACGGCATATACCTTGTGGTCGCCATTCCGTTCGCTCTTTTTCAGCAGGTCCACCACGTTGAGGATGAAGGACTTATCGGAAATGGCGCCGAAGGGGCACTGATAGGCACAGGCACCGCAAGCCATACACTTATCGTTGTTAATACTGGCAGCCTTGCTCTCACTCATGGAGATGGCCTTTACTTTACATGCGTTTTCACAGGGGCGCTTGTTGTTCGCTATGGCGCTGTAAGGGCAAACCTTGGCGCACAGACCGCACTCCACACATTTGCTTTTATCAATATGCGCTTTCTGGTGACGGTCAAAGGTGATAGCTCCACGTTTACACACATCTTCACAACGGTGAGCCAAACAACCACGGCAGGCCTCTGTAACCTCGTAGCCGCCCACGGGACATTCGTCACAGGCAATCTCAATAACCTCTATGACATTGGGGTTCTGCTTATCACCGCCCATAGCCAACTTTATACGCTCGCCCAGGATGGCACGCTCTTTGTAGACACAGCAACGCATGGTAGGCTCTGCACCGGGCACAATCATTTTGGGAATATCGGTAACTGTCTCCAAAAGCCTATCGTTGTAGGCCTGTCTGGCCACCTCACGAAGCACCTTGTATTTCAGATACTGTATCTTCGTATCAAATTTTCTCATTGAAACTCCTCCGTTTTATACTAATCTGCGCTGTATTTAAAGCAGCTAAAAATAGCTGACCTTAATGCGTTTTCCCATCTTCTTTAGGGCGTCTGCCAGCTCTTCCACCAGCTGCATTTTAATGTTGAAGTTAATAGGAAGATTGGGGTTCTGATGGGCGGGATTGATGGCACGTCCCACATAAAAATTGATGTCGGTGGCCTCTTCAAAAAGCAGGCGGGCAATCTGCGATGCTCCGTCCTTTTTGCTCCCCCAAAGGGAATAGGCCTCATTGTCCTCCAGATAGTTTTTTGCAAATTCCAGCACCTTATTAATGGTGATGACCCCCTCGGTAACAAGATCCACCCCCTCCAGATGAGCAATAGGTGGAATGAGCGGGTCGTGGAAATCCAGCGAGGGTATCAGCGGTTTTCCCAGATACTCTGCCGCTATGGTGGAGGTGGTACCTCCGCAAACAATGTGTTTTCCCTCTTTAGAAAAGAACAAGGACATCATTTTATGGTTGTCGTCACGGTTACGTGGAGGCCCAAACATGAGGTTCATAGGCTCCCTGCTACGGATGCGGATGGTACAGACGGTGGTGTCGTCGCCGGGGCAGCCGCCATAAAGGCGGTTGCATTCATCCAACAGGATGGTGGTCAGGGTTTTTGCGGTAAAGCCCGCATCAAAAAGCGCCTCCATGAAGTTTACAATATCCTGCCGTTGCCAGCCGAAATTGAGCGCGGTACCTACGCCGGCATGAATAGCGCCGTCGCTCATAGCAATAAAGACGTCATTTTCTTTTAGTGTCACCCGGGAATGGCTAATGGCCTTTCCGCCTATGTTCATAATGGTTAGGGGCAGTTCACAGCATCTGCCATCCCGCAGCAGGATGACCCCGGGGTTATCGTACTGGATAATTTCTGCTTCAGCATTATCCACTATACGAATGATGGTGAAGGTGGAGTAGGCCACCCCACGCACCGAGCAAACCGGCAGCGCCTGGGCAATGGTGGACACACAGTCGCTGAGCTCCATGCCTTCTGCCATCATGGTGGAAATAATCTTTGCGGTAAGGGTGGAAAGGATACTGGCCTTTACCCCACTGCCCAGCCCATCGGCAAGGACTATGACGGTAGAGCTGTCGTCCTGCTCCACAATATCAATATGGTCGCCGCAGAGCTGTTCCCCGTCCTTATTAAGGCTACGGTAGCCAATATCGGCACAGAGGTTATTCATCGGAAATCGACCCTTTCAGCTTTGTCAGCGCAATCTTTGTTTCGGCAGCAGTTTCTCCCAGCAGTGAGGCAATCTCCTGTACTACCCGCATCTGCTTTTCCACCACACGGTCGGCTATCTCCACCGTGCATCTGTGTATCTCCTCCCGCCGGGCACGCTGGTCTTCCTCGTCGGTAATATCTCGCATAATGCAGATGAGAATACGGTAATCCCTATCGTAGATGACTGTCTGTTCCACATAGCGTTTGTACTCCGCCAGGTATACCCGCTGGTCACGAACGCCACGGCCACTGTCCCGTACATCTATAAATATCTTGGGGTCCAGTATGCGGATAACCTGCTCACCCAGCACATCCAGCGCACTGCGTATGTTCATGAGCTTTTTGGCGGCACGGTTTATCTGCTGTACCTCCAGCTCCTCATTCAGAACAATAATGCTGTTGGGGGTGTTGTTGATGATGTTATCCGAGAAGCTTTCGGCCTTCTCCTTTAAGAAGGGCAGGCACATGGAAAGGTCTGCCTTGCCCTGATAGATGGCTACAGCCTTTTCTCTGCAAGTATTGTAGCCGCAGGAACCGCAGTTCAGCTCCTGTTCGGGACGGGTTTTGCCCATCTTCCGCAGCAGCGCCTCCATTTCCGCACCGGAGGGCATACGACGGTTGGTGCCTAGGTAAGTATGAGGTTTGCGCAGCCGTTCCACAGGCAAAGGCTCCACTACAAAGTCCTCCTTACCTGCATATGCTGCAACCTGCTGGTAGCTGCGTATGGGCGCACGGTTAAACTTTTCCATAACAGGCCCGCCAATGCAGCTGCCCACACAGGCCGACATCTCAATGAAACAGCGGGACAGGTTCCCGCTTTCAATGTCACGCAGTGCGGCAATACAGTTTGGTACTCCATCCACTGCAATGTAGCTATACTCCTCGCTGTCACAAACCATGGTTTTCAGGATACCGCCGGTGGTAGGAAATAGGCGTGCCCGGCTCTTTTCTGTCTTATCGGCACGCATGGCAACCGCCACCTGCTCATTATCCAGCCAGGCAGTAAGCTCCTCGAAGGTAAGCACTGCGTCCACAATGCCGCCGCTTTCCCGTGCTTCCTCCTTTTTGGAGATGCAGGGCCCGATAAAGATAGTCTTTGCTCCGGGGTACCGCCTCTTAATATCCAGGGAATGCGCCTGCATGGGAGATACTACATCGGCCAGATAACGAAGGGACGAGGGGAAATATTTGCGTATGAGCAGGTTGACTGAATGGCAACAGGAGGAGATGATAATATCACGCTCCCCCATCCTGACCATATTCTCATATTCCCGCTTTATGGTGTGGGCTCCCGTGGCTGTTTCCTCGGCTGCCGCAAAGCCCAGCTTTTTCAGGGCCTCCTCCAAAGCACCGATACCTGCACCGCCAAAAGCTGCCACAAAGGAGGGGGCAACGCTTGCAATGACAGGCTCGTCCCCATAGAGTAACACCTTTACCTTTTCGGTATCGTTGGCTATCTGCTTGGCATTCTGCGGGCAGACTACAAAGCACTGCCCGCAGAGGATACATTCATCTCCTACAATGTTGGCCTGCCCTGCCGAAAAGCGAATAGACTTTACCGGGCAGTGCCGAATACATTTGTAGCAGTTTTTACAGTTAGATTTATTGAGGGTTAGAAAATCGGTCATGCGGTTTATCTCCTGTTTCTATACCTTCAGCCCCGTGACAACCTCACGATAGAAAAAGTCCTCTACGGTGTCGGGCGTCAGGGAAAAGGTTTTATCGTCCATGGTTACGCAAACACCATTCTGGCAGTTGCCCATGCAGAAGGTTCCACAAAGCTCCACCTTCTCCTTGAAACCCTCGCGGGCTATCAGGGACTGCAGCTGTTCCACTACCTGACGGGAACCCTTAAGATGGCAGGAACTTCCGATACATACTGTTATTTTCATTGGTGTCATTCCTTTCGGTTATTATCAAGGGATGCCAGTCTATTGTACCATAATGCAACGCATTTTGAAACAATTGCGCATAAATACTGTCGATATTAGGCGAACAGTTGCGCATAACTGTTTAGTAGCCACCATGGCTATTAAACCACATTCCTCATTCATAGTCAACGACATTGACCCAGCTAAGCAAAAACTCCCTTTCTTCGGGGCGGCCCTTTACAGACTGTGAAGCTGCTACAATAGGCAGCCACTTCTGGATATATTGCTTGGCGGTATCGCTCTTTTTGCAGAACAGCTTGAGGTACTGTTCGGCGCCGTCAATATCTCCTGACAGCCAGAAGAGCAGATAGGTTCGGGCTACATCGGCGGAGGCATTGCCCTGTGTGGCATGTGCCCAGTCTATAACATAGGGCTTACCCTCCGGGGTGATAATGATATTACTGGGGTTAAAGTCGCCATGACAGACCTTGGTGTGTTTGGGCATACCCTCCAGCCGTGTGTGCAGGTCGTAACGGGTGGTAGCATCCAGCTGGGCTTCGGAAATCTTCCGGCTCATCTTGTCCTTCAGCTTGCCCAGCAGCGGAGCCTTTTGGGCGTGTATCTCCATCTGCAGGTCTACAAAGAACTCCAGATATTCCGCTTTTTTATCCGGGTGTTCCTCCATAAGCTGTGCCAGTGTTTTGCCTGGAATATAGTCGGAAACGATAGCCCATTTTCCATCCTGACAGGTAACCTCCAACAGTTTGGGGATAGCAAACCCGGTTTCTTCTACACGGGCTTGGTTCAGCGCTTCGCTCAGGATATCCGCCTTGGAATAGTTGCTGTCAAATACCTTGATGGTGTGTTCACCGTCCCGATAGACGGTTTTGGAGGTGCGTACCGCAATTACTTTGTCAAGATTCATTATTTCTGCTCCTTTCCGTAGTAGGCGTTCAGATACATCTGCTTGATTTCACGCATGAGGGGGTATCTGGGGTTTGCGCCGGTGCACTGGTCATCGAAAGCCTGCTCGGTCATTTCATCCAGCTTACTTTGGAACTCCTGCTCATCTATACCATAGTCCTTTATGCTCTTTTTAATACCTACCTGTGTTTTTAGTGCGTCGATGGCGGCAATCAAATTTTCAAGCTTTTCGCTGTCGTCCTTGCCCTTTATGCCCAGTGCAGTTGCAACCTCGGCATACCGTGCCAGTGTGTGGGGGTGGTCGTACTGGGAGAAGCTTCCCATCTTGACAGGAACCTCGCTGGCGTTAAAGCGCAGTACTTCACCTATCATTAGGGCGTTGGCTACGCCGTGGGGTAGGTGGTAGAAAGCACCCAGCTTGTGCGCCATGGAGTGGCAGACACCCAGGAAGGCGTTGGCGAAGGCCATACCTGCCATAGTAGCGGCGTTTGCCATCTTTTCCCGTGCCAGAATGTCTGTCTTGCCGTTTTCGTAGGCTCTGGGCAGGTACTCAAATACCATTTTTAGGGAGCCCAGTGCAAGGCTGTCGGTGTAGTCGGTAGCCAGCATGGAGCCATAGGCTTCCAGTGCGTGGGTTACGGCATCTATACCGGATGCAGCGGTAAGTCCCTTGGGTGCATCCATCATCATGTCGGCATCCACGATAGCCATCTGCGGCATAAGCTCGTAGTCGGCCAGTGGATACTTGACTCCTGTCTGCTCATCGGTAATAACTGCAAAGGGGGTAACCTCCGAGCCGGTACCTGCCGAGGTAGGCACTGCAATGAAGTAGGCCTTTTCGCCCATTTTGGGGAAGGTATATACACGCTTGCGGATATCCATAAACCGCATAGCCATATCCTGAAAATCTGCTTCTGGGTGCTCATACATTACCCACATAATCTTTGCGGCATCCATGGCGGAACCACCGCCCACCGCAATGATGCAGTCGGGTTTAAAGGCTGCCATGGCGGCAGCGCCCTGTCTGGCACAGGCCAGTGTGGGGTCGGGGGCTACATCGAAGAAGGTGGTGTGGGTAATGCCCATTTCATCCAGCTTATCGGTAACACACTTAGTATATCCGTTTTCAAAGAGGAAGGTATCGGTGACAATGAAGACACGCTGTTTGCCAAGCACCGCCTTCAGCTCTTCCAGTGCTACAGGCAGGCAGCCCTTCTTTATATAAATCTTCTGGGGTGCACGGAACCACAGCATATTTTCTCTCCTCTCGGCAACTGTTTTGACATTGAGCAGGTGGCGTACCCCTACGTTTTCGGAAACCGAGTTGCCGCCCCAAGAGCCACAGCCCAGTGTCAGGGAGGGAGCCAGCTTAAAGTTGTAAAGGTCGCCGATGCCGCCGTGGGAAGAGGGGGTGTTCACCAGAATGCGGCAGGTTTTCATACGGGCGGAAAACTCATTTAGCTTTTCCTGCTGGGTAGTGGCATCCAGATAAACCGAGGAGGTGTGTCCGTAGCCACCGTCAGCTACCAGCTGTTCTGCCTTATCCAGTGCTTCTGTAAAGGTTTTTGCACGGTACATAGCCAGTACAGGGGATAGCTTCTCATGGGCAAATTCTTCGGAAAGCTCTACACTCTCCACCTCGCCTATGAGTATCTTGGTATTTTCGGCAACCTGCACTCCCGCAAGTGCGGCAATCTTGTATGCGGACTGGCCTACTATTTTAGCATTGAGTGCGCCGTTTATAATGATGGTCTTTCGAACCTTTTCGGTTTCAGCGGGGGTAAGGAAATAGCAACCACGGGCTGCAAACTCCTTCTTTACCTTGGCATACACCTTATCAAGAACAATCACCGACTGTTCAGAGGCACAAATCATGCCATTATCGAAGGTTTTGGAGTGGATGATGGAGCTGACTGCCAGCAGCAGGTCGGCGGTGTCATCAATGATGGCAGGGGTATTGCCTGCGCCTACGCCGATGGCGGGCTTACCGCTGGAATAGGCCGCCTTTACCATGCCTGGGCCGCCTGTTGCCAGAATAATATCCGCCTCCTTCATAACCAGATTGGTCATTTCCAGAGAAGGGACATCTATCCAGCCGATAATGCCTTCGGGAGCACCTGCTGCAACAGCAGCATCCAGTACAACCTTGGCAGCGGCTATGGTGCTGTTTTTTGCTCTGGGGTGGGGGCTCATAATAATACCGTTGCGGGTTTTTAGAGCCAGCAGTGCCTTAAAGATGGCTGTGGAGGTAGGGTTGGTAGTGGGAACTACGGCGGCAATAACACCGATAGGTTCCGCTACCTTGGTAATGCCGTAGGCGGTATCCTTCTCCAGCACGCCGCAGGTTTTTGTATCCTTGTAGGCGTTGTAAATGTACTCTGCGGCATAGTGATTTTTAATGACCTTATCCTCTACCACACCCATGCCTGTTTCTGACACTGCCAGCTTGGCAAGAGGAATACGTGCTTTGGCTGCTGCGGAGGCTGCTGCCGCAAAGATGGTATCCACCTGCTCTTGGGAATAGGTGGCAAAGCGCTTCTGCGCAGCTTTTATCCGTACAAGTGCCTCTTCTAAACGTTCTACACTGTCCACCAAAGGGTAGCTTGTCATAATCATTCTCCTTATTCAAAAAAGTTTGTGACTTGTTGTTCTCTTGTTCTCTGTTAATAGTTTAACAAACTTTTATTGAAAAAGGAAATGCAAAAAAAGTATAGTGGTATGTAGAAATGTACATATCACTATACTCGTTTTAGTTGGTATTAGCTAAGTAAACGCTGAGATTATTCAAAGCTCCATTGCGGTTTTGGCGGTACCCAGTTCTTTAAGAAACAGTCTATCCAGCTTTGTAAAACGATATCCGCTTTTATAGATAATAGCATCCTTATATCGCCTATCCTGACCTGTGCATACCTTCTCCACCAGTCCATGACGCTCCAGCAGGTGCTGAGGTATGGGTGACACCCACATGTAGGAGTTCTTTACGCTGCATAACAGTTCAAACTGACTTCCTCGTTCAAATACAAAGATGCGCTTGTCAATCTGTTCCGAAAATTCTGCCTTTTTGGCATCCGCCTGGGGCATGGTGGGTACAAAGGGGTCGCCGTGGGCAATTTCAATGTATTCACAGAGCTGCCCTAGTTCAATGGTATCGCAGGCAGCCAGCGGATGTTCCCGTGACATGAGCACACGGTAGGAAAACTCACAGATTTCGTTAATCAGCAGTCCCTTTTCCGTCAGAAGGTTCAAAAAATACTGCTCAAAGTCCGATTGATAGCGGATGATACCCAGATTGTACTCATCGCTGAGAACATTGTTGATGGCACGCATGGAGTTTGTTTCCTTGTAGTAAAGCTCCATGGCCTTTTTGTTGTCCAGCTTCTGTACAAAGCTGGTGAATGCACTGGCAATGTAGCTGGCTCTGGGGATCGAGATGCTAAACCTCTGACGATCCTTGTGATCCTTGCGATAGAGTGCCTCCACCTCGCTAACCTGAGCCAGAATACTCTTGGCATAGGCTAAGAACTCCACACCCCGGGCGGTGGGACAAATACCTTTGGAGGTGCGCCGGAAGATGGTAATGCCCAGCGACTTCTCCAGTTCCTTAATAGCCCTGCTCAGGTTTGGCTGCCCCATAAACAGGTTTTCCGCAGCCTTGCTGATGGAACGGGTCTTATCCACTTCTATGGCATATTTCAGATGCAGCAAATTCATAATGTGCCGATACCTCCGCCAACTTTTACATGCAGTACAGCTTACCCTAAAAGTGTATCACAAACATCTTGCTTTGTCGACCGAAAACAGAAACGGTTTTATGCTCTAACGATGAATACTGCCGCTACATTTGACAAACACCCCCCGAATGGCTATACTCTTCATGAATGGTCTACCTGTCTTTTTGTGGTGGACAACTTTATTTTTGTATATGAGGTGATTCATTGTGGATGAGCTTGTCTGCCCGCCCCAATATTTGCAGATTGCTCTGGATATTGCTTCCCGCATAGCGCAGGGGGAGCTTAAGGAAGGCAGCAAGGTATACGGACGCAGTGTAATGGCCTCGGAATACGGCGTTTCTCCCGAAACCATTCGGCGTTCCCTTAAGCTGCTTTCCGATATGCAGGTGGTAGAAATTAAGGAAAAGAGCGGGGTTATCATCAGTTCCGCTGAGAAGTCCCGACAATACATTGAACGGTTTGGCGAGCACTCCAATGTGAGAGCCTTACAGGCACAGCTAAAAAGTGTCATTACCGAGCATAATGCCCTAACAGGCAAGATGGTGACCATCGCCTCTACCATAGCAAGGATTGAGGAAAAAGCCTCCCCTTCCCGACCCTTTCGCAGCTACGAAGTTCAGGTGGAACCACACTGTGACTTCATAGGCAAGAATATTGGTGAGCTTTGTTTCTGGCAGGCCACCGGAGCCACTGTCATTGCTATTCGCCGTGGCAGCAACATCATCCTTTCCCCCGGGCCCTATGCCCAGCTGCTGGCCCACGACGTGGTTATATTTGTGGGAGATTCCGCTGCTGTACACGCCGTTACCAAGTTCCTTGGCGGTGAGTAAAAACTATAAATAGTCGCAAATGCAGAGCCGCTTGGCTCTGCATTTTTTTATCCTCCACATTCCTTTCATTTGACATTTAGCCGCTTTTTGTGTATGATTATAACTAACAACTTGAGTTCATGGCGTAAGTTGTCAGTTTGACAATATCGCCTATTATTCGACATCTAAAGGAGGTCTTCTATGATTCGCTTTCAAAATGTAAAAAAGCAGTATGACAAAAACACCATTCTGAATGGACTTACATTTGAAATTAACGAAGGGGAATTTGTTGTCCTTATCGGGCCCAGCGGCTGCGGAAAGACAACTACCCTAAAAACCATCAACCGTCTTATCGAGGTGGATGAAGGACAGATATTTGTAAACGGCAAGGATATTGCCGCCCAGGACAAGGTAGCGCTGCGCCGCTCTATCGGCTACGTAATACAGCAGATAGGCCTGTTTCCCAACATGACGGTGGCACAGAATATCTGCGTAGTACCAAAGCTTCTGGGCTACTCCAAGGAGCAGTGTAACCAGATAGTGCACGAACTGCTGGAACTGGTGAACATGCCCTACGAACGGTATGCAGGGCAATATCCCAGCGAGCTTTCAGGCGGACAGCAGCAGCGTATAGGGGTGCTGCGGGCACTGGCTGCCTCTCCCCCTATTGTGCTTATGGATGAACCCTTTGGCGCACTGGACCCTGTCACCCGTGGGGTGTTACAGGAGGAGATTAAAAAGCTACAAAAGAAGCTGCATAAGACCATTGTCTTTGTCACCCACGACATGGATGAGGCACTGAACCTAGCGGACCGCATTATCTTTATGGAGCATGGGCAGATAGCCCAGATGGCCACCCCCGAGGAAATGCTGGAAAACCCCGCCGACGACCTGATACGCAGCTTTATGGGCAAGCGTGCTGCGGGCAGCGAAGCTCCCGACATGACAGCAGCGGACTTTATGCGAGCCAATGTTATAAGCAGCTACACCACCCGTGGAATACGGGAGTGTACCGAAATGATGGCACGCTACAACGTGGACACCCTGCTGATGCTAAACCCCGACAACACCTATGCGGGTACCATATCCATTAACAGCATAAAGAAGTGCAAGGATCAGTCTGCCACAGCAGATACACTGCTGAGCACCTCCAACTGTGTCTGCGAAACCACCATGGATGCCAAGGAGTGCTTCGACCTGCTCATCTCTTCCGGTGACAGCTATATGGTGGTACTGCATCCCGACAGAACCGTGGCGGGCATAGTCACCAAAACCAGCATGGCGCGTGCCATGGCAGGAGCCCTGTGGGGGGATACGCCATGATGACTTTCTTTGAACTGTACGGGGAAAAGCTGGCCAAAGCCATTGTAACCCACCTGTTCTATGTTCTTATTTCGGTGGGTATCGGCTTTGTAGTAGCACTGGCCCTGGGCATTGCCCTCTCCCGTGTGCCCCGCTGTGCAAAGGTGCTGCTTCCCATTATCTCTATCTTCCAAACAGTGCCCGGCATTGTCTTCATAGGCATTCTCTTTCTCTATCTGGGCATGACGCCAATTACTGTCATCATTGCACTGTCGGTTTATGCCATCTTCCCCATTCTCAAGAATACCTATATGGGTATACTGGAGGTGCCGCCCCAGTACAAAGAAGCGGCACGAGGCTGTGGCATGTCCCCCATGCAGATGCTTCGTCAGGTGGAACTGCCGCTGGCAATGCCCGCCATTATAGGCGGACTGAGGATGGCTACCGTATATACCGTAAGCTGGGCAGTGCTTACCGCCATGATTGGCCTTGGGGGCTTAGGCGAATTTATCTATGTTGGGGTAAGCTCCAACAACAACACGCTTATTATTGCGGGAGCCATTCCCGCAGCCATTATGGCAGTCTGCCTGAGTATGCTTATAGACCGCCTGAAAAAGTGGCTGACTCCCCGTGGAATGGGAGGGAATGCAGTATGACATTAACTATGGTGCTAGATCACCTCTATCTGGTAACAGCTTCGGTGCTGTTTACCATCCTTGCAGGAGTACCGCTGGGGGTAGCGGCCTACCTGTATCCCCCTGTTCGCAGGCTGATACTCTGGACCACCGATGTGTTGCAAACTGTACCTGCACTGGCTCTGCTGGGTATTATTATGGTGTTTGCAGGTGCAGGTAAAACCACCGTCATTGTGGGGCTGGTACTCTACTCCCTGCTGCCTGTAGTGCACAACACCTACCTAGGTCTTAGTCAGGTAGATGGAGGCATTAAGGAGGCGGCACTGGGCATGGGCATGACCAAAGCCTACCGCCTGCTGCGGGTGGAGCTGCCGCTGGCCTTCCCTGTTATCTTCACAGGAATACGCATTGCCACCGTTACCGCCATTGGCGTGGCAGTCTTCTCCTCCTTTGTGGGAGGTGGAGGCCTTGGCTCCATTATCTACCGTGGTATACACATTCAGAACATGTCCCTGATACTTTCGGGAACTGCCACCCTTATGGCTATGGCAGTGTTTTTCGACTACCTAATGGGATATCTGGAAAAACAGCTTTATCGTCGTTCCCACAAGACCAACTGACAAGACGACAAGCAACACTAAGAAAGGATGGACCGTATGAAAAATAAAAGCATAAAAAGAATGATGGCTGCCCTGATGTCGGCGACCCTAGTCCTGACACTGGCAGGCTGCAGCAGCTCCAAAAGGAGCACACTGGTCATCTACGATGGGCAGTACTCTGAAATGCAGGTGATACACCACATGGTGAAGCTGCTGGTAGAACAAGATACCGACCTAAAGGTGGAAATCCGTGACCAGATGGCACCTGTGAATGGTTTTAATGAGCTGGTTCGTGGCAACTGCCACCTGATGAACAGCTATGACGGCACTCTGCTGACCACCTTCCTAAAGCGTGACCCTGCCGAGGTTCCTGCCGGGCAGTCTCTTTACGACTTTGTAAACCAAATTGCTACTACTGAAAAAGAGGTGTTTCTCCTGGATAAGCTGGGCATTGATAACACCTACGCTGTAGCAGTACCCCAGGCTATTGCGGATAAATATAACCTGAATACCATTAGCGACCTTGTTCCCGTAGCAGGCGAACTGGTATTTGGTGCCGAGCATGACTTTTTCAGTGAAGAGGGCAGCATGAAGTATAATCCCTTCGTGAAGTTCTACGGACTGAAATTTAAGGAAGGCAAGGCCATTGACCTTGGTCTTAAATACTCGGCTGTGGAAAGCGGTAATCTGGACATTACCGTGTCCTATGCCACCGACGGCCTCAACAAAAAGGCTGGGCTGAAGATACTGGAGGACGACAAATCTTTCTTCCCCGAATACAATGGCGCACTGCTGGTTCGCAGCGACCTGTTTGACACCTTTCAGGAGGTGGCTCCCAACCTAAAAGAGACACTCAACAAGCTGGGCGGCACCATGACCAACGAGGAGATGGTGGAGCTGACCTATGCCATTGATGTGGATGGAAAGAGTCCGGAAGAAGTAGCCAAAACATTCCTACAGCAAAAGGGGCTTCTGAAATAGCCTATTGCAACTGCCAGGAAAGCCTAAAACCAAACCTTGTTTTATATCTATTTTGATAGTGTAATAAGCAATAACACCGACACAGAGCATATACTCCGTGTCGGTGTTTTCTCTTTATGTTTTTCAGTGCATTTGCTTCTATGTTATCTGTTCTATCGGTTAAGAAGCCAGGTAGCATAGTTAAGGTACCCTGCAAATGTAACCCAAAGAAGATAAGGGACCTGAAGCCAAGCAGCTAGTTTGTCAACCTTACTATAGGACAATATCATCAGCACGATTAAAACCCACAGCAAAACCAGCCATAGGAAGGAAAAACCAAACGCCTGTAGATTAAAGAAAAAGATGCTCCAGAAAAAGTTGACGACTAATTGCACCGCAAAAAGGCGAAGACTGTAAGAGCGAGCCTGTGACGGAGGTGCCATCCAAATGCGTGCCGCCCCAATACCCATAAGTGCATAGAGCACTGTCCAGACAATGGGAAACACTGTGTTTGGGGGCGTTAGCGGGGGCTTGGGAAGGGCATTGTACGCCTCGATACCACTTCGGGTTAACCAACCTGCAAGCACACCCACCGCCTCGGTCAGCACAATGAAAAGAATATAGGGCTCCCATTTGTTATTTTTCAAACTGCATCACCTCGTAATAGGATATGCAAAATTCACTTTAAATTATGTCTTACAAGATGAGTCCCTGCGTGTCTTATCAGTTCATTGATTTATTTTCAATAGTCAGTTTGCTTTCGGGGCACTATATATGATACAATGTCTGCAAGAATTTTGCCCATACAACCATACACGGGAAGGAGAATGGCTATGAGAGATACCGAGCTAGGGCAGGTGGTGCAGCCCCTGCTGGCATGGTACGACCTACATGCAAGGATACTTCCCTGGCGGGAGAACACCGACCCCTACCGAGTGTGGGTATCGGAAATTATGCTGCAGCAGACCCGTGTAGAGGCTGTAAAGCCCTACTATGAACGGTTTATGGCACAGCTGCCAGATATAGAGAGCCTTGCCCATGCCGAGGAGGCTGTGCTGCTAAAGCTATGGGAAGGGCTGGGGTACTACGCCCGTGTGCGGAACCTGCAAAAGGCCGCACAACGCATCTGTCATGAGCATGGCGGACAGTTTCCCCGCAGCTACGAGCAAGTTTTACAGCTGCCGGGCATAGGGACATACACTGCGGGGGCCATCTGCTCCATCTCCTTTGGCATGCCTACTCCTGCTGTGGACGGCAATGTACTGCGGGTAGTGGCTCGCCTGACCGAGGACTACGGGGACATTGCCACCCCTGCCATGAAGGCACGCATTACCCATTCCATGGAGTGCATATACCCCACAGAGCGTTGCGGGGACTTCACCCAAGCCCTTATGGAACTGGGTGCACTGCTCTGTGTACCCAGCGGCCCGCCTCACTGCACCGACTGCCCACTGGCATTCTGCTGTGGAGCCTACCAAAACGGCAGCTGGCAGGAACTGCCCGTAAAAGCCAAAAAGCAGCCCCGCAGGCAGGAAACCAAAACAGTACTGCTGCTCCGCTGCGGCGAACAGGTAGCCATACGCAGACGAGAGGACGCAGGACTGCTGGGTGGACTATGGGAATTTCCAAATGTCCCCGGATGCCTCTCCCCTGCCGAGGTTTCCTCACTGCTGGAGGAGTGGACGCTTTCCCCTAAAGATGTGCAGAAGGCCGGAACCAAGCGGCATATCTTCACCCATGTAGAATGGGAGCTGCTTTGCTACACTGCCCAGTGTGGGGACTGCGGTGAAGAGCTGGTGTGGGTAACACAGGAAGATTTGGACAAGGACTTTACCCTGCCCACCGCATTTAAAAAGTTAAGTGTATTTTTATAATAAAGAAGCGAGAAAGCATCTGCTTTCCCGCTTCTTTTGTTATATCTTCTGTGGCGATGTTGAAGCCTTTTCCTTCTCTGCGGTCTTGTTCCGGTACATGGCTTTTTCCGAGCGTTTAAATACCGCCTCATAGGCAATGCTTTGGCCGGTAGGGCGTGCCGCTATACCGTAAGCAATACTCAGCTTTTGCGCATGCCTCTCATCTGCATTGTATTCTGCCAAAGCTGCTGTAAAGCTCTCCAAAAGCTGCCGACGGGCCTCATAGCTTTCGCCCTCCAGTATTACAATAAATTCGTCACCGCCTATGCGGTATACGGGGCTGCCCTGAAAGATATGTGTAATAATATGGGCTGCCGATATAATAAGAAGGTCACCCTGTTCATGTCCCTGAAGGTCATTAATCTGCTTCAGGTTGTTAACGTCAAAAAAGAGAATGGCAAACTGCGTTTGCAGGTGAAGCTGATCCTTTAGCTGCTCTACCTTTTCCAGATAGGCGGCTCTGTTGGCCAGCCCCGTAAGGGAGTCGCGATAGGCCATACTTTGCAGAACCTGTACCCGTGCGTTCTCGGCAATAAATTCCGAAATAGATTTAATCAGCTGCCCAAACTGCATAAGTACAAAGATAAAGAAGGCTACCTTAAAGCCAAAGGTGTAGGGTACTATTCCCAGATAGTAACAGGCAATATCCCCTAGGGCACCCACGCAAAGCAGTGTGGCTGCACGCACCAGCCGATTGATTTCCTCATTTGGTCTGCGGTACCGCTCGTAAAACACACCGCCCAAAATGAGCACAACCGAGGCAAAACACTCTATGTAGATGACGGGAATAAAATGATAATAGTCTCCTATCCCTATGAACTGACACACTGTGGCTACCAGAATAAGGGCAAACTGAGTAAGTGCCGTAATGCGCAGTACAATGCTCCACCTGCCATGCAGCTGTACCGCTACATAGAGCAGCAACAGTGCAGCAGTTAGTATAAGGCTGATAATATCCAAGCTGTTGTTGAATACGGGATAGGGTATCATGTAGTGAAGTATTTTAAAGTCCATAAAAAACCAGATGCCGCTACAGATGGACAGGCAGGCAAAACAGATGGTAGGCAGAACCCTGCGGCCAAGGTTTCGCAAAAGCACCGATGTTCCAATAGCCAGAACGCCTATGCAGATAGCAAAGAACGATGCAAAGGAGTTCAGCAACCCGCCCCCTAAAACATCCCTTATTATGACACTCTCGTATCCAAAACAGATGCTATCCAGAAAGCTTTTGAAGGACGTATTTACGTGGTTCGTATAAACATTATAAAGCTCCAAACGTACTGTGTCGGTAGCTTTTATACCGGGGGACACAAAGTAATCCCACAGGTTACCAGCCGACCGTGCATAAACGGGAAAGCTATGGGGTTCTCCAAAGGAATATACTGCTTCGTCATTTATAAATACCTTTACCCGCAGGTTATCAATGCGCATCATAATCTGCACATTTTCGGGAATATCGCTATTAAAATGCCCCTCTACCGTTACAGTATTGTTTCCGGAAAGTCCCAGTGAATGGTCCTTTGGTAGTGTCATCCATAGGTCAGAGCCATTTACTCTGTATCTTCCATCTATGGTAAGCTGGCTGGGCAGCTCATGTGTACGTGGAAATGTATGCTCATATTCCAGAGTAATGCCTAGCGTAACAATCGATACAACAATCGAAATAGTAGCCAGAAAAATAACCCATTTTTTAATGCCAGTATGCACAAGCGCACCTCTTTTGAAATTGAAATAGCCTTGTTTATCATACCACAGAAAGCCAATTATTTAAACACTACTACAAAAAACAGGGTTATTTTTCATAAATTTAATGGTTATAAAAACAAAAATGACAGTCACAACCAAGTGCCTGCCATTTTTATTTACCTACTGCTTATTTAGCCTTTTACATACAGGCCGTCCCGGCTGCAATGATAATAGAGTTTTCCCCGTTTCATTCTTGGGAAGCGTACCTCTCCACCTTGCTCGGGATACAGCTTAATGAGCAGCACACGGTCAGAACATGCATAAGCGATAAAGGTAAGATAGTGTGCTTTACTCATTTCATGGGGAAAGGTAACGTAGTAGTCATCCTCAATCTCCTGCACTGTTACCCCATGGGCTTCATCGGCCGGCTGGGGTGTCAGGGCGGTCAGCTTCCGCCCACAGCAGGAAAGTGCGGCATCCCCCGTTGCAGTCAGTGTATTCCCACAGGTGGGGCAATAATAAAATTTAATGCGTTTCATATTTACTCCGTCTTTATCATTTGGCTCTAGACTTCCAAGTAGCAGCTTCTCGACATTGACCCCCAGTACCTGAGAAAGTGCCTGGAGCAGTGATACGTCGGGGCAGCCCAGCCCACGCTCCCACTTAGAGATGGCCTTATCGCTAATATTCATGGCATCGGCAAGCTGCTTTTGCGTCAGCCCTTTTTCCTTTCGCAGGCTTAGTATCAGCCCGCCTACCTTACTGCAATCCATAGAATCACTCCCTTATAACAGCATAACCCAAGTGGCTGGAAATAGCAATAAACGTTCCGTAGAGTTTAAAGATGCTTTGGCAGCCATTCTTCCCTGTATGCTTGTTTTTATGGCGGGTATTTGGTATCATAGCAGTATGACAATTACACCAATTTATACGATATACGGGAGGCACCATGAATAATCAAGAGCACAAGAGACGGGTTCGATATAAGGGCACACACCCTCGGAAGTTTCAGGAAAAATACAAGGAGCTGCAGCCGGAGAAATATGCCGATGATGTGGCAAGAGTCATTGAGCGCGGCAGCACCCCGGCAGGTATGCACCGTTCTATCTGTGTGAAAGAGATACTGGAGTTTTTACAGATTACTCCAGGGCAAACCGGATTGGACGCAACGCTAGGTTACGGCGGCCATACTCAGGAAATGCTGAAATGCTTAGACGGAAAGGGCTTTCTATACGCAACCGATGTAGACTCCCTTGAACTGCCCCGCACCCGGGAGCGGCTGGAACGTTTGGGCTATGGCCCCGATATTTTAAAGATTAGGCAGATGAATTTTTCCCAGATAGACCGGATTGCCGAGGAGGCGGGCCTTTTAAACTTTGTACTGGCTGACCTGGGCGTTTCCTCCATGCAGATTGATAATCCGGATAGAGGCTTTACATTTAAGGCAGAAGGGCCGCTGGATCTGCGGCTGGACCCAAACAAGGGCGAGTCGGCAGCAGAGCGTCTAAAAACCATTACACAGGATGAGCTGCAGGGTATGCTGATAGAAAATTCGGACGAACCCCATGCTGAGGCTATCTCCCATGCCATTATTGCGGAAATTAGCAAGGGACGGGATATTGCTACAACAACACGACTGGAGCAGATTATAAAAGATGCTTTGTCCTTTATTCCGGAGAAGAACAGGAAGGAAGAAGTCAAAAAGTCCTGCCAGCGTTGCTTTCAGGCTTTGCGTATCGATGTTAACAATGAATTTGAAGTGCTCTATGAGTTTTTAGAAAAGCTTCCCCATGTGCTTGCCCCCGGCGGGCGCGTTGCCATACTTTCCTTTCATTCGGGTGAAGACCGCATGGTTAAAAAGTCCTTTCAGCGCCTTTTCCGTGAAGGAATTTATCGTGAAGTTGCTCCTGACCCCATTCGTCCATCTTCGGAAGAATGCCATTCCAACAGCCGTGCCCGCTCTGCAAAGCTGCGTTGGGCCATAAAAGCATAAGAATGTTCAGGTATAAGTTTGTGCGCTACGGACAAAATAGTTAGAGGGATTATGTAGCTTGAAAATATTTTTCAAGCTGCGGCAGAAGTCCCTACAAATTATATTTTGCGCCACCGGGAAGCGGCAGAATGGAGCATGCCATGCCTGATAACATACACCTATGCCTCACTGACCTATTAGACCAAGATTTATCCAGCAAGGAATATTTTGATACGTTACCCAACGCTGTGCGCAAAGAGCTTTTAATTCGGGATGATATTACTACCTTTGAGGAACTACAGGAACAAGCCTACAGGCTAAAATTGAACTGGTAAGCGTTTCTTTTCATGAACTGATGTGCCGACCTGAAGCGGCGGAATGGAGCAGGAATATGGACCGTAAATATAGTGATTTAAGCACACTTCTTGGTGACAACGCAGAAGCGGAATGGGATATTAAAATGGACCGCAAATATGGTGATTTAAACGCCTTACTAAAGGACAATGCGGAAGCCGTAGCGTATTTTAATAAGCTTCCCGAATATGTAAAAGAAATGATACAACAACGTGCGCAGGGTGTAAATTCTTTTGAGAGCCTGTGCCACTATGCCGAGAAGCTTACCCAAGGGGACCACTAGTTCACATCTGGTACGAAACCCGTGCCTTTGTAAAATTTTTCAGAGTATATTCTCCCCTTTTCTCCGTACCCTATATCCGAGGTGATATATATGGACCCACTAAGCGAACTTCCAATGGGCTTTGGTATGGCACTGCTTCAAAACTACGAGGCAGCCAGGTTTTTTGACAGCTGCACCGAAGCACAAAAACAGGCTATCCTTGCCCAAGTCCACATGATTCAGTCTAAGCAGGATATGAAAGCTTTTGTTGATCATCTTCCCAGCGCCGCCCTTTAACCGGGGCGGTGTTTTTATTTTGTACCGCATGGGGCTTCCATGAAAAATACCAAAACAGATTTAAAAGTATCGTATAGCAATAGAAATGCCGGATTACACGCATGTAATCCGGCATTTATTTAAACTACTATGTGCTTTTTGCTGACTTTGGGTCATTATTTTATATCATAGAATTAATGCGATTAACTTATTGAGTTGTGATCTTAATTCAAGCAGCATTCAAAAGTTTGAATTATTAACTACATTGGATATCAATCACCAAAATTGAGATGAAAGATTGTTGTTAAGATTTAGATAAGTGTAAACTTGGCGCCCAAATCTAATATGCATAAAAAAACCTCTATAGTTTAGTGAAGACACCTAAACTAGGAGGTTTTTTATATGATTGCAAAGGCATTTAGATATGAAAGGGCAATAAAATTTTATCTATAAACCAAACACAATTATTAAACTACATATGAATCCTTTATCTGGTCATTAACTGCGGTTGGATAAGCGTTAACTGCAAAATCATCGCTATCAACGGCACAAGAATCTTCTGAGCATATATTTCTGCATCTGCTTCTACAACATATTTCATATTGAGCGCTTAGAAATCTTTCAAATTCTTTCAACTCTCTTAGACCTTTTTCATTGTTGCAAGCAGTCACCGTAATTGTTAACATTTAAATCCCCCATTTTTATTATTCGCTTTCATAACTTCACTTGTATAGTATGAGTACATTGCTTAAGTTGTGACAATTTACTTTAACAAGTCCACGGATGATTGAACATAGACCTACGCTAAGATTGATGGCTTAGAATACTATCACGGATTAATTTACATAATCATATTATAATCTTGAGAGATGAGAAACTAAAGGGGTGTATAAGATGTTAAGTATTTCAGTAACCGGCGCAGATAATGAAGAAGGACTACAAGAGCTTAGGGAATTTGACAAGCTTCTAAATAAATCATTTACAATTACGCATAAATCATCAATTAAATTCACCAAAATTTATTACTACAAAAAAAATATCTCAATACTAATGGTAGCACTATTAACAGGATATTTAATGAAAGCAATATATTGCAAGCAGCCATTGCTGCTGGACTTGCAGTGCCAATACAAGACGCCACATACACACAACAATCAAATTTAATACACCAAGCAAATGTATTTCAGGGCGTTAATTTAATTTATTCTGTTAATACCAACTAATAAAAGCAAATGTATAGAACGATAGTGCCGCTGAGGTTAATCTGATGTATAAATTAACCCCAGCGGCACTACTAAATTGCCTAGACCCACAATAAATTTGTCTTCAATTGCATTATTTATTAGCTCATTAGCAAGGCAGCCAATACCATATGCACATTCTTTCAAAACCCTTCTATTTCTGCTGGTTTTAATGACAAACAATAAAGTGCCCCATCATTCTCATACCAATCAAAACTTTCGGCATAGCATCTATCTTCATATTATAATATTTCATCGGCTATCATCTGCGTTGTAACCCATAATACATGTAGTCAGCCATTTTTAATGCGCCGTCCTCAATGGCATCATATTGCTTCACATTTTCCTCATACTTCCCGGTCAATCTTGATACCGCTTCGGCTTCGGTCATTTTTAAATGGCTATACAACAGTGCCTGCCACTCCTTTTGGCTCCAATAAGGATTTAGCTGTGCTAAAAACCAAGCAATGGCATCTGCATTTGCATACCAATTTTTGCGGGCAGTATCTGCCTTCTGGGCGTCCCCCTGCTTTGCTGCGTTTACTAAATCCGCAGCTATCAGTAGATGTTGTGTCAATAAGTTTTTGAACTGATTTGCCTTCTGGCTCCCATAAAAAGGCCTCAAAACATTAGCAAAATCACTTGGGTTTTGTAGCAGTCGGTTTGTTACAAAGGGTAAGTCTTCTAAGTCGGATGCTGTGCTTACGATAAATGACCTTGTCCACATAACATGTTGCTCCCAGAGCTTCCGCAATGTGTCCCGTAGTGCCGTTTGCTTTGTAGTGTAACTATAACCTTGGTTATACATAGGTACCGTCTCCTTATCATTATCAAAACTATGCTATAATAGCCCCTAATTGATTATTACAAGCTATGGACAGGATGCTTACCGTTTCAATGTGGAATTATATCCCTGTGCTCGTCTTGTCATATAATCTACTCTTATTATCATATTCTCATAATTTTGAAATGTTCCCGTAGCTCCTTTTATTTGATGGAGTGGTGGGAATCTACAGCTGTACCTGATGTCCGCTTTGGCTTTGCATGCTGCTTACAAATTCAAAAAGCACCACTTCACCTAATGTGTGGCGGAGCGCCCGCCCATTACTCTGTTTATAAATCACGCTCAATTAAGATACCATTCTATAATGTATGTTTTTATAAGTACAGTAAAGCATATATGGTTCTTATACTAATTTCCCAGTGCATACAATTTATTATTTAGCATTTCATTTATGCAGCATATAAAGAAGAGTGGAGTGAATTATTCATGATTCATGTTGTGCAAAAAGGTGACACCGTCTGGGGCATTGCAAGGCATTATGGCGTTTCTGTGCAGCGTATCATAACCGACAACGGGCTTGCGAGTCTCCCTTATCTCGTTATCGGTCAGGCACTTATTATCCTAATTCCCAAAACCGTACATACTGTAAAGCCGGGTGAGACGCTTTATTCCATTGCTGCCATGTACGGAATAACCGTCATGACACTTTTGCAGAAAAATCCAAACTTAATTTTGAACCGTCAAATTAACATTGGACAGCAACTCACAATCAGCTTTGAAGGCGAATCGCAGAGAGAAATATCCGTAAACGGATATGCATACCCTAACATCAACCGCAGTGTTATGCAGTATTCACTTCCATTTCTTACTGATTTTACTATATTCGGCTACGGTTTTACAACGGAGGGTGAACTGATTCCCGTAAACGATCAGGAATTAATTAGCCTTTCGTATCAGTATAATACTGCGCCAATTCTACTTTTATCCTCCATCACTGAGGAAGGAACCTTTAGCGGTGAACGTGCCAGCCAATTGTTCAACGACCTAGAGTTGCAAAATACCGTCATCAATAGCCTACTGGCCGTAATGAAGGAAAAGGGGTATCTGGGGCTGGATGTTGACTTCGAATACATAAAACCGGAGGATGAAGAAGCGTTTATCCGTTTTTTGAAGAATGTTACTGAGCGCATGCACCAAAACGGGTATCGTGTCAATGTAGATTTAGCACCCAAAACTTCCTCCGAACAAGAGGGTCTTCTGTATGAAGCCCACAATTATGCTGCTATCGGCGCTATTGCTGATACGGTGCTGCTAATGACCTACGAGTGGGGCTATACCTACGGCCCGCCTATGGCAGTGGCGCCGTTACCAAATGTCCGCGAAGTAGTTGCCTATGCTGTAACACAAATTCCGAAGGAAAAAATTATGCTGGGCATCCCCAACTACGGCTATGACTGGAAACTTCCTTTCGTGCAGGGTGTTACAAAAGCTACCAGCATTGGAAACGAGTATGCCATACAAATAGCCGCAAAGAATAATGCCACAATTAAATTTGACGAAACCGCCCAATCGCCGTTCTTTGGATACCGGGCACAGGATGGGAGCAATCACATTGTATGGTTTGAGGATGTTCGGAGTATTCAGGGAAAATTTAACCTAATCAATGAGTTTGGTCTTCGTGGTGGAGGCTATTGGAACCTGATGCGTCCGTTTGCACAGAATTGGGCACTGCTTAGCCAGATGTTCCGCGTGAACAAGGTTGTACGGAAACTATAAATAGAGCAAATGAACGTTCATATACTTTCACTGCCTGAGACATATAACAAAAGCCGCCTAGATGTACTATCTAAGCGGCTTTGTCGTTGGTGGAGGCGGCGGGAATCGAACCATACTATTTTAAATTTTACCACCTATGCAGAATTGACAGGGTGTCTATTTAAGCCGTTCTACGCACTTGTATATAGCCTACAGACAGTATACATTTGCCACTGACAAAATGAAAGTGTGGTGTAAAGTGTGGTATTTTATTTCCCGCTCATGCCTATCTCCCCTTGCAGCTCGGATATCAGAACCTTCACCCTGCTCCGTAGTCCCTCCAGTTCTCGCTCCGCCTCCTGCCGCAGCTCTCGCTCTCTAGAAAGCTCGGCGGCTAGGTCTGCGTCGGGCTTGTCCGGGTGAAGTGTAGGTAGCTGCAGCTGCTCCCGTGTCATCCAGCCCTCTGCAATCCACTCTGCCGGCGCAGTTAGGCTCTGGCTGGGAGCCAGCCAAAATACCTTGCACGGATCTATGGTGGTATCCTTGCTGCCTTTTTTGATAACCTGGCCGCTGGACTTGATTCCATAGGCATACTGCGGGTACTGCGTGTCGGTATCAAACTCAATGTGCAGATGCGGACCGGTGGAGCTTGCGCCGGTATTACCATACTCGCCCAGGATAGTTGCAGGGGTCACCTCCTGCCCCACCTTGACTGCAATCTTTTCCTGGTGGAACATTCTACAGGCAAGGTCAAGCACTCGGCCGTCGTTCAGCTCCACGTCATCGAACACAATAACCGTGCTGTTGCCCATCTTTTGGGCAGGCGTTGCCCCATCCATTCCGCAAGCTACTACCCTACCATTGCCCATGCCACGCAGCACACGATACTTGCTGACCTCGATAAAGTCACCACCATAGTGTCCATAACCCCATTCCCTGCGGTAGGCAACAGACTTATACCCAGCGTTCAGCTGGCAGTCATCAATAGGGAGGATTAGACGTTGGCTCATGCCTTATCTCCCTCCTTTATCTCTGCCTTTTCTTCCGTGGACTTCTTTACCCACTTTGCCAGTGTAAGCAGAAAGCCCGGAACCTCCACGCCGATATCCACAATGTTTTCTATGATGCTTATGACCTCATTGCAAATAAGCCAGATGGCTACGGCAGCACCAAGTAGGAAGTTAAAAGGCATAGAAATTCCAATAGTAGCAACAGCATAGGCCAGAAGCATATCCATCACAGCCCCAAGGCCTACTAAAAGCCACATACACACCTTTTTTGCAATGCCTCGGAACCCCTTGTCACTGGTACGCTCCTCCCCACGGTAAGGAGCGGCGGTGATACCTGTCCAGTAGTCAAAAATGTTCAGCACCACCAGTATGTATACGGGTATGGCCAGAATACCCAGCCATGCGGTGAGGGCGGCAAAGAAAGCAGTTGCCCCCAGTTTTATTTCGGTCAGAATGTTTCGCTCCATGGTTATGCCCTCCCTGCTTTAATTTCGTCGGCCTGTGCCTGTGTAATCGTACCGCACTGCACATACATATCAATGTCAGCATCGGTATAGATGCCCATACGGTAGTACTTGGCTATCAGTTTAAACATTTGCTCCACCCCCCAGCTTCATGTTTATTTCGGTGAGTAGCTTTAGCTGTTGCGCCTTAAAGATGTCATCATCGGTGGGGGTGTTTCTGCACACTTCCTCTGCTAAGTCATTAGCAACTTTCAGACGGTCACGCTCTGCAAAGGCCTCTGCTTCAGAAACAATTTTAAAGTAGTTGCCAAATGTATCAGTAGTGCCTACGACCTCACCAAGTCTCTCTCTTAGGATTGCTTCATCCTCAATGGGCAGGATGGAAACAAGCCTATCACCGTCCCCCTGCTGAAAGCCCTGCATCATGTAGGCTGCAACAGCTTTTACATTGAACCCAAAACCAGACCAGTCAATCGTGTTACCAACCTCGAACATGGAAAGGGAAGCGTTGGTTACTAAAAAATTCATTCGTTTATCCTCCTATTATTTCATCACTGCTATGCAGTCTGTGACACCCATACCTGTAGCAACGGTGTTTTTGTACATGCCTGCTGAGTACCAGTTTGTATATAAGTCACCATTCGGAGTAGCATCACCGTCACGGAGGGAATAGTTCTTACTTTGGGACATATGCGTTCCAGTGATGGCCTGTGCGTTAATGTCATACAAGAATATAGCATAACCAGTTGTTTTTCCGTCGTCGTCTTCATTTCTAATACCAAGCATGAGAGTGCTCGGTGTTCCTCCCAATGTGCCTATTAAGAATCTATTCATTTGACTATAATTCGAACCAGCAAGGTCTTGTATAACTGCAAGGGTTTTCGGGTCATACTCTCTTGCAGAAAGCTCGGTTGATGGGTTAGCAGCGCCAAACAATCTCCCGCCAGAAGTACCAATTGGTACTTCTGAATTACTATAGTTCGAGAAGCATGGAACCTCTATTATGACAGCCATAGTGTCATAATTTATTTTTCTAAGAGTGTGCACCCCGTTAGATACCCAGTGGTTACCAAAGAACATATTACTCGTACAGGCCATATATCGTGCAGGCGGTTTTTTGCCGGTAGCAGAGAGAGCGTACGTACCTCCTGCATAATCCACCGTGTACAGGTCTACACCCTCGGTAGAAGATTTACCGAACATGACACCCTTATACTTGTTGCCGCTCCAAGCAAGCCTTGGTGCACCACTCACTCCTACATATATAGCGGCGCAAGCTCTCCTAGCGCCGCCTACACCTACATAAACTTCGGTTATATTGCGAGGTACACCATTCACGCCAATTAAACCCTGCGCCATAAGTACACCCCCTTATTCATACACAAAGAATAGCGCATTGTTGGCAAGCGAACCGGGGGCCGAGGTGCCAATGCCTGCGATATGAAAACCGTCCACCGTATCTGCGTTACCACCGTTTGCAGGCAATGAGGTTGGGAAGTCTGTGATATTTGCTTTGGTGTGGGTATGCGCAGTCGGAGGCATTGATGTAGGAAAGTCTGTAATGTTCGCTTTGGTGTGGGTATGCGCCTGGGGAGGAAATGTAGTAGGCTTCCCACTTATGTTCCCCCATGCCACTGCATCGGCACTATCCGCAACTACAGCCTTTCCTACCTTTATAGTACCCTCCACCAGTTCCCCGAAGGCACCTGCCACACGGTTTTCCAGGTCGTTCATGCTGGCCTGGTCGAAGGGGTCACCCTCCTCAACAACCAATCCTTCCTCTCTGGCAACCTCGTAAACCTCTGCTGTACCCGTGGCAGTCAGCCTACGCCGGTTGGGATATTCGCTCTGTCTGTTGGTCCATGTCTTTTTGCTGTAACTCATTAAATCACCCCTATTCCTTCTCCCATGTTCATTTCACCGCAGTGGATCAGCGCCGCCATATGTTCAAGCCGGCTTTTGTGGATATCCAGCAGTATCTTTTCCGCATCATTCCACTTCTGCCAGTGGTTTAGCGGGTTCTCCGGCGGTGGCGGTGTGGTTTGGTATGCCATGTAGCGTTCATCCAGCAGCCGCACATTGGCGG